>CAKZUQ010000038.1 GCA_937923325.1 uncultured Bacteriovoracaceae bacterium
TGCGTTCATAGTTAAAGTTAAAAATGCTGTTAAAATTAAAGTTTTCATATAATCTCCTTTTAGTTCTCTTGTAATTTATAATGCACATGAGATGCCAAAAGTTATATATGCTAAGTTGTTGTTTTTAAGTATTATCAGTGTCAATACTTTATACACTGACAATTAATTAAGCAATAAGCCATCAGATAGATTTATATTTCCACTAATTACTTTATCAATTTTTAAAGCTTTCATAAATCCAAGAACTAAAGCTAAATTACTAATAGATGTACTAGCGTATTTACTGCCAATCTCTTCATCTGTAAGAACTCTTTGTTTATTAAGGAATTTTTCTAATTGATCCTGTGTATAGTAGTCTTCTCTATCCATGGCCTTCAAAATAGCTTTACTATGCACTCCACCGATTCCAATAACATCTACATCTTTTTTAGCGTAAAGTTTTTTAAAACCACTTGAAATGTCTTCTAAAGCATATTTTTGAGCATAATTTACAGATTCGATAACATCACTCTTTGAAAGAGGATTAGGAGAAGACTTTGAAGACTTTTGAACAGTCTTTAAAATGTACTCTCTAAATGGTACAGAGGCTAAATGACCTTTATATATTAGTTCTTTTGAATTTAACTTATAAACCATTTGCATGCTTCCACCACCAATGTCCCAAACAATATAGTTATTTGAGCTACTTAAAAGTCTTGCTGCTTTATAGCCTAAAAGGGCTTCCTCTTTTTGCGTAATAATTTCAACTTTAATTCCGTGCTTATAAGCTTTTTCTAGAACTTTTTGTGTATTAGAAGAAGTTCTAAAAGCACTTGTAGCAACGGCCCTAGTTTCTGCTACTTTATATTGTATAAGGGTTTCAGCGATTGATTTAAATGTGACATCTGCTTTTTCTATAATTTCAGAAGAAAATTTATTATCTTTTGATTTTTTAAGATCACTCTTGTACTCAACAGGGTAACCTTTATCTAATATTAATTTTAAGACTTTATTCTCACATATATCAACTTCTGCTATTTTTAATTTTGTTGCGCCAGAACCTATATCCAAACCAGCTCTATTAATCACACAATGAGAAAACGCACTCATGCTAAATATTAAAATCGCTAAAACTTTCATCTTCTCTCCAAAAAAAAACCTTCTAATAAATAGAAGGTCTTATTAAACATCTTTTTTATTTTTTTACTTTGTTTCTGCAGCAGTGCCTTTTGACTCTTGAATCTTAGTTTCATCACTACTCTTATCAACAATCTGTCTATCGTCAGCACAAAGATCTGAACCAGAAGGAGAATCTGTATCACCTTCAGCAAAAGCCGCAGTTAAGCTAAATAAAGATAAAATACATACTATTAGTGATAATTTTTTCATAAAAACTTCCTATTACATGTTTAAGTTAACGCCAGCAGGCTTAACTATAGTTAATAAATTCTGAAATGCTTGAGTTACTTGTAAAGCCATTTTATGTCCAGCTTTAGAGTCTACTCTTTTGATTTCACCATAGTTGTCATAAACAACATTAATTTTTCCAACCTTTGCCATAGCGATCTCAACAGGCTTACCAGAAGCATTATATTGAAATGACAAAATTCTTCTTTTTTTCGTTTTTACATTATTATCAACCATTTTAGTAATTTTACCTTTTCTGTCATAAACAAGTAAAACTGCTTGATTCGTTGAGTTTAAAGCTTTTACTAAATTACCTTTCTTATCGTAGTTAAATTTAGTCCATCCCTTGTTATTTTTAACTTCAGAGATTTTGTTTACCTTCTTATCATACTTAATATAAACGAAATCACCCTTTGTTGAAGTTTTTTTCACTAACTGCCCGTTATCATTATAATCGAAAGCAGTTACATGTTTTCCTCTAGCGATTTTAAGTGGCAATCCACAACATTCAGAATAAATTGTTTCAGTCTTAATGTTATTAATCTCAGTTAAAATTCTATAAGTATACCTTGCACCATCTGGCTTAGTCTTAATTTCATATTCATACCTATTTGTTACAGGCTCTCCGCTAAATCCTTTCTTTGATACAGAAGTCCAGTAGTGATCATTTGGTTTTTTAGGATCTGAACCATATTTGTAAGAAATAGCATCTCCATTTCTATCTGTAATTTTAGAGATAAAAAATGTTTTTGGCTCATAATCCATTTTCATAGCATCTTCAGCAACACCCTTTTTTCTTGAAGGATTATAAACAATTTTTGATAAGTTATGACTTCTATCGTAATTAAACTCATATTCATTACCTGCCAAATCTTTAGAGTAAACTAAATCTTTACCTTTATATTTAAATGTTGCTTTTTTATCACCAACAGACCATAGCTCTTTTATAAATCCATTTGAATACCAGCTAAAAAAGATTTGTTTTGCTTGAGAGTCTTTAATAGAAAATAATTTATTCTTTTTATATTTGAATTCAGTAGTATAACCATTTTTTAGTTTTATTTTTGTAAGATTACCTTTTTTATCAAAATATTCTTTCTTCCCATCATTTGAAAATCTCAAATAACCAGACTTTGTAACCTTTACTCTTTGAATACCTCTTTGGTTTGAGAATAACTCAGATCCATCAGCAATTTTGGTAGAAATATTAAAATTCTTTGCATATGCATGACGAAGGTCTGCATTTTTAACTAATCTTTTCATTAATAATTTTGCAGCATTTTCAGTAAGAGGTGATTTACTTTGGCTCCTCATTGCTGAAATTATTTTTTCAGAAGCTGCAACTGGATCAACTTTACTTTTAGGACAGAATCTTGTCTTACCACCAGCTCCATGTTCATGAACAACAACACACCCATCAGGACTAGTTGCTAAATTTGTTTCATATAGGTTTCCCCACCCAAAACCAAACCATCCAACACTTGTAGACTTAGAGTTATAAGTTCTAGTCATTTCTAACTTTTTTCCACCACCTGGAACAACGATATCAGTATAGGAAATATAAAAATTTCCGTTTTT
Source organism: uncultured Bacteriovoracaceae bacterium (assembly GCA_937923325.1). Next base: position 2,965 of record CAKZUQ010000038.1, read on the forward strand.
CAGGTTAACACCAGCGTTAACATTCATCACCATAGCAATAGTTAAAAATATAATTAATTTAATACTCTTCATCCTATTTTCCTTTTTTTATAAAGAAGATTTACTTAACCATAATGATTATCGGTTAATTTGATTTAAATCTTAACTTTAATTATCTTAAAAATTAAAAAAATACCGATTCCATCTAAGACACAAGCGACAATAAACATTATAATTCCAACAGGATGACCAAACATTTTACCAAGAAGAGTAGGATCGGATGCAGAAAAAACTCCTAATAATCCAAAAGGCATACACCCGATGATTAGTCCTTGAAACTTTCCTTGAGCAGTCATAGTTTCAATTTTTTGAAGTAAAGCAACTCGTTCCCTAATAACTTCACAAATGGTGTCAAATACTTCTGCTAAATTACCACCTGTCTCTCGTAAGATATTAACAGAAGAAACAAACATTTGATTATCTTCAGTTGGAACTCTTTGAACTAAGTTTTCAAAAGCCTCCTCCAATGGAACTCCAATTTTTGTTTGTTGTAATATTGTATTGAACTCTTGATTTATTGGAGCTGGAAGTTCATCTACAACCATACCAATTGACTGTGGTACGGATAGTCCCGCTCTAAGTCCATTTGATAGTAATTGAAGGGCATCTGTCATTTGATAGCTATACTTTTGAATTCTGTTTTTCACCATTATATCCACAAGTGTTCTTGGTATTTTCCACCCAACTATACTTAAAATTATTCCTAAAAATAATCCTAAGCCAATTTTTCCAAGAAGAGCACAAATACCGATCACGATAATAGAGACTCCTAAGCTTAAGAATACCAAAACGTAGGTAATTCGATTTGGTTCAACTTCAATGTGTAAAAGTTCAAATTTTGTTAATATATAATCTCGAGTACCAAATGTTTGATCTTCGATCCAAGCAAATAATTTAATTGAATTTTTATAGGTATATAAAAAGAAGATGAGTCCAACGGTTAATGCTGTACCTGTTTTGCCAAGAACATCATTTAGGAAGCTAAAGCTTTCTGTCTTTTGGGCATAAGCACTAACAGAAGTCAGTAACAAATATATTAACATTAAAATCTTAGGCATTGGTAAACAAACCTCTTGGTACTTTGTAGCCTTTTCGCTCCAAAGACTCAATGAACTTTGGAATAAATCCAGTGGCCATAAACTTACCAATAATTTTTCCTTGCTTACTCATTCCCTCTTGCTTATATGCAAATATATCTTGGAGGGTTATAACATCTCCTTGCATCCCACCTATTTCAGTAATATTCATAACTTTTCTTGAACCATCTTCAAGCCTTGATTGTTGAACAACCATATGAACAGCAGATGCTATCATCTCTCTAATCGCACGAGGAGAAATTGGGACACCAGAATACTGTACAAGTGTTTCAAGTCTAGACATACAATCTCTTGGAGTGTTTGAATGGACAGTAGTCATAGAACCATCATGGCCTGTATTCATGGCCTGAAGCATATCTAAAGTTTCACCACCACGACATTCTCCAACAACAATTCTATCTGGTTTCATCCTAAGAGTTTGTTTTACAAGACATCTAATATCTACGGCCCCATCTCCTTCAAGTGAAGGTGGTTTCGTCTCTAGTCGAACAACATGATCTTGTGGAAAATCTAGTTCAGCTGAGTCTTCACAAGTAATTATTCTTTCATTAGAAGGTATAAATCCTCCCAACATATTAATTAGTGTTGTTTTACCTGAACCTGTACCTCCAGAAACAACTATATTTCTATGAGCTTCAACAGAGATTCTTAAAAAGTCCGCCATAGCTTCCGTCATTGAACCAAAGTTAACTAGATCTTTATATGTTAATCTATTTTCTGGAAATTTTCTTATCGTTATAGTTCCACCATCAAGTGCACAAGGCGGAATGATTGCATGTACTCTTGATCCATCAGCAAGTCTTGCATCAACATATGGAGTCTTCTCATCAATTCTCCTTCCGATAGGAGCAACAATTCTTTCAATGACGTTTAGAACTTGCCTGTCATTAGTAAATGTAACTTCAGATTTTTTATTTTTTCCACTTTGTTCATAATAAATTTTATCTGGTCCAACAACCATAATTTCAGAGATAGTCTTATCAGAAAGCATATCCTCTAATGGACCTAATCCTAAAGCTTCATCTAAGATTTGCTTCACGATATTATTCATATCTTCACGCGTATTAAGAATACCTTTAGTATCTTCTTTTCCAATTAATTCGACTACCAACTTTTTTGTTTTTTCTCTTAAAATTATTTGAGCTTTTGGATCACTATCATCTTGTTTCTTTAAATCCATTTCCTCAACAAGAGATTTGTGAATTCTAGTTTTTAGATTTGTCCAAGGGTCCTTTCCTGGTCTAGCTGAACTCGAGGTAGTTTTTTTTATTTGAATATTTTCAGGTTTTTTTAATTTCTCTAAAACTTTTAATATATTCTTTTGCTTTAAAGTTCTAACAACTCCAGTAACTCCTTGAGAGAAAGGAGAACTTTTCGCAATTGCCATTACTGGACTTGATGAACTAAGTGCTCTCATACAACTTTGATCATCCTTAGGTATCAATCCAAAAACGGGCTTTCCTATTTGTTTTCCAATTATGTCAGCTGTAACAGGGTGGCCTTTTTGAAACTGATTTAAAACAATTTGAATCATATCTTTTGGAAAGAGTTGAGTTATTAACTCGGAATATAATCTCTTTGATTGATTAGCTGCTAGAAGATCTGGAGTTACAACAATAAAAATTAACGTTGAAAACTCTAAAGCTTTTAAAGCAAGTGGACTAAGCTCAGAGCCACCATCTACAATAGTTAATGGATACAGATTTGTCATCGCTTTTAAAGACTTACCAAGACCTTCAACATCAATTTGCTCAGCTGCAATCGGATCATTTGGCATACCAATATAATGAACACCTAATTTATGTTGCCCAATAAATAAGTTAATTGATCTTGGATCTAAAGCTCCAGAGTACTCTGACAAGTCTTTAATATTTTTCTTAGACTTAATACCTGTTATGATATTTTGATCTCCACAGGCTCTATCATCAAAATCTAACAAAAGAGTCTTTTGCCTATTTTCAGCAGCAAAAGCGAAAGCTAAGTTTGCTGCAACTTGAGACTTACCAACTCCGCCCTTTCCACCAATTAATGTTATAATATGTCCGGCCATTATCTTTGCCTCTTTCTAAATTTCTTTCTAATTTTTTCAGTACCAGCTGAAGCTGATTCAATAATTTCAGGAGTTACAAAAACAACAAATTGAGTCTTTGATGTTGAGTAAGATTTACTCCTAAGTAAGTCAAATAAAGGACTTGTATCTTCACTTGACGCTGCTTCATCCCCTCCGCCAGGTCTGTCTTTATCATAATCTGTACTTGAAGTACTTTGAACAACTCCACCAATTGCAGCAGATTCTTTAGACTTAACTGTAACTTCAGTACTTATAGAGTTACTTACACTAGTAGCTGTACCATCAGCAGTGTCAGCACCAGGAAGAGATACAGTTATTTTCAATTGCTTCAATTCAACATTTTCATTGGCCCCAATAGACGGAGTCGCAGAAAAGTCAAACGTCACATCTGCACTAGCCGCCTGTGTAAAATCACCACTTCCTACCGATGTTGGAATACTATTATTCTTTACAATAGATCCAGTTGCACTTTCTTTAACAATAAACATCCCAGATTGAAGAACCCTTGCATAACCGGCTGACTTACCAGCAGATAGTTTTGGAAACAGATTTGAAATTGTTCCAGCTAGAGTATTGCTCTCACTAGTTCCAATCTCTCCTGAGTCAGTTTGTCCAAATGATAAGTTTCCATTAGTACTAATACCTGGAGTCCATGAAAAACCAAATGCCTTTTGATAATTTTTAGTTAGCTCTACAAACTGAGCAGTTACTTTTATTAACTTTGATGGCGGTGGTGGATCTTTTTGTTCATTTACAGATATAAAATTCCGTATTTGATTTTTTGTTCTACCTGTAAAACCACTCCCACCACTTTGTACGGCCAAACTACTTAAACTATCAGGCTTATATTGCTCAGCAACACTAAAAGCAAGTGTTTTTTTAGACTCTCCATTTACAACACCTTCAAGCCAAAAGTCTCCGTTAACAATTCGAACTGTAACATCAGGCATATTATTTTTATTAATTTCTTCTTGCATTTTTCTAGCAATATATCTTTGTGCTTGGCTTGAAAGTTCAATTAACTTTAGAACGTCAGGATAATTTGCTAAAACAGTATTAATCTTACCAATAACACCAGGAACAACAATCTCTCCTTCCACAACAACCTTTCCACCCTTGATTCCAATTTCAAGGCCTTCGACGTTACCAATTAATTCTCTTAACTCTCTTACTGTATTTGAAGAACCATCACTGGTCACAGTAACAATAAATATATCCTTTACTTCTCCAGTTGTGTCTCTAACAGTAACAGATGTCTTACCTTGTTTCACTCCTCTGAAAATGATTTCTTGCTTAGCTGGTGTTAAAAGAAGCTTAATTATGCTTTGATTACCTATTTGAATTTTTGTACTATATTTATATTCAAGCCTTTTCATAACATCAATACCAATAGCAACTTCTAAATCAGTTTTTAAAGCCTCTTCAGTACTTTGAGAAAAAGAGTAATTTATACTTAAGATGAGTGTTAATAAGAATACTATTTTCAAAAACTAAATCCTATTTCTTTTTGTTTTGTATACTAAAATATGCTTTCGCTTCTTGAGCATCTTCGCCCATGATGTCATATAGTTTTGTACTATTTATCCTCTCAATAGCTTTATCGTCATTATTTCTTAAAGAAACATGAATACCAGCATCTGTTTTAATTAAGAAAATCATTTTTTGAACTTGAAATGGAGTTAATTCTAAAGTGATAGTATTAAATCTTGTATAGTTTGTAAGGTTAAGAGATTTTACTTTTTTTTCGACTTGCATACCAACCAGAGGAAGTTCTTTTGTAACGTTTAATCCAGTTGCAAGTACATAAACATCTTGCAAAACTGTTTTAACTTTCATTTTATCTTTTTTACCATTGGCATAGTCCACTAAAGTTAGAATATCAACTCTATCACCTGGCTTAATTAGCTTACTTACTAATTCTTCATCATTTAATCTTACAGAAAGAGCTCTTTTCCCGATACTAACTTGCCTTGAAAGACCAGTCCTTGAACCAGGATAGGTAATTCTTGGCTTTGTTATCTGTTCTCCACTTTTTATAGGAACACTTGCAATTGTATTGTAAACTAGTTCTTCTTTATTAAACGCTCCTGGCATTTTATATTTAGAAGGAACAGTGACAACATGCACCTTAGTATCATCTATAAGATCTAATTCTTTAATATCTGTTTTTGCGACAACAACTGGAACCATATCACCATATGCTTCTTTAAACTTTGCTTCTTTACCATCAATATATGAACTAACCATAAAAACAGCTATTCCAGCAATTATAAGACTTAAGGTAAATGCTCTACTATTCATAATATTCCTTTTATATCGTCTTTAATTATATCGTAAGTTTCCAAAATCACATAAGGCGGCAAATATTCGTCTTACTTTCTTAAAGAACATCCTGCAATTGGATCTTTTGGTACAAGAAGGTTACTTGTTCCAGCATTTCGATAAGGTAAAATAACAATTCCATTTCCACTATCTAAGTAACTTGCACCACATACACCATATACAGTTCCAACCCTTATAAATTGAGTTTTTTCATCACTATATGCTTCCTCACACTCATCTCCCTCAATATCACCTATAGGTATCTGAAGCTCAAAACATGGAGCGACAGGAGTTCTTCCTTTATAGTAGTCGGCCCAACCAATTATAGACATACTAAATGAGCTAAAATTATTTGGTCTTTCAGCACTGGGGAATCGAGAATTATTTTGATTTAAGTAATAAAAATATGACCTAGTGCTCTTTTGCTGATTAATTGAAGCATTTAAAGAGTTGCTAATTGTTAAAGTAATAGAATAAAGCATTAATAAGAAAGGTAAAAATGCAATGAATTCAAATAGTGCCTGACCATCTTCATTTATATATTTTTCAAGTTTCAACATCCATTATCCATAACAGTTACAAGTTGACTTATACTACAGGTTGAGTTTCCAGTTAGTTGAGTACAGATACTTTGATAGCACTCTGTTCTAAAAGGCTCTTTCCCTAATAAAGCTTCAGAATGAAAAGTTGCACTTGCTCCATTAGCAATAACTGACAGAGGAGATAAGATTTGGCTAAAAGTTAGAGTTACTCCTTTAAATAAATTACTTTGCGATGTATCTGACTCAACTTTAAAGCCATTATCACTTATTCCAATAGAAGATAAGTTATATTGATCGAATGTTTCTTTTGCTGATTCTCTTGCTGACTGCAAGTTTCCTCCTACACCTTTAAGGCCAGAGTCATGAACCAGAAACGTTCTTGCTGACATATATGTAACATAGTGGGCGATGTAACCTTTTGTCGTATTTATTGCCAATGCTATAAACAATAATGTTATTCCAAGAGTGAAGATCATTGTTAGAATAAATTCAATACTTGCTTGCCCTGAGTTATTGCGAAGGATACTCTTCGGCCGCACCGAAAAATCTTGTCTCACTTCCATTTGTCCCGTTATATGATGGGTGGTTTGAATCTGTATAGTTTGGCGTTTCAAATGCTTTTCTTCCTTGATAAGAATTTGTATATGAGAATTCTATCTCATTTTTATACGTTGTAGCAAACTGTCCTTGATCTCCAAAAAAATTTTGGAATGCATCACTTTTTAAGACTGCAAATGTCAAAGAAACGACGACAACAAACAAAAGAAGATACTCAACACTAGATTGACCCTTTTGTACTAATATATAAATGTATCTTTTACTGTCCATCCTATCCATATCCATGCAAGTAATATTACAGGAGCAAAAGCGAATTTAGATCCAAAGCAAGACCTTACACCATTAGCATCTCCTGTTTTTAATGATAATTTAAGCTTATCGAAATTCTTTACAACATTTGTCATAAGAGTAAAAAGACCGACTAATACAGTACTGATTAATAAGTATTCAAATGTCTGTTCTTGAATATATAATGGAACTATTAAAAAAAAAGTAAAAAGAAACTTAGAATCTCCTCCTCCCATAATTCGAAGAAGAAACAATACAAAGCCAACAAGTAAAAATACTCCACTATAGATAAAGGTATCTAACTTAAAGAAATAGTAAGTTGGACTTACATAAATAAGAATTAAGAAAATAATTAGATTTAAAATAGACCAGGCATTAACAATTTTATTTGTCCTTACATCAGCGATTGCTACAAATATAAGTTCAATAAGGATGAATAAGTAAATCGGTAAAGGCATTAGTTTTCCCTGCCATTTTCATATCCAGCAAAAAAACAATTATTAGAACATACACCTGTCATAAGATGTATTGTTAGAATATGCCCTAAGCTTCCCATTGAACTTTGAAAGAAGCCTCTAAAGCCCGTAATAATTTTGAATGAAACTATAACAGCAAATCCGAGTATTAATAAATACTCTATCATTGCTTGTCCAGCAGATTTATACTTTGAACTATGCATATACTAAGTGTACATTACATAACATCAAGTAAATATAAAGGAATATTATTCCTAATTAAAACTATTCGAAGCTATTTAATGCGCCATTTGCTTTTCCAAAAACACTACTGACCATATTATCCAGCTCTTCTCTAAGTTTTCCACCGAATTTAATAACAATCAAAGCAACCATTGCAACTAACAAGATATACTCAGTAGATGTTTGACCGCTTTCATCTTTTAAAAATTCTACGACTTTGCCCTTCATAAATTCTCCTTATACTTGGACTACTTATTTCTTATCGGGCCTCTTCCAAGAAACTTAAGTCCTTTTTTATAATTATATCAAAAAACTCAATTATTTTTCATACAATAGTAATAAATGTTTAATTGAACTCCAAGTAACCGTAATTATATAACAAGTAGGCAATATATATATATGCGAATAGCAACAAAAGTTTGCTATAATAGACTTGGGTCTAGAGAAACATGAGTTTCGCCCTACAATGATTTTTTTCGGGAGCTGTCCCTGATCGTGGTGAGCAAGCTGAAAAACCTCTTTGAATAAGGAAGTTTAATCAGAAGCCTAAAGCGATTACTTATAGTGCCCACCTTGTTATGAGGGGCGCGAAACTACAGATTATCTCTAGACCCCCTTTCTAAGTCATTCCTTGACATGTCATATAAAACCCTTGATCATTTTTATATGGAACAAAATATAGAGCATACAAATTTTTCTAGTACTTGGATTGAAAACCTGGCCCTTGATGAAATAAACATGGAAGAGTCAGGGATTATTAATTTTAATGAACACCTGAATCCAAATAAGTTATTGGAAGAATCTTCTATTGAATTCATGGAAAGATTAAAAGAAATTTTTGAAATTGCGCTCACAAAGTTTAATCAGTTTAGAGCAAGCTCTGATTCTTCGAAGATAATTAAGATTTTTAAAATATCAAATACAGTAAATGACTTTATGCTCTATAGAAACTCACTTAAATTAGTTGTAGCTCGAAGAAGTCATGACGTTATTTCATTGGGCTTTCTTTCTAATTCAGGTGGACTATTCTCAGCTAGAATGAATTTTGAAGAATCCTCTAAAAGTAAGATTCATGAAATAAAAGCTCACGTAGGTGCTTTTAACGAGATTACTTGGCGCTTCCAAGGTGAAGAAATTAAATTAGAGGCCTTGGTAAAACACTATTTAACAGAGTTTATTAAGCACTCATCTAAATAAGTTTTAGCCTGCTATTAGTTTTTTCTTTATGAGAATTAAATGATTCTCTATAGTCTACAATGCTTTCTTTTATTGATTTTGGCTTAAACGATATATCTTTTTTTGCTTTATTCACACTTAATGAGAAGCATAGTTTATTATCTCTAAGTTTAAGATTTGGTATATTGTTATTGATTGGAAATACTTTTGAATGCTTAATGAGATTTACATTTTTTAGATTGAAAACATCAATAACCTCTTTAGCAAATTCATACTCTGTCATTAAATCTGATGAATTCAAATTAAGTTTTTGATTTGTAATATTATTTTCAATACAAGATTTAATGATTTTAGAAAGTTCTGCCACATTTATAAATCCATATAGAACGTTATCACTTAATTCTAAAGCTTCTTGTTTGATACTTTTACTAATTATCAATTCTATTAAATTTGAATTTTTTTGATTAGATTCTTTCCCAAATACTTTTGGAACCCTCAATATCACATAATTAAGATAAGACTTCTCTATATAAAACTCTGCCGAAGCAACAGAGCCGCCATAAGCATTATTTGATATAGGAGTATTTTCTTCTAGATGTTCTTTATCTCCTCCAGAGTAAATTAAAGCAGATGAAAAATAAAAGAACTTAGCATTAAATGCATCTAAAGCATTTAAAACATTAAATACGCCATTTGCATTTAATGAGTCCGACCTTTGTAAGTTTTCATGACAAATTTCTAAAGACTTTTCTCCGACACAATAAATAACGATGTCTGGCCGAGTTAAATTTACAATACCACTTACTAGTGCACTATTAGCAATATCACATTTAATTGTAAAAATACCTCTATAGCGTATTTCGGATTCGAAATAAGTTCCAACAACTCTAAATTCATCCTTTAATGATTCAGCTAAATTTGAACCTATAAAAGACGAGATACCAAATATGAGAACAGTTTTTTTATTCATCTACAGATAGGATAACATTTTTTTGAAAATATAGAATATAAAAAGGCTTCCTCTATTCAGAGGAAGCCTTGTAAGTTGTGACTAACTTAAAAGTTTCAGTGCAAAGTTAGGCGCTTGATTCGCCTGTGCTAATACGCTAGTTCCAGCTTGATTCAAGATCTGGTTCTTGGCCATATCAGCGGTTTCTGAAGCTACATCAACATCTCTAATTCGGCTATTGGCCTGACTAAAGTTCTCTTCAGTAACCCCAAGTGTTTGGATAACTGATGTGAGCCTGTTTTGTAATGCTCCAAGTTCAGCTCTACTTCCATTGATTTGCACGAGGGCATCATCAAGTTTTGATAGAGATAGTTGTGCGGACTCTTTAGAAGATACTGCTTCACCAGATAAGCCAAGGCTATCGAGTGTTGATGAAATTTTTGAAGCATCGTACTTAATTCTATCGTTAAAAGCATCATTGTGGATTCCCACTTGAACTTCAACAATTCCACCTGTTCCATCAAGAAGTTTCCTTCCATTAAAATCAGATGACTGTGCGATTCTTTGCATTTCATCTTTAAGCTGCTGGAATTCCAAATCGGTAAATCCACGCTCTGTATCTCCGACAGTGTCTGACGCTGCTTGGATAGCAAGTTCTCTAAGTCTGATAACGATATTGGAGACTTCTGAGAGTCCACCTTCTGCTGTTTGTATAAGCGAGATACCATCATCTGCATTCCTTCTTGCTTGTCTTAAGCCTCGGATTTGAGCTTTTAGCTTTTCACTAATTGCCAATCCTGCTGCGTCATCAGCTGATCGAGTTATTCTCTCACCGCTAGATAACTTTCTAAAGTTACTATTTAATCTATTATTTGTTTTACCAAGCATTCTTTGAGCAGCAATACTTGATACATTTGTATTTATTCTTAATCCCATATTAATCTCCGTTTTCGTAATTCATTTATAACCTCCTGGTAAAATTCGGACATACTGTCCTTTTTGTTAATAATTCAAAGTTAAAACATTTTATTTTGCACTTTGCTTTAACTTCGCACGGATTCATCTTAGAGCGTCACACTCACATTTGTTGTTTAATTAAAATCAACTTGCAGGAAGATTTTTACTTTTTACAGGTCAGCTAGTTATTAACTCGCTGCCTGTTGAATTAATGTCAATGCACTTGTTGTCGATTGGTTCGCTTGAGCTAACACTGACGTTCCCGCTTGCATTAAAATATTATTTTTTGTTAATTCGGCAGTTGCTGATGCGATATCAGTATCTCTAACTCTTGAGTTAGCTGCACTTAGATTTTCAACACTAATTTGTAGGTTGTTAATTGTTGACTGAAGTCTGTTTTGAAGAGCACCAAAGTCAGCTCTAATACCAGATACAGAAACTATAGCTGAATCGATAGAAGAAAGAGAATTTTGTGCAGAAATCTTATCAGATACACTAGCAAGATTTAGACCTAAAGCTGCAACATTAACATCTGCGCTTGAAGCATCAAAGGTTAATCTATCACTTAAAGGATCATTTCTTGTTCCGATTTGAATATCAAAAACAGCTCCCGTTCCGTTTAAAAGAGGTACTCTGTTAAATTCCGTTGAATTAGATATTCTATCCATTTCAGCAGTTAGTTGCTCGAATTCAACATTAAGAAACTTTCTTTCTGTTGCTCCGATTGTATCAGAAGCCGCTTGTACAGCAAGCTCTCTAAGCCTAATTAATATATTTGATGTTTCAGATAAACCACCTTCAGCGATTTGAACTAAAGAGATACCGTCTTGAGCATTTCTTTCAGCTTGACCTAAACCTCTAATTTGAGCTTTTAAGTTCTCAGAGATTGCTAAACCAGCAGCGTCATCCCCTGCTCTGTTAATTCTTTGTCCTGAAGATAATTGTTCTAATGTCTTCTGTTGTGCGACCCTAGTTGATGACAAATTTCTTTGTGCATTCAACGAAGATACATTCGTGTTGATTCTTAATCCCATTTTCTTCCTCCTTGAAGTGGGTTCAATATCATTCCTTGATATCGAAGTAGTGTTTTACAACTACCAATTGCTTTATCGACCAAAGAATTTGAAACTTTAGGAAATCGACCAAACTTTTTACATTTTTTTATTTTTTTGTAGAAATGCTCTACATCCCTTTAAAAACAGTGACTTAAATGTAGGCAATATTTGCCGAGACTAAAATAATAATTTAAGATTTAAAAATAATGATGAAAACACTTAAAGAACTACCCAGTAAAAGAGCAGAAACTATAAAGTTAATTGAAGAGTCTTTTGATTACTCTAACAATAATAGTTTTGAAATTGATTTCTATCCTTTAATGAGAGATGAAAATTCAGATAACAGCTATATTTTATTAAAAGATAATGAAGTTATAGGACATATAGGGATTTTAAACAAATTCATTAAGATTGAAGATGAAATCTTTAACATTCCAATGCTAGGCGGGATTGTAATAAAAGAAGAATACAGAGGAAAAGGGTATTTTAAACCATTTTTTAACGAAGTACTCTCAAATATAAACACTTCACCCTTTTCTTTGCTATGGTCAGATAAAATAGATCTATATAAGTCATTTGGATTTTACCCTTGTATAGAGCAGTATGAATACACTGGCAACGTCGACTCCGACAACCCTAATTTTATTAAAATGAAACTTGAAGAGTTATCAAGTAAAGAAATTACCCAATTAAAGTCGATTTATGATAATTCTAAAGAAATTAGATATCAAAGATCCTTAAATGATTGGGATGTCTTAAAAAAAATTTCATCCAGCGATATCTACATAAAGAAAGAACATAATAATATAACTAATTATTTTTTCATGAATAAAGGTGAAGACTTAAGTGATATTATTTATGAATATGGTGATATTAAAGATATTGAAGAAATATCAACTTATGGGATTTTGTGGACTCCTTGGAATTTAGAAGTGGATGATGAAGATTTTAAAAATATTTTATATGCTGCTTTATTAAAAATAAATAATTTTGAAAGTTTTCAACAATTTATATTGCTTTATACTAAAGAGGCTATAAAGCTTAATAAGCTAGATAGTGAAATTGTGTCATTTTTGTTTGAAGGTAATAAAATGATTTTAAGTTATGAAGAATTTCTTCAAGGCATTTTTGGACCAAATAAATTTCAAGAGCTAAATGATAGTAAAAAAATCCTTATTAGCGGTCTCGATAGTATTTAAATAAAATAGATTACTTAGAACGAGTCAAGAAGGATGCTCTAATAAAGATTAAGGCTGAAAAAGCCCATAATATCCATGTTATAACAGGAATGTTTGTCAAATTAATAGAGTTACCTTTAGTAATAAAATAAATTCCGGAAATAAAGAATGTTGAACTAAAAAAAGTTAAAGCTAAAAATAACAAAGCTCTTCCTAAGAAGTTAATTTGATCATTAACTCCAACTACCTCAATATCAAGTCTATACTTCTTTTTAGCAAATTCTTTAAGAAGCCATCTCAAATGCCTTGGTATTATTCTAAGAGAACTGAGTGTGTCTCTTCCAATCCACATCGCTTCCTCTGTTAGAGCTTCTTTTGATACAATCCCAGATACAATATCTTTCATTTCACTATCAATAATTTCAAAAATATTTAAATCAACACCTAATGACTTACCAACACCATCTAGTGTCATCAAAGATCTAAAAATAATAAACCATTGCCTAGGTAAATACATTTGATGTTTAGATAACGTTGTAACAATAGAGTTTATAAAAGCTGTTACATCCATATCTTGAACACTTAGTCCAACAAATGGTGCAAGTGATGATTGAATATCTCTAACTAACTCTTCATGATCTGGAATTTGATCATAATCTGCCACATCTAAAAATTCATACACTAAATTCTCGTAATTATTTGAAACAAGAGCAAAAAGAATAGCTACTAAACTTTCCCTATTTTTCTTACTTAACGTCCCCATTAGTCCAAAGTCTATTATTCCTACTTGTCCATTCTTAAGTAAAAAAAAGTTTCCACCATGAAGATCTGCATGAAAAAAACCATCAACTAACAAAGTATGAATAAATTTTTTAACGCTTGTGTTGAGTTTTCCTCTTAAACTATCGTCTTTACCGAGTATTCCAATTTTATTAAATGGTCTTCCATCTAAATAAGTGCTTATAAGTAAATTCTCTGAGCTATATTCTTCAAATACGTCAGGCAATAAGAATAATTTATCCTCATCTATTTTCTCTAAATTTGATTTTAATTTCTTAGAATTTTGAGCTTCAATTAAGAAGTTTAACTCTAAATTAATGCTTTCAAAAAAGTCATCAATTGCTCTTGAGATACCAAGATATTTAAATTCTTCTGAAACAAGTTCAAGCTTTTGAGCTAAAAAAGAAATAATTTCAAAGTCATTGATAATAGTCTTTTTTATATCTGGTCTCCTAAGCTTAACAACGACATCCTGACCAGTTTTTAGCTTTGCTCTGTATACAATCCCAATTGATGCCATTCCAATTGGATTCTCATTAAATTCAGAAAATATATCTTCAATTTTTTTTCCTAAACTTTTCTCAATTTCAGATCTAGCAAGATCAAAATCAATTCCTCCAGCTTCACTCTGAAGTAACTTTAATTCAGATATCAAGTGGGGATCCAAGATATCTTCTCTTGAAGAGATTAACTGCCCAAGTTTTATAAAGCTTGGTCCAAGTTCTTCAAAAGACTTTCTTAAACGAAAACCAATAATTTCCCAAAAATCTTTTCCACGGCTTTCATTATATGCTTTTTCATACCTAACTTTTGGAATGACAAAGCCAGGTAAAACTCTATGAATCTTAGTTTTGGACATGATTTCATCAAATCCATTTCTCCAAAAAACAGAAATTATTTCCTTGGCCCTTGCGACATTTTTAATTGTCTTTGAAAGCTCAATACCTTTTTTTACTAAATCCATTCACCTATTCTATTGAAAAAAGGAACATTTATCTTCCTTACGTAGATTTTTCCCTATGACGTATTAATTCCATTACCGTACAATATCGACTATGAAATTTATTATATTATTTCTATTAATTACAAGTTCACTCAGCTATTCAGCTGAAATATGTTCTCGTATTGCTAAAATCAACTTTCAAGAGGTTCTTGTAGACGCTGGGGATGGAAGAAAAGCAGAAGGGTTAAGATTTTATTTAGAAAAGGACCCTATAGCAAAAAACCTTCTAAATGAGTATCAAAAAATAAATAGACCTTCAATTTGGAGTGTTGCAACATCCACATTAGGTTCAGTTATGATTTTAACGGGTATATTTCAGACAGGGGAAAGTAACGCATCTAACAAAAACAATCTAATATTTGCTGGTGCAGCAATTATTGGAATTAACTATTTAATTAATAAAACTATTTCTCAAAGCAGTGAAAAAATACTAAATAAAGCTGTAGAACAATATAATAAAAGAAATCTGCCAAAAATTTATTTTAACCCATACATTGATAATTCAAATAACTTAGGTGGGTCAGCGGGTTTAATACAGAGATTTTAAAATGAGCAATTGTTATAAATGTAATACGACGATAACTTTAAGTACCCATCAAAAGATTACCAGATCTGATGAGTGTCCCAACTGTTATACAGATCTAAGATGCTGCAAAATGTGCTCTTTTCATGATACAAATTCATATAATGAGTGTAGAGAACCAAGTGCTGATAGAATTACTGAAAAAGAGAAGAAAAATTTTTGTGACTACTTTGACTTTACAACTAATAAAAGCAACAAAGAAGATGAGAAAACGGACCTTTTGGCCAAAGCATCATCGCTATTTAAATAAGGAATATATATATGTCTAAATCACCAATGACTAAAGCTGGATTTGAAGCAATAAGCTTAGAACTAGAAAGTCTTTTAAAAAATGATAGAGAAAAAGTAAAAATAGAGATTGCAGAAGCAAGAGAGCATGGAGACTTAAAAGAAAATGCTGAGTATCATGCAGCAAAAGAAAAACAATCTCACATTGAAGGAAGGATTGGCGAACTTCAAGCTAAAGTTGCAACTGCAGAAGTTATTGACCCTACTGTCATAGAAAAAGAGACCATTGTATTTAGTGCAACGGTAAAACTATACAGCGAAGAAAAAGATCAATCTTACACGTATCAAATTGTTGGACAGGATGAAGCGATGACAAGTGATACAAAGATCTCTTTCTCCTCTCCTTTAGGTAAAGCTCTTTTAGGTAAAGAAGAGGGTGACGAAATTGTTGTTAAAGCTCCAAAAGGAGATGTTATCTACGAAGTAGAAAGTGTCGAATATAAGTAAAAAACTAACATGGGAAAGCTCAATACTCGAGCTTTCCAAGACAAAAAGAATCCCAAAAAATCTTCAATCCCTATACGATTCAGGTATTAAAACCTTAAGAGAACTTGTATGGGTTATACCTTTGAAAGTTCAAAAAACACCTGTACTATCAGATTTTTCGACAATAACCGTAGATGAGCTATTCTTAGGCAAAGGAAAAGTGATTAATACAAAAATCACTCCTAGTTTTAAGGTACACTCCAAAAGAAAAATAAAATTATTCAATATTCAGGTAGTTGTTAAAGATACTCTTAGTGAAAACTACCTTACACTAAAATGGTTTAACGCATATCCAAACACTATCAAAGAGTTAAATGACAAAGAGGAACTTCTTTTTTTAGCAACTATTTCAGATTACAAGGGTACTTTCCAAGCTATAAACCCTAAAATTGATCCACAACCTTTAAAAGAACAAAATATTGTTAATTACCCAACTATTAACTCTGTATCTAGTAGGTTCATAAAATCGTTTATAATGACTATCCCACAAAGTCTTTGGAATCATCATATATATATAGAATACTCAGAAGTTTTAAATTACCTAAACTTAAATAATATATGTGAAAACTTCAGAATCATTCATGGTCTCACAGCTTATAATCCTAGTGATTATAAAAAAGCAAAAAGTAGACTTATTTATTTAGAATTCTTCTTAGAACAATTAAAAGTTATTGCAAGAAAAAGAAAAAATCAAACACTTAAATCCGTAAAAATAGAATTACCAGAAGCTCATACATCTTCTTTTTTACAAAGGTTTCCATATGAACTAACTGAAGATCAAAAAAAGTCTATCAAAGATATTGTTTGCGATTTAAACTCAGGAACTCCAATGATGAGAATTATCCAAGGAGATGTTGGTTGTGGAAAGACAACTGTTGCTATTGTAGGTGCTTTTATTGCAACTGAAAGTGGCCATCAAGTAGCAGTAATGTGTCCAACAGAGTCTCTCGCAAATCAATTATTTAAAGACTTTAGTGTTTTTTTTAAATCAACAATATGTCTTCTTACAAGTTCTTCTCAAAATAAAAGTGAAATTAAGAATAACTTAAAAAATGATTCAACTAAAATTGCCATCGGAACTCACGCTCTACTTCAAGACAGTGTAGAGTTTAAAAACTTAAAACTTATAATTATCGACGAACAACATAAATTTGGTGTTGAACAACGTCAAAAGTTGATTCAAAAAGGGGAAAATCCTCATACATTAATAATGAGTGCAACACCAATACCTAGAACCTTACAACTCTCAAAGTATGGAGATCTTGATATTTCTACAATAAAAACAATGCCTAAGAACAAAAAAGAGATTAAAACTAGAATTGTAGAGCCTAAAAATTTTGAAAAGTTTTTAAGTTTTATAAAAACAAGAATATCACTTGGAGAACAAATATACATTGTGACTGCTGCAATTGAAGAATCTCAAATTGATATCAATGACCTGAATAACATATATTTAAATTTCAAAACATATTTTCCATCAGAAAAGATTGGTACAATACATGGTAAGCAAACTCCAGAAGACAAAGATAATGCTCTTCAAAAGTTTAAAAATAAAGAGCTTCAAATTTTAATTGCGACTTCTGTTATTGAAGTTGGTATTAATAATCCAAATGCGACAGTGATTGGTATTTTTAATCCTGAAAGATTTGGTCTTAGTTCTCTTCATCAATTAAGAGGAAGAGTTGCAAGAGGGGCCAAAAGTGGTTTCTGTTTCTTAGTAACAGATAAATCAATCAGCTCTGAGAGCATAGAACGTCTAAAGATTATGGAGGACACTAATAATGGCTTTCAAATAGCTCAAGCAGACCTTTTAAATAGAGGGCAAGGCAACTTATTTGGTAAAGAGCAGTCTGGAAAAAGTACGACTAGAAATCTTGCAAACGTAATTGAGCACTTTGATATCTTTGAAAAGGTTTCAATAAATTTACATCGAGTGATGCGTGATCATCCTGAGTTAATTGATAAGTTAATCCCTAGTTTAGTTAACGAGAATATTATCTCATCTACAATTTAAGGTATTATTGAGCTATACTCATTTTATGATAAAGCTTAAAATTATTAAATCACAAGATTATAACCAAATTGGTGATTTCATATTTGGCAAGAATAGAGTTCTCTTTTCTAGTTCAAGCAAAGCAGATGTCTTATCTCCAGTAGATTTTGCCATTGAAATTATCGATGATAGTATATTTTTACTCAATCCAAGCAATAAGGTACTTATTGATAATAAATTTTCAGGAGAATTATCGAAAATAAATATGAATAAAACTATTGGCATCGATGATTTTCAAATTCAAATAATCAACTTTAATTTCACATATAAGCTAACAACGAGAGAACTTCTCAACAAAAATACTGAATATATTATAAAGAATAAACCTGATCTTCTAAAGAAGATCACAGATATAAGAAATGAAATCATCGATGCTCAGTAATTTTTTAAAAGATAATATTTTAACTAAATCTAATAAAAAAGTTTCTTACTACAAAAACTTTAATAGCTTTGATGCCACCAAAGAAACTATTATTTTTAACTATGGTCTCGTTTGTAGCCATGAACACTTTAAACATCAAATAGAGTTTTTTTCTAAAACACACAATATCCTTGCCCATAACTATAGAGGTCACTTTAATAGTGAATCTGAAGTTGATTTTAAGGATGTTAACTTTGAAAATATCTGTAGTGATATAAGGCAAATCTACTCAAAAGAAAATCTCACTCAAGCTCATCACATTGGCCATAGTATGGGTGTAAATGTTTCTCTAGAATTTTCTAAAAATTATCCTCACCTAGTTAAGAGTCTTACGCTCATCGCAGGAACAGCACAACCAGTTTTTGGCACAATGTTTAATTCAAATATTGTAGAACATCTTAATCCTATTCTAAAAATTATTTTCAACAAATATCCTAATGCTGTTAACAATTTTTGGAAACATACAAAACACAACCCTTTAATAAAAAGAATCATTCATCAGGGTGGCTTTAACATCGATACAGTCAGCCAGGAATTCATTAATATTTATCTTGAAAAAATTAATGAGCTTGGACCTCACCTCTTTTTGAGACTTTTAGAAGAAATGAATAGTCATGAAGCCCTTAGTTTTATATCTCAAATAAAACATAAAACTCTGATAATTGGAGGTGATAATGATAAAGTTATACCAAATTACAATCAACGAATCCTACATGAAAAAATTCAGTATAGTGAGCTATTTATACTAAGAAATGGGAGCCATGTTCCTCAAATTGATTTCCCTGACTATATAAATGAAAGAATATCTTTATTTTTTAAATCTCTAGCAAAGGCTTGAAAAGTCTATTCATAGCAGACATAAGTTGAGAGTTCTTATACTCCTTGTGAGAAGCTTCTCCCTCTGTATTAATATTGTGACTTTCTAAATCAGTAATCTGAACCTCAAAAGGGTAAAAGAATCTGATACTTTGAGCGATATCTTTTGTCTGTAAATTTAAAATTGCATCAGCTAACTGCCCATCTTCTTTTGAAGCTGTTTGTCTAATGTTATTTAACTCTTTTAAAAAAGGATTTTGATATTTTATTAACTGCCTTGAAGTAAAATGTACAGCTCTGTATTCCTTTGATGTATGAGCATTATCTGTTTCATCAGTAATTTTAGATGTATATATTTCATCAGATAAAATAGATTCTTTAGAAGTAAACATTTCCAAATTAAAAATAGTGTTAACTGTTCGACTAGGCTTAAGATTATTTGTAATGATTACGTAGTTTTCTCTTAAAAAATTTATAACCTTTAAAATATCTTGTTTTGACTCAGTAATAAATCTAACTCCAATTCTATCGAACAATTCTTCGGCTACATTTTCTTTCTTATGAAGAAGTTTAATAATTGTACTTTCTCTTGTCTTATTCGATTTCGTTTCAAAGTTATGTAAGTAAATTTTTTCATCATCAGAATCTGAAGATAGATATAATTTATCGTTTTCATCTCTTTGTAAATATTTATAAAATCTATCAAATATCTGTGTTTGAATTGTTGTAAAGTAATGATACCTCAAGTCTTTATCTGTATGAAGAATTGTATGCATCACCTTAAGTATAATAGACCCCCAAAGAGTATCTTCTTTGGTGACTTCATCAGTATAATTATTTGAAGATATTAAACCTAAATCTGCGACATCTATAATTGTATAAAATATATTTGGTATAACAAAATCAAGACCATCAGGATTTCCACTTTTTAAAAAGTACCGCTTAATAAATTGCATTGCCTCCTGAAATATACCAAAAAGCTCAGCGCTTTCAATAGGATCTGTTAAATCGAAGCCATAACTCTTAAAAAACTTACAACTATCTTCTTTATTTTCAAATGGACCTATAAAAGAACTAGAATCTAATGAAGATTCTCCAGAGAGAATTAATTTCAAAGAGTTTATATCTGACATATTAAATGGCACTGATTTCACCTAGTTTTTAGTTTTCATATTATCGTTGCAAAGTTAACCTATTCCTTATGAAATCGCAAAAATATATGAAGATCTTCCTTTCTTACTTTGGAGTGGGTTATGCAAAATATGCTCCAGGAACTATGGGAAGTATAGCTACCCTACCTTTAATGTTTGGCCTCGCAAAACTCAAGCTTGGTTTAGCTATTTATATTTCTTTATTGATCGTTCTAACTATTGTCTCATGTTTTTTTGCTGATATTATTCAGAAAAAGGAAAATTTACATGATCCTCAATGGATTGTAATGGATGAAGTAATAGGAATGCTTGTCGCTTGGCTAGCCTTCTATCCGAGTTTTAATATTTATATTGCTTTTAGTGTTCTAATAGTTTTTCGATTTTTTGATATAATTAAATTTTGGCCTGCAAGTTATTTTGATAAGAAAGTAACACATGGCTCAGGAACGATATTAGATGATGTGCTAAGTGCCATTTACGCAATAATTGTACTTCTTGTCTTACAAAAGTTTATAACATTCTAATCAAAACCCAAGAATTTTAGTCAGTTACAAAATCCGTAGTTTTTCCGTATTTTGCTTGGCTATTATATAAAATGGTGCTAGATTGAATTTATTCAAATGATAAGGAGAGAAAGATGGCCGTAAACACAATGAGTGACAATAACAAAAAGAAAGCATTAGATTTAGCTCTAGCTACAATCGAAAAACAATATGGTAAAGGCGCTATCATGAAACTTGATAGTGATAGTAAAACTGAAAAGATGCCAGTTATTTCTACTGGAGCTTTAGGGATTGATTTAGCTTTAGGTGTTGGTGGGATTCCTCAAGGAAGAATAGTTGAGATTTATGGACCTGAGTCTTCAGGAAAAACAACACTTACTCTTCATATTGCAGCCGAATGTCAAAAAGCTGGTGGAACAGTAGCATTTATTGACGCTGAACATGCTCTTGATACAACGTACGCATCAAATTTAGGCGTTGATATTCCAAATACATTAATTTCTCAACCTGATAACGGAGAACAAGGTTTAGAGATAGCAGATATGCTTGTTAGGTCTGGAGCTGTAAATTTATTAATTGTTGATTCAGTTGCTGCACTTACACCGAGAGCTGAAATTGAAGGAGACATGGGAGATTCACACATGGGTCTACAAGCAAGATTAATGTCTCAAGCACTAAGAAAGCTAACAGGTTCAATCTCTAGATCTAACTGTACAGTTATTTTTATTAACCAATTAAGAATGAAAATTGGTGTAATGTTTGGAAACCCAGAAACAACTACTGGTGGTAATGCTCTTAAATTTTATTCTTCAGTTAGAATGGATATTAGAAGAATCGGTGCAATCAAAGATTCAGACAGTGTAATTGGAAACAGAACAAGAATCAAAGTTGTTAAAAACAAAGTTGCTCCTCCATTTAAAGAGATCGAGTTCGATATAATGTATGGAAGTGGAATTTCAAAAGAAGGTGACCTTTTAGATCTAGCCGTTAAAGAAAAAATAGTAGATAAAGCAGGTGCTTGGTACTCATACAACAATGCAAAAATGGGACAAGGTAGAGAAAACTCAAAAGGTTTCTTAACAGAAAACCCAGATATTATGGAAGAAATCAGACAAAAAGTTCTTGTTAAGAATGGTCTAGCTGAAGGAGCTCCTGAAATAAACGAAGAGACAATAAACCCAGAGACGGGAGAAATTGTTGAAGAGAAAAAAGCAAAAAAGACTAAAAAAGCTAAAACAATACAATAAAATTTAATATGGCCCTTTAGAAATAAAGGGCTTTTTTCTTATGGATTCAAAAATATACAACTACTGTTTAAACCTCTTATCTAAAAGGGACTATAGTATTCAAAAGATAACAGAAAAGTTACAATCTAAACTTTCTGATGAAGTAGAAGTCCAAGCAATACTAGATAGGTTAATTAAAGAAAATTTCTTGAATCATGGACGATATTTAGAACAAAGAATTGAGACTTTATCTAAAAAAGGTTTCTCTCTAGAATATATTCAACAAAAACTTCACGCAGAGGAAATCTTTAAAACAAAAGAAGATATCACTGAAATCCAAGTTAGTTTGAATCTAGATACAAAAAGTATTATTAAAGAAATACTAGATAAAAAATTATCTGAATATATCAATAAAAAGTCTACCCTCACAGTTATACAACTTCGATCTAAGGCACTAATGTTCCTTTCAACTAAAGGTTATGACTACTACGAAAGTGAAGACTTACTCCCAACAGAGTTAACAGAAGATTTCAATTAGCATTTGCGTTAAAACTTATTTAAATTTACGATTTTCTAGATATCAAGTTATTAAATTTATTCATTTTATGCTAAAAATAACTATTTAGATTTTTAAATACAGGAAGCAAATGAAAGCAAATGAATTAAGAGAGAGTTTTAGTAATTTTTTTAAAAGTAATGATCATGTTAAAATAGAGTCATCATCTTTGGTACCTCATGATGATCCAACTTTACTCTTTGCTAATGCTGGTATGAATCAATTCAAGGCATACTTTACAGGTGAAGATAATCCAAAAAACAAGAGAGCAACTACAATTCAAAAATGTGTAAGGGCGGGTGGAAAACATAATGACTTAGAAAATGTTGGATTCACAGCAAGGCACCATACTTTCTTTGAAATGATGGGGAATTTTTCATTTGGTGACTACTTTAAAAAAGAGGCCATTTCATTTGCTTGGTCATTTTTAACTAAAGAACTCAAAATACCAAAAGATAAATTATACGTAACTGTTCATAAATCAGATCGAGAAGCTGCTAAAATTTGGCATGAACAAGAAAATGTTCCAAAAGAAAGAATTTTTTTTCTAGGAGATAAAGATAATTTTTGGGAGATGGGAGATGTTGGACCTTGTGGACCTTGTTCTGAGATTTTCTTTGATCATGGAGAGGAATATTCTGATGGTGCCGATACTACTGAATGCATCCTAGCAGACGAAGGAAGATATGTAGAGATTTGGAACTTAGTTTTTATGCAATATGAAAAGTATATTGAAGACAATGAAGTTAAAAGAAGATCTCTACCAACGCCTTCTGTAGATACAGGAGCTGGACTTGAGAGAGTTGCAGCTGTTATGCAAGGAAAATACTGGAATTATGATACAGATGTATTCTCTCCAATTTTATCACTTCTAGAAAAGTTATCTGGTAAAAAATATTCTGACGAAAAATATACATCTAACTTTAGAGTCATTGCAGATCACATAAGATCATCTGTAATGCTAATTACTGATGGTGTTATACCAAGTAACGAAGGTAGAGGTTACGTGTTAAGAAGAATTATTCGAAGAGGTATTAGAAACCTTGAAGAACTAGGTCTTAGTGAAGTTTCTTTTTATAAGATTATTCCCGCTGTCTTTGAATCTCTTGGTAAAGAGTACTCTCAAAATATGGCCAATGCTTCTCTCGCAGAAAAGTTTCTAAAACTGGAAGAAGAAAAATTTCGTCAAACTCTTAGAACTGGTCTTGAGCTAATTAAAAAAGAAATCAGCCTACTAGAGAATGATACACTTAGTGGAAAAACAGCTTTTAAACTTTATGATACTTATGGATTTCCACTAGATCTAACTCAATCTATTTTAGAAGAAAAAGGTTTAAAGCTAGATGTTAAATCATTTAATGATCACATGTTAAAGCAAAAAGAGAGCTCTAAGAAAAAAAGTAACTTCGCTGCATCTGAAGATAGCTTAAAAGAGTTTTACAAGATAAAAGAAGAATTCGGTGAAACAGTTTTTAAAGGGTACCATGAGCTATCTGTTAACTCGAACCTGATAACATCAGTAAAACTAGATGATAAAAAAACCGCTCTATTTTTTAAAGAAACTTCGTTCTACTCAGAGTCCGGAGGACAAGCAGGCGATAAAGGAAAAATCTTTGATGCTAACTCAAACTGTGTTGGAAAAGTAATTGATACTCAGTTCATTGTGGAAGGACTTAGTGCTCATATTTGTATTAACTTAGGAGAGCTTCATAATGGCTCTAGCTATACTCTAGAAGTAAATAGGTTAAACAGAATACTCACTCAGAGGCATCACTCTGCAACTCACCTACTTCAAGCAGCATTAATAAAAACATTTGGTTCACATATCAAACAAGCTGGATCAAGCGTTTCTTCAAATCGTTTAAGGTTTGACTTCACACACCCTGAAAGTATTAGTACTGAAAAGCTACAGGAAGTTGAAGATCTGGTGAATAAACAAATTCTTTTAGATTTAAATGTTGTAGCTAAATCTATGTCTAAAGAAGAAGCAACACAAAAAGGAGCAATGGCATTATTTGGTGAAAAGTACGGAGACGAAGTTAGAGTTCTGACAATGGGAGACTTCTCTGTTGAACTTTGCGGAGGAACTCATGTTAAAAGTACTGGAGAAATTGGTTTATTTAAAATAGTATCTGAGAGCTCTCTATCTAGTGGAATAAGAAGAATCGAAGCTCTTACTTCAAAAACTGCTAATGATTATTTAATATCTAGATCAAATCTATTTTCTAAAATTGAAAGAGAGTTCTCTGTAAAAGAAGAAAAGGTTCTCACAAAGTTAAACAGTTTAATTTCTGATCTTAAAGAATCAAACAAAAAAATTAAATCTTTAGAAGATAAGATCCAATCATCTCAGAGTAAAGACTTATTTAAGGACCCTTTAAACATAAATGGAAAGTTACTATTTAACACTTATATTGAAGAGGCCAATCCGAAAGATTTCAGATCTCTATCTGATAAATTTTTAGAACAACACCCCAATGACACTGTTTTTATATATACAAAAAATGGAAAACAGCTTTCCTACCTTCTAAGAACATCTTCTAAAAACAAGGATATTCATTGTTCTAATATTATTAAAGAAAACCAAGCTACAGTTAATGGTAGAGGTGGAGGAAAACCAGATATGGCACAAGGCTCTGGTGAAGCTGATAATATTGAACAATTTATAAAAGGTATAACATCAACAATTGAGAAATTATGATTTTAAAATACTTATTAATTATTACAGTATTGCTTTCTTGCACTAAAGAAAAACAAACTTCTAAGAAGTCGCTAAGTTTAGCAATTTCTTCAGATGTAAGTAGCCTTGATACAGCAGTAGCTTACGACACTATTTCTTCCCAAGTTGTTGCACAAATCAATGAACCTCTTTACCAATATCATTATTTAAATAGGCCATATCAACTTGTGCCTCTTTTGGCAGAGTCGATGCCAGAGATTACAAATAATGGACTAACTTATACTATAAAAATAAAAAAAGGGATTAAATATCATAAGACAAAGCACCTGGATCCAAAACGAACAGTAATTGCTGAAGACTTTATTAATCAAATAAAGAGGCTTGCATATCAACCAACAAAAAGTAATGGTTGGTGGCTTTTCGATGATAAGATTGTTGGATTAAATAAATTTAGAAAATCTGCAACAAAAGACTTTAAAAATTTCTTCACTTTAAAAGTCGAAGGTCTAAAAGCTATTAACTCTCATACTATAAAGATTGAACTCACTCGCCCATATCCACAACTTATTTATGCATTGGCCATGGCATTTACATCGCCAACACCTAAAGAGATTATTTTAGCACATAAGAATAATCTCAATCGTGGAATCATTGGAACAGGTCCTTTTGAGCTTGTAAGTTGGGATAACAATTTAAAAATAAAGCTTAAAAAGTTTACAGACTATCATGATCAACGGTACCCAAGTTCTGGAGATCAATTCTCTCACAAAAATAATCTTTTGAAAGACTCTCAACAGAAATTACCATTTTTAGATAGTATTGAATTTAATGTCATAAAAGAGGCTCAATCAAGATGGCTTAACTTCAAAAGTAAAAAAATAGATATCATTGTTTTAACTAGAGAACACTTCCCCTTAGCTTTAAATGCACAGGGGCATTTAAACGAAGACATCAAAAAAGATAATATAAAACTGCAGATCGCATCAACCCTTACTTATTGGTGGCTCTCTTTCAATATGAAAGAAAAGATAATAGGTACAAACTTAAAATTAAGACAAGCAATTGCCCATGCAGTTGATATCAAATCTTATATTGATATTTTTACTAATAATATTGCTTTGCAAGCGAACTCTATTTATCCTCCAGGTATTACTGGATATAATCCAAGTAAAGAACTCCCTTACAAATATGACTTAAAAAAAGCAAAGAATCTTCTAGCAGCATCTGGCTATCCAAACGGTAATGGACTTCCAGTTATTAACTATGATGTAAGAGGAAATAGTACAGTTGCCAGACAAATGGGAGAATTTATAAAAAAAGAGCTCTCTAAAATTGGAGTAAAAGTTAACGTTGTAATGAATCCTTTTAGTCAATTTTTAAGAAAAGCTAGAAACGGAGAACTACAATTTTGGCAAGGTGGTTGGGCCCTGGACTATCCAAGTCCAGAAAACATTGTTCAGTTACTATACTCTAAAAATATGGCACCAGGACCAAATGCATCAAACTACCATAACAAAGATTTAGACCTCATTTATAGCGAATTATCGAAGACTTCCGATAGAGAGAAGATTCTTAAACTTACCAAAAATGCTGAGACCATTGTTAACAAAGACCTTCCATGGATTATGCAATACTACTCTAGGAACTATATACTACATCATTCAAAAGTAGAAAATTTCAGACAATCCGACCTCATATCTAACTCTTTAAAGTATATAAATATCAAGTAGAATAGGCATGAAATGCCTATTCTAAGCTTTCTAATAAGTCTTTTGGACATTATAGTCGATATAGAGTCTGAGTGTTAAACAAACTCAAGGACTTTAAGATGAAAAAAACCTGCATACTTGCTCTTATGAGCTTCATCATTCTTAGTATATCTCATGCTAGAGACCACGTGATCTACAGTATTTCTCAAGAAATACCAATGGGTTATGAAAATGAAATACTTAAGAAGAACTTCTATTTAAATATAGGTCAAAATCAAGGCGTGAAACCTGGAACAACTTTAGATGTTTTTAGAGTAATTTCGAATGTAAATCCTTACAATGACAAAAGAAGAGTAAACCATAAAGTAAAAATAGGTCAGTTAAGCGTACTTCACTCTGATGATGAAGCCGCTATTGGAAGTCTGAAATCATTAAACAATGGTAAAACAGCACCACTTTTTGAAGTTAATGGTTTCATGATCGGAGACCATGTAACCGTTAGCGTAAATGAATAATTTCTTTAAAGACATTACACTCTGCAAAAAGACTATCTTTTTTTAACGTTATATCAAAAATCTGGGCTATATATTCCTTTCCGATTTCAAAGCTTAGGTCTGGTATATACACAAATTTCACATGAGTTCCCTTATATGAACCTTTTAACTTAAACTTTGAATATTTCCTAGTTTTAGATAGGCATGTAGACATAATATATAGTTGCTCATTCATAATCTTTTTTTTGCAAATTAAAAAAAAAGCTAATTAATGTAAGTATCGAAAAATAGGAAAAAATACGCAAAGCAACAATAAAACTCGCAAAATTGACAAAAACATATAAAATAACTATAAACAAAGACTTAAACAATTTAAAAAAGGTAAATATAATGGCTCGTGTAACAATTGAAGACTGTTTAGAAAAAGTTGAAAATAGATATGAATTAGTTCACTTAACGGCAAAGAGAGTTAAACAACTAAGAGATGGTGATACATCAACTGTTAAAAGTAAAAACAAAGAAGTTGTAACTGCTCTTAGAGAGATTGCGGCTGGAACAGTTGTTCATGCTGAGATTCAAGAATACGACTCTGACGAATTCTAAAAAATAAAATTTATATAAAAAAAGCTCCGATTTGTCGGAGCTTTTTTTTTAGTTTATTTTCCAAATGCAACTTTTAAAACTTCACTAAAATGCTCAACAGGATAAAACTTTAGACCCTTCTTATGCTTTTCAGGTACATCCTTAAGGTCTTTTTCATTGTCTTTTGGTAGAAGTATTGTTTTTATTCCTGCTCTTTTGGCTGCTAAAACTTTTTCTTTAACACCACCTACAGGTAATACTTTTCCAGTAAGACTTAACTCTCCAGTCATCGCAATGTTACCTTTAACTTTTTTATTTTTAGATAAGCTATATAAAGCTAAGGCCATTGTTATACCTGCACTTGGACCATCTTTTGGAGTTGCCCCTGCAGGTAAATGTAAATGAACTTGATGGTTTTCTAAAAAGTCTAAGCTTTTTTCTGCATCTTTTAGTTTTGTGCCTTTCTTTGTTTGTTGTTGTTGTTCCAGTTCTTCTTCTAAAAGCTTCTTAGTATAACTATAAGCAATATTAGCAGATTCACTCATCACATCACCAAGTTGCCCTGTTAATTTAAAACCTTTTCCTTTTAGAGGTAATGTCTCGATAAACAGAATCTCACCACCAAATGATGTCCAAGCTAAACCAGTAACAACTCCAGGAGATAATGGCTTTTGGGCCTTCTCACTATCAAATCTCTTAGGTCCTAACACAGCTTCTAAATTTTTTGGTTCAGGCGCATATTTTTTAAATTTCTTTTTCTTAGTAACTTTCTCTAAAGCTGTATGTCTACAAAGCTTAGAGATAAACTGCTCCATTACTCTTACTCCAGGTTCTCTAGAATAATCTTGTACAATTGATTTTAATGTCGCTGCAGAGAATGAAATATCTTTTGTTGTAAGTCCATGCTTTTTAGCTTGCTTAGGGACAACCCACTTTCTGGCAATATTAACCTTTTCTTCCATAGTGTATCCACTTAAATCTATTAGTTCCATACGATCTAATAAAGCTTCAGGAATTTCTCCAACGTAGTTTGCGGTTGCAATGAAAAGAACTTTTGATAAATCAAATGGTACATCTAGGTAATTATCGATAAATGTTTTATTTTGTTCAGGATCAAGGACTTCCAGTAAAGCTGAGCCTGGATCTCCTTGGTATGATCTTCCCAATTTATCAATTTCATCTAACATGATTACAGGATTGTTAGTTTCTACTCTTTTTAATGCTTGAATTAGTTTACCAGGCATTGCTCCAACATAAGTTTTTCTATGTCCTTTAATTTCTGCTTCATCTCTCATTCCACCTAAGCTAAACCTATAAAACTTTCTGTTTAGTGCTTTGGCAATACTGTGGCCAAGAGATGTTTTCCCTACACCAGGAGGTCCAGCAAGGCACAGAATAGTTCCATCATACTCAGGCTTTAATTGTCTAACGGCCAAATATTCTAGAATTCTATTCTTCGCTTTCTCTAGACCATAATGATCTTTCTCTAAAATTTTTCTAGCTTCTTCTATTTCAACATTATCATTTGAAGACTCATTCCAAGGAAGTGTTGTCATCCAATTAAGGAATGTTCTTGCAATATTATATTCAGGAGAAGACTCTGAAATATTCTCTAAACGATCAACTTCTTCAAGAGCAGCTTTTTTTGCATCTTCAGGCATGTTTATTTTTTCAATCTGCTCTCTAAATTTTTTTACATCTTTGGACTTTTCATCCTCATCCATACCAAGTTCATTTCTAATTACTTTTAATTGCTCTCGTAAAAAGTATTCTCTTTGATATTTGTTTACTTTATCGTTAACTTCTTCTGTAATTTTCTTCTGGATATCAGCAACATCTTTTTCTCTTTTTAAATAAACTAACAATTTTGCAAATCTCTTTTTAACAACAAGTGTCTCTAAAAAATCTTGAGCTTCGGGAACATCCAAAGAAAGTGCAAAGGCAACTAAGTCTGCTAAAGAACCAGGAGAAGGAGAATTAAGCATTGCTAATTTCATCTCTTCGTTGAAGTATGGGTTTATTTCACTTAACTTTTTAACCTGATTTATCACAGATCTTGTATAAGCGTCTAACTCTTCGTCTGTTTCATGAAGGTCATCAAAATGTTCAGTATCAACGACAATTAATGGAGATTCTGCAAGAACAGATGTAACTCTATATCTTTTCACCCCGTGAACTAATAAGTTTACAGATCCATCTGGCAATTTTAATTTTTTTACAACTTTACAGAGAACTCCAACTTTATAAATATCCCCAGAGGTTAACTCTCTGAAATCTTCGTCATTTTCATCATCACTCTCTTCTTCACCTTCTTTAAATTTTACGAGGTTTAAAGCAACGTAGCCTGATTTAGCCACACTCTCATCAAGCTCAGGCGTATATTTGTCTTCCGTTAATATGATAGGTGCTATCATTCCTGGGAATATTGGACTATTCACTATTGGAATTACAACTACTTCATCTGGAAGGGTTAACTCTTTTTCTTCACTTTCAAAATCTAAATTACTAGTCATATATTCCTTTATTTTTTAATATCGATTACAATTCTACCTGGGTTTTCCAAGTAAAAGATATCATAACTAACTTTCTGCGATACGTTTAATTCTATTGAGAGGAGATCTTTATCTATATTAAAGAAGTCTACACTATCAATATACTTTACATTTTTAATGGTATTTATTTTTTTTGATAAACTTGTATTAAAAAGATCTAAGTATAACTTACTTTTATCCTTAGAAATGTGTCCATAAACTTTAGGAGGTTCAATTTCTGAAAAATCAAGAACTAATCTTTCAAAACCTCGAGCTTCTACATAGGAGTTTCTAATACTTATTAATTGTGCTGTACTTCTTCTTTTCTCAGAATGAAAAATTCCTTGATCAAAATAAATGGCCCTTTTATCAGAAGTAATTTTCCAAATCCTTTGCTTTGATAAATTTTGAGAGAATGCACATAGAGTTGTCACAAGAGTTAATAATCCTAATATCTTTTTCATACTTATCCTTAAGTGTTGATAACAAATTAATTTTATATAAAAAGATTGATTTCTTCAAAGGATAAGTGCTCAAAACTTTGTTTTTCTAAGAATAAAAGGGATTAATGTTAACAAAGCAAAAAAGCTTAATATCCACCCTTCAGACAACTTACTTACCTCGACCTCTGTACCAAGATCTACAGATGCAATTCTACGCGAATTTTGTTTTACAAGTTTAACTTGATCTCTTTCAAATTTAGTTATACTTCGAGTCGTTATCGTAAGGTCTAAGTTTTTCCTAATATAATCTAATGTATTATTTAGACCAATTTGACCAACCATTGGTTTATCTGAATTATAATCCCTAATTATAAAATCATACTCTCCCATAGTCTTAATTTCATAAACTTGCCTTTCAGGGCTTGTAACTACAAACTGATCACTGTCTTTAACTTCATTTAGAGAAAATAAATATTTTTTAAACTTTATAAGTTCTTTTTGTGACTTCAATTTAATGAAATTTGTTTTTTTATGAGTCTTTGAAGCCCATTTATCTAGCTTGATCAGATATGTATCTTCATCTTTACTAACAACTTCGCCTAATACGATTAGCTTAGCATCTTTCAAATCTTTATTTATTGCTACAAGCTCAGCACTAAACATCGAGAAAGAAAAAACTAATAAAAACAAACACTTAAACATACAACCCCTTCTATTTCAAAGGGCTTATCGGTAGCCGACCAAAACACTTTAGTATTATTTTTGACTAAAAATCAATAGAATATGAACTAGCGGCTTTTAATAAATTAGATTGATCAATTACGACAACAGTATTTATGATTGATAGCTTTTGTAAAAATAATGCTAATTTGTACTGCTCTATATCTGAAAGTCCAAATGAGATATTTTCAAAGACTATTAAGTTATTTTCAATTTTTGAAGTTAACTTCGATAACAAATAGATTCGCTGCTTTTCTCCGCCAGATAAACTTTGAATTGTTCTATCAAGAGAAAGATAGTCTAAATTCAAAAGTTTCATAAATTCCCAGATTTTCTTAAACTTAGGAGTTAAATTAATATCCTCAATTATTTCATTTAAAGGAGAACTGATACATTGGTAATAACTTCTCTTACCGTCACTTAAGTTAGCATATAGAGGTTTAATCTTCATACCATTACAATCTTCACAAGTTAAAACAACATCTTCTAAAAACTGCATTTCGACAATATTTACACCTCTTCCTTGACAAGCAGGACACTGCCCTAGAACAGAATTGGATGACATATGTCCATCCTTGAGTCCCATAGAGTTTGCGACCTTTGTTTTTAAGAAATGCTTTCTTAGCATTCCAACTAAACCAGTTAGACTTCCAATAGTTGAACGGCTTGAATATCTATTTAAATTTGAATCAATAACAATAACATCTTCAAAATTTTCTGGAATATCAATACTTTTAAATGTACCTGCAATTACTTTAGATTCATATTTATTAATTCTTTTTAACGCTTCTACACACAGAGTATTTACAATACTAGATGTTTTACCACTCCCAGATGAACCTGTAACACAAGTGAATTCATTATAAGGAATTTTGAAAGATTTGAAATTTTTACTGTACAAATTCGGTGCAACTACGCTTACCCACTTTCTTTTATTTTTTGTTATTTTTTGTGGTTCCAATATGAATTTTTTATTTTCTTGGAGCTTTTTCTTGCCTGTAAATACAACCTCTCCACCAAACTTTCCAGCTCCAGGACCCATCTCTACAACATAATCACTCTTATTTATTAAATACTTATTATGCTCAATTAAAATCACTGTATTTTTTTGATCAATTAATTTTTTAAATCC
Organism: uncultured Bacteriovoracaceae bacterium; assembly: GCA_937923325.1. The sequence goes on from CAKZUQ010000038.1 coordinate 36,052, forward strand.
TTTAAAAAGCATCTCACACTCTTTAGTATCTAATCCCAAACTTGGCTCATCAAAAATGAATAGGCCACCAGTTCCCTCATAAGATAAGTACTTCAATAAAAGTAATCTTTGATACTCTCCAGAAGATAAACTTTTTGCTTTTCTATTAATTTCAAGATGCCCTAATCCAATTGACTCAGCTAATTTTAAAGACGTTAAAATCTTATCTAGCATCTGTTTATAAAGTTTGTCTGGTATTGTAGGAATTGACTGCAACTTCTTTAGTAAATTTGAAATAGAGTCTTTCCAAATCTCTTTATAAAAAAGATCTGTGCTCTCTCCTACTGTAAAATTATGTGCTAATTCGTTTATTCTAGAACCTTCACATTTTTGACAGGTTATTTCTTTTTGGATTCCCCTAATATAAATTCTTACGGGTGCTTTATATTTCTTTCTTTCTAGGTATTTAAAAAAACTATTCAGTCCAACCCAGCTACCATCTCCTTCATGAAGAGCATTAAAAAAATTCGAGTCCATATCTCTTACTTTCTTACTTAATGAGATCTTGTTTCTTTTTACATACTTCAAGAAGTGCTCTTTATGACTAGAAAACCGATTAGACTCTATCATCTTGATCGCACCATTAGAGATACTTTCCTCCATATTAATGTATTTCTCTCTATCGTAAATTAGCTTATTACCGAAGCCATTACATTCAGAACAAGCTCCAAGTGCATTGTATGGAGAGAAATAATATGGTGTTAATTTAATGCCTTCACTATATTCACACTTAGGACACTTTAACTTTTTCGAGTACTCCAATTTTAGCTTAGCTAAGTTTGACTTCTTTATAAGTGTTAATTGAATTGGTTTATTTAAATAATTTTTTAACTTTTCTTCAAGCTTACCTAGACTTTTCCACTTAAATCGAAATATCTCCCACATTTCGTGTGCCTCATCAAAATCTTCAATCTTCTTTGAACGAACAGACTTTATAGATCTACTAGGGAACGGTAGATTTCTAAAATACTCAATAAAATCATCTTTTGTTATAAACAGGTGAAAAACTTCATTTTCATCGACTTCACTATCCTTAAATAGATTTAAAAGATAAGCATCAAAATTAGACTTCTCTAACTCAATATTGTGCCTAGGACAAAAGTGCTTGGAATAAGTTGAATAAAGTGTCTGCAATTCACTTGTTATGTGCATGATATCAGCAGCATTAGACCTTGTTCCGCTCACAGGATTAATTTGTGGAAGTCCAAAAACAGGGAGTACCGGCTCTATTTGGTCAATATCAACAGGCGACGGCCTATCAGAAAAGAACTTTAAATATGTTGGAAATGAGTTTAAAAACCTTCTTTTAGACTCATTAAAAAGTGTATGGAAAGCTAGAGAGGTTTTCCCAGACCCAGAAGGACCAATAAAAGAAGTTATTTTATTAATGGGAATGTCTAGAGTTACATCTTTTAGATTGTTAACTCTAGCACCTTTCATACTAATGCTTTTCATTTGATCTCAGTATACAAAAAAGCCCACAATAATTGTGGGCCGTATAGATTAATTCTAATTGAATAGATATTAACGTTTCGAGAATTGGAACGATTTTCTTGCACCTGCAAGTCCGTACTTCTTTCTCTCAACTTTTCTTGCATCTCTAGTTAAGAATCCAGCTTTTTTAAGCTCTCCTCTATCACTTGGATTTAATGCAATTAAAGCTCTTGAAATAGCAAGTCTTATTGCTCCAGCTTGACCTGTAATTCCACCACCTTTAACGTTGATGTTTAGATCATATGAACCACCATTTTCTAATAATTTAAATGGTTGCTCAACTACGTATCTAGAAGTTGCTTTAGGAAAGTAATCTACAAACTCTCTTTTGTTTATAGTAATTTTTCCAGATCCTTTAGAAACATAAACTCTTGCAATAGAAGTCTTTCTTCTACCAACAGAGTGCGTGTCGTAAGTTTTACCCTTAGCTGCTGCCATGATTATATCCTTTTATACTTATTTAATTGTAAATTCTACTGGAGATTGAGCTTCATGAGTATGCTCTTCACCAATAAAAACTTTAAGTTTAGTTAATTGTTTTCTACCTAAACTTGTTTTAGGTAACATCCCTTTTACAGCATCCATAACAATTAGTTCAGGGTGAACTTCAAGTTGTTTTTTAGCTGTTCTTGTTTTTAATCCACCGATATGACCTGTGTGCCAGTGATATTTTTTATCAGTCCACTTTTTACCAGTAAATTTAACTTTTTCAGCATTTTTGATAACAACGAAGTCACCACACTCTTGGTTTGGTGTAAAGGTTGGCTTATGCTTTCCTCTCAATAAGTTTGCTACTTCAGATGCAAGTCTTCCAACTACAACATCTTTCGCGTCAATAACCCACCAATTTCTTTCAATATCCTCTTTTTTTAAAGAGAAAGTCTTTTGCGTATACATAGTAATTCCTTAAAATATAAAATTATTTTCGCCTTTATAACGGCCCACAATAACTTATGTCAATACTTCTTTAGTCTTACAGACACCACTCTGTAAAATGAACCATAAGTTCGGGAAGCTCAACTTTCTCTTACGGGATTAGAAAAAGCCAATAGACACATGAAGCCGTCCAGGGGACTCTAACTTACCATTAGAGTCTTTTTTTCTCAAGGTTTTTATTCCATAATCGAAGTCTAAAGTACCAACAGGAGTTAAATATTTAAAAGTAATGCCATAAGAGGATCTTAATTTATTGGATTTAAATTCGTCGACAAAAACACGCCCAGCGTCAAAAAATACTCCAGCAATTAGATTATCACTTATAAAAAATCTTGGCTCAAGTTTTAAATTTACCATAAATACCTTATCTGTTATTACTTTTTGTGAAATATCGACTCCATCAACAAGCGTATTAATTTCAGCATCGTCATAACCTCTAACCAAGTCCATACCAGAGAGTCTGAATACTTTCACATTCGGAATGTAACCCGTAGCATTACCAGCATTATCAAATCTATTTTTTGCCAAGTTTTCTTGTAAGCCACCTGCAAGTGAAATTGCAAATGTACCATTTTTAAAAGGAGCATAAAAAAAGTTTCTTAAAACAAATTTATAATAATCAACTTTGAGGTCATCACTATTTTGAGATTTTAAAGAAGGAGAGGCACGCTCAAAGCTTAAATTAAAATATGCACCTTTTGTTGGGTTGATTCTGTTATTTCTAAAATCTAAAGTTACAGATGGCGTTATAGAACCAATTTCATACTTCCCTTCCTCTAATTCATCTACCGAATTAAATTGAGATACACTCTCTAGCTGCTGTGTAAATGATGCTCTAAACCACTTAGTAAAAGCAGTTGAAAAGGTGTAATTGATTTTTTGAATATCAGCATCAGTGGAAAAAAAACGATTTCTCAAAGCAGAAACAGAAGTAAAAAAGTTTAATTTTGTATTAAATATTTTATTTTCATTAAAACTCAATTCTGTTTCGTACTCTATAAGATTTTCTTCTTCATCTCTTCTGGACTCACTTATAGAATTAAGATCAAATCTATTATTAACTTGGACTTTCAAGCTCGCAACTCTGTTCATTCCACCAAGATTTGTGTAAGAAACTGTTCCTAAGAACTTTGGACCTAAGTCACTTCTTATACCTGGAGCGAGTTCAACTATACCAAATTCCGTTTCTTTTAACTGTACTATCAAATCAACGATACCTTTAGATACACGTATTGGTACGATATTTACATTTGAAAAAATACCAAGGGCCAATAGATTACTTTGATACTCTCTAACTTTTCTTCTTGTTACAAGTTCACCCTGTTTAATATTTAAATGCTTTTTCAATAGTTTATCTTTAGTTTTATTATTTCCAAAGTATTTAATACTTCTAAAGTGAATCTTTTCACCGAAGGTAATTTCAGCATTTATAGTGACATTTGAATTATCTTTAGAATAACTTACAAAGCTTGAAGAATTTAAGTTTTCAATTTTAAAATAATAGTAGCCTAAGTTAGATGTCTCTTTTAATAGCTCCTCAATAATTCTTTCGAACTCTAATGGATTAAAGTAAGACCCTTCTAAATTTTGAAGCTTAGTAAGCGATTGAATACGTTCATTACCAAACTCTGGTATATTTACTTTAGATACTAAAGATCTTTGCCCTTCGACAATCTTAAATATAACTTTTCCGGACTCAGAATCTAAAAGTTTCAAAGATGGTTCTCTCAGTTGGACTGATGTAAATCCTTGTTCAACGTATTTTCTTTTAAGTAAATTCAAAAAAGAACTGTAATATGTAGTATCAGAAAAATTATTTTTTACTTTCTCAGACCCATTTTTTAAAAAAAACTCCCTTAAATCCTCTTCTGAAAAGAAACTATTACCTCTAAATGAAATATCTACAATTTGTGTTCGATTTAACTCTTTAAACTTTACTACAGTTTGAACTAAGTTTTCGGCATCCACAAGATCAATAGTATCTACCTCAAAATTAGCGTCATAAAAACCTTCATTTCTTAATTTATTTGATACAATTTCTTTAACAGAACTATCTGATAATATACGTTTATATACTCGAGTAGTATTTTTAAGCTCTTTTAAAATTTGTTGGGAAGTTTTTACCGATACACCATATATTCTAAATGCTTGCCTTTGAGTGTTTTTAACTTGAATTGTCGCAAAGACCTTCTTTTCCTGAATCTTTACTTTTAAATCAATATCTACAAAATAGTATCCAGCATCAAAAAGTATTTGTTTTAAGTCTTCAGTAGCAGCACTAAACTCAATCCTTCTATATGGCCGATTAATATATCCAGAGAAAAAAGTAGAGACTTTCTTTTTTAAAGATTTTTCAGGCGTAGTGACTTGAATTTCGACAACCTTGGCCAAACCTGACGATTCAATTGAATACTCTAACCTCAAGCCATCTCTACTTAATTTTTTCTTTTCTTCAATACGGATATCTACATAACCCAGATTAAAAAAATAATCCTTAAGATAATCTATATTTTTTTTAGCGATATCAGCAGAGAAGAAATCTCCTTCTGTTGCAGGAAGAATTATACCTTCATCATAAGTTTTATCATTTAACGTTATAGTAATTTGACTAACCAGTGGATTACTTTCGATCACAAAAAATACCTCATTATTTTTTAATTTATATGAAGCAGCCTCAATTCCATTTTGCCTTGCAATAATTCGCAATAAGTTATCAAGGTAAGATTTAGTGTATCTACTACCTTCTAACTTTTTTAAGATTTCAGGACCTAAACAAGTAGCTTTATCACTACATTTAATATGTACTTTTTCAATCATAAATTCAGCAATAGCTGAAGATGAAAAAAGACTAATAAGAATAATAATTAAACGACTCATTTAAATGTCCACTTCCATCTCACATCGACACCCAAAGAAGAATCATCTCCTTGAGTACTTGTTTCTGTATTTGTTCTGTTCTCATAAACTCCCTCTAAAGATACCTTGTCAGAAATCTTGTAGTTTAAGTTCATACGCTGTCTTTGCTGAGAAGAACTTCCAACAGTACTAGAAACTGCTAAATCTACATCTGAATTAATTTCCTTCTTCAGTTCAATTTTAGTTGCTGATGTAACACTTTGATTACTTGTTCCTGTCGCACTCTTTTGAGACAAATAATTTTCATTCAAACTTGAAATTTCTGTTCCTAAATTTAATTGAATTCCTAATTCTTTCTTAAGCGTTTCATTTATTTTAAAGCTCTCAAATAGCAATGATCCAATCCCAGCTTGTGTCATCAAGTTTTTCTGTTCTTCTGAAAGTGACGACGAAGTATTTTCAGTATAGCCAAAAGCTATTAATGACAAAATATCATTTTCTTCTAAGGATGGCTCTGTTCTTAAATTCAAATCAAAATTATCAACAGCACCTGTAACTTTTGCAGTCAAGCTATAATCCTCAATTACAGAACTAGCCTCGATATCTAGTTCAGGGTTAGAAATAGCATTATTTTCTAAAAATGAAATATTTGATTTCAAGATATTATATTCGTTTCCCTTAAAGAATATTTTATTTATTCCAGGAGAGAGATAAAAAGATCCTCTTGCTTTGGGATTGATCTCGCTTCCAAAAATATTTATTTCACCTAAATAACTCAAATCAGACATGCTATTTTTAACGGAAGCAGGATTTATGAGTTTTATATTGATATCTAGATCTAGTAAATTTTGGCTTTTGTCTATATAAGAATGAGGAAGATATTTAATTTCTTCTTTTAAAATATTCTTATCTGATATCAAGTCAGTAAACTCATTTACGAGATTAAACCTTTCAATATAAAAATCTGAATTAATTCTGTAGGGAAAGCTATCTCCCTTGATTTGACCCTGGCTTGAAAATATTACGTTTGATTTCTCAAAAAGATTAATCCCAGCATTAGTAAATTCAAATTCAAAATCTAATTTAGGAATAAGTTGCTCTATATTAATATCACCAACAAGACTAAACATACCTGCACCAATTTTTGATCTAAAGCTTTCGATTGAAATTTTTTTATTATCAGCATCAATTTTAAATCCTATATTTTCAAATCTTATTGGATATCCAGATGTACTCAATGATAGGTCATCAGCACTTAACTTTAGTTTTTGATTTGAGAGATCTTTCAGATTTGATATCTTATACTTACCATATATAGGTCCAGTCGCTTTAGATATAACTTTGTTAAAAACTTCAAATATAGATGCATCGACTTTGAAGTCAGTATCAAGATTAAAGGTTTTATAGAAAGCTCCAGTTGCTTTACTTATAAAATAGAAATTTTGCCCTCGAATGTAAAAAGACCATTTTTTTATAATATCATTTAAAATTTTAATTTCTTCAAAATCCGGTCTTTCATACTTTAAATTTATCAAATCCTTATGTAATTCAAATCTTTTCACATTTAGCTTAGCATTTTGAAATTTAAATTTTTTTATTTTGTAATTGGCCTCTCCCTCAGAGTATAACAAACCTTTTATATTTGTATTTTCCAGATCTACAAGCCTATTGGTTCCAATAACTTCATTAATATCATCTATTGTTGTCTTAAAGTTCAAATACGACTCTTTACTATCATCTAAGTAATTTTTAGAGTTTAAGTTTATTTTACCTCCAAGTAGATTTAATTGAATTCCTATTATCTTTTCATTTAAAGTTAATTCAATATGAGAGTCCCCAATACTTTTATCAGGAATTATCGAATCTACAATATCTAAGCTTGTAGAAAATGAAGTTAATTCATTTTTATAAACTCCCATTAATTCACCTGATAATTTACCATTTATTCCCAAAGGAAGCTTACCAACCATAGTAAGTTCCTCTATAGCAATTAGAGATGGATAAAATGAGAAATTAGAAGTTTCACTCTTCATTGAATAAGAAAACTCTCCCTTTACACTACCTTTTGCTTTCTTAGCATAGATATTACTTATCAAGATATTTTGATCCTTAATTAATAAATTTGCTTCAATTGAATCAACACTCTCATCTATAATCAAATTATTCTTACCTTTAATTTTTCCTTTTAGTATAATTAGCTTTGGATCTGCTTTTCCTGAAATCTTATATTCTGCACTCCAATTTCCCTCAACTGTATTTCCCGAAAGATAATCCTCTAGATCTAGTGACTCCAAAAATTCTTCATAGATTATATTGCTATGTTTCACTTGACCTGATATCTCCATATTTTCAAGATTAATTTCAATATATCCATTAGACTTAGTTCTTCCTGCACTGGCTTCGATATCAGAGATAACTATTTTTCTTTTATTAAAATCTAAATTAAGTTCTGCCTTTACATTTTTCTGTGAATACTCTTCCAGCTTAAAGTTCTTAAAACTCCCTTTTATGTTCATATAAGATATTTCTTTATCCATAAAAACATCAATATCAACAAGTCCAGTCCCTTGATAATTCAAACCTGTTATTTTACCAATTTCTTTCAAGTTGATTTTTGCATTTCGAGTTTTAAACTTCAATCCTTTTCCAAAATCTACAACTCCCTCTACTTCTAATTTAGAGTCATCATTATATATCTTCATGTTCATTTTAAACTGATTTTTATAAACACTAAAAATTGCTTGATCAGTAAAGAGTTTTGGTACATTTAGTATCTTTGAGTCATCGACTATTAAAGATAAATTTTGAAGTTCAGACTTTTGATTTATTTTAAAGTGATAATCATTTTTATTTAATATAAACTCTATATCCCCAGTAATTTCTCCATCTAAAACTGATAAGTTTTCTTTCATGATCTTTAAAGCATTTCCAAGCTTTAGTTTTGATACAGATACTTCTATTGGCTCATTAACAAATGTCATATTTTTTAAATTTAAAAACTGAAAAGACTTATTTAGTTTTAAACGTTCATCATTATTTTCTAAAGAGAAGTCACTTACCCTAATCTCATTGTTATTTATAATAACGTTCGCTTCAATCGTCTTTGCATTCACAAAAGGAGTTTTTGCATTTATCAATTTAATTGTGGATTTATTTTTAAAATTACCTAAACTCCCTTGCAGCTGACCAATAATAGTCAAGTCACCATTTTTAATTAATTCAACTTTAAGTTCTTTTAAAAATTCATTAAAATAGTTTATTTTTCCAATTGCCTCATAATCTATATTTACTTGAGCATTTTTTCTATTTTTATAATTTATGATGTTTCCACTTAAATTTAACATTTTTTCTTTTGTTGATATACTCATACTCTCAAGACTCAAAACTTCATCATCAATTATAAGTTTTGTCTTTAATCTCTCAAATTTAAAATCATATATTTTAGGATTTATATCTTCTATATCTAAATTCATGGCTAGACCATTTCCAGATGGAGAAATAATAATTTCATTGGCCTTTAGGTCATATTCATTTAATTTTAATTTTACGTTTTTAGCAGATACATTATCTACTTTAATAGGAACTTGTTCTTTAAGTTGAACTAAAATCTCTTTAATCGAAATCTCATTTAATTTCACACTATCTTTTTTCTTTTTCTTCTTTTTGACATATCCTAATTCGATACTTGAATCTTCGATATATATATCTTCTAAAGTAAGTTCTCTTTGCATCGATTGGATTAAATCAAATCTAATTCCTGCCTTCTTAGCATAAATTTTAACTTCACTTTCTGCGTCTCTTTTAAATTCTAGTTCCAGAAGTTCTAGTCCAGGTGGATAAAGCTTAATATCTAGACTCTTAAATTTAATATCTGCTTCTAATTGTTCTGATATTTTTTCAGTTAAAAAAGCTGAAACTCTTCCTCCAATAAAATCGGATTGAATCCCATACCACAAAGCAACAGAACTAAGAACGACAGATACGATAAATAATACTAGTATGTTATTAACTTTCATCAAGCAACTCTCTAGTTCTTCTAAAACGACTATCATCTAATGCAATAGACTTTAGTTCTTTTTTGGCACTATCTTTTAACCCCATAGATCTATAGGCCAAAGCCTTTAAATATCTAAATGCAATCGACTCATTAGAAATATTTAAATTAATTTCATCTATTACGTGCGAATACTTACCCATATTTAGTAAAGCTTCACACTTCAAATATACAAGACCAGGATTTACTTCAAATTTCTCAATATATTTGACTACTAATTCATACATTTCCATATTTAAAAAACTGACTACTAAATCACGATTAATACTTTTAAAATAGGGATCATCTTTCCTTAATCGTTCGATTAGAAATATTTCTTCATCACTTTTAACATATGCAATTTTTTGGACTTCTTCTTTTTCATTCTTTATGCAGTTCAATTCCAAACTACTCTCGGATACTTCTTCCTGTTTTTTTGTAATAGTAATTTTTAACTTGTTCTCACTCTTTTTAAATTCAAATTTTTTATCATAGAACAGTATTAAAGACTTTACCTTTTCATCATTTGTTAAGATCGATTGGCCAATCTTATTGTACAATTCTAATCTTTCACAAATTTCTTCACAAGCGAATTTAATTTTCTTAAATGTTTTTCTTAAAAGATATTGATTGTTGCTTCGATCAATTAATTCTTTAATATAATTTTCCAGCTCATCATACTGACATGTCTCAAGGAGATACTCTGTCTTAGATATTACAACTTCATCTTCATCTAAAATTTCTTTTAAAGAATTAAAGTAGAGATCACATAAATTCCATAATTTATTCTCTTTTATAAACTTGAAGATATCATTTTTATATGTACTAAATTTTTGTATTTCACCCAACTGATAATATGACTTTGCAATATAAAGATTTATAAATACTTTATTGCTCTTAACATTTTCAAAGATAGAAATGATTTCATTATATTTTTTGGAAAGAAATAAAAAGTCTAAAGAATCTTTAATATCTGAATTATAATTATGATTCTCCAAGGCGGAAAAATCACTTAAAATATATCTAAAGTTTTCATCATTAATTTTATTTAGATCAAGAACTCCACTTTTTATGAAGTTCTTAATTTTTAGAAAATTTTGATTACGAATTAATATATTATATTCTTCTATATTCAAGCTATTCCTCAGTGGATATTAGCTTTAATTATAGCAAGTTTTCCGAAAGAAAGTTGGTGTTATACTTATTTGCCTTAAAGGATTCGTTGTTTAGAATTTTTTTATGCTGAGAAATATTTGTTGTTATTCCTCCAACAACAGTTTCTTCTAACGCTCTAAGTGTCCGAGTAATACACTCAGATCTTGTATCGGCTTTTACAATAACCTTTGATATCATTGAATCATAGTATGGAACAACTTTAAACCCAGTATAGATAAAATCATCAACTCTAACACCAATTCCGCCAGGTCTATGATAATGAGTTATTAACCCAGGTGACGGCATTCCAGTTTCAGGATTTTCAGCATTTATACGACATTCAATTACATGCCCTTTAAACTGAATATCTTTTTGAGTGAATCTTAATTCTTCTCCCTGAGCAGATCTAATTTGCTCAGCTATTAAATCAACTCCACAACGTTCTTCAGTGACAGGGTGTTCAACCTGAATTCTTGTATTCATTTCCATGAAATAGAACTTTTCATCTTTCTGATCATATAGAAACTCTACAGTTCCAACTGAATCATACTTAACGTATTCACTAAGTCTTACAGCAGCAGAACATATTTCTTCTCTTACTTTCTCTGTGATTACAGGAGAAGGTGATTCTTCAATAATTTTTTGAAACCTTCTTTGTATCGTACAATCTCTCTCTCCAAGGTGAATAACACGACCATGTTTATCTGCTAAAATTTGAACTTCAATATGTCTAGGATCTTCAATATACTTTTCGATAAATAGTGTATCATCACCAAAAGCTAATTGAGATTCCTGCTTAAGCAACATTATTGATTCTAAAATATTTTCATTAGACTCAATTTTTTTCATTCCTCTACCACCACCACCGGATGATGCTTTTATCAGAACAGGAAATCCCATTTTTTCAACTGATTCCAATATTTTACTATCAGACATTTTATTTATATATATAGGTTCAAGCGTGGGAACATTTGCTTCTTTAGCAATTTTTTTAGATTCAATTTTATCGCCCATGCTTCTTAGACATTCAACGTTTGGTCCAATAAAGTCTATGGCCCACTTAGAGCACATCTTTGAGAATTCATCATTTTCAGATAAAAATCCATAACCAGGATGAATTGCATCAGCTCCCGTTATTTCAGCCGCAGATAATATAGAAGCAAAGTTCAAGTAACTCATTGCTGATTTCGCTGGCCCAATACACACAGACTCATCAGCAAGTTTTACATGAAGAGAATCTTCATCTGCTGTTGAGTGAACTGCAACTGTTTGAATACCGAGTTCCTTACAGCTTCTAAGAACTCGTATTGCTATTTCACCTCTATTTGCAATTAGAATTTTTTTATATTTTTTCATTATTTTATTTTGAAAAGAGTTTGGCCAAATTCAACAAGGCTTTCATTTTCCACACAAATCTCTACGATTTCACCACTAATGTCTGACTCTATTTCATTCATAATCTTCATAGCTTCTAACACACAAAGAACACTTCCTTTAGATACTTTATCACCAAGCTTTACAAAAGGTGGCTCTCCAGGTGATGACTGTCCATAAAAAGTTCCAACGAAAGGTGACTTTATTTCGTGATAATTTGAGCTACCTTTAGATTCTACAGTATTAAGTGATTGAGTATTACTTATTACTGGCTGAGAGTAACTTATTGGAGTAGACGCGCCACCAAATGTTACTTCATATTTTGAATCTTTATTCTCATATTTTAAAGAGCTAACGCCCTCATCCTTTGCTAACTGTATAAATTCTTTTAAATCTTTTATGCTCATGACTTTGCTCTCTCTACGTATTCACCTGTTCTAGTATCTATCTTTAATAGTTCACCTTCATTTATAAATAACGGAACATTAACTTGAAGTCCAGTATCCATAATTGCTTTTTTAGTTCCACCACCACCAGCAGTATCACCTTTTAATCCAGGATCAGTTTCTACAACTTTAAGATTTACAAAATTTGGTAGTTCAATTGATATCGGATTTCCATTAAAATAAAGTATCTCAACATGGATAGCTTCTTGTAAATAATTTTTAGCATCTCCAACCTGCTCATGTCTTAAATGAACAGATTCAAATGTCTTAGTATCCATAAAGTTGTATCCATCCATATCTGAATAAGTGTACTCCATAGATCTATCTTCCATATCTGGCTTATCAACTGAATCAACACCAGACTTAAAGGTTCTTTCTAAAACTTGTCCTGTTTCAAGGTTTTTAATTCTCGCCTTAACAAAAGCAGAACCTTTACCAGGATTAGTGTGAGCATAACTTACAATTACAAAAGGCTTTCCTTCTATAGAGATCTTTAGTCCATTTCTAAAATCAGTAGTTTGATATTTCACTTTTATCTTCCTTTTATTATGTATTTTAGTGCAAAACTATACCCTTCTTTTCCTAGCCCTGCAATAATTGCAGTTGCAGCTTTTGAAGTTATTAATTTTTGCCTAAATTCTTCTCTTTTATGAATATTTGTTAAGTGTACTTCAACAATAGGAATCTTCAAAAGTGTTAACGCGTCAAGTATCGCTACAGAGGTATGGGTATATGCTGCAGGGTTCAAAATTAATCCATCGTAATCTTTTCTAGCACTTTGAATGCGATCTACAATTTCACCTTCTATATTAGATTGGTAAAAGTCTAATTTGACTTGATTATCTTCGTATTCAGCTCTTAGTTCATTTTCAATGGATTCAAGAGTTTCAAAACCGTATATTTCAGGTTCTCTCTCTCCTAATAAATTTAAATTTGGTCCATTAATTATAAGTATTTTCATGCTGAATTTCACTGGCCTTTTCTTTAATAAGTTTTAAAAAGTGCTCATATGATTTCTTTAAGTCTAGCTTACTAGTGTCTACCTTATCTATCATTTCATCAAGTGACTTCTCTTCTTTTAACTGTTTTTCAAAACTAGCCAATTTTTCTTGAGCCTTCAAGTCATCAGGAGCTTCACTCAATGCTTCTTTTAATAATTCAATTGCTTTATCTAAATGCCCTTGAGAGTGATATAAGTCAATAAGCGTATGTGAAATAATTTTTGGTTCAATATCTATTTTTTCTACTAAGTTGTCCTCTTCAGGAAGTATAACCTCTTCAGATTTATTATCATAATCCTCATAGAAAAATTCACTTGATAAGTCGTGCTCTTGTATTTGGATATTTTCAAAATCAATTTTATCACTAATACTATCTGAAATTTCTTCTTCATTAAGTTCTTGTTCGTCTGAATTTGGAGTCGACATACTCCATTCTTCTTGTTCTTCTTCAGATAACTCTATATTTGTAGGTACTACCGATGATTCTTGAACCATCTCTATTAAATTATTCTTTTCTTGAATTATACTCTTTTTGTTAAAATCAACTTGAACCCAATCATCTTCATCATCGAACATATCCTCGGCTTTAACGACTTCATTTTCAATAATTACAGAGTAATTTAATTTACTCTCCAATGTTTGAACTTTCTCAATAATGTCTTCATCTTTTGGATTTATAAGAAGCATCATCTTGTATGTATCTAAAGCTTCATCATACTTACTAAGTTCTAAACATACCTTTCCAAATAATTTTTGAAGAGCAATATTTTCAAGATTTAAAGCTACAAAGCCTCTAACTGTAGAATAAGCTAATTCATAGTGCCCCTCATCATAATATATGTTTCCTAAAACAATATAGGCCAAAACATATGTTGGATGAATTTTTATACCATCTCTTAATATTTTAGTTGCTTCAGGCAACATTCCCAGCTTCCTATAAGTCTCTGCCAAAGGAGCAAAGACTTTAGACCTAGGATTCTTTTCGTATAAGTATTTATACTTTGTTAATAGAGAAGACTTCTTTTTATTCATATTATTCAATTACACCTGTATCACTTCTATTTACTAATCCAGCTTCTTTTTGATTTATTATTCTTGGAGTTAAAAAGATTATAAGTTCAGATCTTGTTTTAGTAGGGTTATATGCACTTTTAAATAACCATCCGATAAGAGGAAGATCTTTTAAAAATGGTATACCCGATTCTATTCTCCTATCTTCTGTTTTATAAAGTCCACCGATTACTACAGTTGATCCATTATCAACAAGTACTTTTGTTTTAATTTGATTTGTTGTTGTTGGTGGTCTTGTATTTTGTGTATCGGCAGTAAGAAACCCTCCCTTTGTAATGTCAACTGTCATTGCGATTGCTCCTTCATTTGTAACTTTTGGAGTAACTGATAAAGAAATATTTGCAGTGGCTTCTTCAAAATTTGTAGTAGATGCACCAGATGCATCAGTAACTGTTACAGGATAAGGAACCGTCTCTGTATTTGTAATTTGAGCTTGTTGATTATTTTCAGTAATAATTTTTGGAGACGTAACTACTCTACCTTTATTTTCTGATTCCATTAGCTCTAATTCAAAGTTTAGATTTAAAAGTCGTTTAAAGACACTTATGCTTGCTCCTAATAAAGTTGGGTCTGATACACTCGGAGCAGAACTTATTGAAAATGTTCCAGCATTTGCCTGTAAATTTCCCGTTGCTGTGACAGGGTCATAACTGGCCCTAACACCACCTGTATTAAGTCCAGCTTTAAATTCATATCCTTCATCAGCTTCTATAACTTTTGCCTCAATTAATACTTGAGGCTCTTGAGTATCGAGTGTTTTAATAATACTTTTAATTCTCTCAATTACATCGACTGTATCAGTTACAATGAGTTGACTAGTTCTAGCATCACTTTGAACTCGTCCTCTATTATTTGTTAAATATGTTTGCACAATAGGAGTTAGCGTACTAACATCAGCATAGCTTATAGGAAAAATCCTCGTTACGAGAGGTTCTTGAATTTGGCTTGCTGTCTGGTTTTCAATCTCTATAAGCTTTTTAGCTCTTGCCTGAGCTTCTGTTTGGACTGTTAAAATGTTTGAATGTTTTGTAGCGCTTAGACTACCTAAACTTAATATTGTGTCTAAAGCTTCATCCCATGGAATATTTGTTAAGTTCAATGTTAGAGGTTTTAATTTATTTACCTCTTCATCTATTATTATATTAAATCCTGAAATACCTGCAATAATTTTTAAAAGCTCGGTATAGGACATATCATTAACGTTTATTGATATTTTTTTTCCTATATATTTTTTAATACCAGACTGAGTTAAGTTTTCTAAAATATCTTGTATTTTAAATGACTTTGGTACATTTATTACTTCATCAGTTATATTATTTTTTTCACTAACTTTTGCCTTAGAAAGTTTTTGTTTCGAAAAAACTCCGAATCTATTTTCGATACTTAGAATTATACGCTTTCCTTTATTTTCTAGTATTGATCTAACATTATCCCTTAGTTGAATTGCGAATCTTAAATCACCTTTAGTTCCTGGTTTTGGATAAGGAGATATTAACACAGTACTTCCTTTAAATTCGGAGGTATCAATAGGCCTTAGATATCTTTGAATTGAACTAGTATTCTTTAAATCTAAAATAATTTGCTTATCTTCTTTTAACGGAATTTTCTCTACAAAAGTACCTTCATCTAAATCTATAATTAGCTTACTTACTTCACCTTCTTGAATAAAATTTACCGACTTTACATTTGAAGTCTGAGCATAGACGAAGCTAATAAATGATAGAATAATTAAAATCCATTTAAACATAGATTGCACCTTTATTAATTTGAAATAGGAAGAATAGTTTCTAAATACTCTTCTTCTCCATATATATTTATTGTTTTTTCAACTAGAATTATTCCACCAGCTAAAATTGCTTTAAGCTCAGCATTATTTTCACCAATATTCATTCCCTCTTTAAGGGCAACAACTCTTTCAATACCTTTTATTTTTGCAAAAGCTCTTCTCTCTTTACCTATAATCACTCCAGTAATTACAATATCTTCAACCTTTGCATTATCAATTGAAGGAGTATCATCAAAAACAGTACTTGATTTTTGACTAGCAAGTTTAGATTTCTTATTTCTTTTCATTCTTGGTGCAACAAAAGGATCTCGTAAATCAAATGGCTTCTCGATACTTGTTTTACCTTTAAAGAGATCCCTTTTATCTGCGTATGTAAGACTTAAAAATAATAGATTTATCACTAGAGTAAAACTAGCGAACTTTAAATTTTTGTTCAATTTCTTTTACCCCACTTTTTTCTTTATATCCTGAGTTGTATCTATAAGATTCTATTTCAGTATCTAGATACAATACTTTAAAACGTCCTCTTGCATCGCTTTGCATTTCTTTTAATTCTAATTTGTGAATATTCAATATTCTCTCTTCTTTTTGAACACTTTCAAAAAGAATCATCGATTGTAAGAATGTTCCTTCACTTTTTAAACTATACTTCTTTGTAAAATAGAAACCATTATTCTCTTCATTTAAAGGTGTAATTCTAATATTTTGGAATTTTAAATTATTTGCAACTTCGGTAAGCTTCGTCGCGACCTGAGCATCATTGACATCAGATGGTAATTGTTTTTGTACTTTTTCAATTTGCTTTACAACTTCAACAACTCTAGTTTTTGATTGTGACAAATTTTTCTTAAACGTCTCAATTTGTTTTAATTTTCTAGTCTGTTTTATTTTTTTAGCTTCTAGAGATTGAATACTGTTATTTGAATTCTCAATTTTTTGAGATTTCTCCTCATATAATTCAAATAGATTCATTGCTGCCATAACAAAAAATATCAAATGAAAATTTGCTAAAATTTTATTTTTCATTCGAACCTCGTTATATTTGCTCTTATCTCAAAAATTTCAACTTTTTTACCATCATATTCAGATTTCGCGTTCTCTGGAACTTTGTAATCTAAGTTATTTAAAAAAATGGAATTTTTTAAAGCCTCTAAAAATATACCTATATCCTTCCAATTTTGAGCATGTCCTCTTAAAATTAGTTTTCGACCTTCAATTTTTAAACCTGTTAGCCAAACATTATTTGGAATACTTTTGGCCAAGTATTGAAGAATCTTAAAAGGGTTTTGTCTTTTATTAATGATTACTTTAACCGCTTTAAGTCTTTCACTTAGCTTTGTTTCTTGAGACTTTAAGGCTTCAACTTGTTTTCTAATATTATCTAGTTCCTTAACTTTTCCTGTTGTCTTTCTAACTTCTTTTCTAATCTGTACTTCTTTTTTATTTAAAGTTTCAAATTTACTTTCATAGAATTTTTCTACAACCATTTCTGGTATATAGAGTACTAGGATAGCAACTAATATCATTTTTACATTTAAGTAACTTAAATCAAATCCACCAATATTTAACTTATCACCATCCCTTCGGCCTGAAGATAAATCTATTTCTATCATTATATCTTCCTCATCCCAAGCCCCATTGCCACAACGCCAGTAGCTGCGATCTTAGATAATTGAGAATCATTAAATCGTTTATTATCAAATATCATATTTTCAAATGGATCTAAGTAACTAATTTTCATTTTCAATACTTCATTTAAACTTTCAGCAAGACCTGGTAACATTGAGCTTCCTCCAGTAATAAAGCAATAACTAACTTGTTCACTAGACCCAGCAGCAATATAAAAGTTTAAGATCTTCCTTACTTCTTGCATTATTTTTTCTAATTGAATATCAATTATGCCGAGTATTTCTTCTGGAAGATTTCCATTTGCATCTCCCATCAACTTCAAGTCTTCAGCTTCAAAATAATTCAGTCCCATTTGTCGTTGAATTTCTTCAGTGACTAAAACGCCGCCAAATGGTATTTCCCTTACAAGAACTGGTCCACCGTCTTTATAAACAATAATAGTTGTTTTTTGAGCACCGAAATCTATTATTATTGTACCCTCTTCAGAGTACTCTTTGATATCCTCAGCATATGCCACTTCAAATAAGTTAGTTATTGCTAAAGCATTCATATCGACAATTTTTGGAATTAAGCCAGACTCCTTGGTAAGTTCGGCGTAGTTATGAGGAATATCTGATCTTGTTGCTGCAACAATCACATCTTTCACATCTTGCTCTTTAATATCTCTTATCACAAAAAAATCTATTTCTGACTCATCGACACCAAATGGGATATATTGTTCAGCTTCCCATAATACATTATCCTCAACTTCCTCACTAGATCCATTAGCAACCTGTAGTCTTTTGACTATTGTGTTTGGACCATCAATACCGACACAAACAATTTTTTTCTTAGAATCGAGCTTTTCAAAGCATTCTTTTAAAGCCTCAACAACTTCTTCAGGTTTTTGTATTTCATCTTCGATAATAGCAGCTTCAGATAAATCAATTGATTCATAAGCTTCTAATTTATATGTTTTTTTATATGGAGAAATTTTGGCCAATTTAACAGCACTTAAACCTATATCGACTCCGATAAGATTTCCCTTATCAAAACCAGCTAGTAAATCAGAAATCTTTTCTTTTATGCCTGACAATTTTCATTCCTTCGAAAATTAAATAATAATACATTATACATAAAGTTTTTTCGTAATATCAAGGTTTTAGTGCAAAATGTTATTAAATTAAGAACGGATTTATGATTTTAAATATTTTAGGAAAATATATTTGCACTGCAGCGGCTACAATTATGTAAGGACCAAAGGCCATAGGTTTATTTTTATTCATCTTTTTACTAAGTATAAGAATTAATCCTATAACTGAACCCAATGCGCAACTAAAAAACATATTTTGAACAACACCTATAGGCCCAAGTAGTAACCCTAAAACTCCAAAAAGCTTTATATCTCCTCCTCCAAGGCCAATCACTCCTCGAATTTTATAAAAAAGATATGTAACAATATATGGAAGTCCAAAACCAATAACTCCTCCAAATGCCCAGTAATTTATACTGTTGTTTAAAAGTACATAAGGAATTACTGTTACTAATAAATACAGATTAATCTTGTCAGGTAATATCTGATGTTCAATATCTATCAGAAAGTGACATACAAAGACACAGGCAACACTAAAGAAGAAAGTATATTCTATGATTGTATTTAACTCAATTACTTCTGGTATTAATAAATATGAGAATATTCCCATCATCAATTCAACAAGTGGATATCTTAATGGAATTTTAAATCCACAATTTGAGCATTTTCCTCTTAAAAAAAGATAACTTATAACTGGAATATTTTGATACCACTTAATTAAGTTTGAACACTTAGGGCACTTTGATCTTGGTTTTACTATACTCATATCTAGAGGTACTCTATGAATGACAACATTCATAAAGCTTCCAACTAAAAGTCCAAAAATTATAAATATAAGCTCTATACTAAAAGGTGCATTAATCAAGGTTTTTCCTGTTGAAAATAAATATTGATAAAAATGTTAAAAACATTATATATATGATCGCATATACTAAATTCCCAACAATATATAAGTCTGATACTTTTTGATTATATAATACTAAATCTTTAAGGTTTAATTTATAAAAACCAGGTAAGATAAAGTGGTAAAAATCTAGAAGTTTTCCCAATGAAGGTGTGAGCTTTACAAGTGTTGTCGTCTTTGCTGCAGCAATAGCATGTCCAATTATATAAATTGTTAAAGATAAAATAACTGTCATAACTTTATTTGTGATTAAAGATAATACTCCAACCATAGATAGCATCATTAGTGCTTCCATTAGTATATATAGAACCGAAATAATTATTAAAGAGTCTAATGCTCCTCCAGTATAGACAAATACACTAAGAGTTAGCGTTGCTAATATTAATATATTTAAAGCAACGACCATTGCTAAACCTAAATACTTACCAATGATAAAACTATATCTTTTTACTGGTCTTGAAAGAATCATATATATCGTTCTAGATTCTAATTCGTTAGAAATTAAACTAATTCCCATAAAAAGAGCTATTCCAATTGCACTTAAAGAAAGTGTTCCAAGTCCAAAATCTAATGCAATCCTAGATGGTGTTCCATATGTAAACTTAAAGGCTACCGCTGTAATTAGGATCAAGAACATCCCTAAAAAGAGAACATTAAATAAAATCTTACTCTGAATAACTTCTTTTATAGTGAACCTAGTAATTGTTAAAATCTTTTTTATTTCATTCATCATTATACCTTGTAAAAGATTTCTTCTAAAGTTAATCGTTTGTTATTGACACTTATTATTTCAAAGTTACTTTCTATTATTTTTTTAATCTCATCGTTTTTATCACTAGATTTAACTTCAATACTTTTAATTTCTGAGTCTTTAAAGTATTTAATTTCAGAGACTGAGCTATTACTTTTATCTAATATTTCTTGAACCTCTCCCTCATAAACAAGCTTTCCATCTTTAATAAATATGACCCTGTCACATACTTCTTCAACATCAGAAACAATATGAGAACTAAAGAAAACTGTTTTACCTAACTCTTTAACTTCTATGATTATGTCTTTGAGTTCTTTTCTTCCGATCGGGTCGAGTCCAGATAAAGGC
Organism: uncultured Bacteriovoracaceae bacterium; assembly: GCA_937923325.1. The sequence goes on from CAKZUQ010000038.1 coordinate 56,947, forward strand.
TCATCTAAAATTATAATTTTTGGATCATGTAAAAGTGTAACTAAAAAACCAATTCTTTGAAGCATTCCTTTAGAGTATGTTCTAATTTTTCTTTCTAAAGCAAAATCAATTTTAAACTTTGGTGCCCAATAGGCTATTTTTTCTTTAATTACTTCTGATGATAAATTTTGAAGCCCTCCCATATAATGGCAAAACTCCTCACCTGTTAAGTGTGGATAAAAGTATGCTCTTTCAGGAAGAAATCCGATATTTTTAAAAATCTCAGCATTTCCATTTCCTAAAGTCTTATCAAATATAACTTCACCACTCGTTAATCTTACAAAATCCATAAGTATCTTTAATGATGTTGTCTTACCTGCTCCATTTGCTCCTAAGAATCCTGTTACCTTTCCCTCTTGTACAGAGAAGCTTAGATCATCTAGAGCTTGAAAAGGTTTAGTAAAAAGCTCGGATTTAAATATTTTTGTTACATTTTTAAAAGTTATCATATTTAATAATTTAAAGAGCATGATATACTTTGGCAACTTATGAAAAATATTAAAAACTCTATAATTTTATTTTTATCAATCACTTTATTAATTTGTGCTGGATATTTAAATGAAGCCTTAATAAAACCAGAACTGAATATTGAGAAGCAAGATAGTGCAGTTAATATCAATTCGGATTTTTTAAAATTTTTTAATGCTGGTTATTCTAGATTAATATCTGATGTATTATGGATAACAACTCTTTTAGAATCTGATCACGAACATTATAAGAAGAGAGATTTAAATTCATGGATGTATTTAAGATTTAAATCTATCATTACTCTTGATCCACTCTTCCTTCAAGCTTATCAATTTGGTGGTAAATATCTTTCAATCATTAAAGATGATTTAAATGGAGCGAAAGAAATTCTCGATAAAGGATTAACAAATTTTCCAAATAATTATGAGTTACTTATCTCTTCTGCTTTTCTATATAGTTTTGAGTTAAATAATAATATTAAGGGCTCTAAGCTTTTTGAAAGAGCTTCTACTTTTCCCCAAGCTCCAATTTATTTAAAAACCTTATCCCTTAAACTTAAATTTCAAGAAAGTAATAATTTAGATCTTGCCTTTGAACTTTTAAAAAAGACATTTGAAAACGAAGAGAATGAGATATTCAAAGCTAAAATAAAAAAAGACTTATATGCCATAAGGGCTGAAATTGATCTAAAGTGTCTTAACAGTTCTAAAAACAAAACAAAATGTAATACACTTGATTATAATAATAACGCTTACCTTTTTTATAATCAGACATTTCATGCGCCAGAAGAGTTCAAACCTTATCGCCTAAGGAAGAGGTGATAAGAATCAATATCCAGGTCTTATCTCTGATATTCCTTTATTTTCATTGATAGTCCATAAAGATGATTCTTCACTACCTTGAAAATTTGAGGAAATAATTCCGCTTGCGCTAATTACAAATCCCTTCGAAGATTCATCAGATTGAGTATTCAAGAAGCTTCCTCCACTTCCGTCCTCACTTGCAGAAACATCCAATTCTAAAAGAACTGAAGCCCCACCAGCAGCAGCTTTAGCTATAAATACTTGAGAGTTAACATTAATATCGCCATTATTAGGGCAGTCTATCTCTACTAAGTTCTTATTTACTCCATCATTATAAATAGCTATATCAATAGTATTTACAGCACCAAAACCAATCGTATAATATCGACTTGATTCACTTTCATCAGGAACAAATCCCATATAGTCTAAACATTTATGATAAAAATCAAATTCCTGAAAAAAAATACTTTCAGCTTTAAAACTTGCAGCCAATAGAATTTTGGCTTCTGAAGATCTTGACTTCGCTTGATACTTTCTAAAATTTGGAATAGCTACAGCTGACAACACACCAACGATTGAAACAACAACCATCAATTCAACAAGAGTGAATCCTGACTTATTAAAAGAAAAGAGCGAAGCTATATAGCTTCGCTCTCTCTTTACTTTTTTAATCATCTTAATTTAATACCCAGTTCTTACATTAGATAGTCTTTTATCTGAGTTCATCCCCCAAACAGATGCTTCAGTGTCTGCATCAAAATCACCAGAAATAATTCCAGCAGCTAGAATATTAAAAACTTGAGTTTCTCCAGTTGCCTGTGTCCCCATACAAGAAACCTGTAAGGTTCCAATTGTACTTTCAGTACAATTCGTTGCACCAGATCCAAAGGCAGCACTTATAGCTGCCAAATCATCAATTGCAGCAGCTCCAACACCTTTTGCAGCTGAAAAGATACTTGTTCCATCAGTACCACCATACGTAGCAGAACAAAGAGTACCATTCATCCCAGAAGAAACAGCAGAAGTATGTGCTCCACCGTCAATTGCAGAAGCTGTATTTACTCCTATAGCAAAGTATCTCTGTGCTCTCTCTGCAATTGGATTATATCCCATATAATCAAAACAATTAGAATACATTCCATAATCGCCATAAAAAGCTTGTTGGGCTGTGTAAGCAGATGCTAGTTGTACCTTAGCCTCTGAAGTTTTAGCTTTTGCTTGGTATTTCTTAAAATTAGGAATTGCAACTGCAGATAGAATACCAATAATTGCAACAACTACCATTAACTCAACAAGGGTAAAACCTTGTTCATTCTTTAGATTCATTTTCATGTTTTTCTCCTTTGTTATTGATATTAAGAATCAACAACTAAACACTCTATCAATTTAAAACAATGCCTATAAGAAGTATTATATGCATTGAGACTATTATATATTACTTATCGGAATATTCTCTTCAAAAACTAATAAAAACTCTTCAAAATTCACTCAACTTTATATGAAGTTAAAATACTTAATAATTTCGATACCTTAGCCAGCCGCCATAAATATTGGAAGATACATAGCAATAAGAACAGTTCCAATAATCCCACCTAAAACGACAAGAATTAGTGGCTCTATTAAGGTAGTCATAAAGCCAACTTGCTCAGAAGTTTCTTCTTCAAATACATCCGATACTTTTATGAGCATGCTATCTAAATTACCTGTAGACTCTCCAACCTTTACCATTTGGTTTACTAGATCTGGAAAGTATTTAATTCTCGCTAAAGGTTCAGTGATAGACTTTCCTCGAACGACTGCTTCTTTAACCATTAATAGATCTCTTTGCATAATTGTATTGTCTAAAGTATCAATACAAATATCTAAGGCCTCTATAATTGAGACACCCGCAGTTAACATAGTTGCGAGCGTTCTTGTGAAGGAAGTTAAGTTTCCTTTGATGACAACTCCCCCTATAACAGGAAGATTCATCATAAATCTATCATATGCTTTTTTTCCTGATGGGGTCTTAATATAATTGATTAAAAGAAAGGCTGTTACTCCAAATATTGGTAGTGCAAGTAAAGTGTATTCACTTAAAAAATCAGAAATATCAATAATCATTTGAGTTATAAAAGGAACCTCTTGACCATTTTCATTTAACATTCCTACAAATTGAGGAACAATAAATACCATTAATCCCCAGGTTATACCTAGCCCCAATGTCATTACAAGGCCAGGGTATGTCATTGCCTTCTTTATTTGTTTTTTGATTTTTTCTTGTTTATCCATAAATTCAGCAAGCTTATTTAAAATTGTATCTAAAATACCTGCTGCTTCACCGGCCTTAATTAATGAACAATATAGTTTTGAGAAACCTTTTTGATTTGATAAAGCTTCGAATAGAGATTTACCACTTCCAATATCTTCAACAATTCCTTTTATTGTCTTTTTTAGAGAAGGGTTCTTTTCTTGTTTTCCCAAGATTTCTAAACTTTCTAAAATTGGAACACCAGCATTTATTAGAGTTGCAAGTTGTCTTGTAAATTTATTAAGTTCCTTTGTTCCAAATGGACTCGCAAGTCCCATATCAACCATCCATACACCTAAATCAACATCGAAGGGATTGGGTGCGATGATTTTCTTTGCTTTTATTCCTTGCCTTCTAAGTAGTCTTTTAACATGCTGAATATTTTTAGCTTCAATTTCCCCTTCAGCCTTTCGGCCATCAGTTCTAACTCCAGTATATTTAAAGACTTTATTGCTCATTACTCAGCTATCCCTAAAAGTTTTCTCATTTCTTCTGGATTATTCGAGTAACTCATTGCTGTTTCAGCTGTAATGAGTCCAGCATCTAAAGACCTTTTAATATTTTGATTCATGGTACTCATATGCGTTTTTTCTTGATTTACTTGCATCTGCGAATAAATCTGATGAAGCTTATCTTCTCTAATTAAGTTTCTAATTGCAGGGGTCATAACTAGAATTTCTTGACATAAAACACGACCTCCGCCAATTTTAGGTAATAGTTGTTGAGCAACAATCCCTTGTAATACAAAAGAAAGTAATGTTCTAATTTGATCTTGTTGATCAGCAGAGAATACGTTTATAACCCTTGAAATCGTTTGAATTGTAGAGTTTGTATGTAGAGTTCCAAAAACTAAGTGACCTGTTTCAGCAATCTCTAAAGATGCTTCAATTGTTTCAACATCTCTTAGCTCTCCTACGAGAACTATATCTGGATCTTGTCTAAGTAAACTTCTAATTCCTTTTCCAAAATCTAAAGTATCAGTCCCAACTTCCCTTTGATTAACTATGCATCCTTTATGAGGATGTACAAATTCTATTGGATCTTCTAGTGTTATAATGTGACCGTTTTTTTCAATATTTAATCGGTCTATAATTGAAGCAAGTGTTGTAGACTTACCAGAACCAGTGGGTCCAGTTACAAGAATTAGACCATTTGATTTATCAGTCATATCCATCAATATTTTTGGAAGTCCAAGAGCATCAAAATCAGGTATCTGAGTAGGAATTTGTCTAAAAACAGCAGAAACGTTTCCTTTTGAATAAAAACAATTTGCCCTAAATCTAGCAAGTCCTTTTACACCAAATGAGAAATCTAGTTCTAAGTTTTTTTCAAGTTCTGATCTTTGTGATTCAGACAGTATTTGGTAAACAAGTCTTTTAGAATCTTCTTTTGTTAAGTTTCCAATCTTAACCCTAACAACACTTCCGGAAACTCTCATTGCTGGAGCACTTCCTACACTAAGGTGTAAATCACTGGCGCCATTTTCAACCATAACTTTAAAGAGTTGTTGAATTTGAACATTACCAACACCTTCATTCGTTTTTGTTCTAGTTACCGTTTGATCACTCATAATTCATATTCCTCATATATTGTCAGCAGCTGAATTCGCTAAAGCTTCTTCTATTGTAGATAAACCTTGTGCAACTTTTGTTAACGCACACATTCTCAATGTTTTCATTCCATCTTTTATTGCAGCAGCTTTTACGTCATCAACTGAAGCATTTTGTAATATCATCTCTCTTACTTTAGGACTTATGTCTAAAACCTCATAAATTGCTACACGTCCTTTATAACCACTTCCATTACAAACCTCACAGCCCTTACCTCTATACACTTTAATTCTTTGAGCACTCGATGGTGCAAATCCACAAGCGACTAACTGATCGGCATCTATACTCTCGTCTACGACACGACAGTTTGTACAAATTTTTCTAAGTAACCTTTGGGCAACGACTACTTTTAAAGCTGCAACGACAAGGAAACCTTCTATACCCATATTTAGAAGCCTTGTTATGGCCGATGGAGCATCGTTTGTGTGAAGTGTTGATAAAACCATATGTCCAGTTAATGCTGCTTCTACTGCGATTTCACCAACTTCATAATCCCTAATCTCCCCAACCATTATAATATCTGGATCTTGTCTTAAAAATGCTTTTAGTGCTGAGGCAAATGTTAATCCAACTTCTTTTCTAACATTGACTTGGTTAATACCTTCTAAATTGAACTCACATGGGTCCTCAGCTGTAGAAATATTAGTATTTACAGTATTAAGTTCAGCAAGTGCAGAATATAAAGTTGTCGTTTTACCAGAACCAGTTGGACCAGTTACAAGAACCATTCCATAGGGTTGATGAATACCAGTTTGAAATACCTTTAGCTGTTTTTCTTCAAAACCTAATTTTGTCATATCTAACTGTAAGTTAGATTGATCTAAGAGTCGTAAAACAACTTTTTCTCCAAAGAGAGTTGGTAAACTAGAAACTCTGTAATCGATTGGCTTTCCACCAATTTGCAATTTAATTCTACCATCTTGTGGTTTACGTTTTTCAGAAATATCAAGTTGTGCCATAATTTTGAGTCTAGATATTACTGGTAGCATCATTGATTTAGGAGGTGAGGATACTTCAACGAGAGATCCATCTAACCTAAATCTTACACGAAATTTCTTTTCATATGGTTCTATATGGATATCAGATACATTCTTAACAAAGGCTTCAGATAAGATCGTATTTACAAATGTTACAACGTCTTGACCGATATCTTCAACTTTTATTTCTTCTTCAGTTTCTACATTTCCTTTAATCTCGACAACAGTATTTACTAAGTCTTCAATTGAAGCTTCTGCCATATCATAAAGCTTCTTCCATGAAGAAAGATTTGTTAAGATAAACTCTACTGGCCTTCTTAATTGTTGACCAATTTCTGATTGAATATTTTTTATACTCGGATCAAATGTAGCAACTGTAACTTTTGAAGGTGTAATCTGGATAGGAATTGATCTAAATTTTCGAATTTGCTTTTTCTTTAGAATCTGTATTGTTTCTTTTGCGACCTTAGCTTTTTTCAGATCTATGAAAGTCATTTTAAATTTTTCAGCTATTGCTTTTGCAAATTTATCTTCATCAAAATGTGGAAAGTCTAAGAGTTCAAATTCTGAAACTTCAGTTTCATCTTTATTCATAGAAAGACGCCGTAACTCTTTAAGTGTTACCATCCCTGTATTTGTTAAAATTTCAGCAAACTCTTTTCTAATCAATTTGTACTCCAGCTTATAGTTTAGCGGAATTTCAATTATTTAGAAGGGCTCAGAAATTTCCCAGTAGATACATGAATAGTGAGCTTGAAGTAACAGAAGTTCTTTTCCGTCTTGATATCTTGTTCCTATTTTATCAAGTATTCTTCTTTCATATACTTGATCATAGTTTAAATCCCACACAGCTCCTACTCTATTTGGTATATTTGAGTTTAAATCAAAACTCCTTGAACAGCAGTTAATAATTAAATCAAAATCCATATATGAATTCTTTAGAAGATTAAAAGAGTCTATCTTTCGAGAACTTATCTTAAATTCCACCTCAATTTCTAATAAACACTTTTTAATAACGCGACTCATATCTCCATCACCAAGAATTAAAACCTTTCTAATTGATTCATCCTTATATCTTTTCAAAATATCTTTACATGCTAAATAGTCAGTATTCGTTCCTATAACTTGCCCATCTTTAAAATTTATTGAGTTAACAGCTTTTAGTTCATTAATTTCTTCTTCACTGCTTACTTGTTGATATATAAAGTTTTTATATGGCGAAGTTACACTGATGCCGTTATATTCTTGAAGCAGCTCTTCTAAAGGAGGAATTGCTTTTTCTGAAGAATAATCCAAAAAATCATATACAAAAGGTGTATCTAAGAGTTTAGAGTACATTTTTTTAGACTTTGAATGTTGCAAGTTCTTACCTATAAGCGCAAGCTTAAGCATCTAAGCTCCTAACTTTCTCAACATCTTCTTTAATTTGTTTCATCAAGTCATCTTTAGAATTAAATTTGATTACTTCTCGTAGTTGACCTTGGATAACAAGAGAAATTTCTTTTCCATAAATGTCTTTTTCAAAATCTAAAATATGGGCCTCAATTGACATTGCGTCATCATTATCTACGGTAGGGCGCAATCCAATATTTGCAACAAAACTAAATTTTTCATTATCTAAATAAACTGTTCCGTAATATACACCATCAGGAAGTCTTACCCTCTCTGTATCAACATATAAATTTGCTGTTGGGAATCCAATAGTTCTACCAAGTTGCTTTCCAGGAATTACTTTAGATTTAATTATAAAGTTCCTATTTGTATACTTTGTAAATTCTAAAACATTTCCATTATTTACACTCTCTCTTATTAACGTAGACGAAACATTAACTTTTGAAAACTTTGGAAGCCTTTTAAAGATTAGCTTTGTTGGATATGTTTCAAGAATAGAAATATCAGATATTTGGTCACATCCAAAACTAGAATCATGTCCCATAAAAACATGTGTAATATCAGAGTATCTCAGCACTAACTCTTCAAAGAATTCCTTTGCCTTCATATGTTTATAATCGTTAAAGTCACATAAAATTGTGCTACCTAAGCTCATCAGACGTTCAGTCCGCTCTAGATCATGATCGAGGTAATAGTTGGCAATATTTGGTTTAAGAATCTTTAGCGGGTGAATTTCATAACTAAAAATAGTTGGGTTCACTCCAATTGCTTCAGATTTTTTTTTAAATTCTTCAATTAAAAATTGATGGCCAATATGAAGACCATCAAAACTACCTATTAGAATAGATCTTTTATCTTTCATTAATTTGCTTCAGTTTAAGAATAAGTTTTTTAGAAATTCTCACTCTTTCTTTTTTATAATCATGAAAATTTTCATCTAATTTTTTGAGAACCGATATCAAGCTAACTTTATCTTCTTCCTTTAGAGATAGATTATTAATAACCTCCTCAAGTGAAGATCCTTTTCCTAACAACATTATTAACTCATAAAAGTCAGCATAACTTGCACCTTCTTTTAGAATCTTTGCAAAAATATCAATTTCAACAACCTTTGTTTTAAATGATATATTTTTATATAAGAAAAAACCTAGCCACATAAGAAAAATCAGAAGAATTACAACAATCAAAGTTAACTTATTATAAACAAGCGTATTTTTCACTTTATATATAGGATTTAAATCTAATTTCTCTTCAACTTTTTTTTCTTTACCCTTTTCTTTCTTTTTTTTCGTTTTTGTAATATTCGAAATTGAAGTACCTGCAATTTTAATCTCAGGTACTTCGATATACTTTGTTATAAATTGTAATTTACTTGGTTCAAAGAAAACAAAGGGTATTCTTTGAGCAGGGATTATTCCCCCTTCTCTCGCCAAATATGTAATTTTAAATGTTTTTGTACTCGTAAAGTTTTTATTCACAGTAAAATCAGACGTTGAATCAAAGCTTTCTATTTTAGCAGAGTTTAAAAGAAGAGGTTCTTCATATAACTCTAAAGCACCCGGCCCCATTATTGAAAAGTTTATTTCAATCGGTTCATTCACTAAGAATTTGTTTTTATTTATTTTAAACTGTAATTCGTGATTTCCAATCAAGCCCGTAAAACCTTTAGGCAATTCATTTGGTAAAGCTTTGACTTTTATGTCTAAAACCTTACTTCTTAGACTTCTTTTTTTACTTTGCATTGATCTAAAACCAAAGTTAGAAAATGGATTAGACCTAGACCTTGAATTTTCATCTGCATATCCAACGCTTAATGATATTGGATCAATACTACTCATACCAACTTTATTCGAATAAAGTTGTGCTGAATATATAATTCTTCTTTCATAAATTCCATCCTCTAACTGAACTCTCTCTGTTGCAGTTGTCTCTTGATGAAATCGTTTCATAAACTTATCTAAGCTTGGAAACTTTTTTATATCCATACTTAAGACTCTTACTCTATTGTATAAATAATATCTTACAATAATAGATTCTCCAAGAAACGCTTCATCCTTATCAGCCTCAGCTCTTACAAATATATTTCTAGCTTTTTTTTCTTCTTTATAAATTTTAACTCTAACTGTTTTGTGTTTTAATACTTGTCCACCAATTTCAACATTGATTTTTTGAAAATATGCAAATGTTGGTTTATTTGAAACGACTTCATAATTAACAGTAATAGTTCGCTCAACAGATAGCTTACCATTTATATAAGTCGTTCTTGTCGACGTTCCTGTTTCCTCTCTTGACAGAATTTCAACGTTTGAGGTGTCAAAATTAATAATCGGATTATCACCTTTTTCGATTTCTATCTTAAAAGTAACATTATAGCTTTCACCTGCGACTGGCGCACTTGGGGACACTTCAACATTTACTTCGGCACCTATTGCTAACTTTAAAAAAGCTATAAAGCATAATAAAATCTTCTTCACTACCAATCCTTCTTTTTAGCACTACCTCTTTTTGTAGTTGCTGCATCAATAACTTTTCTTTGCAATTGATTATCATCGTTCATCAATTGCTTTAATAATGCGGGAAGCTTCTTTTTCTCCCCTTTGGTCATTTCATTATTTCTTTCATTTTCTTTTTTCATATCTTCTTTTTTCTTTGATTTATCCTCACTAGGGTCTTTATCATTTTCTTCTTCACTCTTCTGTTCTTTTTCTTCTTTTTCTTTACTACTATCTAGATCATCATTTTTTTGTTGGTCTCCATTCTTACCTTCTTTTTGAGTCTCATCACCTTTTGACCCTTCTTTATTATCTTTTGACTGTTCACTATTTTTCTTATTTTCACTGGATTTCTCTTTTTTCTTATCACCTTTTTGTTGATCATCTTTATTTTGATCTTCATTTTTCTTTTTTTGATTTTCTTTTTTCTGTTCTTCTTTCTTTTTTTGTTCTTGTTGTTTTTGTTGAACAATAGCTTTAAGCATATTCATCTTTGTTTTCTTTAATAATTCTGAATTTGGCTCGTTTTTTTCAAGATAGTCGTATAGTTTCTTATTTAGCCTTAGTCCCTCTTTAGAATTTTTATTTAATAGTTCACTTGCACCCAAGTTAAAATAGTCTTCTTTATTAGTTTTATCGACTTTACCTTTTATTAATTCTCTGTATATTTTTGAGGAATCTTCTGAAAATTTTTCTTTCAACAACTCATTAGCAAGTTTCCTTTTTTCAAGTTGATTAATATCTCCTTGCTTCAGTTTGTTTTCAAGTTTCGTTATTGTCTCTGACTTTTTCTTTTCTTTTTTTTCCTCTACTGATACTTCTTTTGAGATTGAAGAAAAACTAAAAACCAAAACAAGTGGAATGACAAATGTTTTTAAGTTTTTTAGCATATAAGACAAAATAATTAATATGACTGCTGGTATAATCAAATAATTTGCGAGTACTGGCCTTATTCTGACTGTATCCTTTTTATTAGCACTTTCCTCACTATCATTAAAAAAATCTAATATCTCTTCTGTTGGTAAGGAGTATGAGCTCGCTGTCCAATATTTAAAGTTTTTAATTTTAGATGATAAACTTTTCATAAAGTTTTCATCTAATTTCGTTACGACCTCTTTTCCAGAGTGCTTTTTATTTCCACGAAAATTTCCTTTTTTATCTCTTAAAGGAATGACAGCACCTTTAACTGTACCGACACCTACAACTGCAACATTAATATCTTCTTGAATATTTATAACGCCAAAGTCACTATTATTTTCAGCATCAGTAATAACGAGTATATTTCCTCTTGCTACTTTATTTTTTGCTTTCATTGATGATACTGACTCTTGAAGTGCAAGTTTTAAACCTGTTCCACCTCTAGTTAAATCCAAATTTTCTAATCCTGTAAGCCTGGCCTCGATTAGATCTATATCATTTGTATAGGGAATGATTTTCTTTTGTTCATCTGAAAAAACTGTGACGCTGATGTGTTGACCTACTGCCTTTTTTACATAGTGTTTAGCTAAAATTATTGCTTTTTTGAATCTATTTGGTCTTACATCTTCGGCCAACATACTCGCTGAACTGTCTATCAGTATCATCGTTTCTTGCTTAGATACATTTGCATCAATTTTTTTTTCGGGACCTCTTAAATCAAGAATACTAAGGAGCATCAAGAATAATCCTATATAAAAAAATGATGAAGATAGCCTGCTTACCGTTGATCTCTTATAAAACCAATGATCTTGTACCCACTTAAAGTATTTTCTTTCAAAGTTTGAAAAGATGTAAACTATGGCTAATATAAATATGATTATAGGTATCAAAAACTCTATATATACTAGACTCATACAACCTCTCTTAGTATCAATCTTCTTGATATCTCTGAAAGTAAATATAGAAAGACTCCAATTAATAAGTATATATAAAACAGCTCATCATAGATTACTTGCCTATTACTTTTAATTTTTGTCTTCTCTAATGTTTGAATTTCATCTAAAATTTCTTTTAGACTACCTTCGCTTCCAGCTAAATACATCTTTCCACCTGTAAGTTTAGATATATCCTTCAATGTTTTTACATCAATTGATCCTCCTGGAATTCTTTGCAGTCCGTTTCTTCCAACTGGTATTTTTGCGTCTGCATTTCCTCCAAGGCCAATCGTATATACTTTAATATTATAGTCTTTAGCTATTTGCGCTGCTTTCATTGGGGGCATATTTCCAACATTACTAACTCCATCAGTTAATAAAATGATGACTTTATTTTTAGTTTCACTTGCTTGAGCTCTTGCGACTGCAAGTGCCAATGCATCCCCAATATTTGTTCCACTTCCTAAAAAGCCGATTTTAATCTCTGTTAACATTTTATCAACTAGTTTTGGATCTGTTGTCAAAGGCAACATCGTAAAAACTTTCTCTGAAAACATTATAATTCCAAGCCTGTCAGTTGGTCTAAGAGCTGCAAATTTTCTCAATTGATCCTTGGCAACCTCCAATCTATTCGGTGGTAAATCTGTTGCCAGCATCGATCTTGAAACATCAACGACAAAATATATATCATTCACATCAATATTGTTAGGTGCAAATTTTAATGGTTTTCTAGGTCCTGTTATAGAATAGCTTATAAAAAGCCACCCAACTGCACCAATTACAAAAATTAATATTCTTTTTAATGAGAAATTTATTTTTCTAGTCCCTATAGGGGCAATCAACTCCGGGGCCTTTAAAACTTTAAAATACTCAATACTCCAAAATAGTAATGCTACTAATCCAAATATTGCCATATATATAGACTTATACTCCATTTTTATCTCTCACAGTCTTTACAAAGTTTTGAAATATATTTTCAATGTTCTTACTCTCTTCTACAGTCCATTCCTTTTTAAATTGAATCTTGTTTAACTCAACTTCAAATACCTCAAAAGCATCTTTGTCTATTTCATATAAATCAAAAACTTCTCTTCTATTTGTGTATATATTCTCTATATGATTACGACTAGTTTGATTTGAATCTACATCTAGCCTTTGCTTTCTTTCAGCTATCTCGTTTTTTATTTTTCTACGCCTTTTTAGAAATATTACAGAGAAAACTATTAGTAAAAGAGATAGTAGACCTAAAATAACATAAAGTACCTTTGACTCTAGCAATACAATTTTGTTATCTATAATTGAGAATTCTTTATTTAGTTTTATTTCTTTATATTTATAATTTAGTCCTTCAACTTGATATATATCCTCTAACTCTTCAAATTCTTCACCTTTTTTTAATTCTGATATTATAGTTTCAAGAATAGTTGTTTCATTTTTTCTATATGTGTTTAAAACATAAAGTAAATTATTTATTCTTTTATTTTTAAGTGTTTTAGATTTTGAATAATCCAATTCATCAACTGAAAACTCGACAATATCACCAGTACTTTTTTTTTCTTTATCTAGCGCAACTAAAGTATATTCTGTCGCATAAGCATCTGCACAAATCACACTTACCAACAAGCAAATTAAAAAACTATAACATTTCACGAACAAAATCCTCCATATACCTTTTTGATACATCAAGCTTTTTCCATCTTCCCTTCAGTTCCTCTATCTTTTCAGTTTCTACTTTTACTAATGTTTTCTTTCCATTTAATCGTGAAAAGATACTAAAAGACTTTTTTAGCTTATCATCAATGGGAGATGAAACCTTAAAACAATGCATATTACGTCTATATATTAATTTACTCAGTAAATCTAAATTTTCAAAAGCACTAAAGTCTGATAGAAATACGACTTCTTTTTTCTTCGCGATTAATGACTTTAAAAGGCCATTCTTTTTTTTCTGATCTATTTCTTTTTGCTGATATTTTAAATTTACTTTGCCATTTTTTTTTATCAAGTCACTTCTTTCTAACATTGATATAAAAAATGCAATTCCCTCGTGCCCACTCAAAGGAGGTAGTATAATAGGCTTTTCACTATAGATTATCGCTTTTACTTTATCCTTAGACTTTTCAGCTAAAAGGTATAATAAACAAGTAATTTCAATAGATGCTTGTAGTTTGGATATTTCGTTATATCCTATAAACATTGTTGGAGTGATATCTAAAAAAGAAACTATCTCAATATTTCTCTCTTCTTCAAAAGTCTTAACATAAGTATTCTGAGATTTTGCACTAAGTTTCCAATCTATAAATCTAACATCATCACCAGCAGCATAAACTTGATGTTCCTTAAATTGTAGTCCGGCTCCCTTAAAATGAGACTTAAGCATTCCTACAGCAAAAGAGTTTGAGTTTCTAAAGAGGTGGCCTTGTATTGATGCCACAACTTTTTCGATTTGTTTTAAATCCATTAAACTTGCTCTTTAGCTATCTTTAAAACTAAATCATTAATATCAACTTTATCAATTACAGCTTCATAACTTAAGATTACTCTATGGCCTAAAACTCCTTTTACTATTGATAAAACATGTTCAGGTGTTACATGATCTTTATTATCTAAGAATGCTTTAAATTTTGCTATTTTGTATAGCCAGATAGATGCTCTTGGCGAGGCACCCGCAAGTATAACTCCATCATACTCTGGGTTGAAGTACTTACTACCAGGACGAGTTGCATGTACAATCTTGATAACGAGATCTTTAATTTTTTCATCAACGTGTATTAGTTCAACTTGTTTTTTTAATTCAATTAAATCATCTGAATCTACTTGTTGTACCAATTCAGATATCTTTCCTAGCTTCATATCTAGAATTGATTTCTCGGCATCAAAGTCAGGGTAATCAACACTTATCTTCATCATAAATCTATCAAGCTGTGCTTCGGGTAAATTATATGTCCCTTCTTGTTCAATTGGATTTTGAGTTGCAAGAACCACAAATGGAGATTTCAACTTGTAAGTTTGATCGCCAATCGTAACTTGCTTTTCGGCCATTGCTTCAAGTAATGCCGCTTGAACTTTGGCTGGAGATCTATTTATCTCATCAGCTAATATTAATTGAGTAAAGATAGGCCCAAATTTTGTAGAGAACTCTTCTTTTTGTTGATTATAAATCATTGTCCCAATTAAATCGGATGGTAGAAGATCTGGTGTAAACTGAACTCTATTGAATTCTAAATTACACAATTTACTCATAATAGAGACACTTAGTGTTTTTCCTAAACCTGGTAGTCCTTCTATCAATAAGTGACCTTCGCATACAAGTGCGGCCATAATGGCTTCAAGCATATCATCTTGTCCAAAGACAAGAGTCTTAGCTTCATTTATTACATTTTCGATCTTCTCTTTTAAATTACTCATATATAACTCCATTAACAGTTTTAACTTTTGAGAAGATATTATACATGAAACATAAATATTCGATAAGCCAAAAAAACTTGAGCTATTTAGTTGATTTTAAAATGAGCTAAAATGTCTTTAAAAAAATTGATTAATGAATCATTGGACTCAATGAACATATCTCTTAGTCCATATTCTAACTTTGTTTTTCCTGATTCTTTAATTAAAGAATACTGGATTAATTTAGACAAATAAGCTGGGTCGACATCATTTATATTTGATAAAGTTTCTTTTAAGGATACATAATCAACATCTTCATCAGATAAAATCTTAAAAAGGGTATTGTAACTTTTAAGGTTTATCTCTGATGCTGAGAAAGTTATATTCACGGTCGGAAGAACTTTTAAATATGATACCAATATCTCTAATGACTCTGGAGAGATATTGAGGATTTTTTCTAGAATTTTTTCATTAATAGGTAGTTCTTCAAGCAAGATTTTTTCACCTAAGAAATCTAGATTAATCTTTTCAAGTAGTATTTCGATGTCAGAAAAAGAAATATTTGTTTGAGCGCTATTAGCTATATTAATCTTTAATAAATGAGATAACTCACTTAGATAACCTTTACTTGATAGTGCTGTTAAGTAATGCCCATAATGTCCAAACACCTTTTTAGACCTTGGTAAGCTTACTTTCCTTATTGAACGTGACCTTGCTGGAGACAATTTTTGTATAGACCTCATTAATCCAATTAATACATCTCCGTATGAATAATCTTTTCCAGGGATGTCTCTATTAAATTCATCTAGTATGTCTAAATTTGAATTCACGCTTTTAAACCTAGTTTTTATATCTCTTGGGAAAATCCTCATCATCTTAAATGTTGATGACAGCTTTGTTGCAAGTTTAAAATTTTTCTTTAAAGAAGTTACTGTTGATCTATAATTTTTAGCTTCGGCCAACTTGTTTATAAAGAAAATTGCATAATAACTATTTTCAAAGTCTACTGAGCTTAAAATTCTTTCAATACTCTTAGCTCTCAATCCAAATCTTTGACTTTCAGAACCTAAAAATCGAATTAGTTCAATATAGTCTTCAACAAGAAAATCACTTTCTTTTAATTCTAATAGAACTTTTGTTATTACTTTTTTTGAAAGAAGGAGATTATTTTTTCTCAGTTCTTCTTCAATACTAGATATAGATATAGCGCAATCTTTCAGGTACCTACATTTATAACCAAAATCTTCAAAACTTAACTCGGCCAATAAATCAAAACCATATTTTAGAGTTCTATCAAAATCATTAGAGTTTAAGTCCTTTGTGACATCTAAAACTGGAGAGATCAATCCTTTTTCTTGATCTATTTTCAAAACCCAATCAAGTGCACTTTCAATACTATTTATATATTTTCTTTTAAATAGAAAATTCTTAACGGTATTTACAGTTTCTTTTGAAAAGTCCCCAGCACTCGAAACATACTTAGTCGTAACATGCACCATCTGATGAAGAAAATGCATAAATCTTGTGTTTAAAATACCGTATTCCGAAACAATATTTAAATCATATAACTTTGAAAACTGTGAGTTCATAATTTTTGCCCATCTCACAATTTTTATTGCAAAGTTTTCTTTTTTATCTTCTTTAGCAATGCACTCTAAAGGATACAAAGAGATATATTTAACAAGACTTAGTTCTGATGATAGTGCGATTAATCGACCTAAGCACTTATCGCTTTTTTTAACTTGGGAACGAAACAAAGGTTCTTCTTTCACCTGATCATCTATTGAAAAAATTAACTTTTCATCATTCTTTTGAATTAGGGATATTATAGAAAAAAGTGCGTCCTCTTCAAAGAATTGAAGAAGTTCTTCAAAAGCATTTTCATCATTCAAAAGATATTCACTAACTTCACGCAATTTAATATCTGATTGTAATACCAACTCTAAAAAAAGTTTACTTTCATTAGGTAATGACTCTACAACACTATTCATCAACTTAAAGGCAGGATATATATCTTTTGAAGTTATAAACATATCAACAACATAACCAATAAGGTTATCATGATCACTTTGACTTAGGCTTTCTAACCATACCCTCCTCAGGGAACGAACAAAACTAGGGTCTGTCTCAAGAGTATTTAAAATATTCTTAATGTTTTCATAATCAGACTCATCTAGACTTTTTAAAAGTATATAAATCCCATCCAAGAAGTTCTCTTTTCCATAAAGCATCTTCAAAACTTCATTCAGTTCAGTGAATGACTTAGACATAAAGAAATTAATTATTAATTCGTCATCGATATCTTTATCAAGAGAGAGCTGTGCAAATTTCTTTAAAAGATTAAAGCCTCCATCTATATTTATAAATTGATTAAAGGTTTTTAAAAGCTTTGATATAATAGGGTTAAAATCATCTTGAAAGCATATCTCACTATACAAGCGGAACCTTGTCACTAGATCTCTCATCTCAACATTAAAATTTTTTAAATTTAAATAGAATAAATTCTCCAGTTGCCAATTTAACTCAACTCTATGATCAACTATATATGATTGACTTTGCTCTGAGCAGTTGAAGCGACTTTCGTTTATGCCTCTTTGATATGTTTTTACACCCTTTAAAAAATCAGGATTTTCTACAAGAAAAAAAGCTATGTTTTGAAATGCATCTTTTGAGATGTTTTTGAAAAAGTCAGAGATCCAATCTTTATCATTTAAGAAATTGATAAATGCTTTCTTCTCTGTATCTCCAAGTAATATATCCTCAAGAAAAGATTTTAAAAATTGTGAAAACTTACCCTTAACATCATTTTGAAGAAAGTCTTTTGCAAAGACCTTTCTCCCATACTCCACTTCGCTTTTTAAGCTCGACATAAATTTTAAATAAGCAAATAAAAAGTCAGCAGATACATCTACCTTTTCTGCTTTTAAAGATTCTGTGATATTGACTAAAGAACTTAAGTTTTCTTTTTTTGCTAAGAAGCTTTTAATTAAATGAGACAAAGATCTAGAAGAGCTCTTACTCGTTTTATTGATTAAACTTTCAAGAAGCTTATTTCTAGTTTTAGTATTCTTAAAGTATGTTCGATTGAATATATCATTAAATATATTGAACTCACTTTCTTCAACAGATTTAATTTTCTTATAAAGCTCGGGATAACTTTTATCAAACTTTAAGCATTCAAAAAGTGATTGGATATTTTTCTTATCAGCTATATTTGAATACAAGTTCAAACTCTGACAGTTTTTCCCTTTTTCCTTGATATAGAAATCTTCTTTAATACTCTTACTAATCTTCTGAGGAGATTTTCCACAACTCACAATAGTGAGTAGAGCTAATATTAAAGTCAGTATTTTCATAGACTTAACTTAACTTATTCTCTTTTTTTTGTGTGTTATTTATCTCTAAAGTGAAATTATTTTATGCTACAAATCATATACGAGCACTCTTTATCTGATCCTCATGTAATATTAAGTACTTAAAGATTAAACCTAAAGTACTTTTCCTTCTTATATTTTACCAGGCCACTTTTTCCTTTAATAGACTTTAAGTTTTTAACTTGGGTGTACACGATGTCTACTTCCAAGCATTTCTCTAGTTCACAGAACTCCCTTCCAATAAGATCTATTATCTCAGGCTCTATTAGTTTCAATCCCTTAACAATGATATGAGTGCTTGGTTTGTCACTTAAATGAAACCACCAATCTTCTTTCGAAGCAAAAGCACTCCTTAACTGATCATTACCTTTTGAACTTTTACCAATTCCAATAGTTAAGTCTCCGCTTTTTTTTACAATATATTCATCAATAGTTTTTTGTTTAATTTCTTCTTTTTGCATTTTCCAAACAGGCTCTATTGTATTTAATTTATTATGATCTTTAGAAAAATCTTGATTAAGTTGGCTTAATTTATTTTCAGTATCTTCAAGCCTCAGAGTTAAAATTTCTTTAGCTTTTTTAAGTTTTTTTATCTTAATGAATGTTTCATTTCTTCTATTATAAAAATCTTTTAACTTAAAGTTTATTTTAACTCCATATATTTTTGTTTTCTTGTCTAGAGATTCAAAGTCAATCTCATTTATATTTTCTTCTATTTTCTTATAGTTTTCAACAATACTTAGATCATTTTGGATATTCTTTATTTTTCGTTTTAAAAACTTTATGGATTTAGGTGTTAACCCTTTTGACTTTGCGTTTTTATATTCTTCTTCTAGTATCTTTTTTGCAGTTTTTTGCGACGAAACAGACTCTTTATCACTTATATTTCTTCGACCAACTTCATCAAAATCAGAAAAACTCATATCATCGATTTTTACTTTACCTCTCCAGGATTTAAAGTATTCATATTCTTCTTTTTTTTCATTCCATATCTTTGTTTGAAAGTGTAGCTCTCTCCCTGCATAAAAGAAGTACAACTCACACTCTCTTCTCCATTTTGAAAAATGAATACATATTGCTCTATCTTTCTTATCCATTCTTGTCTTAATATAGGGACATCCAGCGATATGCTTTCTCAAATACTCGAGTAAACGATCTTTCTTTCTAATCTCAGTTGGTATTTGATTTTCACTAAACCACAGGCCTTCATAATTATGTCCTCGTCCTATGATTAAAAATTTACTCTCTCCTGGTATTCTAATCTGAAGTGAAATATAGTAAGATGAACTGTATATTTTTTGTATCTGTGCAGACTGATCAAATAGATCATTCATTGCATTAACTTTAATTTGGATATCTTTATAAGTACTTATCATGACTGCTCAAATCTCTAAAAACCCTAATCTTTTAAAGTTACTGGAATGGGATAGCATTGTATCTTTAATTTCTAACCACTCTCATTTTTCTAATACAGTTACTCATCGAATTTTAAATATTAATGATTTAAATTCAGCAAGCAAATCAATATACCATACTCAAGTTTTTTTGGACAATTATTATAGCGATACATTTACTGATATCAGAAACTCTCTTCAAAACCTTGATATAGAAGAATCTTTTAGCGAGTTTCTAAAGAAAATTAAGAAAGATGGTTTCTTAACACTTAAAGAATTGAATCAAGTTATAAAACTAATTGAGTTTCACTTCAACTCCTTTAAAGATTTAAAAGTTTTAGATTACAAAATTGAAGACAACTTCAACATTAATTCTCACAAAGCTATTTTAGACAAAAAACTAGTTAAAGACTTTAGAAGTTTTTATTCTGAGGACGATAGCTACAATTATTTAAATCATCCTAGATTGTCTAAAATTTATAAACAAATTTTAGACAAAGAAAATCATATTAGAAAATCTATAAACGATATCTTGTCCAGACTTTCAGATAAAGTTCAGTATAGTTCATATGATGTAATTAATGACAGATACGTTATACCAGTTAAAACTGACTCTTTTACATCGACGCTCGGTCAAATCATTTCGAGATCAGACTCTGGACAAACCCTATTTATAGAACCTTCAAGCTTAAAAGGTCATAATTATCAAAGAATTGAGCTTATGGTTCAACTTGATAAAGAGATTAATTCTTTAGCGATTAACTACTGTAATATAATTAAGTCTGACCTGAGTTATATTTTCAAAATACAAGATCTTGTTTTTTATCTTGATACCTATTTTACTCGTTCCAGTTTTGCACATATCAACAATTATGTTTTACCTATTATTGGAAATACTTTTAATATAAAACAAGCTTTCCATCCTTTAATTGAAAACTGTATCAAAAACGATTTTTTCCTTTCCAAAGAAAAAGGTATTATTATCTCAGGCCCAAACACAGGTGGAAAAACAGCCACTCTTAAGACCTTAACTTTGATAATGTTATTTTCTAAATTTGGCCTTGCTTCACCAGCTTCTCATGCAGAAGTTCCCTTTTATGAAGATATTTTTTATTTTGGAAATGACCAACAAAATATCAATGAAGGTCTTAGTTCATTTGCTGGCGAAGTTAAAAGTTATAATTCCATGCTAAATGCCCTCTCTAAAAAATCTTTAATTGTTATAGATGAAATTTTCAACTCAACATCCTCTGAAGAAGCATCTGCATTAGCAATTGGTCTTTTTGAGCAAATTCATAATAGAGCTGACGCTCATATTCTTGTATCAACCCACCATCAGATGCTAAAAAGCGTTGTGCATAGTAAAGATGAATATATCTCTGCTCACGTTGGTTTTGATGTTGATACTGGCAAACCAACCTATAAAGTAAACTTTGGTACCCCTGGGGCCAGTCAAGCGCTTTCTATTTTCAAAAAGCTAAGTCATGACCAAATTTTTACTGATGACATCTTAAAAAAAGCATCAACTCTGCTTGATAAAAAAATGATTAGCTATGAGACTCTCCTAGAAAAAATCTCAAAAAAAGAAAATGAGTTACTACGTCTAGAAAAAGAAAATAGAGAAATTAACATTCAATTAAAGAATCAAAAAGCTTCTATGGAAGGGATCTTACAACTTAAATTACAAGACAAGCTAGATAGTGCAGATCAAAAAGTGAAATCTATTTTTGATAAAGCCCAAGCTATACTGAGTGATGTCAAAAAAGGTAATCTCACATCTAAAAAGTCTCTTTTAAACTCTGAAGCTGAGCTTAAGTCTAAACTCAATAACGAAAGACCTAAAAATAAACAACCTGCTTCTCAAGAAGATATATATAAGGATTTAAAGATTCCTAAAGACTTTATTATTGGTCAAAAGTACTTTTCTATTGAGCTTAAGCAAACTATAACTCTTAAATCCATCGATTCGAAAAGAAGAAATGCTAAAGTTACTAAAGGAGCTTTAACAATTAATTGCCCAGTAAAAGGTCTCAGAGTTTCTAATGCAAACCCAGCTCCAAATGACTCTAGTGGCGTAAATAGTTTTAGAACTGATAGCAATGCAAAAATAGAACATGATTGTCGCGGAATGCGTCTCGAAGAGTTCCAATCTTTAATTGAAAGAATTTCAGGGGAACTTATTTCTCAAGTAGTTCCATTTGTAAATATTATTCACGGTCACGGCACCGGTGTTCTTAAGTCCTGGCTAAGAAAGTTTATTAAGAATCATAAAGATCTTGAATTCATTAAAGATACTACAGGAAATGATGGAGAGACTAGGTTTACACTTAAAACCTAGTCTATTAGAGTTCCAATTTTATGTGGTCTAAATTTAAACTTATCTTCAACTGGCGACCAAGGCATTGGTACTTCCATTGAAAACCATACTAGGATAGCTTTCCCTTTAATGTTTTCAAATGGTACGAATCCCCAAAATCTAGAGTCTGACGAGTTGTCTCTATTATCACCCATAACAAAGTATTTTCCCTCAGGAATAGTTATTTGTGGAAAATTAATTAATACATCATATTCATTATCTTGATCAATTTGAGTGATATGTTCAGCTTCACCAGTATAGGTTTTAAAGAATTTAAAGTTATAGCTCTGATACTTCTCAACCATATCTTCAACATATTCTTTACCATCGACTTCAACTGTCTCTACTGGCTTATTATTAATGTAGATAACTCTATCTATCATCTGAACAGTATCACCGGGAGTACCAATAACTCTTTTTATATAATTAAGACTTTCATCTTTAGGATATTTAAAGACTACCACATCTCCAGCTTTCGGTTTTTTAGCTTCCGTAATATATATTGGATCTGAAAACCAGTCTGAAAATGGTACTTTAAGGCCATATGAAAATTTATTAACAAGTATAAAATCACCAATAGACAATGTAGGAATCATTGAACCAGTAGGTATTTTAAAAGGCTCAAAGAAAATAGACCTGAACGCTAAAACTAATGTAATAATAATCACAATATCTTTGAATTCTTTTTTCTTATTTTTCTTTACTGGTATCAATTCTTCACTCATTTTATCACCTAATTTTTGTATAATAATATTTCATAATATCTCTAGCTATTACTGTAGATTTAATATACCACTTTTTTTGATTAATAATCATAACTGCGACAGAAATACCTAAGTCTTCTTTGTTATCTTTTGGTTTAGCATAACTGACAAACCAATCTCTTTTTCCAAAAGGTACTCCCCCAGTTATTGTTCCTGTCTTGCCACCAATTTCCAAATTTCTTAACTTCCTTGAAAGTTTTCGCCTTAAGAATGTGCTCCTTGCCGTACCTTTTTTTACCGTTAGCTTCATCATTTCTCGTAATGACTCTGCTGTTTTCTTAGCTAAAGTTCTCTCAAGGCCATACTCAGCACTCCATACATTTTGACCTATTCTACTATCAATAACCTCTGAAACTAAGAATGGCTTTTTCTCTATTCCATCATTTACAATAATTGAACTCATCGCTGCAGCATGCAATGGGCTTATATTTGTTCTCTTATTAAATCCTGAGGCCAGCTCCGCTAGTTCATACTGACTATTTGCATGTAATATTTCTGACTCTGGCACATTAATAAATTGAGTTACTGTATCTTCAAATCCAAACTTTTTTGCAGTTCCTCTTAAACTTACATAGCTAGAGTCATACATTGCAGCTTTACCAAATACAACATTATTAGAATAAGCAAAGGCTTTTTTAAGAGGTATTGCTCTAGACCACCTTCTCTTTTCTTTCTTTAATTGATTTTTGTATAGAGTTACTCCTCTTCCGTGATAAGTATACTTTGTATTTAAATCAATCTTTTCTTTTTTTATTAAGTCTGCTGCTGTTATTATTTTAAATATACTAGCAGCTGGATGGGTATTAGATAGAGCGAGAGTCACTCCAAACCTATCGCCTTTTTTTGTATAATCCGCCAACGAAATCACAGCCCCAGTATTATTATCAATCACAGCGACAGCAGTAAAATCTGATCTATAGCTTCGAATTATTCTTTTTACCTTATCATTTAGTTTTTTATTAATTCCATACTTAACAGAATACTTACTTCCATTAATATTTAGAATATCAATAAACTTGTTCTCTAGAAAAACTTCATTCGTTAATTCTAGCCTCAAGTCCTCTTTAGAAAGTTTCGTAAAAGAAAAGTCCTTACCAAAATTTAAGTTTCCAAAAGAACTTAAACTTATGATTAAACCTAAAGTCCAGATCATCCTTTATAGCCTTTACCTATTACAAAAAATTCTTTACTTACACTTCTTGTTGATTTTGGTTTTAAGAAAGAATATTCAGTAAATAAACTTCTTTGTTGCTTTAAGAACATTTGAGCATCATTGCTATCAAAAACTTTGATTGTAAAATTACCACCAAGCTTTAAGAAGTTAGGAAGATGGTAGAAGACCATTTCAACTAAATTTAAACTTCTAGCTTGATCGACAGATTTTATTCCTGTAGTTGAAGGGGCCATATCTGAAATCAATGTATCGAATTTTTCAGAAACACCTAACTCTTCTAGTGATTTAACATCATTAATATCTTTTTGATAAACTTTAACGTTTGAAAGTCCCTCAAGTTTTGTATTAACTTCTTGAATATCTATTCCAACAATTATCCCATTTTCACCAATTACTTTAGCAGTATACTGTGTCCATGAACCTGGGTAGTACCCTAAGTCTAATACATTCATATCTTTTTCTAGAATCTTGTATTTCTTATTAATTTCCTCAAGTTTATAAGCACTTCGAGCAAGATAATTATCTTTTTTTGCTTTCTCAAAATAGTGATCTCTAACTTTAAAGCCCATAATTAGCTCGCCTCTTTTACAGTTAATTTCAATTCCTTAATATTAATATCATATTTTTTTATCTTTGAAATTAAAGTTACCTTACTTATTTTTATCATTTCTGATGTTTTGTTTACCCCATATTCGTTTTTTCTTAAACTTTTTAAAATAAATTCTTTTTCAAATACTTCTAGAGCATCATAATATAAATCTGAACTATGCTTATAATCTTTCTTTAAGGGTAGCTCCTCTTTATTTACAATCCCACTTCCGAGAACACAAATATGTTCTAATATCCCATGAAGCTCTCTATAATTTCCAGGATAATCATAATTAACTAAACTCTTCAGTGCCTCTATTGAAAGCTGTATATCAAAGTTTTGATGTTCTATTTTTTTATCATCAAAAATTTTATTAATTACATCTCTTTTGTTTTTAATTTCCTTTAAGCTAGGTATTTTATATGTGAAAGTCTTAATTCGTTGATAGAAATCAAACCTCATTTTTTGCTTTTCAACTAATTCTTCTAACTCAGTATTAGATGCAAAAATAATTCTTCCATAAAACTTTTGTGATGTTGTTGAGCCAACCTTTAGATATGTTTTTTCTTCTAAAACCGTTAAAAGTTTTGCTTGAAAGCTAGTATCTAAGTCTGAGATTTCATCTATGAAGAGTGTTCCATATCCAACTTCCTCCAACAGTCCTTTTTTATCTATGCTTGCTCCTGTAAAACTACCTTTAACATGTCCAAAAATCTCACTTTCAAATAAGTTTTGATTTAATGTACAAATATTTACCTGAAGAAACTTATATCCTTTTAATTTAGATTCACGATGAATCTCTTTGGCCAAGGAACTCTTTCCTGTACCACTTTCGCCAATCAGTGTTATACACCCGTTAATTTCTTTTAATCTATTCTTTGTAAGCACATTTAACTCCTTTTCAAAGAAGATATATGCACTGAAATATGAAACTTGAACTTATTTGGTTTAAGATTTTTGATTATTTCAAATATGAAATTTTACGGTTTCCAATTTTTCTTTTTTACACCACAACATACTTGGTGAGTATAAATCATTGTTCAGAACAAAGTTTTTTTCTTCGTTATTTTGAAAAAAGTTAATCTTCTGTCTGAGACAAATATGCGCTCCAGCTGCAATATCCCAAATATTTTTTGGCCTTTTTGTAATAACAAAGTCACACTCTCTTTTTGCTAGTAATGCAAGTTTATATGCAATACTCCCCACGGGCTTAATATTTTTTCCAGTTTTATACAATCCTGCTTCAAACTCAGTCTTTGAAACAAGCCCTAAGATATCTTTACTATCTTTTAGTCTATCTTCAATAAATGGAGTGTCAGAGCTGATTTCGAAATGATTGTGAAAGTTATAGATCCAAGAAAAGTTTCGCTCATCATGTAAATCTTCTGAATAGTATATTCCAAATGAAATGACACATTCATCTAATCCTCTAGCAAACTCTTTTGTTCCATCTATTGGATCTAAAATTACAACTGGAAACCTAAAGCACTCCTGATCCTCTTCAGAATAAAAATTTAACTTTGGATCTAGTTGATTCAACTTTTCTTTAAATAGCCCACTTATATAAATGTCCATTTCTGTAACTATAGATTTATCTGGCTTTAATGACGTTCTAAGAGTTTTAAAGTCTATATCTGATAATTTCACTTTTATTTCTTCTTTAACTTCATCTAAAAGTTTCTGCAACTTAGTTTTAAACAAATCATCTCTCTTCTATCCACATAAGATATGTAGTTATCCACAAAAATCCTGAAAATAAAATAGCAAGCTTTTTATAGTCAAAATATTGAAAATACTAATATTTTTAAACACTTAAGGCAATTCATTTCTTACAAGACCTAACCGTAAAGAGAAACTATTTAGCAAAACAGGACACTGCAAGATGAGTTATCCCCAAAAAATGGTCTTTTTTCAAAGTACCTGAGTCAATTTCAATACTATTTAAGGGCCAAAAATTCCATCCAGCCATCTTGTGCCATACTAACTGCAAATATCCCATCATCACAACCATTGTCTTCTACAACATCTGTAACGAGCTTTACATTCCCTTCTGGATCAACATAAACAAACGCATTCTGACCTTGAGAGTAACATTGATAATTAGAACTAAACTTTGAAAAAAGTGATGAAGATATTGAAGACTTGAGCAAAATGACCTCCTTGCCATGATACTTATACCTACGATCATTTTAACTTTTTATTGAATTCTACACAAGTAATTTGTCTACTATTTGAACGATAACAATAACTTAGACAGCAAAGGAATATTAAATTTCATTGATAAATTTTGATACTTCGCTACTAAATAGAAGTTTAACAACAGATCTAACTCTTCCCTCAAAGTGAGAATCTAACAAACACACTAGTATATAAAGAGTGAATATAAGGTTTCTCTTAGATCTTAACCTCTGAATTGATTGAAAGATCCACTCAAGTGGAATAAGACTTAAAAGAGCTATAAACCACAAAATAGAATAACCTTGCACATAGAGTGGATTAACAAATACTCCAAGAATTAATATTAAGCCTACTAAAATAAAAAGCTCTTTTAGTCTTTCTTGATCAATATTTAAGAAACTCATTTTTGGAGCTATTAACTTAATATTTTTTCCTGCAATCATTATTACTCCAATTACAGAAAGTGTGTAGAACGCTTTTCTAGAAATATATTTAGTAAAGATATCTACAGTTTCACTAAAACCAAGTCCTTGAAACACTCTTCCAAGCTCAAAATGAGTGAGTATAATTAATAAAGTTAAAAGAACTCCAAGTGTATTGTACTTTAACCACTGCTTTTTATACCAAGTTGTCTTCTCTTTTAAGAAACTAAAATATGGAAGGGCCAAGGAAAAAGGTAATAGGTAAATATAATGAATGTTAATCATTACGCCTAAAGCAAGTACAAGTCCCGTAAACAGTCCAGACCTATATGTCTCACTTTTTATTGCCCATAAAATACTCCAAACCCATACGAGTAAGTATGTTGTTGTAAAGCTTTGTACAAGGCTCTCATTCATAATTAGCGAAAAAGACCACGTCGATATTACTGCAAATATACCTAGAATCGATAATCTTCTAGAAAAGAAAAACCTAAGTAGTGCATAAAATGCCATCAAATAAGTACCAAGCCCTAAAAAATAAAAATGAAAATTCCAAGATAAATTATACAAGGTCTCACTAGCAACAAATGGAGTATAATTCACGCTCAAAAAGTTCCATACGTATGAGTGAATATTTTCACTAGGATCAAGGTATATTTTTAATGCATCAATATTTTCAAATAATGGTATTTGAGGAATTGATACAATAAACATGATTGTTGATATTAATAATACTGTCCTTTCAAAAGAATCTAAGAACTTATATTCTCCAAATTGTCCTGTCATAGACTCTTCAATTATTTTTCCTCTAGTAGGCCATGAATAAAACAAACCAACACAAGCATAAAAAATCCAAAACATTACACGACTTATAATTTCAGGAAATAAAGAAAAGATATTGAACAGAAAGATTGTCAAAATTGTTCCAAGAACTAATCTATATAGTATTCTTTCAATGGAAGAATTTGCCTTATAAAAGATTTTAAAACGATGATCCACTTCCTTACCAAGAAGATACCATTGCCCACTCATAAAGCACATATAAGCAACAAGAATTATTGCTTGATAAAATAAGTTTAAGCTTGAAATTTTACTTATAAAAATTGGAATTAATATATATAAGCAGTATGTAAGTATCCGATTTATAAAGAATTTATACTTCTTTTTCAATATATCCGACTTATTTGCTAAAGTTTCCACCATTAATACCCGACAAGTTTAGTAAGAGTTATGCAATACTCTTATAATCCCAAATTAATCCATTAGCGGCTCTCCCCAAGGGCCGCTTATTTTTTCTGCATTCCAAAATCTTAACTCATATTGTTCCCTATTGCATCAATTTCTTCCTATGCTATTCTATTAGTGTCGCCCCTACGGCCATAGAAAGGCCATGTAGAGATAAGTCAGGAGGACTGTTTGGGTATTTCGTTTGGATCAATAAATTCAGGTTTACCAAAAAATATCGTTCAGCAAATTATTGCAGCTGAGAAGATACCTCTTGAGCAAATGTCAGCGAGAAAAGCAAAACTTGCTAATAAACAAAGCCTCGTAAAAGACTTAACAAGTAAAGTAGAGGCTGTTCGTGGAGATATCTACGCAAATAAATCATCTAGAAGTTTTAGAGAATTAAAAATTGATGTTAGTGGTGATGCCATTAGTGCAAGTGTAGATAAGAACTTAGCAGAGCCTGGAACTTATCAAATTGAAGTTGTTCAACTAGCACAAAAATCATCTGCTATCTCTAATGGTGTTGAAGATAAAGATGAAACATATATGGGTGTTGGCTATATTCAATATGAACTTCCTAATGGAGATGTAAAAGAAGTTTATGTTGATGAAGATAATTCATCCTTAACAGGGATTGCAAAGTTAATTAATAAAGATAGTAAAAATGGTATGCATGCAACAGTTGTAAACTCAGGAGATGGATCAGATACACCTTGGAAGCTTTTAGTTACATTAGAAGAGACTGGTGATGATAATAAAGCAACATTTCCCGAGCTTTACTTAGTCGATGGAATGGAAGACTTATACTTCGATGCACACAGAGATGCTGTTGATGCAAAAATTAAATTAGATGGTTTCGAAATCGAATTACCTAAAAACAGTTCATCAGATCTTCTTCCTGGAATAACACTTGATTTAAAAAAAGCTAAAGTGGGTGAAGAAATTACTGTCGCAGTTACAGAAGATGAAGCTAAAATTGTAGGCAAAATTTCAGGCTTAATTGATAATATTAATAATGTTCTTAGATTCATTAAAGAACAAAATGCTCTTGATGAAAGTACAGATACAACTCAGACTCTTGGTGGAGATATTACTCTTCAAACTTTAGAAAGTAGACTTCGTTCTGCTATTTTTAAAGATATTAAAACAGAATTTGGAATGAGAAGGATTGGAGATCTAGGTGTTACCTTTCAAAGAGATGGTTTACTAAAACTTGATGACGCAAAATTTAAACAAGTCCTTGGAAAAAACTATCAAGAAGCAGCTCAAATTGTAGCTGGTCAATATACTAAAGAAGATGGAAAGGTTGCTGGTTTTATAGATAACCTTGAAGATGTTGTAAGTGGAGCTCTTAGAAACCCAAATGGTATTTTAGCATCTAGAAAAAATGGGATTAAATCTCAAATGGATCAAATTGACCGAAAGATTGAAAATAAACAAAGACAAATAGATAAAAAAGAACAAAATTTAAAAGCTAAATTTGCAAGGCTCGAAGAGACAATGGCGAAAATACAAGGTCAAGGAGCAGGTTTAGGTGGAATGGGTAATCCAGTAACACAATTAGGATAAGATATTAGGAGGATAGTATGAGCTATGGATTAGGAGCTTACAAAAAAACATCAATTCAAACCGCAAGTAAAGAGCAAATCTTGTTAATGCTTTATCAAGCTGCCATTAAGAACTGCAAAAAGGCAATTGAAGCTATAGATGAAAAGAAAGTTGCCAAGAAAGGAGAATTTATTGGCAAGTTTCAAGATATAATTATTGAACTTCACAATAGTTTAGATATGGAAGTTGGAGGAGATGTAGCAAAAGAACTATCATCACTTTATGACTATATGTTATATGCAAGTACTCAAGCCAATATAAATATTGACAAGGAGCCTCTAGAGGGTGTTTTAGGTGTACTAAACACACTTTACTCTGGATGGTCCGATGCAATTAAAAGTCTAAAAGGGACTGCAAAATAATGAGCGATAAAGTACAAAATCTATATATTGATGTCTTAGAAAAAATTGCTATCAACACAGCTGACTGTAGAATATTTATGAAGTCTAATGAAACAGAAAAGTTAATGGACTATCTTGATCAAAGAACCTCACTAGTTAATATTTTGAGGACTTTAAAAATTAAAATTTCTAATGATTACCCTTTAAGTGAAGAGTTTGAAAATACTTCAAATCTATTTATCAAGAAAATGGAGTCATTCAATCAAGAGATTTTAATTTATCTAAAACTTGAAAAAGAAAAAACAAAGCTACAAATTGCTAAAACGTACAAAAACAAAGAGAATTTAAAAGGCTATAACTTAAAGTCTATTAAATAGGATTAAATATGAATGTAACCAAATACGAACTGAAAGAATCTAGAAATGGTGATATTATACCTGTAATAGACGGTGTTCACCTTCATTCAATCTATGACCCACAAAAAGAAGCTTTAAGCTTTGTTGACAACAATATGTCTTCTATAAAATCTAACACAAACTTTATTGTCTTAGGCCTAGGATTTGGATATCACATCCAAGCTCTGATTAATCAACTAGACTCTATGAATACGAGAAATTATTCAATTATTGTTATAGAAGAGAATACTCAATTAACCCATGATTTCAAACAATCCAAAGAGTTCTCAAGTTCAAAAGTTTCAATATTTAACCCTCAAACAATTAATTCTTTATTTGAAGATTTCAATTTTGTATCTTTTTTAAAAACGAAACCAAGCATATTAAAACATAATCTATCATATGAAATAAATGAATCTTTTTATAAAGATATTTTAACATACAAAGCTCCTAATACATTTGATAAATATAAGCATCTCTTAACAGAAGAAGCTCAAGACCTTTATTTTGCAAGCCTTGAGGAAAGCTTTGATACAAGACTCAACACTATAAAAACCAAAACAGGTGCAACTAATAGAGAAGACTTTGCTCTTTTGGCCCTAGATGCTCTAAGGTAATCAATTATGAAAAAAATACTAATATC
The DNA here is from genome assembly GCA_937923325.1 of uncultured Bacteriovoracaceae bacterium. The sequence continues at coordinate 88,723 of CAKZUQ010000038.1, forward strand.
AATGCTAGGACAAGAATCAGATATTATCTCTGCTTCTCACTATATAAGTTCGTTAAAAGTATCACACCCTCACTCTGAAATAAACATCTTAACACTACTAAGATACACAGAACTTATCAATATTTTAAATAATATCGATAATGTTTACTTTATTGATCAAAATGATATTTCTACAACTTTAAAAAGTGATATTTATTCAGATGCATTTGCTTTAAATTCATTTTTCAATACAATTTCTCCATGCGTGAATACACAATGGGACATCTTTTGTAATTACTCTAACGACTTAGCAAGTTCATATATTGCTTCAATGATAGATGCTAAAGAGAAATTTGGAACAAGTATAGCCAAAGAAGGTAATCCCTTAACAAGTAACATATGGGCAAACTACCAAAATTTTGCAATGCCAAAACAAGCTAAACATTTTTTAAACAGACACCTTTTAAGACACGAAATGTCCCAAATAGATTATATGAGCTCTTCAAAAAGATTATTGTCTAATCCAAGCTTAGATTCAAGAGCATTTGAAAACATTAACAAAATAAAGTTTTACAACTCTATTACAGAAAAGAAAATCATTGCTATAAACATTGAACACTCTTTCAATGGAGCCATGCTAAAAGAAAATGCTCTCACATCTCTCATTGAAGATGTAAAGCTAGATGAAACAGTAGAAGTTATAATAATCACAAAAGGAACTGCCAAAGAAACTCAGTTAGTCAATTCACTAAATAGTTCTTTTAATAACTCTATTGTTTCTGTAAATGCTAAAATAGAGGCACTACCCTCAGTAATCAAAAATATAGATTTATTTATCTCTTTAGAGAATAGTACCTTACTTATAGCAGATGCTCTTAATGTTAAATGTATTGAGATAAAAGAACACTCACTATCTCAAGCAAGTTTTCTTCTTAATGAAGGATACTCCGTATACGCTAATGACTATTCTACAATCAAGAATGACTTATCATTTATTATAAACCAAGAACTTGATACAACTCTGTCTGTTGATAAGATTAGCTCTGCAAATAAGACATACATGAATATTAAAGATGATTACTCACTACTAGAAACTCAAGTTAATGGAACGATTGAAATTGAAAAAGAAGTTATGTATCACATGACTAGATATTATCACTTACTTCTTTTAAATAAAAAGAAGTCTGATATGTTAATTGAACACTTAAAGGGATCTGTTTCTAAAGAAACTATACTCAACGTATCTAATAGAATAAAAGTCGAAATTGAAGAAGCCCTTAGTATAACTTTAAGTGCCATTAGAAACGCTCCTATGGCCCATAACTCTAAAGCTCATGCTCAAAACCTTCTACAAAGCTTAGACCAAATTAATGAAAAATCTAATGCTAATACTATATCGAGTGTAGCTTTTAGCTTATTTGAAGGCAAGCTCGAGAATCTGCCAAGCGGTAACCAAGAGCAAAATTTACAAGATATTACCAACTGCCTTTTTGAGCTCAAGTCAGATATTCAAAAATTAGTTAGTATAATCGAAGCTCTTAACTCAAAAAAAGAGTATAATATAAGAGAAAATCAAATCTAAACAAAAGGTTATTTATGTCAATTCAGGAAGAATTAGAAATAAATATTAATGAAATGAATAAATCACTCAACTCTGGCAAAGAACTAAGTGTTGAGCAAATTGAAATTTTACTACTTTCAGCTTTAATACAAGAAGAAGGTACTAAATGATAAATAAAAAAGTATGTATAGTTCAGCTTACGAGAGTTGGAGATATTCTTCAGACCTATCAAGCTGCAAGACAATTCAAGTATGAAAACCCAAGTTTTAGCCTATCCTTAATAGCGAGAAGAGATATGGCCAAAGGACTAATATTTCTTTTAAAAGATGTCTTTGATGATATTTTCCTGTTTGAAACTTCTGACTTTTTCCCAATTGGAACTAAGACTCTAACTTCTGCCAAAGAGAGCTTAAATACATTTATTAATGAAGTAAATGAAATTAGCTTTGATTTACTCCTCAACTTTAGCTTTACCAGCTCATCGTCTTACCTTTGTAATCTAATTACAGCAAAAAACAAAATGGGGATCAGAAGAAACTTTAAGAACGAACTTGTCGTTACAGATAAGTGGAGCCAATATGTTTACTCAAATGTTCTTGACTCTGAATTTTGTCCGTATAACCTTGTTGATATATATAAAAATATGCTTGGAGCATTGGATAATCATAGTTTTAAGTATGATAAAGATATAAAAAATAGAATTTCAATTCACCCTTTCGCTTCTAGTGAAAGCAAGAGATTCGATAATTCAACATGGTCAAGTATTATTTATAAAATTTTAAAAATTAATCCAAGTTTTGAAGTTGATATATTAGGAGCAAAAAATGATCTTGACTCAGTGAATGAAATTTTAGGAAATGAAATTCTTAAGAATTTCAAACATAAAATCAAAACTCACGTTGGAAGCTCCTCAATTGAAGAAAGTTTTGTGATTGTAAAAAATTCAAAACTATTTATTGGACATGACTCAATGGTATCTCACTTAGCTTCTATAGCAGAAAAAGAGTCTCTCATTCTCACAATGGGTTCAGTTAAGCCATTTGAAACCTCCCCGTACAACAACAAAGTTGTGAATATTGATTTTTCACGATCTACAAACTCACCAATTGAAACTATTTCCCAAATTTCTCATGCAATACTTACTGGAGTAAAAATTGATAAGACTTATGCGAAAAGTTCTCTTAATATTTTCACAATCAAAAACCTATCTATCTACAACTCACATTTTGATGAGAGTGGGCTAAGATTAGAGAACATACTTGAAGAAGCGTGTGATCCAAAAGAAATACTTAAAAAGTTTTTACGAATCTGTTTTAGTTATTATTTAAAAAACCAAGAACTTGAGATGAGTATTCCAACATTGACACAGGAATCAATTACTACATTTAAAATGCTTAAAAGTGGTATGGAGTACATGAGTGAATTATATCATCACGCGATGATTACTTGTAACCAAATTTTAGATGAACACAATAAGAAGAAACCTGATTCTAAACTAATACAGGATAGTATATCAAAATTAGCTGAGATAGATAAACTATTTGAAGTTACAATTTCTAAATTTAAATTATTAAAACCTATAAATGATTTTTTCTATATAAATCGCCTGAACTCGCAAGGAGAAGATATTGAACAGATTATTCAGAGTAATCTAATCTCCTACTATGAAGCTCAAAACTTCATGGCATTTGTCGAAGATTTGACAAATACAACTTTAGGCCCAAAAATAATAGATAGAACCACAACTAAAGATGTTTAGGAGGCAGGATGCCAAATATAACAATAGATAAAAATCACTGTCCTATTTATACAGACAATATTAGAACAGTAGGCGAACTTATCCCTAAACTTAAAGAAGAGTTTTTAGACAAGAGCAACCTACTTCTTTCAATAGAAGTGGATGATAAAAACTTCAATCCATCAAACGGATCTTTAGTTAGCGACTTCGATATTTCTAATTGTAATGACATCAATTTTATAACTCAAAAGAAAAAATCGATTGCTCAAGATACTATTGATGATCTTCCTAACTTTCTTGATAAGATCATCGCAGACACTAATTTATGTCTAAAATCCAAAGACTTAGAACAAGGTCATTTCTATAAAGTTATTGAAGAGTTGGATATATTCATTCAACTAATAACTAATATTCATAAAGTCCTCCAAGTTAACTCTCAAAGTAGACTTGATATTGGTATGACAATTAAAGAGTTACAGGTTCACCTTCTCTTTGTTATTAAAGCAATAAATTTGGCATTTAAAAAAGATGATTTAGTTATGTTAGAAGACTTGCTAGAATATGAGCTTATCGATAATCTAACTCAATGGAAGATACAGGCTTTACCGAAAATAAAAAAATTGAACTCTTTATAAAAGAACACTTTAAATCTATAGATCTGACAAAGCCAATAGTCTCAAAAGAAGTGAATCTAAAGAGATTTAATAGATCTTTATTCTCAACGGATATGCAAGATATATCAACCAATTTTTACAAAGCTAACAACTTGCATGATTTTATATTTTCTCTTTTTACATTAAAAAATTTCAAATCCTTCAAAAGAATTCATCTATTAATTCATGAAAAAGGTGAAGTATTCTCTACAAACTTTGAATACACCCCTCAAAAATCTCTACGTCGAAGTAGTTTTTCAGTAGAAACTTTTACCGAGTTTTTTAATAGTATAAAAAAATCCAAAGATCGGTCTTTTGGTGAAATAAATCTAAAAGGAACTTCCTTTGACATTTTAGGAACATTTTTAGCTCAAGAGTTAAGTTTTAAATTTCATAGTGTTATACTTATAGTAAGCAATGATAGTTTTCTGCCTCAAGAGAAGCAGGATAAAGAATATTTTCAAAATTTAATTGATAAGTTAAAAATTTTTCTAAAACCATTAGTTGAATCAACAACAAGTATCGAACAACTTGATTCCATCAAAAATGCTTTAGAATTTAATATATATCCTTTTCAATACTTTAAAGAAGAATCTTTGATATATTCAAATACCGATTCATTCTTGATCGACCCCACTAAGTTTGAAGTCTCTGATAATGAATATTTTTTAATTAACTTAGATAACACAAACATATTAGATAAAGCAGATATTTTCCATCAAGAGAGAGTACACCTTCTTGGAGATTTATTTAACACCTTAAAGCATGAGTTGAGTAATCCCCTTTTTGGCCTTCAACTAACTAGTGAGCTACTACTTTTTGAAGACTTACTAGATGACCAAATAGAGTTTGTAAAAGAGATAAACAATAGTATTAAGCGCTCCCAAGATTTAATTGAGAACTTTAAAGACTTATATAAATCAGACTTAGAGTTTAAAGTTATAAATTTAATGGATTTATTTAAAGAAGTTCTCACTCTCACAAAAAGTAAAAGTCGAAACCTAAAAATTCATTTCAACTCTTTAACAAAGAGTATTGATATTGATACACTTTCTTTAAATACTAATAGCAGCTGGCTTGCACATATATTCTTTAATTTTATTGTTAACTCTGCAGAAGCTTGTGAAAATACTCAAAACCCTAGCCTCACCATAACATTCGAACTTAGAGGAAAATTTTTATCAATTAATTTTCTAGACAATGGCCCAGGTATAAAAAGTATTTCAAATTCAAATATATTTAAGCCTTTTTTCACCACAAAAGAAAATGGTACAGGACTTGGTCTTTCCATATGTAAAAGCCTCTCATTAAAGTTAAATGGCGAGCTTAACTTCATTCAAACTAGCAAAGGTGCATCTTTTGATCTATTATTGCCATATGGACATACTGATCATTGAAGATGAAATACTAATTCAACAATCCTTAAAAAAATTTCTTGAAAAATTTGAATGTAATGTTACAACGACGGCAAGCGGATATGATGCTATCGAGTTAATCCAGTCAAATAGCTTTGATAGAATTGTTTGTGACTTGATGCTTCAAGACATAACCGGCTTTGACATAATTGAAGAATCTAAGTCTAAATATAGCTTAGATGAAATTTCCAAGTTATTTGTAATTATAACTGCCTACCCCTCTAATCAAGTCCTTCGAAAAGCGAAAGAGTATGACTGTATTCTTTTAAATAAACCATTTAAAAATATTATTGAAGATATAAAGACCATAATTGCTGGAAAATTAAATGAATAAAGACTTTGAAAAGATTGGACTAGTACTTAAACCATCAGAAATAGATGACTTAACAAATATCATTTCTAATTTGATACGTTGGCTTTCGAAAAGGCATAGACAAGTATTTTTGCTCAAAACTGAAGAAAATAGACTTTCAAAACTAAGCTCATCGGTAAAATCTAAATTTACTTTTATTAACACTAAAGACTTTCATAGGAATTTGGATTTAATAATATCATTAGGTGGTGATGGTACGCTACTAGGACTAAGTCGAAGAATAGGTACAAAAACTCCAATTTTTGGAGTTAATCTAGGTCACCTTGGATTTATTACTCAATTTCAAAAAGGTGAGTTTTATGAAAAGTTAAATGTTCTATTTGCTGGCCATTACAAGATTGAAAAAAAGCAAATGTATAAGTTAACTGTTAATGATGAGAACTACTATTTCCTTAATGATGCAGTTATATCAAAAAATCAAATTGCTCGAATGTTTAAACTTTCTCTTGAAGCTAATTCAGAGCAAATATACAATTTATCAGGAGACGGCTTAATTGTTAGTTCTACAGTTGGATCTACTGCCTACTCTCTTGCTGCAGGTGGGCCATTAGTTCATCCAGAAGTGAAAGCTTTTATTTTAACTCCTATTTGTGCCCACTCATTGACTCATAGACCAATGGTGATACCTGATAACTTCAAGATTACGATTACTGTTACAGATGATCACAGTAACGCCATTATCACTCTTGATGGGCAAGTCGTTGTTTGTTTTGATAAAGGAAATAGTGCGACAATTTCAAAAGTGAAATCTAAAACAATACAACTTATCATTAATGATGACAAAACTTACTTTCATACGCTAAAAGAGAAGCTAACACATGGAAGACAGCCGAGGTAGATATGAATGATAAACTTTTCTTAAAAAATATTTCTATTAAAAACTTTGCAACCTTTACAGATCAAACAGTAGAATTTGAGAACTCTTTTAATGCTATTATAGGAGAAACTGGTTCAGGTAAAAGTTTATTATTAGATGCCATTCAATTAGTACTTGGTTCAAGAGCCGACAAGAGACTTGTTAGAAAAAACAGTGAATTTTCTACGATAGAAGCGATTTTTAGTTGTCCTAATAAAGAGATTAAAAGTTATTTTGATTCTCTAGGTTTTCCAATTGAAGATAATGAAATAATTATTAAGAGAATTATTTATACGACAGGAAAGTCGAAATCTTTTCTAAATCATCAATCTGCAACTCTATCAACACTTCAAGGCTTTGCTAAAAGATTTATTGACTTGGTTGGTCAATTTGAGAATCAAAAACTACTAAGTGAAAATTATCAACTAAAGCTTTTAGATAATTTTGCTAATTTAAATAATTTACGTTCTGAGTTTGAAGACTATTATCAAAAGCTTAATGAAACGAATAAGCAAATAGAGCTATTAGAATCAAAAAAATCTGAACAAGCTCAAAGGCTTGATTATATAAATTTTCAAATCAATGAACTCGATAAACTATCTCCTTCTATTGAAGATGAAGAAAAATTAATCATTCAAAAAAATAATATATCGAATCTTGAAAGAAGAATTAATCTTGTTAATGAAATTGAAAATCTTTTTGATAACTCTGATTTTGTTGGTGCTGGAATTAATTCTCAACTTTCGAGTCTAGAAAAGAAACTTACTAGTTCTACTGATCTAGTCTCAGATAAGCTTATAAACACTTTTTTCAATGCCAAAGAGGCACTTCAAGAAGTAAGCTATGAGATTTCGCTTCTACAAAATCAAAGTGTTGATGAAGACGAACTATCCGAGACAATCGAAAGATTAGATTTGTATCAAAAGTTAAAGAATAAATTTGCTACTGATACTGAAGGTCTTGTAAAAAAACACAGAGATTTTCAAAAAGAACAAAATGAGCTTAAGTCTCTAGATATAAATTTTGATAAGTTGATTGTAAAAAAAGAAACATTAACATCTACTTGCTTAGAAATTGCTAACAAACTCCATAAAAAAAGAGAAACTGCGGCTTTAGCTTTATCTGATAAGTTAACATCTGCAGTTCAATCTCTGAGGATGTTTGGTGCCTCTATAAGACTCAATTGTGTTAAAACAAATTCTCTACTAGCTAATGGAAATACAAGTGTTGCTTTTTTAGCTCAAACTAATCTAGGGGAAGGTTACTTTAAGGTTAAAGATGTTGCATCTGGAGGTGAACTCTCAAGGATTCTATTGGCAGTTAGACAAGTATTGGCTTCAAAGGATAGTATCAACGTGTTCTTATTTGATGAAATAGATACTGGAATGGGAGGAGAAACTGCTCTTCATATCGGTAAAGCACTAGATAATGTTTCAAAGAATTCTCAAGTAATTGCTATTACTCACCTTCCACAGATTGCTAACTTTGCTAATAAATTGATTGTTGTTTCAAAAAGTATTCAAACTGAAAATTCTTCCAAAAGAACTATTTCTCTAATTAAAGAAATTAAAGATGAAGGAAAGAATGAATTTGTTCAAGCGATGACTCCTCTATCCTAGACTAACGAGAGATAGCTTATGACCGTCAAAATGAACAAAGCTCTTATGATTTTCAACGAATCCATTGTTCGCCATATTCGGTGTGAGTAACTCTATATGTGTATGACCTAGTATATAGAAGTCATGTGAGTATTTTTTTTGAAATTCAACTAGCTGGGTTTTATATTTATTTTTTGCTAACTCATAATTAAATTTTTTTCTACTTCTCTTTTTAGAGTTTTTCGATGCATTAGATCCCACTCTATCGATTAGTTTATATGGTAAAAGATAATCTAAGCATTTTTGGAAGGCACTGTTTGAATAAATTGCTTTCCACCTTTGATAAGAAATTTCAGATTGATCGACTTCATCTCCATGAGATAAATATATCTTTTTCTCTTTGTCTTTTAAGATCAATGGTTTTGTATGATATTCGAAATCTATATTCTTAAAGTATTTTATAAGTATTCTTTCTAAGGAAAAATCATGATTTCCACTTATATATATCAATTTTTTATTTTTGGCCGCCTCTTTAATACACTCGAATGTTTTCTCAAATTTTTTAATATATTGATTTTTATTCCCTACCATTAAATCGAATATATCACCAAGTAAGACAATATAGTCTGACTCTATAACCTCTTTAGACTTTAAAAATTGTTGTAAATACCTTGACCTTAAATCATTGTCCTCAAGAATATGAATATCTGATATGGATGAAATTTTCATTAAGTTATTATAGCCTAATGGAAACTATACGGCCTTGTTAAAATCAATTTTTTCAAAAACATATTCTTCAATAAGCTCTTGTTTTTCATTTGAAATACTATTGAATTTAGTCGAAATTTTAAATACTGGATAGCTCAGTCCATTTGTAGCAGTAGGTTTTACTTCTAAGCAAGATAGAATGGTTAAGTTTATATCCATTTCAATCTCTGCTACCTGAATTTGTACATTTTCAAAGATGTCATTTTCTTTAAAAAACTTTTTATCTGCCTTAGATATATAAAATGACAAACCACCACTACTTAGATCTATAAGTTGCTTTTTGAATAACTGCTGTTTTTGATTTAGCAGATTAAACTTTTTAAGAAGTTTGATTTCAGATCTTTCTTCGTCTGAATATTCATATCTCATAGACTTTCTTCTATCTACTTGAGCTATCATACTTGGAAATTCTAATGTTAAGTCACCTGTTTCTAAGTCTCTTGATTTAATTTGACTTTGAAATAGAACTAAATCTTTTGGAAAAAAGATATTAAAGCTTTCTAATGATATATGAAGTTGCTTAAATAGCACTTCATCCTCTTTATTTTTAACTCTTAAAACAAACTCATTTCTAAATGATCTTATAACCCTTATGTAAAGCTCTATTGTTTGTTTTTTGCCCTCTATAATTCTCCAACCCATCACTTTTTTTTGATCATCTTTTGTACTACTAATGATGCTAGCAATTGAGTCCTTAGATTGAATTTTAGATAGTTTATTATTCATAGCTTCTTTTCTTATGCCTTAAAAAGTCCCTTCACACTACGTGAAGGGACAGGGCTTAAGTTGTTTATTAATCTTACTCTTATCCAATCAGCCTTAAAGCTGTTTGAGGTATACTATTTGCTTGAGCTAAAGTTGAAGTAGCTGCTTGTTTAAGAACATTGTTACTTGCCATTTTTGCAGATTCAGCCGCTACATCAACATCTTGGATCTGCGATTTCGCTGCCTGTGTATTTGTTATTGATGTGTCTAAATTTGCAACTGTAGTCTGTAATCTAGATTGAATTGCACCAAAGTTGGCCCTAAATCCAGATACCTGATCAATTGCTTCATCTAGCATTTCTAGATTTGCCACGGCATCATCTTTAGAACCAATACTAGATCCTTCAAGGCCTAAATTATCTGCAGATGCATTGGCTTCAGAACTGTCAAAACTTATCTTATTTTGATCTCCAGAGTATGCACCAACATGAAAGTCCATTACATCTCCATTACCACTTAAAAGTTCTGTATCTCCAAATTTTGTTGTTTTTGAAATTCTATCTACTTCTTGAACTAATTGATTATATTCTAAATCTAGAAATCCTCTTTCTTTGTCCCCTACAGTATCAGATGCTGCTTGGACTGAAAGTTCCCTCATCCTAGTCATAATGTTTGCTGTTTCAGACAAACCACCTTCTGCGATTTGTACCATTGAAATACCACCACTGGCATTTCTTTGTGCCATCTGATTACCTCTGACTTCAGCTTCCATCCTCGATGAAATAGCTAAACCAGCAGCATCATCCGATGCGTTTACAATTCTTTTACCTGATGCCAGTTTCTGTAAACTGTCACTAGATTTTTGATCAACTTGCTTTAAGTTCTTTTGAACTTTTAGTGATGCAATGTTTGATTTGATTCTTAAGCCCATTTTAATTCTCCTTTAAACGTACAACTTGTTAAAAACCTGACTTATTTAGGTCAGTACTTATCATATCGTCATGCCGAGATAATACTTGAGTTTTTCTGTAAATTAATATGGTTTTTTGTTTAATATCAATTACTTAAACATCATCTTTTGTTCTAAGTACTTGTTTTCTTAATAAATATTTTTTAGTTTTGACTGAGATTATTGGCACTTTTAAAACGATTAAATAAATTTACTCTTTTATAGATTCAATGATTTTTGTTGTAGAATAACCGTTTACGAAGTTCAAAGACATAACTTGGCCATTATTTTCAAGAACGTATCCAGATCCAACGATTTGATCTGCAGTCCAATCCCCGCCTTTAACAAGTATATCTGGAGTAATAGATTTTATTAAGTTAAGAGGTGTATCCTCTTCAAAGATTTCTACATGATCAATACTTTTTAAGTTTTCGAGCATAAATTTTCTATCTAGTTCACTATTTATAGGTCTTTCACTACCTTTTAGGCGTTTTACACTAGCGTCAGAATTTAAGCCTACAACAAGCAAGTCACCAAGTGCTCTAGCTTCATTTAGGTAACTAACATGCCCTCTATGTAATATATCAAAGCATCCATTGGTAAATACTATTTTTTTTTCTTTATTTTTTTCTAAGAATGTTTTTAAAGAACTCATTAGTACTCTTCTTCAGATACAACAGTTGTATTTGTTAATTTATCTTCTAATTTTAAAATATTAAAAAGTCCAAAAGATAATAAAGATATAAGGCTTAGACTACTTCTATAAAAGGTTTGGATAAGTGTTAACTCGCCTTCTAGTGAAGTTAACTTAATATTTAATAGTCTCTTTCCAATTGAAGAAAATGAGCTTTTATCAAAAAAAGTAAAATATAAAATATAAAACAATGAGCTAATTGTTCCAAATAAAATGCCATTAACTGGATCACTTAAAATACTTTTCGCATTTCCAAAGCTCATCCCTGTTGAATATAGAGATGCAATAAAAGCACAAGACAAAGTTATAGTGAGTAATGAAACATCTATTAGATAAGCTGAAAATCTTTTTATCATACTAACAGTAGTTATTTCTTGTTCGTAAGAATCTTCAGTTTCTAAGTTAATTTCACTAATATTTTGAGTTTCTACTTTATTATAAAAAGGCGCTAACTCCCCCATGTCAATGGATTCAGAATTTTTAATCACTTCTTTTGTAAGTTGTTTTGTTCTTAGGTCTAAATCTCTTTTTAGGTCTAATGATTTTTTCTTAAGGCTTATTGCAACTTCTTTTTTATCTTTCACAGAATGATGAAATCCAAGTCCTTCAGTGATAGGTTTAAAAAGGTCTTCTTGGTCTAAAATATTATCTATATCAAAATCTTTATTCATGTATTTAGAATCTCATAATTTTTGTTAAGCATCAAACTTGTTTTGCATATTTAAAACGTATCCAAGACCAGCGGCAACTGCAGTTTGAGCTCGTAAGATATTTGTTTTTAAATTTATAGAAATTGTTTCAATATTTTGACATATAATTTCATCTTCTTCCTTAGTAAAACCAGCTTCTGGCCCAATTAAAAGAGTGTAATTATCAAAGTTATCCACAGTTTTTATTTTTGTTTCACTCATAGAAAGATATACAAGCTTCTTATTTTCTTTTAAAAAATTAGTTAGCGTAGCCATTTCTATTTCTGGTTTAAAAGGGGAGTTTGATTGCTCCATAGACGATTCAATTATGGCATTAATTCTATTTTCTTTTATTTCATATTTTTGAGAATTCTCTGTCGTTAAAATATAAATTGACTTATAGCCAAGTTCACAGGCCATTCTTATTGATAGATCAAGTGCCTCTTTTTTTGTTAATGCTATCGCCAAGCTTATAGAATGTTTTCTTTTGTGCTTTATAATAGGGGATTTGGCGTTTAAGAGAATAGACTTCTTATTAACTTCGCTAACTTCATACTCTCTAGAATTTCCAGAGCCATCTAAGGCCAAAACCATTGTACTCACTTTTAGTCTTAAAACATTTTTAAAGTGATGAAATTTTTCATCGACAACTTCAATAGAGTCCTCAAATGAACTTTCTAAGTATATAGCTCTCATTTTATTTGCATATGGACTGCACACCAGTCATTTTTTCTAATCGTTTCTACCACAACTAAGCCTGGAACTAATCTTTCATAATGCTCGATTACTTCATCTTCTTGACCATTAAGTAGTCCAGAGATGATGAAATCCTTTTTTATAGTTTCAACTAGAGTAGGCGACTCATCAATAAGCACATTTTTTAAAATATTAGCAAATACTAGATCGTATTTTTTTACAACCATGCTTTTATCAGTAGGTAAGTACATTCCAAAGCTTCCTGGCCTCATGTTGTTGATCTCTATATTTTGTATGCAGTTATCTATAGCTTCTTTATCGATATCATATAAATCTATAACACTTTTAGAGTTTAACTCTCTTAAGGCTAAACCTAATATTCCAGAGCCACATCCAAAGTCTAAACAGCTATATGAATCAGACATGTAATTAATATTCATCAATAATTTTAAACAAAGAAACGTAGTTTCATGAGTTCCAGTACCAAAACCCATTCCAGGATATATTTTTAAAGTTTTATTAGATTCTGACTTGTAGTCCTCATACCATGAAGGAACTATCTCAAGTTCTTTAGATATATAAATAGGAGAGAAGCTCTCTTTCCATTTTTCATTCCAGTCTTTAACTTCTTCTTCTACAAGATTTGACTCTAATTCAAGACTTTCTTTTAAAAAAGATTTAAACCTATTTCCATCTTCTTTGGTGGAAAAATAAAATTTTTGCTTAATTTTATCCGATTGAATCACACCTTCAACTTCATCTAATACTTCAACAGGGATATCTCCACCGGAATAAGACCTTTCTCCAAGAATTTCGTCAACTCTGGCCTCATCGATAGAGTATTCTTCCACTCCTGTGCAATTGTATTCACCTAAGGCCAAAGACTCTAGGTTTTCAAAGTCATCTTTTGTAGATTCCACATTTATAAAATAGTATTTTTCCATACCACTTGATAGCTGTAAAAACTCATTTTGAACACATAAAGTAATCTTTAATATAATTTTTACTTTCAAATTCAAATTCTAGATTTTATGTGCTAAACATCTAAAATCATTATAAATTAAGGAGCTTGTAAGTGTATATTATTGGAGTAGCTGGAGGAAGTGGATCTGGAAAGACAACATTTGCAACTAAGGTTTTAGATGAATTAAACCCAGAAGAAACGGCCATTTTACATATGGACTCTTACTACCTTAACGAGCAACCTAAAGATAATTATACAGCAGAAGGTAAGCCTAATTTTGATCATCCCCAAGCTTTTGACTGGGATCTTTTAAGAAAGCATATTGAAATGCTTAAGAATGGGGAAGTTGTTGAAGCCCCAACATATGACTTTACAACCAACTCAAGAAACAAAGAAACACATACAATTAAGCCTTCAAAAATGATTCTTTTTGAAGGAATTTTTACTTTATTTGATAAAGACATCCGTGACCTATTAGATATTAAGTGTTTCCTTCACGTTGACTCTGATATACGATTTACTAGAAGACTTCACAGAGATGTAAATGAACGTGGAAGGTCTCTAGAATCTGTTATCGCACAATATTACGATACAGTTAGGCCTATGTACCAAAAGTATCTTGATCCTCAAAGACAGTTTGCTGACTTTATAGTAGGGGAAGAGACGACTGTAGCTGCTCAAATACTCTCATCGAGGTTAAACCACCTACTAAAAGAGTAAAAGATGAAGAATGATTCAATTTTATCGATAAAGCTACTAGGCGGGGTCGATGAAATCGGCTCAAATATGACTGTTTTTGAAACAGCTAAAGAATACTTCATAGTTGATTACGGTATTCTTTTTCCTAACGACGAAGTCTTCGATATTAACTACCTTATCGTTGACTATTCAGATCTTGACCCAAAAAAGAAAACTACTTTATTTATATCTCATGGGCATGAAGATCATATTGGTGCGATCACTCATATTGTAAATTACTTTTTCAACTTCAAAGTATATTCACCAGATTTTGCAGCAAATCTTATAAGAAAGAAACTTCTGCAAAGAAAACTCGCTTGCCCTATTAAAATATATACAGATAAAGATGTTATTAACTTTGATGGATTTAAAGTTCACCCTATTCATGTTACCCACTCAATTCCTCAAACACATGGAATAGTTGTAACAGGTAAGGGAATTAGTGTTTTATTTATTTCTGATTTTAAATTTGATTTAAATCCACTTTATGAAAAAGCATTTGATATAAAGAAGATTCAAGAGTTATTTAACAAAGAAGAAACAAGAATATGCTTACTAGATAGTACAAATATCTTAAACCCTGCTAAAACAGACTCAGAAAGAGATCTTCTTGCAGATATAGATTATTTACTCTCTCAAAAGAAAAGAACATTCGTTACACTTTTTTCTTCTAACATCCATAGACTTAGAACTTTTTTTGAGCTTGCGAAGAAGCATAATAAAAAAATATCCGCAGTAGGGCGATCTATTTATAACTATCTAGATGCTGCTCAACAAAGTAAGATCTTTAATTACGAAGAATTTAGCTTTTTTAATGAGAATGCTGTCTCAAATCCTAACTCTGATGACTTAGTAGTTTTTTTGACAGGAAGCCAAGGTGACTTTATGGGAGCACTTAGAAGACTTGCTAACAATGATCACAAATTATTTAAGTTTAAAGAAGGTGATCAGGTTATTTTTTCTTCGAAACCGATTCCTGGAAATGAAAAGAAAATTAGTAGTATTTATAATGACATTACCTCTAGAGGTGCTGATATTGTAACATTTAGAGATTATAAGATTCATGCTTCTGGACACCCAGGACAACAAGACCTAAAAGAACTTTTATCTTATTTAAATCCAACTCATTATATACCGATTCACGGAGAGACTTACTTCTTAAAGAAACATGCTGAGTTTGCAAAAAAAGAACTTGGTCTTAATTCAATTTTCTTAGGAAACTTCGATACAATCAATATAAATAAAGAATTAGAAGTTACAACTATAAGCTCGGATAAAAAAGAGCCTATTCTTATTCATGGAGACTATCTTCCAATTGAAAAAGATAAGATTTCACAAAGAAGAAAATTAGCATCTTTAGGTGTCGTTTTTATAACACTTGATTTAAAGAAAAAATCATTCTCGATGACGTATCAAGGACTTCCAGATTCAATAAAAGAACATTTAGAAGAAATTGAAAGACTTATTAAAGGTTGTGCCTATAGTGAGAATAAAAATTCAACTTCTGAAGCTAGAAATGAAGCTGTTAGAGTTAAAACAAGACAAGTATTTAAACCATTTTTAGGTTATAGGCCTATTGTTGTAGTTCATGATGTATAGTCTCTGTTCGGCCTGTCATGAAAAGTTTTTAGATAATGAACTTTTAGAGTTTGACGATCTTCCCTTTTGCAAAAAACACTTTGAGGAACTTAAAAAATCAAAATTAACTACAGTAAAATCTATTACCACCTCTCCATCAAGGCCAGACTTAAGTGTAGGACTTCATGAAGAACAATTATCATTAATTAAAAAAGACATCATTTCATATATAAAAATGAGTTATATACAAAGAGGTGATGAGATATTAACAAAGATGGATTTAGTTTCTATTTAAGAAAAAAATCTTTTTATTTAAACTTCTCTAGCCATAGATCTTTTAAAAATTCTTCACACGGATAAACTATAATATCGTCTTCTATGAATCGCTTATCACTTTCTAATGACACTATAATTTTATATTTCAAAGGAACTTCTTCAGACAATGCCCCTAGACCTTTAGTATGTTTTTTTTGAACATTTTCCGTCGCCTTAACCTCAATCGCAACATCATCTCCAATGAGAAAGTCGACTTCTTGTCCATTTTTAGTTCTCCAAAAAGTTAAATCTCGTCGATCTTTCATATAAGAAAGATATGCTATTAACTCACAATAAAGAAAGTGTTCAAAACATTGACCAAACAATATCGACTTCCTTTTAATGTTAAACCTTTTAGACAAAACATTAGAAACTCCAACATCGAAGAAATAAAACTTAGCTTTAGTAATTGGTTTTCTTTTTTTCGTTTTGAAATATGGCCTTAAAAAGCCACCAATAAGAGTATCTTCTAAAATTTCATAATAGCTTTTAACAGTATTTGAAGAGACACCTAAGTCATTAGAGATATTTGAAAAATTTAATAGTTCTCCATTATCTAGAGAAGCAAATTCAAGAAACCTTGAAAAGGTTTGTAACCCTCTTGAAAGACCTTCTTGAGCAATTTCTTCTTTTAAATAAGTTCCAACATAGCTCTCAAGATCATCTAAAGGTTCGTCAGATAAATAGATTGAAGGTATCATTCCAATATTGATAGCCTTATCTAAATCAAAATCTGGCACTTCACTAGATACTAATGGGAACAAGCTTCTAGTTCTTGCTCTTCCAGCGAGCAAGTTAGCCGAACCTCTCTTAAGTTTTCGAGCACTACTTCCGGTTAGAATAAAGCGATAACCTTCTTCAATCAAATAGTGAACTTCATTCAATAAGTCTGGAATTCTTTGTATTTCATCTATGACTACTAGTTTTGATTTTTTAGTTGCGAGAATAACCTCACGTAAAATCTGCGGTCTTGTGGAGTACTTTAAATAGACTTCAGATAATAATAAATCAATATAAGTTGCTTCCTCAAAAGTCTTCTTAAGCAAAGAAGATTTTCCAGTTTGCCTTGGCCCAAAGAGGAGACAGCTTTTATTACGTGTAAATTCTAGATCTAATAGTCGATGATACATTTATATATCATACTCCAAAATCCCGATAAACTGAAGTCTCACTTAAAATAAACTATACTTTTCTGAAGCGAGACTTACAAGAAAACATAAAAAAGATCTTAACCACCTGAAATCACTAAAAAGCAGTAGCCCTCGATATAAATTGCAATATAGTTGAGTAAATGAGCAAGCTTACCCTACTTATTAAAGAGCTGACTTATTTTCTACTTAGTTTTCATACACATCAAGTCTATGACCTATTTTGATAACATGTACATATGCAGTTTCTAAACTTAGAAGGATTCCAAGCGACTAGGGGAGATATTGTTGTCCATTGTCCTAGTTCAGTCGAATATGCTCTTAATTTATAAGAGTTAATATTTTAAAAACGACGTTTTTTTCTTTCTGTAATAGCTCTTTTTTTTTTCTTAGTTACTTTTACTTGGTAAGCAATTTTTTCTTCTTTTCTATTCTCTTTCCTTTCCTTGAAATATAAAATAAAGAAAAGATATAAGAAATAAGAAGCAATCAAGAGTACTACTGTTGGAGTAACTAAAGCTTCCCTTCCACAGCTACCAAAACCCCATCTCCCATGTGTACAGCCAGTTTGAAAGTAACTATTAAAATTTGATAAACTTCCGATTAAGAATAATAATGATATGGAAAGTACGTGAAGGGACTTCATATTGCTACTCCATGCTAGTGTCGTTAAGGTTATAATCACCAAAAGAAAAATCATTAGGTGAAATTGTAAAGTCATCAGAGTTTATTTTTGAACTATAGTAATCAAGAGCCATACCTCCTATTCCGAACAAGTCTGTTGGAGGTGTCGCAGATGCACCTGGAATGGCATTAGTCATAAATTCAAAACCATTGGATATCTGTTGAGCATACTTATAAGTAAAAGTCCCTATTGTAGATACTTCAAATTGCATTTGCATTCCTATTCTAAGAGCAGCAGTGCTTGTAGATATTGTACCAATAGTAGCTGCTGTTGTCACAGCACTCATCACAACAACTGGTGCCATTGATACTGCCCAAGCACCACCTAAAGCTGTAGCGACTGTATTTATAGTAGCATCTACCTGAGCCTTTGGTATAAAATTCCAAATTTGTGATCCAGAGTTTCCACTCACATCAACACAATTAACACTATCTCCACCACAATACTTATATGGATTCCAATTGCCAAATGTTGAAGTTAAGCTTTTAGGATTCCATGCAACTAGGGGATCTATTGTTGTCCATTCTCCTAGTTCTGTAGAGTAAACCTTAGGCTGGAACATGCAAGATTATTTCTTTTTAAAACTAATTAGAATATAATACAACCCAAAAAAGAAAAATATAAATAAATACCCAATTATACCATCTCCCTTACCAAAGGTCGTAACTCCAAAAGCATCATCATAGCGAATAAATCGATACAAAGAATAAAGGAAACCTAAAAAATAATAAAGCCTTGAATAAAATAGTGTTTGTTTTTAATTTTCATTACTTGTACTACCCTCCGCATTGGAATATTGAGAAAATTCTTTTCCCAGTTTCTGACCAAAATTCCCTAAAGTTGCATTCATAAAAGGATTCCCTATTGAATTAATATTTGGATCAAACGAAGGTGTGTCCGTATTTGTATAACCAGACAGAACGCCTTGAGAGAAAGAAGCAAATCCACCTAATAAATTTTGAGTAACTGAAGGGTTCGCATATGTGAAACCTACTATTTTTGAACTATGATATGCATTCGAAATTTGATTAGCATACTTATAAGTAAATGTCCCTATTGCAGATACTTCAAATTGCATCTGCATTCCTATTCTTAAAGCTGTTGATATGATTAATCCTTATGACTAGACTCTAATTTTTATCGTAAAAGCCATCAAGTGGAAGCATTTTAATATTACAGCTTGGGCATTGCTTAGTTTCAGATTCCTTTTTTAATATTTCTTCTGAATGTTCACAGGAAGGACAAATAACACTAACTTTCTTAGAATCTACCCTATTAATTAGCACAATAAAAATGCCTAAAACTATCCATAGGCCTATAAAAGAAATGAAAAAATCATCATAGCTACTGTAACTATAGAATGTAGGAACCCTAACAGAGTGTGGGATAATCTTTAAATGTTTTGCCAAAGTAAAAATTAAAGTTCCTGATAGGGACAATGTAAATTGAATTATATACTTTTTTCTATTTTTCATTACTAAAATTCCCATGTTCCAAAGGAGTAAGGGTCACCACTTGGACTTTGCTCGTAAAATCTAAAACCATCATCTTGATAAGAATTACTACCAAAAGAGAAATTAGAAAAGCTTTCGTATGTTGTATCAAACTTAGAAGTAATATTATCCCAATTATCAGTTGTCCAGCCAGCAACTTCTCCAACATTTGATGGAGCAGATGGATCACCAATTCCACTTAAAAAATTCACTCCATGATTAAACCATACAGGACTCGTCATATAAGCAGTCTTAGCTGCGACATCCATTGCCTGATAACCCATAATACCAGCTCCCATCATTAACTGGCCACCGCCAACTATGACAGCAGGAGCAAAGCCAGCGCCCACGCCAAGTAATATGCCATTATTAAGCTGAGAACTCATTTTACTCGTATTTGTATTACCTGCCCACATCGCAACCTTGGTCGCGACCCATGCACTTCCCATTGCGATAGCATTAACTCCACCAACAACGAGTAATCCAGTTGTTACAGCGAAATGTCCTGTTTCATCAACACAATTAACACTATCTCCACCATAATACTTGTATGGATTCCAATTGCCAAATGTTGAAGTTAAGCTTTTAGGATTCCATGCCACGAGGGGATCAATTGCTGTCCATTCTCCTAGTTCTGTAGAGTATACCCTAGATTGAGACCAATAGTAAGTATGATCCTTATTAAGAGGTTACTCTAATTTTTTAATTATTTTTTGTCATAAAAGCCTTGGAGCTTTGACATTGGAATATTACAATTTAAACATAATTCATCTTCATTAGTTGTAATAATTACTTTTTCACATTTAGAACATATCAAATTATTTTCAAAAGGCATTAAATCTTCCTGATTTCTTTTAATAGAGTAATAGCCAAAAAAAAGAACAATAAGCCAATATACAACTAAGGCATGTAAAGCATATTCCCCAACAAAGTCTCCCCATTTAGTGTGAACACGACCTGTGTAAATGTAATCAAAGGTAGAAAGAAGCGAGACCGCAAGAAATAGAATGAATAAGAAAGCTATCTGTTTATTTATTTTTTTCAAATCTAAAACTCCCATTTTCCAATTGAAAAGTTTTCATAATTATCTACTGGATTTAGTGAATTATTCATACCTTTATTAAGTAAAAAACCTGCACCCCATCCAGCAGCTCCTCCCCATGAATCAACAGGAGTCCCTGAAGTCGGACCATCAAAGTGACCAGAAAAATTATCAAAGAAGTCTATAGCATTATTAATTAGCATTTCAAACTTTCTAGGATTACCAACAGCAGCTGATGTAAAACTAAAAGCAAAAGGTCTGTACATAAGACCAGAAATAAAATTTGTTACTTCAAAAGATGTATATGCAGTCAATGAAATTCCAGCAGGTAAAAACCCAGCTCCAGTCCCAAGTAGTATACCTTGATTCAGTTGAGTGTTCAATTGAGGTGTGTTGGTACCACCTGCCCACATCGCGACCTTGGTCGCGACCCATGCACTTCCCATTGCGATAGCATTAACTCCACCAACAA
>CAKZUQ010000039.1 GCA_937923325.1 uncultured Bacteriovoracaceae bacterium
GCAGCAGTAAAAATTGAAAATAAATATGAAGCTCTAGAAGGATCAGATGCTCTTTGTGTTCTTACAGAATGGAAAGAATTTAGAATGCCTGACTTTTCAGAAATTAAATCAAGACTTAATTCACCAGTTATTTTTGATGGAAGAAACCTTTATAAGACTGAACATGTACTTGAAGAAGGATTTACTTATTTTGCTGTTGGGAAGAGGATTTAGGTTAAATTTAAATTAATAAATATAATGAGGCTTCTTTTTGGAGCCTCATTTGTATAATTCTTTGGATGCTAATGATTGAACATTGATGATTAAACTAATTATATCATACATCCGAAATTAGATCCGGGTTTAATCTTTCCATCATTTTCAGCGTAGATAACGACACCAATATTAGTGGAGCTATTTGTGTTAAAATTTGCAGCTAGTGGAAAAGTTTTCTCTAGTTCAGAGTGAGTTGTAAAGTTAGCTGGATATAATGTTAAATAAACAGTATCTGAAGAAAAATCAACAACTTCAACTTTTTGAGTTCCAGTTAGGTATCCTCCTGTTACTGTTACGCCGTTATTGCAATAGTTCATAATGTCACTAGTGTATGCACTTTGCGGTGTAGGGGGATTAGAGTATCTCGAAGCAAAGAAGTTAGGGGCAATATCTGATTGAGCTCCTACTAATGTAAAAACATTACAAGAACTAAAGAGCGACAAAAATACTATGTTTGAAATAATTAGAGTTTTCATAGAAAGTCATATTTCTTTGAGGCTTGTATATAAAATTTTGGATCTTAATAAATGGTGAATTGTGAAATATACTATTTTTAACTTATATATTACTAAGTTCATGCAATACATGAATACGCTACATGGTGAGATAATAGAAGTTGATCTTGGCTCATCGGGCATAGTTAAGGGGTAGTCTCATCATCACTTTATATCGACTTAGACTATCTTTTGTAATTCAAACAAATATTGTATTACAGTAGGTATATGGAAAATATTAGTGATTAAGCTTTTTGAAAAGCATGTTAAGGTTTCCTTAGTATTATTAGAGGTTAGCTAATAAAAACTCTTAAAATAATTGAATTATAACGATTAGTATTTACGGAGAACTCTTTGATTGAATTTTTCCTCCTAGGACTTCATTTGTTTAGCATCCATGCTTACTTTTTTTCGTTTAGCACATCAGATTATACCATCTGAATATCGTAATATTAGTGTGTTAAGTAGGGCATTTTCACTGGGAAATAGTGATAGGACATAATCGTCTAATTTCTATACAGTTTTTTTATAATACTTGAAAGTATTACAGAGCTATAGAATTCAACGATAAAATATAAGATGATGAGGTATGCAATCAAATATAGACCATATTTACAAAGCTATAAATGTTAATAACTTAAGTGATTTTTTCTCTTTAGTAACTCCTATGAAGAAATTGCTTAGAGACTTTGAACTTCAAGCGTTAAACTCATTCCTTATGTATTTGATAAACAATAATCCGAAAGAACTTTTTAAAAACTTAAATAAAGATGAGCGAAACGGTGTTATTCTAGGAGATTTTCTATCTAGCTATAATAAATCATTAAAAAAAGATGTTTTTACTTATGAATTAGTTTATCCCTCGATAGAGCTGAAAACTAAATTCACGAACTTGTATCCAGTAAGGTTAAACGAGTATTCAGAAGGTTTTAAAGATAAGCAAATTGTTGCGCTCTTTCCAGAAATTTTTAAAAACAACATTGTGAGTCCAGTTGATCCAGTTTTTTATTTTGTCGATAGATTTCAGCAAAGATATTTGAAGTTTTCTCTACCTTATGCAAGAAAATCAGGAATACATTTAGTATTAAATTCTATTCAAGATAATATTAAGTTGAACACTTTTTCAAACTGGGTTTTATTGCATGAGGAATTTCATCGAACAGGTCTAATGCCTATACCAAATTATTTATTTGAAAAATCAAGTAAACTGGGCGCCGCCTTTGAGGAGTTGAGAGCTGACCTATTATCAATGAAATATTGTTATGAGAGAAGAGAGTGCAACGAACACTTTAAGACTTTTAAGTTAATCTTAGTTGAGAGGATGTTTGCGTATCCATTGTTTAGGGATTCTAACTCTTTCGATGCTATTTCATCTTATCATTTGTTTTCTAGAATGAAAGAAGTTGAAGTATATGAAGAGGTGTACGATATTATTAATATCATCTTGGGTGAGATAGAACATCTCGAAGAGTTATGCTTGCAAGAAAAATCTAAAGAGAAAAGAAAGATTAAGCTAAACAAACTTCTTGAAAATTACTTAATAAAAGATTTGAACGATGTGAAATATTTCTCAAAATTAAAAGGATGTAAGTTATGAATGTATTAATACTAGGTGGATCAAAGGGTTTAGGTTTTGCTTGTGCTAAAAAGTTTTTAGACGAAGGCAAAAATGTGTATGTTATGTCGAGAACAAAGCCTAAGCTAGAAAGTGAAAGATTAATACATATAGAAACAGATTTTAAAAGCTTAAATTCAGTCAGGTCTTCTTTAGCAAATGTTGAGAAATTAGATATTTCAGTGCTAATCAATAATTCTGGTGGACCACAGTCAAAGAGATTCGATAATGTTTCGAGCGAAGAGTTTATTTTAGAGTTAAATAGTCATTTGATAACATCACATGAAGTAACAAAGTCAGTTGTAGGTAATATGAAGAGTAATCGCTTTGGAAGAATTATTAATATTATTTCTGTAACTGCAAACAATCCACTTCCAAATATGATTGTTAGCAATACAATAAGAGGTGCAATGGTTAACTGGTCTAAAACCCTTTCAAAAGAGTTGGGATCTTATAATATAACAGTCAATAATGTGCTACCAGGTTATACTCAAACAGATCGACTTTATGAGGTTATTGATGCAGTCGCTGAAAGTAAAGAGTCGAGTAGAGATATTGTGGCAAAAGGGATTATATCTCAGATACCCTGTGGTAGATTTGGTGAGCCTGTAGAGTTCGCAAATATGGTTCATTTTTTGTCTAGTAAGAATGCGTCGTATATTAATGGTCAGTCAATTTCTGTGGATGGTGGTTGGACAAGCTGTATATGAAGAATGTTGAAATTTTAAAGAAGTCATTTCTAGTTGGGATTCCATATCTATTTTTAGGGTCTATGTTTGGTGTTATGTTTAAAGCGCAAGGTGGCTCTGTTATAGAATCTGTTCTTTTGGCTACTTTTTCATTTGCTGGAGCAGCTCAATTCGCTTCAATTGAATTCTATAGTGACTCTAGCAATTTGGTATCATTGGCTACTATTTTAATTATTATTAACCTGAGGCATATTTACTATGTTGCTTTGTCAGTTAAAATGTACGGCACTTCAAAAATTACAAAAAACTATTTAGTGGCTACTACCACAGATGAAAATTTCGCTATGTTAAGCTTGAATAAAAAAAACTTTACAGGTCCTAGAGATATTCTGAAAGTCTTTAGTCTTAATCATGCATATTGGATAATCGGTTGCGGGTTAGGTAGTTATGCAAATTTATCACTTAAGGAGCTTAGGGGGGTTGATTTTTTTCTAACTGCCATGTTTAGCTTAATGTGTTTTGACGGTATTAGGGGAGTATTTCGTGCTAGATAAAATATTTTTTATTTTGACTGTAATTTTCTCCACTCAGATCACCCGATTTGCTCCAGTTTTAGTTTCAGTGCGATTGTTAGAAGGTAAGCGATTAAGTTTGTTTATTCATGGAACATTACCGTTTGTCTTTGGTTATTTAGCTTTTACTTCACTCGGAGAGAATGAGTTAATTCTTAAGATTAAAATATCCTTAATCATAGCAGCTATCATTATTTATACCATAAGTGAAAAAATCTTATTTTCTGTTTTTATATCATCTGTTATCTATATATTTATTATAAACTATTGGGGAATTCAATAAATGGGAAAAGTACTGTATATAATCATCACCATTCTTAGCTTTAATAGTTTTTCAGGTGAAGTATGTTTGACGGGATCTACTGTAAAGCAATTTCCTAAATATGGTGATGCTTTTGTTAACGGTGCAAAGTTAGCTTTAAAAAATAGTAACGTAGAAGTTAAAAAATATTTCTATGATAGGGGACCAGAGTCTGCTTATAGAACTTATGTTCAAATGGTTAAGGATGGCTGCAAAGTCATTGTAGGTTTCAGTACAGGTAACGATTTGATCTCAATAAACGAAATTACAAAAAAATTAAAAGTACCAGTTATAAGTATATATGGTGATAATTCGTATGTTTTAAAAAAAAATAAATATATTCTCACATTACAACCAGAGCCTGAATACTTAATTGATGCACTTGTTCCTATTATAAAAAAGAAAAAAATAAAACGAGTTCTACTGATAACTGCTATAGATAGAGGTGCAATGCTTCTATATAAAAGAGCATATAAAAAAATTCTTGATAAGAATGATATAAATTATAAGGAGGTTGATTTATTAGAAACAACTCAGAACCTCTCGAAAGTGAGAAATGTTTTGAGCCATAAGTATAAGTTTGACTCTGTCATTTTGTTAACTAGGTCTTCACTTGGGGCAAAAATTACAGACTTGATCACTTCTGAAATCCAAGAGGTTACAGTTTTTGGGACGAAATATATGGGCTCTTCTGCACTTCCAGCCTACTTGAACTACCTATCGAATAAAAGTATCAATGCATACTTTGTTAGGCATAATTGTTTATGTGATAAAAATGTCGAGTATTCTTCATTTGTAAAGAGGTATAAAAAAGAGTTTGAAGTTAGTCCAATGGTCATTAGTGCAAAATCTTATGATGCTGTTAACTTCTATATTAAGAGTAAAAAAGAGAAAAAAACAATGAATAGCTTTATGAATTTAAGCAATTCTGAGTTTAAAGGTCTATCTGGCGTAAAAATTAGTAAAGGTTTCAAGGTAGATTTTTTCAAAAAGTTTGTGATAAACATTACGGATAAAGGATATAAAGAAAAGTGAAGTCAATTTCAGAGTTAATTAATTGTTACTTATTAAAGATATTTTTAGTATCTTCTTTGGTATTGGTAGTCGTTTTTTTTATAGGTAATAAGTTCGCTCTAGAGAGATCCATAGAGAACAGAGCGATTAAGAATGAAATACTATTAAAATCAATAGGTTTAACAGTTAAAAGTGGAAATGAAGTTGCAAGAGATATGTTTCTATACGAATACGCAGAGGAAAATCAACTTAAAGGTTTCACTTTTACAAAAAATATAAATGATAAAAAAAATTGTAAGAAAGTAAATGCCATTTCTATATGTATAAGTAACAAAAAAAATGTCACTTTGTATCAAAAATTGAAGTTTAATGATGAATATTTAGGTTATTTAAAAATGGACTTAGGTATAATGAAAACAATTAACTTAAATTATTTTTATTTTATACTCTTTCTACTTGGTCTTAATTATTTTCTTACCATTTCTGGTATGAGCTTTTTTATAAAAAAACCAATTGAGAAAAATTTGAAAAAGTTATTAAGTCAAATATCGGGAGAAATCGTTTTAGATAAAAATAATATTGTAGAGTATAACCATGTTTTTGAAGCTTATACTCAACTCTTAGAAAAATATAATAAAACAGAAAGGATAAGAGTGAACCAAGCTATTGACGTTGAAAAGCTTTCTATGTCACGCCAAATAGCCCACGATATCAGATCCCCGCTAGAAGCTCTAAAGTCAGTATCAAATGATATGGAGGGCTTAGACTACACATCAAAACAAATCATAACAAATTCAATCGGTCGAATCTCAGACATTGCAAACGGCCTCCTAAAAAATACAAAAGAGAACCTAGAAGATAAAACAACTGGAAACTTCAGAATCTTAATTGATGATATTATTAATGACAAAAAATTCGAACACAATATTAAGATACATTATAAAACAAATATTGATTATCGTGATTCATTTATAAATGGACATGAGAATGAACTCTATCGTTCTATTTCGAATATTGTTAATAATGCATATGAGTCACAAGATCCTGATCAAGTTAGAATAGAAATTGAGTTGAATAAGTCTTCAGTCGGAATAGAGCTAAGAATTAAAGACTTTGGAAGTGGAATGTCAAAAGAGATGATTGATAAAGCACTATTTGGTGGAACAACAACAAAAGACAAGGGGAATGGCCTTGGAGTGAGTTTCTCTAAGAATACAATCGAAAAACATAATGGATCTTTTGAAATAGGCTCAATTGAAGGTAAGGGGACAACTGTTATAATCCATTTACCTGTTATTGAAACACCAAATTGGTTCACTGATGAAATCACTATCTCGACTGGTTCAACGGAAATTGTATGTGTTGATGACGATCCAAGTTTTTTAGAGTTATATAAAGATAAGTTCAAAAATGTAAATAAGCCGATAATTACTTATTCAGAAAAAACGATCGACACTGCTAGGCTTTTGAAAGGCTCGCAGTATTATTTTGATTATGATCTAGGTAATAACAAAACTGGTCTTGATTATATAATCAAGAATAATCTTCAGTCGAGCTCAACGCTTGTCACTAGTATGCATCAAGATGAAGATATCCAAAGTAAATGTATTGACCTTGGAATAAGAATTTTACCTAAACAAATCTTTAACAACGCCAAGGTTATTCAAAATGAAAGTGCCTTGAATGAAAATAGTGATTCTAATATAGTCATTTTTATAGATGATGATTACTTAATGCATATGTCTTGGAAAATGGAAGCTGATAAAAAAGGTATTGAATTAGACTGCTTTCACACAATTGAAGAGTTTCTTGAGCGAGCTGATGAGTACGATAAGGATACTAAAATCTATATAGATTCTAATTTAAAAGATGGTATTAAGGGTGAGGTTGAATCTGAAAAGATAGCGGACTTAGGCTTTAAAGAGCTCTACTTGGCCACTGGTTATAGTCCTTCTGATATTGATAAGCCTAAATGGATAAAGGAAGTGGTTGGTAAAAGAGCCTCTTTTTGATGCAATAAGCCTTTAAAAAAACTAGGTTTCTTGACACCGGTCCGGCGATAGGGTACCATTTGGTATGAATAAATTTATATATGATGGAGTAGTAACAGGCCAAGATTTTTGTGACAGACCAACTGACATAAAAAAAATCATGTCCTATGTGAATGACAGTACAAATGTACTCCTAATTGCAAAAAGAAGAATGGGCAAGACATCACTTGTTCATGAAATTTATGAGCATCATTTAAATACAAAGGACTTTGTATCTATTTATGTTGATATCTTTGATATTACAGATGAATTAGACTTCGCAAAAGAATTGTATCAAGCGACAGCAAAGGCTCTAAGATTTGACCTAAAACAAGCCTTAAATCAACTGAAAGATTTATTTAAAAATGCTCGCTTTAATATAGGATTGTCTGATGATGGAAGCCCAACGTTTACACCAAGTCTGGCTACAAAAAACTCAGATGAGCTCCTTGAAGATGTTTTTAATGGCTTAAATGAATATGTTGAAAAAAATAATTTAAAAGCTGTTTTTTGTATTGATGAGTTTCAACAAATTTCTCAGATAAAGAAGCCTCTAGATGCAACTATAAGAAAGCATATACAAAGACATAAAAATATTTGTTACATCTTCTCTGGATCAAAAAGAAGTTCACTACTAGCACTTTTTCAGGGACAGGCTTCACCTCTTATGGGGATGGTAACTCCTATGGAGCTCAAAGAAATAGGAGAAGAGGTTTTTTTCAATTATGTAACAGAAAGAATAGATATATCCAAAGAAGAATTTTCTAAAATTTATGAATCTGCAGAATACGAAACAAAACTAATTCAGCATATTTGTAGAAACTATTCAATCTTAGAAGAATCCGGTGAGTCAAGTGCTGAAAATGCTATTGATTCAGTACTGAGTGAAGTAGATAGTATTTGTCGAAGTATTATTGAGAATTTAAGTCCTAATGCAAAAAAAGTGATAAAGGTTTTAAGCTCAGAAGATAAGGCCGATCAATTAATGTCTAAAGAGATACTTCAAAAATATAATATTTCAAAGTCTTCGATGGCCAGCAGTATTGAATCACTGTTAAAAAATGAAATGATATTTAAGGAGAATGGAAGCTATTATCTTGATGGGGGAATTGGTGCTACATTTTCTCTATGGTGTAAAAAGAATTTAGGCAGGAATAGATAGCTGGTTTAGACTTAAATATTAAGGATTAAAAGTACGCGAGGCCCTTTTGGAGATTTGATTAAAGATCATAACTTGACAAAAATACCATTTGATAGTGATTGCTCCTTAGGTTGTAATTTATGTGAAAAAATAATGTTAGAAATTTTCTTGATCAAGCTTGTGATACATTTTGTAACTGACAGGCATAGAAAAACCTAATTTTTCACCTAGTGCTTTAGATTGAGATGTAGCTGCATCCCAGTGGGGTGTAAAGTTAGCAGATTCGATATTAATTAAGAGCTTCGCACAGGCAATTGTTGCTAGACCCTTCCCTCTATACTTTTTTAAAGTATCCACTTGAATTTCGACATGGTTGTTATAATTACAAAAAGTAGATGCAATTGAAACAATTTGGTGACCCTTCATTACCAAGCCTGCTCTTCCATACTTTTTAAATTCTTGATAATGATCAAATAGTGTAAAATGATTACTGAATATCCCTTCTGTCCTTATATTGTTGAAAATATCTTCTGTTAGTTCAACGATTTTAAAATGTAAAGGAGGAGAATTTATTAAATTATTCAAGTTTACTTCATCGAATGAAAAATCTAAAAAGTGTTCTCTGTTTTGAGTATTGATGCCAAAAGGTTTTAAGTTGTTTTCAAAAAAAGAGAGACTTTTATCAAGAATTAAAAAATGTCGATCAAAATTGTCCAGAATAATACTTAATTCTTCTACTGAAAAGGATCCTACTAGGTATAGAAAAGGAGATATTTTAACAAAAAGCTTGTCGTTAAGCTCAAATAGTTCTCCTCTTTTTGATTGTGAGCAATAGCCTAGTAGTGTTTTTATATAATAACGATTAACTTGACTTTGGTTGATCTTAGAGAAAAAACTGTCATCTTTCTTTAAAACTTTCATAATACTATAATTATATCAAATAATAATAAAGGATATTTGCTATGGTAAAATTCTTCTTTTTTTGTTCCTTCCTCCTTTTAGATAAGCCAGATTGGATTAAAAAGATAGTTGGGAAAAGAGCACAGTTCTAGAAGGATTAAAATGCTAGCAGTACTAAACCAAAGAACACAAAAATATTTATCACTTCTAAAGCTCAAGATCAGAAATAGACTTCAATCTAGTACCGAGTTAACTGAGTACTATTTCGGTTATGGTGCAAATTTAAATATTGATCGTTTTGAAAAGAATAATATGAAAGCCTCTGAAGTCGGTGTTGCGAGTTTAGAGAATCACGAATTAAAGTTTACACTTGCAACAGAGTATCTCGGAAAGTCCTACGCAGGAGTTCACGAGAGTCCAGGTAAATTGGTTCCTGGTATGTTAGTTAAGATTGATAAGCTTTCTCTAGAATATCTAGATAAACTCGAATGGTGTGGATTTGGTGCGTATGAGCGTGTACTAAAAGAAGTTATTGTTGGAGATGAGTCATATAATGCTTGGGTTTATATCGTTAAAAAACCTGACTTTAATAGAGTGCCATCAAAGTTGTACCTTGAGAATATGATTAAGGCTGCCAAGTCAAAAAGTTTCCCAGCCGAATATATAGAGTTTCTTGAATCTCATGAAAGCAAAGATCACTTTGCTATAGACCATGGGTTTAGCTTAAGAACTTATAGTTCTTCGAGAAAGCTTGTAAAAGAGCTCAAACCTCTATACGTTCTACATGATAAACTTCGGGATAAGTTGTGTGGCCTTATCTAAGCCGCATCTGACTCAATCATCTTATCTTCAAATTCATGGCTATAGTCTTGTGTGTCTTTAGCTCCGTGAATGTTAATCATTATTCGTACAATCGCTGAGGCTTCTTCTTGGGTGAAACCTGCATTGATTAATTCGTCTTCGTAGCGAGATTGATCTGACATTATTACCTCCATTAAAGAAATAAATTTAGTCTATTTTATCAAATTTTAAATATATCGATATTAAATTTATATGAAGATCGGAATAATTTGTTTTGATTTCAGAATATTTACCATTGTGATTACAGTGGTTTATCTCTAGTTATACATGGCAAAGGCCTTGCATTTCATATTTGAAAAATAACAAGGGGAGAATATGAAAAAACTATTAGTAACAGCAATGGCGACAACAATATTAATGAGCTGCTCAGACAACTCAAAGAAATCATCAAGTACTAAGAGCACAGTAAGTACACAAAGTGAGCATACGGCAAGGACAGATATTGACTTAAATTCTGTTCATTATCACCCAAGTTTTTCTATGGATAAATCATTTGGAAGACTAGTTAATGAGGGGAAATCATTAAGCACTACTGATTCAAGGTATTTTAATATTACTTCTTTTAAAAATTCTGAAAGTGTAAATTTAAACTATGAAACTTACTCAGACGGATTAAAAACAATTGTGATAAGCGGTAAGCATATTGTGATTAATAGAAATGATCTTAATGGTCTTTATAAGGTTCTTAGAAAAACCACAGACGTAGAAAAAGTAATTATTAATGTTGAAACACTGGAATTATCCGTGGCTCTAGAGCTTCATCAAGCAAACGTTGAGATATATGCGAAAAAACTAATCCTTTCAGATTATGCTCAAATTATTACAACACCAATAGAGCAAACAAATAGAGCACAGCAATTTACTGATGGTGTAGATGGACTAAATGGTGGGGATGTTAAAATTATTGTTGAGACAGTTGAAAAGAACAAGTTAAAAGCTGACTACACTATTATTACAAATGGTGGTCAAGGACAAAAAGCAGGTGAAGGTCAAATTGGAACACGTGGAGCAAACCCTCAAATTGTAGAAGGAACAACGTTTCATTTGTTTTCAATGGAACCTTTTGGAGGAAGGCGAGTTGGAGTTCCTGCTGGTGACGGTCAAAATGCTCAAGTTGGAGGAAAGCCTGGTGAGGGTGGTGATGCTGGGTTTGTTATAACGAATACCGACTTACGAGTTTCAACGTTAGGTGGAAGAGCAGGAGAGATGGATACATATAAAGAGGGTGGCGAGCCTGGAAAACCAGCAAGAACATGTGAAATGTATATTCATAGAGGTGTTAGAAACTGTCACATTGCCATAAAGGGTGATGGAGTTGACCCGAAGCAGGCCATTAGAGAATTTGGTAGCTCATCTGTTGTTGAATATGTTGATGAGAGTTGGGTAAACTCTGGGTATATTTGGTCCGAACTAAGATTTGCAAAGGATTTATATCAAGCATATAAAATAAATAAAGCCACAAAGCACTTTGTAAGTCTTGAAAAAGAAATTCGTAAATCAAATGATAAGTCTATCTCTGTAATAAATGCATTAAATGAAATTTCAACATTTAAAAATCAAATTACTGCAAGACAAGATTATTTTGGAAACTCAATTACATGGACACCAAATCTAAGTTTACTAACTACATATGAACTTTTTAAACAAGAAGTTGATAGGAGTATAAAATTAATCCTTATGACTGAAAAGTTAAAACTTTCTATAGGAAAGGAAACAGTATCCTTTGATGAAATAAGCCAACTACAAGAAGAGTTGTATGTAGAAGTTGAAGGAAAAAGAGAAGAAATTACAAATGCTGTAGATAAGATTGTTCTTAATAATACAGTTATTGAAGATGTAAAAGTAAGTGAGCAGGAATTTAATGATGAATTAAAGATTGTTGAAAAAAAGATTGAACAAATGGCGAAAAAAAACTTAGCACCACCAAAGTCAGATAAGATGATTAAGACAGTTGCAGCAATTGCGAAAGTTGTTCCTGTTGGACAACCAACACTAGGAGCAGCAGCAATTGGAATTGAGTATATCCATGAGTTATCAAAAGGAAATAAATCAGCAAGTGAGATCGTATCAGATATACCTAGTTTAGCATCACAGTTTGAAGGCTTTGATTGGGAAAAAGCAACAACTCAAGTTAATGATGCATTTGATGAATTATCACCAAGACATTTTCAAGATATGACTACTGATAAAGAGAGACTAGAGCATGCTAAAAAAATGCTAGATTTTTCTAAACCAATTTATGGAGCTATTTCAGATTCGATGAAACTTTGGGAAAAATATGAAGTTCCAAGAAGTGAGTTAGAAGCAGAAATTAGTAAAATTAAAAATACACATCCAGTTTATAAAAACTTGGTAAAAAAGCTTAATCAACTATTAATTAAAAGGGAGTTACTGTTAAAAACAGTATCTAGTTTTAACCATAAAGTTGAATCGGCTCTAGGAAAAATTTCAACTAATTATACTGCGATTGCGACTCTGTCTGGCAATTTACTATCACTACAAACTCATAGAAAAAATGATTTTGAAATAACTCTAAATAAAATACAAGAAGGCGCACAAAGAGCTCTTGAATACTATCAGTATTTATTCTCAAAATCTTATGAGTATAAATTTTTAGACACATATAGCGGTGAAATGAAGTTAGATAAAGTTACTGAAAGAGCTAGGCAATTAGTTAAGAATGATATGGGAACATTTGAAGAAAATGTAGATATTGTAAGAGCTGTCTTTGAAGGAACTCTTCAATCAATTACAAAAGAGATTGTTAGTAAATTCTCTGTTCTTGGAGCTGGAATGATTAATCATAAAGACTATGTGCTAACTGAAGAAGAGCTCTATGCACTAAATAAAAATGAGGAAATATACTTAGACTTTACTTCTGAGGACTTTTTTGGAAGTAACAAAGAAAATATCAGAATAAATGATATTGAAGTTTCGGAAGATTTTTCAATTGAGAACTTTGATAATGATGATTTAGAAATTGTTTTTTCACATTATGGTAAATCAATTTTGCATAAAGATGAAGGTGTATTTCTTTTTGAAGTAAACAAAGATTCTAGAAACAGTAATTATGACTGGGTATCAACAGTAAGTCCTCTAACAGGAACAGTGTATAACTCAGAGCCTAATCCAGAAGATTTATCGCTAATTAAAACTTTAACTAGCCAAAGAGATATAAATACAGCAGGTCAAGTATTTATAAGGCCAGGTGGAAGAAGCTTTATAAAGGTAAAGTTAAATAGAAAAAATAATGAAAACTTAAAGAAACTAATTATTAAAATCGAATATACAAGTAACTTTAAAAACTAAAAGTAGTAAGCTCCCTAGTTCGCTTGGGAGCTAAACTTTGTCCCAAGACTATCATGTAAGCCACCAAGCATCCTCTCTAATAATACACCCGAAAATTCTTTCGTCATATGTGTCGAATTTCTGAAATGTTCTCTTGTGTTATATTCTTTTATTGATTCATCATGAAAGTTCCATGCCTCGTCAAAGCTGTTTTTTAAGTACTCTAGATATTCATTATGGCCACTTATAGCTTTTACTATTTTATAATGTTCATAGGATAAAGGCGCAGTAAATACAACTAGTCTTGTTCCGTTGTCTTTGCAAAGTTTTTGAATTTTAGAGATTGTATTAATTCTCTTTTTTGATAATTTCCAGTCTTTATATGATGATTGTTGAATCTTGACTGGACCCAAAAGAACTTTTTCAGATTTATAGTCACCATGTTCTAAGTAATTACTATGAAGAGCTTTTCCAAAATGATTAACAAAAATAACCCTGAAAGAATCTCTAATAGCGTCGAGAGTGAAGTAATTATTATCAAAAAGTGTCTCAGGTTTATTCTGAGCTCTTAAGTATTTGAGTAAAGAAGAGTTATAGAGTCTATTATCTGTTTTATATGTCTCACTCATTTCTACAAATCCTAGTTGAAGCATAATGAGCTTGGGGTTGTGTTTATCAAATACGTGACGAACCATTGCTAAGTAGTCATCAGGGTTAGTGTGCTGAGCAGAGTAGTTAAATGATTCCAGCCCAGTAAGCTCTTTCATTTTCTTCATTGGAAAACGGTGAGCAGCTGAACTTCCAAATAAAAAGGCTTCATATTTATTTTTAGAATTCTCAAGTAATATAAACTTGTTTTCACGACTTTGTGCCACGGCTTTTGTTTTAAAGCCCCATGGGTTGTTCCCTAATTTCGAGTAAGGATCTACAGTTGTTACAAGGCCCACGAAAAAGCCAAGAAAGATAAGTGTGAATAGGGTAAACGTAATTAAAAATTTCATACTAATATAAATAGTTCCTAAAAGTTAAAGTAGATGAAGTCACTTACTCTATTGATTCCAAATAGGCTTAAAACAAACATAAATGCTGTCCAGATTGCTAGCTTATTTGTAGGTGTAAATTCTTTCATTCTTTGCATTGAGTTTTTAGCTTTAAAAACGATAAATAAACAAATGATGATCATAAGAAGGTTAAGGTTTTGATCATTATTCATATATTGTCCAACTTTAAAGCCTAAGCTTTCAGTTGTGGCCGCTTTCATTATTCCTTTTGGAATTTGCAGATAGGTAAAACCAAACATACCTTTGTATAAATTGAGTGCATCTGAAACTGTGTTCGCTCTAAACATTGCGAATACAATATTAGTAAATTGGAATGTAAGAAAAATAGCGAGCCATTTAGGAAGTTTAATCTTCTTCTTTTTCATTCTGTGGTTGATGACAAGAGCTGTTCCATACATGCAACCATAAACAATAAATGTCCAACCAGCACCGTGCCATATACCAGCTATAAGCATTGTTAGAAATGCTGCTATAAGTGAATTCCGGTGGCTTAGTTTTTTGAATGATCTAAAGATTGGAGTGAATATATAGGTCGTAATAAACTGGCTAAGTGTAATATGCCATCTTGTCCAAAAATCGATTATATTTCTTGCTAAAAATGGTGAATTAAAGTTCTTTGGAATTTTTATATTAAACATATGACCAAGACCTATGGCCATATCTGAGTAACCACTAAAGTCGAAGTACAACTGAAATGTGTAAGATAATGATGTTCCCCAAGCACTAAAGAAGTGGTGAACCTGTGTATGATCAAAGCCTTCATTTGCCCATCCTGCAAAGGTGTCAGCAAGAATAACTTTTTTAAATAGTCCTAGAACAAATATATAGATTCCAAGGTTGAAATTCGAGATATTAAAGTAATTATTATCTTTGGC
The DNA here is from genome assembly GCA_937923325.1 of uncultured Bacteriovoracaceae bacterium. Next base: position 15,097 of record CAKZUQ010000039.1, read on the forward strand.
TTCAAATTGGGGCATTACTTCTTTGTAATGAACAATAGGCCCTGCGATAAGTTGTGGAAAGAAACATACAAATAAAGAGTAGTCGACAAATCTTTTCTCTTTAGCAATACCCTCATAGACATCAACAATAAATGCTAGCTGCTGTAGTGTGAAAAAACTTATTCCAAGTGGAAGAGCTAACTTAGCAAAATAGTAGTCAGTACTAAAGAGAAAGTTTACATTGTCTAAGAAGAAGTCTCTATACTTAAAATAGCCAAGAAGTCCTAAATTAAAAAATACTCCAAAGAGAAAATAGAGTTTTTTTTCTTTTCCAAAGTTCATCTTTTGTAATTTTTCTGCGAGAAAGTAATTAACTAAGATAGAACTCAAAATAATTAATAGATAGGCCGGATGCCAGTACCCATAAAAGAACAGTGAACTAAATACAAGCCACCATTTTCCATGCTCTTTGTTTGTATCAATTCTATTTAACAGATAGTACCCAATTAGAACTACCGGTAAGAATATAAAAATAAAGATATAAGAACTAAAAAGCATTTTTAATTAAGCAGTTTTTTCTTTAATCAACGTGGCCATGTCTCCAACATTTTTTAAATCTTGAAGTTCACCTAAGCCAAATCTTACGTTAAAAGCAGACTCTAACTCTGATATGAGTTCAATATGTGAGATTGAATCCCACTCATCAACATCTTCCGCACTAGTTTGTGCTTTAATTTCATACTCTGTTTCAAAAGTATCATTAATGATTTTTCCAACTTTTTCTAAAATATTATCCATTATACTTTCCTTCCATATATTCTTTTTTAAGTGTTTTTTTGCAAACTTTACCACTAATATTAGTAGGGTAGGATTTAACATAAAAGATCTTCTCTGGAATTTGATACTCAAGGAGTACATCCGCTAAGTCTTTTTTCATTTCTTTTTCAGTCATCTCTTTTTTAGCAATGACAAAGCAAATAGTTTGGTTTTGAGTTTCATCGTTTTCAACAGCAATGGTTATAGCGTCTTGTACATACTCTTTAGAAAGAATATATGAATCTACGTCTAAAAGATTAATTCTATAACCTCTATACTTTATTGTGTCGTCCATTCTACCAGTTACAAAGTAGTCTCCGTTTTCGTTTTGGAAACCAATGTCTCCAGAGCGGTAGTATCTCTTTCCATTAAACTGAGTAAAAACTTCAGCAGTTTTTTCCGGGTTTTTGGCATATTCTTTCATCATCGAATTACCACCCATAAGGATTTCTCCTTTTTCACCTTGAGGCAGAGCGTTTCCATCCTTAACTATTACAGCAGTGCAGGCCCCAAGAGGAGTTCCTACAGATACTGTAAATTCGTGAAGATCTGAATCATCAAATTTCATTGTTTTGCAATGAGAATAAACAGGAACCTCAGTTACTCCGTAAAGGTTGTGAATTCCTATATCTTTGAAGTGCTCTTTACATTTTTTATAAAGACCATATGAGAATCTTGCTCCACCCATCATGACTGTATGAAGTTTACTGTAGTCTGCTCGGCTAACAACATTATCATCTAACAACATATTTATATTATTAACCACAGTATTGAGTGTCGTAACTTTATAAGTTTCTACTTCATAGGCCAACGTGAAAATACTTCCAGTGAATGCTGAAAAGTACAATTTACAACCACGAGCAAGAAATAATGCCACATCAATTAATGATATATCGAAAGTAAATTCAGTTACCTGAAGGGCCACATCGTTTTCAGTTACATTTGAAAATTTATCATTTACCCATTTCCAAAAATTCTCTATGGCCAAGCGGGGTACGACAACAGCTTTTGGTCGACCTGTAGAACCTGAAGTACAGATTTTGTACAAAATATCATTCTCAGTAGTTTCAATTTCATGATATTCAACTTCTTCTGAAGAAATAATTTTATCAAACTCTTCTTCAGTCATTCGAATGGTATATTCAGTCTCTTCTAAGATTTGGCATACTCGACTCTCTGGGTAGTCTTGTTTTATAGGAACATAAAAGACACCAGCTTCCATGCAGGCCAGCATAGTCATTAAGAACCTATGATCTTTAGGTAAGTTAATTCCAACGCCGCCGCCATCTTTTGCAGTCTGAGATATATAGTTTCTAAGCTTTGTATAATTGGCTTTAAACTTTTCAGAATCTACTGAAATGCCTTTTGGGTCGAACAATTGAAAGCTTTGTTCAAACAAACGATTGTGTATTAATGATTTTATGTACATAGGAATGTTATACTGCAAATATGGACAGTACGTCTATTATTAGGTATCTATTAGTCATCAAAAAAACAACTCTAGGAATACAAATGCAGCCAAGCGTTAGAAAAGAATTTTGGGCAGATCTAACTACAATTATCGATCAGTACTTATCAGAGCATAATGACCCTGAGACGCCTGTTGTTAATTATCATAAAGCCACAGATTTAAAGGAAATTTTAAACCTCGGGCTCAAAGATGAATCTGCAGACTATAATGAAATACTAGAAGAAATAAAAAAGTACTTAAAATATAGTGTCCGTGTTGGACACCCTCAATTTAATAACCAGCTTATGGGTGGTTTTCATTTCGAGGCTTTCGTTGGTGAGTTAATTTCATTTCTTGGAAATGCAACTATGGCGACTTTTGAAGTTGCTCCAGTGGCAAGTCTTATGGAGTCAAAACTAGTTGATGAGTTAAATGAAAAAATTGGCTTCTCCGGTGGAGATGGAATCATGCTTACAGGAGGATCAAATGCCAATATGATGGCGATTCACTGTGCTAGGCAAAGAAAGTTTCCTCAAACAAAAATGCAAGGAAATGGAGCGCACCAAATGTGTGTTTACGTTTCAAAAGAAGCTCATTACTCTCACAAAAAAGCGATGATGCTAATGGGAATGGGTCTAGATAATTTAATTGTCGTTGAGGCCGATGAACTTGGTAGAATGAAAGCAAGTGACTTAAAAGTGAAAGTTGAAGCTTCTATCTCACAAGGGAAGACTCCACTTCTAGTTTGCTCTACTGCTGGAACAACTGTCCTTGGAGCTTTTGATCCTATTGAAGAAGTAAATATAATCGCAAAAGAGTTTGACCTTTGGCACCATATTGATGGCGCTTGGGGTGGGGCTGTGATGTTTAGTGAAAAATATAATCATCTTTTAAAAGGATCTGATCAGGCAGACTCATTAACATTTGATGCACATAAGCTAATGGGCTCTGGTCTTATTACTTCATTCTTTTTAACAAAACATACTGAAGCACTTGCAGAGTCTAATTCTGGTGGTGGCTCTCATTATATATTCCATGACTATGAAAATACTGAGTTTGATACAGGTAAAAAGTCTCTTCAGTGTGGACGTAAAGTAGATAGTTTAAAGTTTTGGTTAATGTGGAAGGCTCAAGGGCATAAGGGGTTTGAAAAATTTGTAAATTCACAATATGAAAAACAAAACTACCTCGTAAGTCTCATAAAAGAAAATCCGAGATTAAAATTAATTCAAGAGCCTGAATATTTAAATGTTTGTTTTCAAGTTTTACCAACTGATAAATCAATTGATGTTAATAAGTATAACTATGATCTTCGTTTTAGATTAGTAAAAGAAGGGAAAATGCTTACGAACTACTCTTCATTTGAAGATGGAACAGTTTTCTTTAGACATGTATTTGCAAATAATACGACTCAGACATCTGATCTCGATAATCTAATAAATCATCTATTAGAACTTTAATATTATTGAAGAATATTTAATACGTACCCGGTTTTGTACTCAGCTTTGATCGAAACTTTATCAGATTTTAATTTTTTTCTTAAGCTTGATATATGGGTATCAATAACTCTGTCTGATGGTTTATCTGTGTCTAAACTAACAATTTTAAAAAGCACCTCTCTAGAAACGACTTGACCAGCTCTTTGGAGTAAGTAGCAGAAAATTTTAAATTCACTAGAGGTTGTTTTTATTGATTCTTCTTCAATTTCTATTGATTGATTTAAAACATTAACTGAAACAAAGTCTAAGTCAATAGTGTTTGATTTTTCGTGTGTTTTAACAGCAAGAGTTGATTTCACAATTGAATTTAACAAAGCACTATCAAATGGTTTGTGAACATAGTTTATTGCTCCAAGACTATAAGCAGTAATCATTGAGTTTACATCACTTTTATTTGAAATAACTATGACTGAAGTATCTCCACTTTTATGACTTTGTCTGATTAGTGTAGCGAGCTCAAAACCACTAATATCTGGTAACATTAAATCCAATAGAATCAAATCAAATGTTTCTGTATTAATAGATTCAATTGCTGACTTGGCGGTCATTTGAGCTGTTATTTCATAGTTACCTTTTAGAGCGGAAGCTATTAAGAACTGAACATCTTCAGAGTCATCAATTACGAGTATCTTACTTTTCATTGGGCTATTATATAACAAACTCTTACCTTCTTTTACTAATTTTGACTTAAGAAGGCTGATTTGAAACAATTTTTCTAAAGAAAATTAAATAAAAATTATATAATTTAGCTGATAATATAGATAAGAAAAATAAAAGGTATAAAGGAATGCTTGGAGCTGGAAGAATTAATGCCTATAATGCTGTTAAGTAATAATTAATTTAAAAAAGGTCAGTTTTATGTCTAAGAAAATTTTAGTTACAGGTGGTGCTGGTTATATTGGTTCTCATGTTGTTAAGCAGCTTGGTGAAGCAGGTTATGATATTGTTGTTTATGATAACCTTTCAACTGGAAATAAAGAAGCCATTCTTTATGGAGAACTAGTTCATGCTGATCTAACTGATCTTAAAACGTTAGAGGAAACCTTTTCTAAGCATAAATTCGATGGAGTTATGCATTTTGCTGGATCAATCATTGTGCCAGAAAGTGTGGAAAAGCCACTTATGTATTATTCAAATAATACACATAACTCTTTAGAGCTAATCAAAATGTGCACTAAGCATAATGTGCCAAGCTTTATCTTCTCTTCAACAGCAGCTGTCTACGGAATGTTAGAAGAAGATGAAGCTACAGAGCAAACAAAAACAAGTCCGATCAACCCTTATGGTCAAAGTAAACTTATGACTGAGCATATGTTAAGGGATACAAGTAGCGCTTTTGAAAATTTTAATTATGTTGCTCTTAGATATTTTAACGTATGTGGAGCTGACCCTGATGGAAAAATTGGACAAGCATTTCCTGGAGCAACTCATCTCATTAAAGTTAATTGTGAAGCAGCTGTTGGTAAGAGAGATAAAACATATATTTTTGGGACAGACTTTGAAACACCTGATGGAACAGGAATAAGAGATTATATACATGTTGCAGACTTGGCGAGTGCCCATATTAAAGCAATTGAGTATCTATTCGATAATAAAAAATCAGAGGTTATGAATTGTGGTTATGGACATGGTTTTTCTGTTCGAGAAGTAGTTAATACAGTTAAAGAAGTAACAAATACTGATTATAAAGTTGAAGAAACTGGAAGAAGAGCAGGAGATCCTGCCAAGTTAATCTCAAAAGTGACAAAAATAAAAGAGACTTTAGGATGGTCCCCAAAATATGATGATTTAAATTTTATCATTAAAACAGCTTTTGATTGGGAAGGTGGGGATGTGTTTAAGTCATGGCAAAAATAATTCTATTATTCTTATTTTTTAGTTGTTCAACTATTCATATTGAAAAAAACAACTGGAAGCATATGAGAATCTATGGAGTAGAGTCTAAAAAAACCATAAAAGTTTTAAACTTTATAGAGAGAAACTCTAAAGAGTCTAATTTAGAATCAATTACAGAAATAAAAATAAATGAATTTAGCTGTGATAGAGGAGAAGTTGCCTGTGTTTTTCCTAATGAAAAGAGTACAATTTATTTAGCACCTGAGTTTTTTAGTTTGTCATTAGTTGAACAAGCTGGAACTATTATTCACGAAATTGCACACCATAAATATGGATATGGACATGTACGATGTTTATCAAAAAAAATAATTAACACTGAATGTGACAACTTAAGTCTTAGCCCATTTGGTACTGAATTAAAATTTTATCAAACACTGATAAAGAAAAATAAAAATATAAAAAACTTAAACTTACTTATAAGAAAGACGCAAGTGCGGATTAATAAAATTTAATGTTTAAAAATCTAAAACTTTGGATACAATAATAGTCTATTAAAAATTATCTTATAAAGGAGTTAAGATGAAAAAGTTAATTACTATTATGGCATTGTCAGTAACAACATCGGCTTTTGCTGGTTATGGAGCTGCTGGATGTGGGTTAGGATCTATAGTTTTAGGTGACTCTAAAGGATTTACGCAAGTATTTGCATCAACTACAAATGGAACTTCAGGCTCACAAACTTTTGGTATTTCTTCGGGAACATCAAACTGTGGTTCATCAGGTAAAACTCCAACTCAATTTATCGAAGTAAACAAATCAGCTCTTTCGAACGAAGCTGCTAGGGGAGAAGGTGAGACAATTATGGCCCTAAGTGAAATTTATGGTTGTAAAGATTCAAATACTTTTGGAAAAATTTTAAAGTCTGACTTTGAAGCAATTTTCAAAAATAATAATCCAAAAAATATTGATTTAAATATCAAATCTACACTAAAGTCTAATAAAATCACTTGTGATCTTGTTTAATCTTCTTAGCCTCACTTTATGTGGGGCTTTGTCATTTGTTTCAATTAGTACTCATGCATCATCAATTGAACAACTTGCAGAATCAAAAGAGTGGAAGCGCTTGTTACATTATAGCCCAACTTTATTCTCTGAAGAATCTGAAGTTGATGGAACTAATTTCTTTTTATCAAAAAAGGGAAAAAGTAACTTAATGGACGAGCTTATGGCTCTTAAACGAGAGTTAACAAGTAGTAAAAAAATTGATAATAATCATGCTCTTTGTAGATTTCCGGCCAGAACTAAATGGTTAGATGAAAAATTAAAATTAAAATTAAATTTAAGTAAAAAAGCATATATGCAATGTTCAGAGTATATAAAGTTTAAAAAAAGAATGGATGTCGATTCTGTCTCTTTGGTATTCTCATCCTACTACTTAGAGTCGCCTGCTTCAGCATTCGGCCACACTTTACTTCTTTTTCATAGAAAAAATGGAGATATTAGTAGTGCTAAGTCTCGCTTATTAGACATGGGAATAAACTATTCGGCACAGGTTACAACTGAGAACGCATTATTGTATGCCGTTATGGGAATTGTTGGAGCATTTAAAGGTAAATACTCAGCAATTCCATATTTTTATAAAGTTCGAGAATACAACGACTTCGAATCAAGAGATCTATGGAATTATAAACTCAATCTATCTGATAAACATATTGATAGAATGCTAGACCATCTTTGGGAAGTTGGTAACTCATACTCTGATTATCTCTACTTTAAAGAAAATTGTAGTTATAATCTCCTGACTTTATTGGAAGTAGCTAATTTTGATTTAGACTTAAGACAAGATCTACCAAAGCTCTATACAATACCAGGTCATACAGTAAAAATTATTGAAGATCAAAAATCTCTAGTGTCTGAAGTATCAGTTGATCCTAGTTTAAGAAAAAGATTTTCATCATACTTTGATAGTTTATCGATACCTGAAAAGGAATTACTTCTTGATGTATACAAAAGTAAAAATTTAAATTTAATTGAAAAAAACAAAATTAAGGATATAGCACTATTTCTAGATACACTAACTTTATATATTGATTTTTTACACTCAGATGAAGTTCTTCTTGGAAAAGGAGAAATTTCAAATTGGAAGAAAAAAGTTTTGATTAAAAGAAGTAAAGTAAAAAGTAATAAGAGAATTAATGTTAAAGTTGATATGAATGAAGCTCCTCACTTAGGACACGGGCCAAGAAGAGTCTCTATAGGACAAAATTTATCTAAAAATGAATTAAAGTTAGGTTATAGACTGGCATATCATGATATTATGGATCCAAGTGTCGGTCAGCCAGAGTTTGCTACAATTGAATTCTTTGATTTCGAAATTGCAAATAAAGAAAAAAAAGTAGTGTTTGAAAAAATTGATTTATTAGAAGTTCAAACTTTAAATCCTTGGACTGAATATAAAAAACCGTTTAGCTTGAAAGCAAAAGTTGGATTTGAGAGAAATAAACTCCACTGTGAGGACTGTCTTGCATTTAGCTTGATGGGAGCTGGTGGGAGTACTTTTTATAAAGATAAGAGTTTTTTAATTTATTCTTTTTTAAAAACTAAATATATAGATTCCAAAAACTTTCAAGAAAAAAATATTCTTGAACTCATTCCTGAAATTGGATCTAAGATCACAACGAAGAATTTTGGTGTTTTGTTTTTATCGTTCGAAAGTATTTACAATACTAGGTTGAGACAAAGTACAGGTAATTTTAAAGCTGATTACAGGTACCACATTAATAATAAATATTCTCTTAAAAGCGAGCTCAAGCAACTTGGTAATGAAAAAGAGCTTAGTGTTGATTACTTATTTTATTATTGATTCTAATTTATCAAAAAAAATATTTCTATTCTTTTCTTGGGTAAATGCTCTTATGTGTAAAGACTGAGAAAACCAAACTTTATCTTTTTGATGGGGATATTTTTGATAAATATCTTTTCCCAATTCGAGAGGAACAATTTGATCTGCCATCCCGTGAAGAACTAGTAATTTCCCTTTATAGTTTCCAAAGTAGTTGTTTGCAGAGAAATCATCATTCAGTAGAAGAAATGCTAATGGTGATAAAATATATGTTATCCAATTGCGCTTTAAGACTTTATAACCAATTTCTTCATATGATAAAAATGTTGAATCTAAAACTAATAAATCAATTTGATTTTGAAACTTTACAGCTGGTGCAACAGAAATATTTCCTCCAAGAGATTGTCCAAATATAATCCTAGGAGCACTAAATGATTCTACGAATTGCTTAGTTATGAGTATTGAGTCTTGATAGAGTTGTTCTCTAAAAGCGGCTCCATCAGAGTCACCATATCCACTATAGTCAGGAATAATAACTTGATATCCTCTTTTTGTAATCCACGCTAAATTGAAAAAATGAGTTGATCTATTTTCGGCATTTCCGTGAAAGAATAGAATACTACCTTTAGGAGTTGAAGCTTTAGGCTCTAATACCCATCCATAAAGAACATGCTCATTATTATGTTTAAATTGAATTTGTCGATATTTAATACCGTATTTATCAGGAGTTACATATATTTTTTTATGTGGTTGATAAAACAAGTTACTACAGCTAGAAAATAAAACTAAAAAAACTAATCTCATCATATCCCTTAATTAGTGTATAATAATAGCATGACAAAAATAAATAATAATAAAAAAATAAGTAAAAAAGCTATTGTTGTCCATTCAGGTGGAATGGATTCTTCTTTATGCTTATATTTAGCAATAGATCAGTTTGGAGCCGACAATGTTCTGAGTATGTCTTTTACTTATGGTCAAAGACACTCTAATGAGTTGGGTCAAGCTAAGATAATTTGTGATGAGTGGAAAGTTGATAATATTACAGTCAATCTTGATTGCTTAACAGAAATTACTGAGAATTCATTAACTAATCATAACCTTAGTATTGGAAGTCCAGATGGTGTGCCCAATACAATGGTTGTCGGTAGAAATGGTCTTATGGCCAGAGTTGCCGCGATTCATGCAAATGAACTAGGTGCAGACTGTATTTTTATGGGTGTAATTGAAGTAGAAGAAGCAAACTCGGGATATCGAGACTGCTCTCGAAAGTATATGGATATTATTCAAGCTGCTCTTAGGTTAGACTTTGATAACCCTAATTTTGAAATCAAAACACCTATTGTTTATATGACGAAAAAACAGACTATGGAACTAGGTTATCAAATGGGAGTTTTACAATTTCTACTTGAAACAACTATCACTTGTTATAACGGAATCATTGGGCAGGGCTGTGGAGCATGTCCAGCATGTAATCTTCGAAATGAAGGCATAATTGAATTCGTAAAAGAGCATAAAGATTTTGTATTTAGCTATAAAGACCAATTAAAACAATCAAACAAATAGTTCATAATTTGAGCTATTTAGGCTAATTCTTAAATTTTCTTTACCGATAAGGTGTAGGTAAGGAATTTAAGTTTGATGAAAAAAATATTATGTAATCTTTTAGTAATGACAATGTTAGCGCCATCAGTTGTGTATGCTGATAGCTCTAACGCGTCTTTTAAGAATGTTTCAAGTTCTTTATCTAAATCAACAATGTCTAAAATTGGTGGAAAAACTCTAAATCCATGTGAGATTTCTTTTGTTAAATTATTAAATGGTAAAATTCCTGCAGAAGTAAGGGGGAATGCTGCCTTAAATCTTTGGGATGAAAGATTTGTTGCGAGATATGTTATAGAAGAAATTCAAGCCCTACCAACAAAACAAGCTAAGCTTTCATTTCTTCATGATTTATCTAAGCTTATTCATAAAGAACAAATCTATGTTGATAATATGGCATCAGTTGTAAATGAGATGCTTGCCAAGAAAATGATTTCTTATGATGACGTTAAAACATTATTTCTAAATAAAAAAATTAATAATACATCTTTTTCTTATTCAAAAAAACGCCGAGAGTTATCCGGAAAAATTGATATGGATGAATCTAAAAAATGGTTTGTTGAGGATCTTATTAAAAAAAGTAATCTTTCAAAAAATCTAAGAAAAGAGTATTCAAATATCTTAATGCAATCAAATAGAACTATTGAAGAACTTGAGCTTGCTATTAAAAATGGAATGAAGCTTAGAAATGATTATAAATCAATGGAGCAATTTAGATTATATATGGAGTTCTTAGATCCGGCTAAAGCAAATAAGGCTGCAAAGGGACTCAAGAATATTGAAAAAATATATAATTTTAATTACAAGCATTCTTGGTACACCGTAGATACTGTTTTACCTACTCATAAAGAATTTCTGGCACAAAAAAGTAGACTTAAAAAGTTTGAAGCCAAACGTATTGCAGAAGTTGAAATGAACTATAAAATGCAATCCAAAGAGGCCATTGAAATTCTAGATGATATTGTTCAAAGAGAAAAAAGAGGAATTAAGGTTTCAAGGGCTGAAAAGCGAGCTGCCAAACAAAAAATTAAAGATATGGATCTTCCAAAGCATAAAATGAAAGATGCTGCTCGCCAAGCTAAAGGCGAAAGGGGCATATTTAGAAAACTTATGAATGGTTGTAGCTCAGGAAGTAGTAAACGACTTGCAAGTGCTGCAAAAAAGTTTAAAAACTTTAAGCTGGCTTTATCTATTGGCGGAACTCCTTTGTTTTATTGGATGAAAAATAAAGATAAATTAGGTGAAGATGACCAGTGGTTTGAAAAACTTGGTTATGAAATGGCAGTTGGTCTTGCCTTCACTTTTATGGGAAATAAAATTGTCACAAATACGAACACAAGCTTTTTAAAAAAATATCTCACAGGATATGCTATATATGGTGGGATGGATGGTGTTGCGGCGTTAGGTTATGATGCCCTTTTTGGAAAGAATAGTTATATTCGATATTTTCAACAAATTTATTCAGGTAAAGATTTACAGCCTAGTGAGGTTGAAAAAGAGTTTGAAAAATTAAAGCAGAGTCCAACTTTTGAAAAAGATGTTAAAGAGCTATTTGCATACCTTGAAGAAATGAGTCAGAAAAATAATACTAAAAACTTCTTAGACAAATATTTTAGCTTAAGTACATACTCAAGTGGTGATGACCCCAATAAAATTACTCAAGAAGATCTTGAAACCGCTGAAGGTGAAGAGATGATGATGGAGTTACTTGCTGAAAGAATGTATATGCAAAACATGGGAGAGTGGCCAATATTCCAAACAGGAAATAAAGGTGCAGATAGGTGGTCATTCTATAGACTAAGAAATATTGTTTGGGATATGGAAGGGCTTGCTCTTAACCTCGCAATTTTTCAAATAATGTGTCGTGAACCCCTTGGTAAAGTTGGTTCTTGGGCATTGATTTTAGGTCTTGTCCTTGGAGATAAGTTCTACTCAGGTGATATTACGTATGGAATGAGACGTGAGGCGATAAACCAATAAGTCGTTTCTCTACCTTGTAAATATTTCAAAACTATACTTTTCTTTTAGATTTTAGTTATAATTTAATAATGGTACGAATTTGTATGTCACTACTTTCATTCGCATATTGGTCAGCTAAATTTACTCTAATTGGCTGGTTTATCTTTGCTGTATTATCTAATTTAACATAATCATTGTTGCACTTTACTATTGTAAAAAATTCATAGTTTTTAAATGTCTCTTTTGTTTAGGTTTTGGCCGCCATATGCTGCGTTCATACTTACAACAAGGAGAGTACGGATGAAGAAGCAATTAATTCTACTATCATTAGTAAGCATGTTGAGTATCGAGGCAAATGCACAAACAACAAAAGAAAATAGGAATTTTGGTGACTTAGAGAACTCACTAGAGACAACAATTCCTTATGAGCTTCAAGATTTCGAGAATGTCGAGATTGATGAAAGCAAACTTTTTTCTAATACAAAAGGCTTTAAAGAGAGTCCTATCGCCTATGACCCTATAAATAAAGATCATTACCAAAAAGTGATAGTAGGGAAAACATTCAAGGCATCTTGGTATGATTCATATACACATTGGCGCTATGTCACAGTCTATAATGTCAAAACTAAAGCACAGAGAATTAGCTATCTTCCATACTTTGAAGAAGATTGTCATGATAATAGCCAATTTATGGCCCAGTGGGGTGAGACTAGATCCTTTAAGGTAACACTAAAGTCTGAAGTTGGCGCAAGTGTAGGAGTTGGAGATATAGGACTTAGTTCATCAATTTCAATGAGTATTGAACAAGGTGTGAGCTTTTCAACTTCAAGAAGAGTTAGAGCTGTAGAAGGAATTCAAGCAAGACATTATCCGTATATGCAAAGTGATACTTGGGAAGGTGTGACGTATGTGCAAACCTACAATTCAAAAAAGAAGACTTATGGTTATCTGATGAAGTCTGTTTATAATAATGTTTTTGGTGGTTATCCGTATGAGTTTTATTTAGATAATCAAAATGTTGGTTTTAAAGTTAAACGAGAAATTATCAAGAAATGTAGTAACTACGATCCAGGTAGAGATCCAGTAAAAGAATCAGAAATTTACAACTTTTAAATATAGGAATAAAAAATGAAAAAACTATTAATTGCAACAGGTTTACTTTTATCTCAATTATCTCATGCAGCTTATTTGGACTGTAAAGTTGAGTCATACGAACTTAAAGATGGACAAGCGAAATACTCTGTTCTTGATGATGTTGGAAAGGTTTATCTTTTTGAAAGAATTGGTAATACTACAGAAGAGAGAATTAGTGGTTGTGACTACAGAGATGAGAATAGAGAATTTGTTCAAGTCAAAGTTGTAAAAAAATCTGGAAGTATTCAAGAGATAACAAGATGTGAAAATCTTTTTGGTTCAGAATCTTTATTAACTTCTAGTATTAATATTAAAACTTTAAACGATCATGATGCACCAGAAGAGATTATCTCTTTAAAAAGAATTGATGATAATACAGTTCAAGGGACTATTACTTCTAGCTGGGATGCTAAAGAAACATTAAATCTTACTTGTAAGTTAATCGACTAGTTTAATAGCGCTTGGAAGTCATTCATTGTTAACTTTCCGTTAAAGAAGCTATCTTCATCAGTGGCCATAAGATCTTTAAAAAGTTCTTTTTTGGCATTTTGAAGAACGAGAACTTTCTCTTCTACAGAGTCTTTAATGATTGGTCTATAAACGGTAAGTTTATTCTCTTGCCCAATTCTGTATGCTCTATCGATTGCTTGAGATTCAACTGCAGGGTTCCACCAAGGGTCCATTAAGAAGATATAACTAGCAGCTGTTAAGTTTAGACCAACACCACCGGCTTTGAGGGATATTAAGAATACTTGTGCATCACCATTTTGAAATCTTTCTACCTCAGAGCCACGCTTTTTTAGAGTTTGGGAACCATCAATTCTTGCTTGAACCCAGTTTCTCTCTTGAATTTTATTTTGAATAATATCTAAGTAAGTTGTGAACTGAGAGAAGACTAATACTTTATGACCTTCTTCAATTAGCTGTTCTAAGTTTTCCATTAGGAAGTCAACTTTAGTACTTTGTAAGAACTTTTGGTTTTGCCAAAGACATAACTGACGAAGTTTAAGTAAACTCTTTAAAATTTCACTATATTTTCTACCTTGTTGAACAGTAGTCATTTTCTTTCTAACATTAGCAAGAGTAGATAAGTATTGCTCTTTTTCTTCTTCGCTAAAAGATAGGTATACATGGTTTTCAACTTTTTCTGGTAATTCTGTTAAAACTTCTTCTTTAGTACGTCTTAGAATAAATGGTCTAACTGTTTGACGAGCAAGAAGTCTACTTTTCTTAGAAGATTTAGTTTTAAAGAAGCTCATCTCTCCCCAGATACCAGGAATACTTAAGTCCATAATATTATAAAATTCAGATAAATCATTCTCTACAGGAGTACCTGTTAAGCATGCTCTAAATTTTGCCTTGATATTTCTAGCAGCACTTGCTCCTTGAGAGCGAATGTTTTTAAGGTGTTGAACTTCATCCATTATAAGAATATCAAAGATTGTATCGTTAAAAGTTGTATAACTTTCTTTTTTCATAACACCATACGAAGTTAATACAATTTTTGCTTCAGGATCATGTTGTCTATCTGTTCCGTAATAAACATGAACAGGTAAGTCTGAAAACTTATGAATTTCATTTTCCCAGTTTATTAAAATTGAAACTGGACAAACGATTAAGACCTTTTCAACTTGATCAATTACACTTTGAAGGAACATGATCGTCTGAAGGGTCTTCCCTAGACCCATATCATCGGCCAAACAAGCTCCAAAACGGTTATCAAATAAGAATCTCATCCAGTTATAACCAGTTCTTTGGTAATCCCTTGCAATGGCCTTAAAGTTCTCTGGCAGAGGGTAGTCAGGCATATCTGTAAGGTTGAGAAGGTTTTTACATAAAACTTCTTCTTCTTCAGTTAGTGCACCTTCAATTCCATGTTTTTTTAACTCGAATAGTTCAAAGATTCTTGAACGTTTAAAATTCAAAGAAAATCTTTTGGCCTTTTGATCCTCAAGAGCTTCTTGATTTGCTTCATGGGCCGTATATTTTTTCATGAACTTTAATAGATCTTTTTCTTTTTTATCTAAAATTACTAATCCTGCATCAGTTAGAAGATAATTTTCTCCCATATCTGCATTTTTGATAACTTGAAAGTCTTTTTCATCAACAACTAGATTAAGCTCAAACCAGTCAAGGTTTGACTTTCTTCTTTCAAATCTAATATTTGAACTCCAGGTCTTAACTTCTGTTTCATTATAAAAAATAGGCATATCAAATTTTTGAATTCTATTATGAAAAGCTGCTACACCGTTGAATAATTGATTCTTTGGAATTTGAAAATATACTCTTTGATCATCATGTCTATTAAATGAGAACCTACTTGCGTTTTCACCAAAGCACTCAAAGATACCAATAAAGATCGCTATAAACTTCTTTTGATCCATATAATAAATTGATTTCTTATCATTCGTCATAAACGGAATAGAATCAACGTTAAGCATATAATCAATCCATTCTTGTAATTGCGCTTTTTGGCTACAAGAGTGAATGTATTTTTTGTACTCATTATTATTATATGTAATTGAATCAATAAGGTGCTTAATGAATTCGTGTGAATCATTCTTTGTTCTGAACCCAGATAAAAAACCACCATCATTTAGCATTATTTTAAATACAGGAGGGGGACTTAAAAGTTTTTCTTGTTCGTCATAAAGCTCAATATGTAATTCTAGGAAACTTTTTCTCTCACTCGTTAAAATAGAGAATCTAAAATGAACGTCTTTTGCGTCTAATTCATTAAAGGTTGTTCCTTCAATTGCGAACTCGATACCTGCATCTTCAAGAAGAGGTGATATCCAACGAAGGTACTCATTCATTGGTTGTAGAAAACCTTCTCTTTGGACTTTTTTAATAAACTCTTTTACTTTTGCAGGTAAGTTAAATGCTTCACCAGTTTCCCAGTTAAAAACATAAAGGTATTCAAAAAGAGAAATCTTTTGAACTTCAGTTCCATCTTCGGCTAGAAGAGAAAAAACAGGTAGGTATTTGTTTTGAATATTTGGGTAGTTTTCGTATTCTTGAAATGTAGTTGCTGGAACTAAATTTACTCTGATTTTTCCATCTAAGTTTTTTGATAGCGGAAAGTTTACAAGCTTTCTGTTAGTTAAAAGATACTGAATTGATGAATATGTACTATTTGTTTTTGCTCCATTTAGCTTATTAGCATTAGGAACAATTCTTCCGTATTGATCAACATGAACACCCTGACCGTGCATCGTTAGCTCAGGTCTAATTGGAGCATCTTGATTATCTTTTAATTCGTCTTTTAACCTTTGATTTAATTGAAATTTATAAAATAAAGCAGCGGTGTGAGGACAATGGCCTTCATCAGTGTGGACATGACAATTACAACTCGTGCTTAGCATTCCTTCTGGATAAGTATCGTTTTTCTTGTAACTAGTTTTGGCCTCTCTAGTCTCTCCATCATTCACAATACCTGAAATAATAAAAAACCTTTCCAGACTTCCTTTTTGAAAAGAGATATTGATTCTAGCAGACTCTAATATTTTCTTTGCATGCATGATAACCATAGGGGAAAAGAATTTTTCGCCTTCAGCAATAATATTTTGGGGAATAATATTCATCTAAATCCTGTCATTTCTATGGTTATTTTTAAAGCCTCTAGTATACACGAAGATGTCATTTATAGATACAAAAAAGCCCCGCGTTAAGCAGGGCTAATTTATGTAAAGTACCAAAGTACATTTTAACTTGAATTGAGTCTTTCAATTCTGAGAACAGTCTTAACTGTTCTCAGTTATCGATGTAAGACTTAAGAAGCTTCGCACGACTTGGATGTCTTAGCTTTCTCAATGCTTTCGCCTCGATCTGTCTAATACGCTCTCTTGTTACGAAGAAATCTTGACCAACTTCCTCAAGAGTGTGATCCGATTTTTCACCGATACCAAATCTCATACGAAGAACTTTCTCTTCTCTTGGAGTAAGAGTTGAAAGAACTGATCTTGTTTGCTCAGATAAAGTAACACTCATTACAGCGTCAGCTGGAGAGATGATTTTCTTATCTTCAATAAAGTCACCAAGGGAGCTATCTTCTTCTTCACCAATTGGTGTTTCAAGAGAGATAGGCTCTTTAGAGATTTTGAAAACTTTCTTAACTTTATCAACACTCATTTCCATTCTTTCAGCAATCTCCTCTGGAGTCGGTTCACGACCTAACTCTTGAATTAACTGACGAGATGTACGAGCAAGTTTGTTAATTGTCTCAATCATGTGAACTGGAATACGAATTGTACGACCTTGATCGGCAATCGCTCTTGTAATCGCTTGTCTAATCCACCAAGTTGCATAAGTTGAGAATTTATAACCACGACGGTACTCAAACTTATCAACAGCTTTCATTAGCCCGATATTTCCTTCCTGGATTAAATCTAGGAATTGAAGTCCACGGTTTGTGTATTTTTTAGAGATAGAAACAACAAGTCTAAGGTTGGCTTCAACTAACTGACTTTTTGCAAAATCGGCTTTTTCTTCACCTGTAGTAATAATATTAAAAACTTTTTCAATATCTTCAAATGCCATACCAGCATCGATCGATAAACGACGAAGTTTTCTAATAATATCTTCTTGGTTTCTGATCATCTGTTCAATTTTAGCATCACTTGTGTAAAGGTGACGAGCTAGCTTTCTTTTAAAAGAATCATCCTCCATTACTTTGTCGTAAAGCTCTCTATAGGCAGCATCAGTTTCAACTTCTAAGAATTTATAAATTCTATCTTGTTGCTCATAAAGACTTCTAAATTGAAGGTAGTAAGCTTTTACTGGTTCAGTAAAGCTATTGATAATTTTTCTATTGAAAGTTAAATCAACTAATTCATCTTCAACTTTTGCCATTATTTTACTTTCGGCTTTTGTAAGATTTCTTAGTGTTCCATCTTCGTTTACGATCTCGTTTTCTAGTTCTTTAACGTCTTCGCATACTTGATAGATTCTTGCTTTAAATTTTTCAATGTCTTTTTCACTTGATTCGTCGTCTAATCCACGAACTAAGTCTTTAACAAATTCATTTTGTGCTTCCGCTTGAGAGACTTTGTCGCGTAATCTCGCGATCTCTTCTAATGCGTGTTTTGAATGTAAACAAGAAAGTACGATTTCTTTTTCACCCTCTTCAATTTCTTTAGCGATTTTAACTTCGCCTTCTCTTGTTAGTAGGGCAACTGAACCCATTTTCTTTAAGTAAAGTTTTACTGGGTCTGTTGATGAAGATTTCAGTTCTTTCTCTTCTTGAGCCGATAAAGTTTCGTCGATTAGCTCGATTTCACTTTGCTCAGACTCTTCTTCATCAAGATCAACTTTGTTGATAGTGATGTTCATTTCTTCAAGTTTTTCAAGAATCATATCAATATCTTGATACTCAACAACACTTGCTGAAATACCATCATTGATTTCTTCTGGAGTTAAGAATCCTTGATCCTTTCCCTTCAGAATTAATTTTGAAAATTCTTTAGAACTTAAAAATGCTGATGCGATTGACATTAAGCTTTCTCCGTTTGACTGCTATTCTTTTTAGATAAAAATTACTTCTTTTTTAATTCAAGTAATTGTTTTTCTATATTTTGTATTTCTCTTAATACTTCAATACTTTCTAGTTCTGTTCTCGCATTTTTTTGTTTAGCGAATTGAACTTTTTTGGCCAGTTGTAGCTTTTCTTTTTGAAGTCGAATTCCATAATCACGTAATAGCTTTTCGACAACTTTTTTATCTAACTTCAACTTATTATAATTAAAAAGAGCTGATGCAATAACATTTTTAATATCTAAACTGATGTCCTCTTCAAGTTTAGATTTAATAAAATTTGTATAGTCCGCATCGTCTATTTCTAAATAAATGTTCTTCAGCCAATTAACAATCTGTTTTACCTCAGAATGGTCTATTAAATCAAGTATTTCAGCAATTTGTTTGTTTTCTAGACACTCTGGGTTAGAGATTAATTGGTCCAAAAACATAAGCTCCGCTTTACCAGGTGCGTTGGATATTGGAGTAATTTCAGGAGTTGTTTGAATTCGCTCTTCTTCCAACGCGATATTACCCATAGCGCCATGAAAGTTGTCGTAACCCATCTGTTCTTCATCGAAGTGCGGCATATAATTGTCATCTGGCATTGGAGGACCATCGTATTGTGATGCAGGTTGTTGGTTCTGAGCTGGCTTGGGCTTTGGAGCTGCTTTTTTTGCAACTGGTTTGGCCGGAGCTTTTTTATATCTATTTTTCTTCTGTTCAATTTCTTCTAGATGTTTTTTGTATGCCTCGATAATATCATCGTTTGATGACTTTAGACCTAATGATTGTGCTGCGTTAATTGCTTTCTCTTTTGCAACTAAGTTATCTTTAAGTGGAGAAAGAATATCAAAAACATCTTTTAAAGTTGCTAGTTTATTATCTGTTGTCTCTGGAATAGGGTTTGGAATAACTTGGTCGATTTGAAAGTCTACAAAAGTTGGTGCGGCCTCAATTCTTTTATCAAGCTCAAGACGACCAAACTCATTTAAAAACTCATCAGGATCTTTTGACGGCTCAAAGTTCAAGTATTTTGGAAGTATACCCATTGGCAAAAAGAATTGATTCATTCTCTCCATTCCTTGGATACCAGCTTTATCTGAATCCATAGCAAGGTAGATATTCTTAGTCATGTTGCTAAGAGTTTTGGCACACCCTTCACTAAAGGCGGTACCCATTGAACCAACAGAGTTTGTGTAGCCAAATTGATGAAGAACAACAACATCCATATTTCCTTCCACAATGATCACTGAATCTTTCTGTCTTATGTGGTTTTTGGCGATATTAAATCCATACATGATATTTCCCTTATCAAAGATAAAAGACTCTCTTGAATTCATGTATTTAGGTTGTTGACCTTCTTTAACAGCTCTACATTGGAAACCACGAACTTGGCCGCCATGATCACAAATAGGGAATACAATACGGTCACGAAAAAAATCAAACTGACCAGGACCATTTCTGCTATCACCAATAAGACCAATTTCTTTAGCAAGTGTTATGGCATAATTTTTTTCTTTTTCATTGGGGATAGAGTTTAAATAGTTCGTTAAAGAGTTATGACTGGGAGCAAATCCAATTCCAAAATCCTTAACCGACTCCTGTGTAAGATTTCTACTTTTTAAAAAGTCTGTAAATTCTTTTGGTTTCACTTCTGAAGCAACTTTTTTATAAAGCCTGTTGGCACCATTTAAAACTCTAAACCCCATATCAAATTTAGGATTTTTTTCTTTTTTACTAAACTCATCAATTGGAATTGAAAGCTGACCAGCTATATCTTTAACAGCTTCAATAAAGTCTAAGTTTTTAAAGTCTTGAACAAACTTAATTCCATCACCAGCAGCCCCACAAGCAAAGCACTTGTAAACACCTTTGGAGTCACTAACACTCATAGAGGGCTTAGTGTCATTATGAAAAGGGCAAACACCTTTAAAATCTGCGCCACGTTTTGAAATTGGATAATAGAAACCAATTACACTCGATATCGGCGTATCTTTTATGATATTTTTTGCTTCTTCAATACTTGCCACTAATGCCTTGGTTGAATGAATTTATTTTTTAGATTTAAGAACCATCGCTTTAATCTTAATACCTTTTGATAGAAAAATCTTCTCAAACTTCGTAATAAATGAAGCCAAGAAATGATCTGGATGTTCACCGCGTAAATCAAAAGTCTTAAAAATAATTTCAAATCGATTCTTAGGAAGCTCTTTTTCCATTTCCTCTAACATCCACTCAAAATATCCATCATGATCAGTCTTTATTAAAAACTCGCCACCTGGTTTTAATACTTTATACGCTTCATCTAGAAATCTAGCTTGAAATAATCTCTTTTTATGATGACGTGCTTTTGGCCATGGATCAGGAAAGAAATAGAATACTTTCGTTAATTCACTTTCACCAAATATATGCCCAAGACGCTCTCCTCGACCTCGTAAGTACTTAAAATTCTTAAATTGAAGACTTGCTAGCTTTTTTGCTAAATGAAAACTTCTTTTGAATCTATGATCAAGCCCAATGAAATTAACATCAGGATTTTTTTGGGTGTAATCGATCATGAAATGGCCATAACCAGTCCCTATTTCAGTATGAAGCTCAGCATCTCTTTTAAACGCTTTCTTATTCCAGTTCCCAGCATTAGCTTCAGCTTCATCGTCACGTAGAACGAATTCATCAAATACAGCTAGTCTGTCATGGTACGGATTATCATGCGTGTACTCGAAATTCTCGCCAAATGCGCGATCTTTCTCGTTTGTTTTTTGTTTCTTTTCTTCTACTTGTACTTCAGTATTTTCATTAATGTCAGTCATAGGGTGGCTTATAGCGCAGTGTTCACATTTTGTACACTAAGGAATTAATTACAATCCAGCGTGATTTGAGTGGCAAATCTATGTATTATTTAAGGATATTAATTACTTAAAGCTTGGAGTGACCTTGAAAAAGATTATCGGATTATTAGCAATTTTATCATTTACTGTGGCGTGTAAGGATGTTGAAAAGAACCCTGGTGGTTGTGATTATGGTTATACAAGTGATGGTGCTGGTGAGTGCTTATCAAGTGAATATTCATATAATTTGAAAATTAATGATGCCAATAAAAACTTATACGGACGTAATCTTGTTCTTAAATATATAAATTCAAATAATGGTGATTATGACTTAGTTTGGCTTACAGCTCAGCTAAGAGAAGATATGTTGAAAGATGGTATTATTACTAAGTTAGTAGAAATTGAATATGAAAGGCCAAAATTACAGTTACGTGCAGATGAATTACATACCTTTTTAGAAGGAATATACTATTCAGTGTCAGTAAACACTTGGGATGAACAAAGCAAAGCTAGAGCGCACAGTGATATCTTAGATAACCCACCAATTCAGCAAAATGGACTATTTGATAGACCAATTAGTGATTATACGGTTAGTGAGTTAGCTGAGTTATCTCAAAAGAAACAAAACTTACTAAATAGACTGGAAGCTCTTGCTGATCAAAGCTTGATAGAAGTTGAATCAAAATCAATTAGAAGAAATTCAGATAGAGGCTATATTGATGTTTTAAATGTATTTTTTAACCCATCGAGTACAGTACTAACCAATACAAATAAATCTATTGAGGAAAGCCCCGAATGTGAAGGCCGAGTATATGAGTGTAAAGTAGAACTTCAACAAGAAATAGAAGAGCTTTTTAATGATCTTTACCATAGCACTTACAAGAATTTGTTCTAATAAAAATTAATTTGACGCATGAGTGCTAGCATTGAACAATGTTAGCACATGAAAAATCTAATCTTATTCCTTATAGTCGCTTTGGTTTCGACGAGTGTATTCTCTCGTGATGCCCTGGTATTAAAACTCAAAGACTGTCGATATCTAAAAGGCTTTATTCTTTCTGTTGATGACAAAATAAGCTTTCTGGATCTAAGCGGTAAAATTCAAAAACTGAATGAAGATCAAATATCACTGATTCTAACTTATGGTATTTCTGAATCTCCCTTTAAAAAGAAAACAAGATTCTCAAAGGGCTTTAAAAAGAACTTAAAGAATATTTATCTTCGATCAGAAGATAAAGTTATTACCGGTTTTCCATTTCAATATATTGAAGATCTAAGTTTCATTATGGGTGTTGATGGAAAAATGTATGTATTATCGCTGTCAGAAATAGTTTCTATAAAGGACTATCAAGGTGACCTTAAGCAAACATTTGGAACAAACAAAGGTTATTATTTTGACTACACTGATTATCAAACAGGTTGTAAAACCAAAAAGGAATCTGGCAAGGTTGCACTAAGACCAGTTAGAGTCCTAGGGGATAGGATTAAAGTTTCCGAGTTTATTGAAAACTATAAAAAAGGTTATAGAAAATTTGTCGATCTACAAGAAAGAACACTCTTTTATGCAAAACCATTTTTATATCCAAAAAGAAATAGACTTGGAATTGTAGCAATAGAATCAAAGAAGACACCACTTCCATTTTATTATCAGTGGACAACTGGTGAGGATTTTCATTTTCAAAGTGTAAACAGGTTTGGAGGAATGGTAAGTCCATATCTTCCAACTTTTGAAGCTGGAAGTGTAATGAGCTCCGAGTTTAAATCTCACTTTTTTCACGGTTACTTTGAAGGTAATATTTTAGGCTTAAGTTCAGGGAATATCCCCAGTGATTTTTCAGCTGATGCTCCCAAAGTAACAAGTGTGGTTACAAATTATAATTATATGGCCTTTATGGGAGGAGATTGGAAAAAATATTCTTTTTCATATGGCGGTGGTTATCTAACTCCTTATTTACAATTCAAAAAGTCAGAAGTTAGAGAGATGACTGCAAATAAGTTAGCAACAGCTGTAATGGTTCGTTATACAGGGGAGTGGCTAAAGCTTAAAGGTGTTACCTATATTATAGATGATGCTTCGAGTACGAATTTTAAAATTGCTGATCAAATTAATATTACTTCGAACACTGTAACTAATATTGATTCATATACTGTAAAAGGAAATTTTTATAGGTTTGGGGCTGAGATTGACTTACCCGATAGCATAAGCCTAGGAGCAGATTACTTAATCGGATCTGGAGAGTATGAAGAGAAGGCCGCTACAGATACAAACTCAATGAAGTTTACGACTAATGAATATATGGTTTATTTAAAAAAACAATTTGGTCATTATATAACATTAAAGGCAATTATGAAGTCTAATTCAACTGAAATAGATCAGAATATTTCTAATGTAAAAGCAATTGATGAAAATAATGAAACATCTTATGGAGGTATCTTTGAACTTCTATTCTAAACTCACTTTTATCGTTTTTATTACTTTCATCTCCATTAAGGCGATGGCCATGGATATTAAAGCGGTTTATCTTTCATCATGTCAAAGAGAAGTTGGTGTCGTTGTAAAGGCAAGTACATCTTATATTGATATGTTTAACTTAGATGGTAAAACTGTTCGTGTACCGAGATATGAAATTGTAGGTGTAAGCTCTTATCCTATTGAATCATTTCCTGTTGAAAAATTAAAAGCTAAATCAAATTTAGATTTATATAGTTTTAAAACTAAGTATAAAAAATCAATTGTTCCGTTAGTAACTGGATGGCCAATTTCATTTTCTAAAAATAAAATTTCAGTTTTATCTACTAGTGGAGAAGAGATTCCTTTTTCTAGGGATAGTATTTGGGACATATCAAAATCAGCCTCACAATCTAAATATAATTTATCCAAAGTTAAGGTTAGGTCTAGATATAATTTCCTTCACCCAGTAGGGCTTAGAAAGTGTAAGAACAAAATTTATGGTAAGGGAAAAAGACTAGTTGAAGTAGCGCCTCAGGAGTTTATTAGTGATCCTATTGAAATTAAACGTAGGTTTGATCGAATAAAAAAAGAGAAGAACATTTTAGATGCATACGTTATTAGTAAAAGTTTTTATTCAGTTCCCCAAGTTTATGAAAACAAAACGACTTTAGGTCTATGGTTATCAGGGAACTCTCGTCACGGAGCAAGTGAGAATAGAGCAAATAACTGGGCTCCAATTTTAGAAAATCAATTTTCATCGGGACCTTATGGTTATCAACATATTTTTTCTACTGGAGCATCAACGAATCAATTTTTTATCCATGAAGAACCTCAAACTCAGTTCTTTTATAGGTTTAAAGCGGATTACTTTCACCTTGCTTATTATTTAGATCCGACATTAATTCTAATGGGAAAAAAATACAGATGGTTTAAACATGAGATGGGAGTTGGAGAGTATCGTGTAAATGATATGAACTTTATAGAAATGGGTTTTGATTATTCTAATATTTCAATTCTTATGCAAGTAGCGAATGAAGTTCAAATTGGTTATAAGTACGATAATAAAACTTTCTTTGATGGAAGCTTAACTGTTCCAAAATATGGTTTAGAGTATAGGAATCACCGCTTTGGCGTTAATTTTCTTATTGGCGCTGCTAGTGAAAATGTCAGAAGTGATGATTATACAGATGGTTCTGGCTTTAGA
This sequence comes from uncultured Bacteriovoracaceae bacterium, assembly GCA_937923325.1. The sequence goes on from CAKZUQ010000039.1 coordinate 40,212, forward strand.
ATTAGTCAGTTTGAATTAGATGTTCTTAGAGTGAATTATTTTAGAGAGTTAAATGACACTTGGAAAATTAACCTTTCATATATTACAAGAAAGTTGAAAGTTGATAATTTTAACACTGACACTAGTGTCTATTCATTACTTGGTGAGTATAAGATGACTTATAAGTATATACTTAAGTCATATGTTTCTAATGAGCATGTTAAAACCGATACGGATGAATACCACTTTTTGAAATTAGGTCTTAATGCGAATTTAGTGTTTTAAAGTTGAATGAATTATTTGAAAAAAAAGGGGAGCCTTCTAGCTCCCCAATTCATTCATTTACTTCTGGGATTGGTCTAACCAATCAGTCTCATTGCTTGCGATGGAATTGAGTTAGCTTGAGATAATACAGATATACCACCTTGTTTCATGATATTATTCTGAGTGTTCTTAGCTGTCGCTTCCGCGTAATCAACATCTCTGATTCGGCTATTTGCAGCTGACATATTCTCTACACTTGTTTCTAGTGAT
>CAKZUQ010000040.1 GCA_937923325.1 uncultured Bacteriovoracaceae bacterium
AAGTGTCAAATAATCTCGAGCAGTTCATGCTATTGCAATGTGTAATTTGGCTGAACTGTCAGCAGGGTTAGTAATCGATAGTGCGATTCCTAATTCTTTGAGGTGAATTCCAAAAGATATTACGATAAAATATCTTAACAAGGTAACTATTGGCTCAACTTGTCGAGCAAATATAAATTTAAATCAAATTAATGTGGGTGAAAATATTATAGTTTTAGAAGTGATGAAGAGATAGACTTTACGGCCAACACAGACATGTATTAATCAAAAAAAGTTAAATAATTATTCTCCTCTGTAGTTTTTGGAATATTCAATTTTTTGAATCTGTCTCTTAATAATAAGATCGCTAAGGGCCATCGATATTTTGTCAATATCACCTAGATCAAAAGCTGCATCACTATCAGCGTCCTTAATATCTATTCGGTATAATGCCTGTAAGAGTTTATCTAGGTCAAACCGTATAAAATACTTTATCCTACTTGATAATGCTATTTTTAGTCTTCGAACTGGATCTTCGATTTCTTTTTGCACTTCAATTGTAGTTAATTGAAAATTACGATCTAAAAAGTCTTTGAGGTCATCAATCATTTTTACTCATATGAACTCTTAGTTGAGAAAATGGAATTGTAAGACCATTATCATTACAAATTTCAACAAAGATCTTTTGTACTCTTCTTTCAATAAAGTGTTTTTGACTTGCAATTTTACCATTGCACCTTAAAAAGAATCTATAATTTAAAGAGTTTTCTCCGGCAGAATGAAACTCAATATTTAAATCCTTAAAGTCATCTTTAAGTCCAGCCAAGTACTCCTCTATTTTTGCAGGGAATTCACTTTTAAAAAGCATAGCTAAATCAGTAGTAATAGTCTCCTGATGATCATAATCAATACCAAAGATAAGCTCTACAGAAAAATCATTAGAAAGATTAATTGGTGTAAGGTTTAAATATTCTGAGGTTTTATAATACTTAGTTTGCCCACCGATAAACTTTATTACGACTTGTTCTGCAGATTGCATAACAACTTTACCATATACACCATCTTTCAAAATGACCCAGTCGTTTTCTTTTGTTGGAAACCAAGATTCAGTCTCATTTATTGGCCTTGAATTTAACCTCATAAGCTCTTTTGTATTAACTCTTAATGTTCCACCTTTTAAAACAGGGTTAACAAGCTTTGTGTAGTAACCTAGGTTCTTTATTTGCCACGCAAGATTATTAAAAACGATTCTTTCCCCTTCTCTTATGGCCCCAAGGTTTAAAACGACCTTACTTAATTCAATAAAATTTGGAAGGTATGTTCTTGAACTCCAAATAATAGAACTTATTACAAAAAGGATAATGGTAACAAGTACCCAGTCATCAAGAACATACAGAGTCAAGATGGCCATAGAAAGAGCAAAGATAATCGACATTACTGAGTAAATTACCCTTACAGGTCTCACCATCCAACTGACTTGCTGAGCGATATCACTATTTTTTACAGCTTTGGACAAGATTAAAGATATAAATTTATTTTTACCAAGCCTTAAGGCCCAAAAGATAAATAGAAAAACAGCAAGAGCAAAAATTAAATTCTTCCCTTTTGTTTTTAAAAATTCAAAAATGGCTTTAGAAAAACTAGTTACTATAGAGCCTTTTTCATTTTCAAGTTTGAGTAATTTAAAATGTACATCTTCAAGAAGGATCTCAACCTTCCTAAGCTCCTCTTGAGTAAGTATTACGGATTTTCTATATGTATTTATAAGTTTCTTATCTTTGTTATCTTTTAGCTGTTTATTAAGGATATCTAGTGCTTGTTGTATACTTTCTAAATCAGCATTATATGAATTTTCTTTATCCTTTAAGGCTTGAATTTCTCTAGGTCGCTCACTAATTGATCTAAGCCCTTCAAACGCGGGCTCAAGAACTGCTTGGATACTTTCACTTAGACTTGTTTTCTTCTTCTGTAAGTCTTCTTTGTGGATTGAGATATTTATATTAGTAGCTGTTTCAATAAACTCGAGTCTTTTATTAGACTCTTCTTTTATTAACTTTGAGAGCTTAACCTCCAGTTTAAATTTTTCTACAGAATCAATATTATCTTTAAGAATAGAGTTAATTTCAAAAATTTTGTTTTGGAGCTGAACTAGCTCACCTCTAATTCTTAGTAGTCTCTCATTTTTTATTTTTTCAAAAGTCGAATCAACTGTCTTTTCGTCAGAATTACTTATAGACAATACAGATTCTGTTGTCGCAAAAGAGATTGGTATTGATAAAAATAATAATAAAAGTAGCTTCATAGGTATTATTATATGAAATTTAAAAGAAATTAGATACTTAGGCGTATTTTTCCTTATAAATACCTATCCAATGCCTCCATAAAAGCTTTACAATAAACATATGAAAATACTAGCAAACCTACAGAATATATCCCTTAGTTTTGGAGACAAAATTTTATTTGATCAAACTGGTTTTGACATAAAAGAGAACGAAAAAGTCGGTCTGATTGGTCTAAATGGAAAAGGTAAATCAACACTTTTTAAAATAATTAATGAAGTTGTTTCGCCTGACACAAGTAATCCTTCCTTTATTTATGACAAAAAGAAAAACTTACAAGTTTTACTAGTTCCTCAAGAGCTTGATGTAAAAAATGTGAAGGTTAAAACGATTGAGAGATTCTACTTAAATTTTTATCCAATATTATTAAACCTGAGTCAAGAAATAGAAAAAGTTGAAACTCTTATGGGAACAGACTTTGATAACATGGAAAAGCATATTGAAAAGCAGGCCAAGCTTCTCGAAGACTTTGAAAATAATGATGGCTGGGTTATTGAGCAGTCCTATCAAAGTTATCTTAAAAAGTTTAACCTAACACAAGAAGTTAAAGAACTTGATAGGTTAAGCGGTGGAGAAAAAAGAAAAATAGCTCTCAGCATTGGTCTAAGTGCGCCTCATGATTTAATTTTATGGGATGAACCAACAAACCATTTAGATATTGAGACAATTGAAAAATTTGAAGATGAACTAAAAGGAAAGCAAAATACATTTCTTATGATCAGTCATGATCGTTATATATTAAGTACGATTTGTGATAAAATCATTCATATCAATAGAGGAAAAATCGAAAAGTTCAACGGTAACTATTTAGATTATATTTCATTTCAAGAAGAAGCAGAAAAAGAGAGACAAGGCCAACTAACAAAGCTTAAAAATACACATAGAAGAGAACTTGCTTGGATGCGACAAGGTATTAAGGCCAGAGGTACAAGATCAAAGAAAAGAGTTGAAGGTTTTCAAAATATGGAAGCCAACATTCAGCACTTAAAAGATTTAAAAAAGAAAAAAATTGAATTAAATTTATCACACTCAAATAGAAAAACAAAAGAACTAGTAACATTGAAAGATGCTGGCTTCTCTTATGATGAAAAATCAATCTTTAAAGAGTCATCTTTAAAAGTATTTAAAGGTGACCGTATTGCATTAATAGGTAAGAATGGATCAGGAAAGTCTACTTTATTGAATATTTTGATGGATAAATATCAATTAACAAGTGGAACTATAAAAAAAATCGATGGCCTACAGATAAATTACTTCTCTCAAAATAGAGCTGCTTTAGATGATACAAAAACACCATTTGAAATTATTGGAGATGGCCAGGAAATGATTCATCTTCCAGATGGAACAACGATACATATCAACTCCTATTTGGACAAGTTCCTATTCACTTCAAGTGAGATTAGAAGACCTATAAGTACATTAAGTGGTGGGGAAAAGAATAGACTACAACTCGCACTGTTTATGAAGCTCACTGCTGACCTTTGGATATTTGATGAGCCTACAAATGATTTAGATATCGAAACAATAGAGACCTTGGAAGAAACGCTTATTGGCTATGACCAAGCTGTTATTATTGTAAGTCATGATAGGGCCTTTTTAGATAAAGTTACTACAAAGTCATGGATATTAAAAAATAAAGGCATCCACGAAATTGGTGGTAACTACTCAGATAATGCAGACTTATTGGAAGATGATACAGAGGAAGTTGAAAAAGAAATAAACTTCATAAAAGAAAAGAAAGATCAAAGTCTCACTCTTAGTAATAAAGAAAAGTTAAGGTTGGGTAAAATTGAACAAGAGATTGAAAAACTTGAAGTTTCAATTGAAAAAATAGAAGGTGAAATTGCAAGTTTTGACTTTACTCAAATGGATGAACAAAAAACGAAAGAATTTAACAAGATAGAAGAGAAAAAAAATAAAAAAAATTTAGATTTAGAGAAGCTCATGCACGAATGGGAAGAACTTAGCGCTAAAGCTTAACGGAGAATGGATATATGATAACAAGAAGTAAACTTTCAAATTACTTAAATTCACTTTTGAACATTTACGACTATGATGACTACTGTCCAAATGGCCTTCAAATAGAAGGAAAAGAACAAATCAAAAAAGTTGCATTCGCAGTATCTGCAACTAAAGAATCAATAGAAAAAGCAGTCGCAATTGAAGCCGACGCACTCATTGTTCATCACGGACTATTTTGGAAATTCCACGGGACAAAGAAATTAACTGGTCCTTTTTATAAAAGAGTTGCACCAATAATTAAGAATGATATTAATCTATATGGGTACCACTTACCTCTTGATGGACACTTAGAGTATGGAAATGCAAAAGCAATAGCCGACTACCTTGAGCTAGTAGATCAAAAACCATTTGGTAATCACAAAGGTATGCATACTGGAGTAAAAGGAAAGTTTAAGAACAAGATTAAAGCCATCGAACTAAAAGAAAAATTAACAGACATTCTATCACATAATGTAATGCACTCATCTCCTAATGATGATCAAGTAATTAGCTCTATGGGTATAATTACAGGTGGAGCTAATAGCGACTGGATAAATGCAAAAAGAGATGGACTTGATTCATACCTGACAGGAGAAATGAGTGAACATGACTGGCATGAGGCCAAAGAATCTGGTATTCATTTTTATGCAGGAGGACACAATGCGACAGAACAATTTGGTGTTCAAAAGCTATTAGAAAAAATTAGCGCGGAGTTTGAGGGACTGGAATTATTTTATTTACCGAGTCCAAACCCTGCTTAAAATTTAAAAAGGGCCCTAAAACCATCATTACCATGAGCAAGATCCAAACTCCCACCCAAGGAAGCAAGGGTTTGCTCTACTGACTTTAAACCTACACCTCTACCTGAGAATAACTTATACTTCTCATCACTAAATTCACTATTGAGACCACTATTGTCTATATATTCACTGGTAATAAGTTCACCTGTACTAAATATAGATATAGAGATTTCGAGATTAGAAGTTTTTAGTCCAGAGTGAGAAATTGAGTTTTTAATAAACTCTCTAAAAATCTTCCTTAAAACCATAGCTTTATCAAAAGAAACATTATTTGGTAGATCTGCAAAATAATCAATATTTAGACTTTTGACCAACGAGCTTTGATCTAAAATAATTTCTTTTAAATCATATGATGTATTAGAATCACCTGTAATAATATCAAGGGTATGCTTCGCTAAACTACCTAAGAGCTTATCGCATAATGAATAGTCTTCTTTGATTAAAGCATCTTCAAGCTCGTGAAAAGATTTGGCCATACTCTGAAGCTCTGCCAATAAACAAGCTCCTTTTAAACTATGAGCATAGATAAGAGCTTGTTCAAAGTCTTCATCAAGCAAGAGATCATCAATTTTCATAAGTCCATCATTGATCTCAAGCTTTAAAATATCTAGAAATTTATGAATCTAAATACCCTCTTTTTTGCTGGTCTCTTTCAATTGATCTAAAAAGGGCACCAAAGTTACCTTCTCCAAAAGCGAAGTGATTTTTTCTTTGAATAATTTCAAAGAAAATAGGTCCAATTATATTTTTAGTGAATATTTGAAGGAGATACCCCTCTTCATCACCATCAATAAGAATTTGAAGGTCTTGAAGCTTCTTATAGTCTTCAGATACGTTCGGAACTCTATCAAACACTTCTTCATAATACTCGTTGTCGATATCAAGTGTTTCAATTCCTTCTTTTTGAATACCTGCTACAGATGAAATCATATCAGCAGAATGAAGAGCAATATGCTGAACACCTGCACCTTTATATTCTTCTAAATACTCATTAATCTGAGATTTCTTGTCTTTTGCTTCATTAATAGGAATACTAAAACTACCATCAGGAGATTGTAATGCAAATGATTGAAGACCTGTTTTAACACCTTTAATATCAAAGTACTTAATTTCTCTAAAACCAAAGATATCTTTATAAAAGTTAGACCACTTTTCCATTGTTCCATTTTCAACATTATTAGTTAAATGATCCACAAATTCAAAACCAAGGTTTGCAACTTCAATAGGGTTTTCATGCTTAATAAAACCTAGGTCAGCATAAAAATCTTCATTTTTATATCCATCAACCATATAAATTACACTATCTCCTATCCCCATGATTGAAGGAATAGAACTTTCTTTGTAAGTGTAATCTTGCTTAGAGTTTGCGTCTTTAGCACCTCTTTCTAAAGCTCCAGAGTGAGCAAAAGTAGCGTCATCAAATCTCCATGCCATTGAACTAACGCAAGGACCATGAAGGTCATAAAAATTAGTTCCGAAAGAAGCAGGCTCACTATTTAGTAAGAAAACAATGTCATTTTGCTTAAAAAGATCAATTTTTTTAGATTTATGCCTCATGACCTTTGATAACCCAAAAGCTAAAAATAAAGCTTCCATTTTCTTAGGCTCTTTAGAGCTAAATTCAATAAATTCAATTCCTCTTAAATTTAAATAATTTGTATTTTCAGTCATTTTATATTTCCTCTTTTTTAAGTATTAATAAATATTGATCACCAAGAGCGTGTAAGTTATTTGCTAATTTAGCAGCTTCCTTTCCATAACCCATATAAAGATCTCCTCTAGCATTACCTTTAATAGCTCCACCAGTATCTTGATTTATGAAAAATCTTTTTACAAGTTCTTTATTCAAAGGATCTGCTGCTTCAATTGTATCTTCAGTTGATACATTTATAAAACTAATAAATCCGTATTCATTAAATAATTTTTTATCAGAGGCCATTGATCTGTTCATAGTTAAAGGTATACTTTTAACACCTAAAGGTTCACTTCTAGTAGCTTTAAAGTATACATAGCTTTTACATGAAGAGATTATTTCTCTCTCTTTTTTGGGGTTATCTTCAATATATTTTCTTTGATATCTTAAAGATCTTTTCTCTTTAGTGATCATTTTCTTTTCTAACATATATGTAGAAAGCATATTAAACTTTTGACCGTTAGTACCATTATAGCTGATATAATGCTTCTTTATCTTTCCAGTTGGTAAGACCTCTTCAATAACGCCACCACCTTCGACATGTAATAGCCATATATCAAACATAGAGTCACTTACATAAAAAAGCTCTAAGTTCTTATTAGCTAACTTATTATCATATTCAATTTCTTCTCTTGTAAATTTTTGAAACTCTTTCTTTTTAGGTTTTTTATAAATTGGGTTTTTAAAAATATCTGTTTTAGTTTTAGAACCTTTTAAAGATGGTGAATAATATGCTGTAAATCTCGATTTATTTTCTTTGAATCCCAGTTCATCTTTCTTAGGTACAGGTCTGTAAATTTCAAACGACTTATTAACGCTAGATGAAAAATTGGCCTGACAAACATCCCTACTTGAAGTTTTTTGACATTTAAGAGTAGCATTAACTAACTCTTTAAATTTTACTAAAGTCGCTTTTAGGTCAGAACGTTGATAAGTCTTTGAGCCAAGTTTGAACTCAACATCCATACTCCTGGAACGGTTAAAGTATACAAGGTGCCTATCTATCGCCTTTACCATGTTGGAGAAATTTAAGTCATCTTCAAAGTTAATAACTTCAGTTACTAATTTTGTAGGTGGAACTTTTGCAAAAAGAGAAGCACTCAAAAATAATAAAACTAATGATTTCAAATAATTAACCTTTGTATAAGTGAAAAATCAGGATAGATAAAATGATATTTTTAGTCAAATTATTAAGCTGATTATGAATTAATTACTTTACCCATAAAGTATACTTGAGACTCGAGATATCGAACACTTAACTCTGTGCAAAATTGATTTTTGCGATAGAAATCAACATTTTTTGAAGCTTTAGAGGTAAAAATATGAATACCCTCAATGCTCTGGCTAGATAACTCTTTGATCAAGGTACTTATTAATTTAGAACCAACACCTTTACCTTGAGCCACAGGACTTAGATTTACATGCAAATGAGCTGGAAAATCAACCAATATGTCTTTTGCTAACTCATTATAATATGGAAAGGTTTCAAAAAAATAAGAGTCAAGTAAGGTATCTGGGCAAGCACAAATATACCCTAATATTTCTCCTTCAGACTCAGCAATAAAGAAGTAACCTGGATAATTTTTAAGATAGTAATGCAGATATTTATATTTAAATTTTTCTTTAGCGAGATTTGAGCTAAATTTTTTAACTGCAGAGGTTTCAAAAAATATGTTATCTATTGCTTTGACATTCTCAATATTAGAGCAATCAATTCTGGAAATTTTCAAATGAGTGCTTCCTTCAAAAGTAATCTCATGTACTTAGCTTTCTTTAGCTCCTTTGAGAGCTCTTTAGAATTAAACTTTATATTAAAACTTTGAATATCTTCGAACCTATATTGTGAATGATCTATGTTTAAATAATCCAAAATATAAGATATCTCTTTATCGCTCATATTATTTTTAACAAAGTACTTAAACAGATCGTGACATTCTTCGATTCGATTGAACAAACCAGACAAAGGAATAGCATTCTTTACACTTAACCCTAGTTCTTTTAAAATTCGTATTCTATTTTGCAATGAAGGTTCTTTCTCTAAAGCTTCTTTAGCTGAATAGATTTCATCATTATAGACCGATGCTCTATTTACAGCCTCAATCATTCCAATTTCATTTAAAAAGCTCAGTGGCTTTGTTGATTTATCGGCCTCTTTTAAGATATAAAATGAGCTACAGTCTTCATACTTCATGTTTCTCACAATAAATTCCAATTCGGAGCAAAAGGAAAAGTCATTACTTAACTTGAAACGAAATGCTCTTAACATTCGAACAGGGTCTTTAGAAAAGTCATCACTGCAAGCTCTTAGAACCTTACTTTCGATATCTTGAATACCGTTTAATGGATCTATAATACATAGCTCATCATTAAAGACCTCCAATAAAATAGCATTTACAGTAAAGTCTCTTCTAAGAAATTCCTTCTCATAGCCAAAGCTATTAAAAAAAGTAAAATTCTTATGATTTTTTTTATCAGTAAATGATTCGACACGAGGTAAACCAAGCTCTACAGAGATGTCATTTAAATCAAGAGTGATAATACCAAATTCATTATTAAACTGAGCTTTTAACTTTTTAGAAAGTTCACTCATATTAATATCTGAGCTACTTCTGAGTTCTAAATCAATGTCATTTGAAATTTTACTATAAAGAATAAAATCTCTAACAACTCCACCGATAAAGCCAACTCGAATACCATCTTTGTTTAAAGTAGTTACTAGTTGTTGAACTTCTAAAGGAAGAGCATTATAAAAGTTATTTAGCAGATTCTTCATTAGCTTCTAAGCGATCAACTTCTTTTTTAAGGAATTCATAAAGAGTGTTAATCTTTAAGTTATCTTGATCTTCAATGTGATAAATAAAATTAACATTTGAATTAGGAAGAGTTATCTTACTCCCAAGAGTTTCGAGTTTATCAGAAAAACTTGACCTGTTATAGACATGAAAAGGCACAACAGCAACACCAAGACCCAAGTTAACAGCATTTAACATATTTCCAAAAGAGTTCATAATCAACCTTGGCTTCAAGCCTCTTGGAATCTGTCCAAATCTTAGGCGACACCAGTTGTAAAACAAAGAATCTCTTTGTTCAAAAAATATCAATGGTAACTCTGAAAAGTCTTTCATTGTAATATCATTGTCTATTTTAAATTTTGCATTTTTTGAATATACAAAAACGATCTCCTCTTCATGTAATACTTTGTGTGTACTATGGGCCGGAGTTAAATTTGCTGGTAAAACAATGCAGTCCAATTCAGAGCTTTCAAATTTTCGAAGAAGTACTTCTGAAGAGTCCATTTTTACTTGAAGCGAGAGATCTGGAAATAATTCAGAAAATTCAACAACTCTATTTATAATCCAAGACTTTCCAAGACCAAACATAGTTCCAAGGTTGATTGAACCCATAATTTTATTACTATTATTCTCTATTTCAGATATAGTCATATCCAAACGCTTAAAATAATTTTTTCCAAGCTTTGCTAACTTTTCTCCACTTGGAGTAAGAGTTACCTTCTTTCCAACTTTAGAGACAACTTTAAACCCAGCTTTAGCTTCAATGCTTTTAAGATTTTGGCTTACAGCGGATTGTGTAATACCAAGAATGTCTGCGGCTTCAGATAAAGTTGAACTTGATTCTACGGCCATTAATACGTTTAACTGATTTGAGTCGATCATAGTAAATCCAATGTTATATAAGTATGACTTATATATAAGTTTAAATATAGGATTACTATTATCGGAAAGGAAGTATGAATTATTTTCAAAAAAAGAGGCGTCCCTAAGAACACCTCTTTATATAATTAAAACCTGTAACTTTTAACTATTAATCATCATTAGCAAGCTTCTCTTCTCTTGCTTTGATTACGTCAGCTTGGATGTTTGAAGGACATGGCTTGTACTCAGCAAATTCCATTGAGTAAGAAGCTTTACCGGCAGATCCAGACCTTAGGTCAGTTGAGTAACCAAACATTTCAGATAATGGAACCTGAGCGTTGATAACAGTTTCTCCACCAGCAGTAGCTTCAGAACCTTGGATTAATCCACGCCTTGAAGATAAATCACCAATTACAAAACCTTGGAACTCATCTGGAGTCTCAACTTGAACTTGCATAAATGGCTCAAGTAAAACAGCATCTGCTTTTGCAATACCTTGTCTCATTGCCTGTCTTGAAGCAATTCTAAATGCCATATCAGATGAATCGACATCATGATACTTACCATCATTTAAATCAACTTCAACATCAATAAGTGGGAATGCAGCTAAAGGACCTTTATCCATAACGTCTTCAAAACCTTTTTCACAAGCACCAATAAATTCAGTTGGAATAGATCCACCTTTAATATTGTTGTTGAATTTAAAGTTTTGATCTTCTTTCTCTTTCTTATCTTTAGTTAAAGGTCTTAACACACCAACAACTTGACCAAATTGACCAGATCCACCTGTTTGCTTCTTATGAGTGTAATCAAAGTTAGCTTCAACTCTAATTGTCTCTCTATAGTTAACCTGTGGAGCACCAACTTCAACGTCAGCTTTATACTCCCTTTTCAATCTTTCTACATAAATCTCTAAGTGAAGCTCACCCATACCAGCGATTCTTGTCTCACCTGATTCTTCGTCAGTGAAAACATGAAATGTAGGATCTTCTTTTCTAAATCTTGAAAGACCTTTAGACATTCTTGCTTGCATATCCTTATCCTTAGCTTTAATTGAAAGCTCGATAACAGGAATTGGAACGTGCATTCCTTCACAAGAAAGGTTTAGCAAATTATCGTTAGCTACAAATGTATCACCAGAAGCACAGTCAACACCAACCATTGCGATGATATCTCCAGCACCAGCAACATCGATATTCTCTCTGTCGTTAGAGTTCATTCTTACCATTCTACCAATACGAACTTTTTTCTTTGTTCTTGTATTGTAGATAGAATCACCTTTATTTAATTTACCTTGATAGATTCTTGTATAAGTTAACTGTCCAAATTGCTCGTCAGTAATTTTAAATGCCATACAAACAAGATCTTTTTCAAAATCTGGCTCTAGAGTAACTTTCTCTTCACCATTTTTTGTTTCCATTACACCAACTGGCTTCTCACAAGAAAGTGGAGAAGGTAAATATCTAGCTACAGCGTTAAGTAGACATTGAACACCTTTGTTTTTAAATGCAGATCCCATATAAACAGGAGTCAATTGAAGTGTTTGAACACCAATTTTAATACATCTGTGTAACTCTTCTTCAGTAGGCTCATTACCTTCTAAGTATCTTTCCATTACATCATCATCGTATTCAGCTACAGCATCGATCATTTCAGCTCTTTTTGCTTCAACTTCATCTTTCATATCTGCAGGACACTCTTCAATTCTTACTTTTTCTCCGTTGTCTCCATCGAAGTAGTAAGCTTTAGAAGTAACAAGATCAACAACACCAGCAAAGTTCTCTTCTGCACCAATTGGTAACTGAACTAAAACAGCGTTATGGTTAAGTTTTTCTCTTAATTCTTTTGCACCTTTTTCTGCTCCGGCACCCATTCTATCCATCTTGTTCAAGAAAGCTAATCTAGGAACGTTATATCTTTTCATTTGTCTATCAACTGTAATCGATTGAGCTTGAACTCCCGATACAGAACAAAGAACTAATACAGCACCATCTAATACTCTTAATGACCTTTCAACTTCAACAGTGAAGTCAACGTGACCTGGAGTATCGATAATATTGATTTTGATAGATTTCCCACCACCTTCAGCAAAAGTGATTCCCTCTTTATCAATTCCTTCCCAGTTTACAGTTGTAGCTGCAGAAGTAATTGTAATCCCTTTCTCTTTTTCAAGTTCCATGTGGTCCATTTTTGCACCATCACCACCACCACGAACATCTTCAATTTTATGAATCATGTCACAGTAAAAAAGGATTCTTTCTGTTAACGTTGTTTTTCCTGAGTCAATATGGGCAGATATCCCGATATTTCTCGTTTTAGGTAAGTTTTTCATCAATACTCCAAAGTAAATGAGTTATTAGGTTACTAAAATCTTTAAATTTGTTAAAAATCAACAAGATATTAAGTAAAAAAAGGTATTCAGTCAATTTAATATTGACCCTATTCGGCATATTAGAAATAAACTATACATGAATATTTTAGAGTCATATAAAATGTAAAGTTTTTGAGGGATATATTATTTACATAAATTGAATTTTCAAATTACGCAGAACACCAACACAAATTATTATATGCTTACAATAATTTATAAAATGGATATAAGCGATGAATATACTAAGAAAGGTAATTGTATCTGGGCTAGCTATTACAACAATGGCCCAAGCATCAAATTTAAACCACATGAGCTATACTAACAAAAATTCATTTAGATTCACGGAATCAAATGACAAAAGGATTGCTCTCCACTTAGATCTTATTTCTGGGAACTCAGAGTATTTAAAAGATTTTCAAGATGAAAAGAGTAATAGTACATCTTCATCGAGATTAAGTATTGGAGCCTCTTACCTTTTCTAGCTAAATAATAGCTTTTATACAAGGACAAAAGTCTATCTCAATAGTGACTCAGAATCTCAAGACAGCATTGATAAACACTCTAGTTATACAGATTCTAATAACAATCAAATTGCAATTAATTACAAAGATAAGAGTTATGATATGTCTGAAATTGGAATTGACCAAATCTTTTTGAAGAAGTTTGAACTTAGCTCAACAGTAAGTATAAGCCCATTTGCTTCAATAGGAATATCATCTGGAAAAATTCAAATTGAAGAGTATTGGGAAAATAATAGAGATAATCCCACTTTTTTTCAAAGCATAATAGATATTACATAGAAAACACTAAGAACTACATATCGACAAACGCATCTGTTGGAGTTGAAATCGACATCAAAAATAAGTATGGTTTCAATTTAAAGTCATCTTGGAGCCGTCGAAGCTTTAAAGAAGATGAAAAGAGCTTTACTACTTCAGGAGAAGAAATAACATTTAACCACGAAGAGATAAGCTCAACGAATACAAATATACCTAATTCGATAACGGAACTTACAATAGAGTTTTATCTTAAGATTTAAGAAAAAAAACTCTTAAGATATTTCTACTTATTTTTTCTTTTTAGATTTAGTTTTGCAAGGTTACTTAAACCAAATATATACTTAAACTTCAAAGAAAAAGTAGACTCAATAACGCCATCTTCATTTGGTAAGTTATAATTTGTATGATTTCGAAGGTCACCATATTTTTTATTGAAAATAAACTCTGTACTAAATCGATTGAAGGTAGCCTCAACTCCAAGCTTTGTTTGCTTTTGCACACCCTCTTGATGTCCTTTAACGTCAACACTTGCAGTCGTTCTTAGCCCAAAGTTACTACCTGGTTTTTGTATATATAAAACACTACCAGCTTCAACTTTAAAGTAATCATCTTTTAATTGAGATAAATGAGCTCCACTTTCAGCAAAAGCTCTAACACGACAAGAGGACCCCAAAGATAAGTTCTTTTGTATACCTAAGAAAGCATCAACATTAAATCCAGAAACAACTGGCCTATTATCCCACGTATTCTCAAAGCCATAGATATCTAAAAACTTATGCCAATCTTGTTGTTGTCCAGTTGCTCTAAGAAGACCATTAGAATTCTTACTATCTAACTGAATCCACCCAAATCCAACTTTATAAAACAGAACTTTATCTTTTTGAATGTTATCAACAACCAGATTGATTAAAGATTCATTGGTGAAGTTTTGTTCAAATATAACTCTGGATCCACTAGGTTTAGAACTACGACTTATTAACTCTTCATCAACCAAAAATTTCTTTTTTAACTCTCTCGTAAAAAGGTTTGTTTCTGCATTTAAAGTATAGGTTACACCGTTGTTTCTAGTTGATCTAATATTAAGAGCTGTCCCGTGAGTAGCACCAAAATCATCACCATCTCCACTAAATAAAACTCCCCACAATCCCATAAGCTTGTTATCATTTGGTAAAGAAATAGCAAGGCTCAGCTTAGCTGTTTCATGAACTTTTCCTGGGATATGTTTTTGAATTTCTTCAGGTAGATCTTTGAATTCTAAATTATTTACTTGAAAAGTTGTAAAATCATCTTTTTTTACAACTGGTGACTCAGAGTCACACTTTACAATCTTTTGAGCAACCTCAGTTTCCAATGTTTTGGATTTTTCACAGCTGACTGATAAAGTTTGATCATTAATTGAATCAAGCGCACCCTTAAAATCTACCAACTGAACTGGATCAATTTGAGCATAAGCACTAAAACTAAATAGAATGAGAATTAATAAACTTTTCACATTCAACGATTCGGAAGAACGACCTTTAAACTCAAGAAAAAAAATATGCTTGCCTAAGTAACTAATTTCACTTAATAATATTAGAATGCAATCATCAGATTTAACGAAAGAGAACCTTTATGAGGCCGTAAAAGCAATTTACGAAAGCCCTTCAAAACACCTACACCTTAATCAACAAAAGCTTTATACGCTTTTTAGTGCAGCATTTAACTATATGCTTTATAGATCAGGAAAAGAGCCCGGTCATTATATAATCAGAGTTCAAGATAGTTACTTATTCGATAAGCTGACAAAAAGATCTAAAGATCAAACAACTAGAAAGTTCATGCAAAAACTAGGACTGCCAAGAAGATTAAAATATGGCGGATCTACATTTCACCTAGACTTTTTCAATATTTCAACATGGACTACCACTAATGATATTCCTAAAGAAAAAATTAAAGGTGCAATCATTGTTAAAAATGCTAACAAGCAAGTAATTGATACGCCTACAGAAGAAATGGAAGAAGCCGACAGAGAGTATATCGAACTACTAAAAGCACTTCCTACAGACTACTATGTTTCGACACTGACAGAATTTGTTCCCAAAACAATTACGATTGCATTTGATGAAGAGTTTGAAAATTTAGAGATTTTAAGATTTGGATTTATTAAAGAAGCTCCCAGAGAAGAAGTTCTTAAAGGTGTTAAAATAAATGTAGATCTTGATACTTTAGAAGACTAGATATTTGCTAGAGAGCTGAAATAGATAGATAGTTTGTGTGGTTGTTTGGGATAAGTTTCTTATTCAAAAAACTTAAAGATGGTTGGTGCGTGTGTGTGATATGTATTATCAGCTCTCTAGTAAAAGTTTTCCAACCCTTTACACCTTTTATATATACAAGAGCTATGCCAACCTAAAATCGAGTTAAATACCTGGAATTACATTAATAGAAGAAGTATCACTTTATCAAAGTGATGTCATTTTGATCCAGTTAGTGAGTTTTTTTGATACTGAACTCAATTTTTGAGGATCTGAAAGAGCAAAACCACAATGCGGCGTAACATAGATCTGATTAGAGAATGTAGTTAAGTCTATTATAGGATCAAGCTCAAAAGTATCAGTACTTAATACTCCAATAAATAAATCAATATTTTGAAAATCTTGATTATTTAAATATTTAGACTCAAAGCTAAATCCATCAATTAAAGATAAATTGATTTTACTTATCTCAAAACTAGAGCAGCAATGAATTCCAACTTTAAAAAATTTTGTTTTAAGAGTTTTAAGAAAATTATTCAATAAAACATAATCACTATCATTGGCCATATAAAGCATAGGTTCATCTAAAAAGAAGTAACAAGAAGCCACTCTCTTCTTTTCAAAAAGTTCAATTATTTGATTTAAATACCATTTAAGCAATAGGTTTATTTCTAGAGGAGAAATTTTTTTAAAGCTTTTAATCAAAGTAATTGGACCTACTAACTGGAATTTAAACTCTTCATACTCAGTAACGGAATCAAGGTTTGGAATTTTAATGTTTCTTCCTAAAATACCTTTATCAAATGAGTCTGTATTAAAATCACCAATAACTTGGGCCAACATAAACTGCGACTTATCTAATAGTGGTAACGAGTATAAAACGGGCAAATCGAAACTCTTATTGAATTGATCTGCATCCCTTAGCGACTTAAAAGGCAAAGAGCCAATGTGTGAAGTTTTAATCATAAAGAGCTTACAAAGTTTTGAATCTTGTGCAGAAGCCCCTCTTTATCAAAATCTAATAAAGGAGAAAAAGATATTCTTAAGAAAGAAGATGCATCCAACGAAGTCTTTCCCATGTCGAGTAATGTTCGAGAAGGTTCGACAGATCCTGACGAACAGGCAGAACCGGAGCTAATAAAAAGGTTGTCCATATCAAAACGAGCTAGCATTATATCACTTTTATCTAAGCTACAAACTAAACCAATAGTATTAGAAGATCTTAATTGATCTTGTGCTACAACAGAAAAGTGACCAGATTTTGTAAATATACTCTCTAACTTCTCTCTAAATTTAATTGCTTCGTTATAAGAAAAACAGTCTAAATTGTGCTTAAGTGCAATACTTGTTAACTGAGCATTAAGTGGATTTTCAGTTCCAGCTCTAATACCGGCCTGCTGACCACCACCAACAATCAGAGGTAATACTTTACTTGATTTTTTGACAAAGCTAAAGCCACAAGACTTTGGCCCACCAAACTTATGAGATGAAAAAGTATAGCAATCTAAAGCACTGCTTAGATTACTAAAATTTTCAACTTTAGATACACACTGAACAGCATCCACGTGAACCTTAACCCCTGTTTTACTTTTTAACTCTTCGGCCAAAGAAAGATTCCAGATTACTCCAGTTTCATTATGAACATGAGTAAAGTTTAACCAAGTCGTACCTTTAACTTCAAAAAGGTTAATTTTATCAATCGTATCCTCTAAATCAAAAAGGCCATCTCTATCAATTTTTAATCGTAAAACCCCAACGCCTTTTCTTGCAAGCCTATCTGCAACAGAGCAAACGGCTCCATGATCACTTGAGAAATAAATAAAAAGGTCGTCTTTATTCAAATTAAATAAAGTATTAATCCATTCAGTTGCACCCGAATGAAAGATAACATTGTATTCAGAAGTTAGGTTAAAAGATTTTAAAAGAAAATTTGAATTTTCACTTATGACCCTTCTAGACTTTTTTCCCATTGAATGAGAAGAAGAAGGATTTGCAAATAGCAAATCCCCTTTTGCTAAATGATCCAAGACCGGCTTAACTAAAGGGGATGTTGCATTATAATCAAGATAATAATTATCTAAATTCAAAACTACTATTGATTAACTTCACCAATATTTGGTCTAATCATTGACCCCATATCGTTACTAATTGAATTAGTAGCAGACTCAATAGCTTGAGCATTATTTACTTCATTTGAAGTGTTAGCTTCTCTAGCTTTTCTTCTTAAGTCTCCTAAAGTTGTTGTTGTTAAGTACTCTTGCATTAAAAGACCAAGGTTCTCAAAGAATCCTTTAGTTAAATTAAATTCAGTTGTCTCAACTCTAATATCTTGACCGTCTAAAGCTTTAGACTCAATCCCACTACTAGGATTTCCAGAGATATCTTTAGCAGGATTAATATTCTCTCCAACAGACTCTAAAACATCCTTAACAGTTATTTCATCCATAGATCTAGCTAAAACGTAACCTCCACCTGGTCCCCTAACAGATTTTACAACTCTACCAGTTCTAAGCTTTCTAAAAAGCTGCTCTAGGTAATGTAGTGAAATAGATTGCCTTGATGAAATTTCTTGTAATCTAACTGGGTTTCCACTTGAGTGAAAAGTTAAATCTAACATTGCTCTAACAGCGTAACGCCCTTTTGATGTAAGTCTCATTTGTCATCCTCCATAATTAATTAAACAAGTAGTCTTATAATTCTTTAAATTTTAAGTGAAGACCTTATCCTTAATCTTCTGAGAAAGAATTAACCAAATTAATCAGTCTAATTCTTCCCTACATAAAGTATGACCTTTTTTGTTGGTTGCCGTCAACATATTAATGCTAGACTTTAAATAAAATGTACTTACATTAACTGACAGTTTGTAAAGTGAATAATAATAATAAGTTACAGAGTATACAGAATACCCAACAAAAGCTTTTTAGTCGGAACTAATTGCCCCTAGAGTCTTATATTTCAGTGATCTTCTTCAAAGTGTAATTTCTGGACTCTACTTTTTGGTAGTTCATTTCATTAATATCTATTTGAAGAACATAAAAAGTAAATCCATCAGGTAATTCATTTTCAATTCTTCTAATATGCTTTAGTCCCCATTCAATACATATGTACGGCCTTTGATCCATATATAAAGAAAGCTCTAAATGTATAATTTCAGAAGATTCTTTTATCCTATAAAAGTCAGCGTGTAATACGTCAGGGTACTCATTTATAACATTGTAACTAGGACTTGAAGATTCAGGATCATTGGCAAAATGTTTAACAAATGTAGTTTTACCAGCTCCAACATCACCTTCGAGTATTAATACTGATTGATGCGGCAAATGATCTTTGCATTCAATGGCAACATATTCTACATCTGACTCATAAACTTTCTTCCAAGTTCTCTCAGTATCAAATCTCATTTTTAACTCTCTTCAAATTTATTATCAATATCTTTAAAAACCTCAGGTAGTGACTCTATCAAAGAGCTTGCACTCATTGATCTTACTCCATACTTATTGGCAGCTTTAAGACCGCTCAAAGAGTGAATCAACACACCATTTACTACAGCTTTATTTAACTCTGTATAGCTCTCACTTAAAGAAAGACTTTTATTAAGTAAAGATTTTTGAGAAAGTAAACCACCTAATATGCCAGCTAAAACATCACCTGCACCACCAGTGGCCATTCCATCATTAGGCGAATAATTAAAGAATATATTACCATCTGTCAGTCCTAAAAATGTACAGGCACCTTTTAAGACAACAGTACAGTTTATTGAGTTTATTAGTTGCTTAAGTTGACCAATAGGATCTTTATTAATAGCTTTGATGTCAATTCCACAAAATTTAGCGAACTCTCCAAAATGAGGAGTTAGAACAGTTGGAGCACTTCTTAACTTAAAGACATGCTGATCTTCTTTCAAAGAAAGGACATTAATAGCATCTGCATCTAAAACAACAGGTCCAGAAAAATTATTAAGGATCTCAAGAACAAGTCTTCTAGAGCGAGTAGATCTGGCTAGTCCAGGCCCAATAACAATTGCAGAATACTTTTCAAGACCTCTTATCAAAATAGGCCATCGATCTAACTCAAGAGGTATAAAGCCTGTCATGATATCTGGTATGAGTCTTTGAATGAACTCATTATATTGAGGTTCCCATGTCGCTCCTGTGACTAGTCCTGCGCCAACTTTTAAAGACGCACTAGAAGCAAGTACTAAAGAACCAGTAAGTCCATGTGAGCCACCAATAACAAGAGTATGGCCAAAAACTTTTTTGTCTGCAAACTTATCTCTTGAGTTAATTGTTTTTAAAATATCTTTGTTATCTAGTAAATATTTATTTCCTTTATCAATTAACTTCTTTGGAATCCCAGAGTCTATCACTTTAACTTTTCCGATGTTATGGACACCATCTGAAATAAAAAAACCTTGTTTTGCAACAGAATTTGCTAATGTTAATGCTGCATTAAACGCATTACCATTAATAATTCCACTATCAGAGTCAAGACCACTTGGTATATCAATACTTACGATAAATGATTCATATTGATTTATAAAATTTATAATTTCATATAAAAATTTTGGCAATGGAGAACTAACACCTGTTCCAAAGATAGCATCTATAAGCATTGTTTTTGAATCAATTTGAGAATAGTAATCTTCAAGGTCACTTACTCCGTTAATCTCTCCAATAGAAACGCCATAGATTTTAGCTTTAACGATTTCATCAATCAACATTTTAGAACATTCAGATTCACTAAAAAGTCTAAATGCTGTTACTCTATAACCTATATTGGAGAGATGTCTAGCTGTTGCTAAACCATCACAAGCATTCTTTCCAGTTCCAAGTAAAACTATAACCTGCACGTCAAAAGAAGACTTAAGTACATTTCGTTGCAGATACTTAGCTGCTTTAATTCCATAGTTTTCAGTTATCATTTGAGGCTCGATCTTTAGCTCTTCAATTGAACTCTGAATGTTATTCATCTCAAGATTATCTACAATTCTCATTTATTAACTCTCCATAATCTTTAATAGTTTTTTCACAGTGTCTTTTAATCCATAAAACACACTGTCACTAATAATCCAATGACCAATATTATATTCACTGAATATTTTTTCTTTTACAAGTGGGGCTAACGATAAGTCTGTAAGACCATGACCTGCATGATATCCAATATTACTTGACTCCATCATATGTTTATAACTTTTAAATTTTTCAACAAATACTGAATAGTCCTCTTCCTCTAAAAATGCTTTAGCATACTCTCCAGTATGTATTTCTACTGCGTCAACATCTAAATCGATACAAGCATTTAAAGTAGGTTCATCTGCCTCAACAAATAAAGAAATTTTTGTTGAAGGACAATTGTGCTTAATTTTTTTTATAGCGTTTGAAATTCTTAAGAAATTAGATTTATCCTTAAGATTTAGACCACCTTCTGTCGTTTTTTCTTCTCGTTTCTCTGGAACGATGCAAATCCAATCAGGCTTAATCTCAATAGCAATATCTACAATTTCATCATCGATACCAATCTCTAAATTGAATAATTTGTTATGCTCTCTAGTGACCTTTTGTACTGCTGGAACATCAGTATCTTGGATATGCCTTCTATCTTCTCTTAAATGAATAGTTATTTGATCAGCACCTGAGAATAATGCAAGTTCAGCAGCCTTTACAACACTTGGATAGAACTCACCACGAGCTTGTCTCAAAGTAGCAACATGATCGATATTTACACCTAATCTTGATTTCAAACCCTACACTCCAATTTCTTTTTTAATAATATTTGCCAGCTCTTTTGCACAAGTTGAAACGAGACCATTATCTTCTCCCTCAACCATTACTCGACATAAATTTTCAGTACCTGAATAACGAATTAAAACCCTACCTTTATTTCCTAACTTCTTTTCCCAGAACTTTATCAAGCTTTGTAGCTCAGTCATTTTAGTCAATTCTGTTTTTTCTTTCACTTTTACGTTTTCAAGAATTTGAGGATATAAGGGCATCTCCTTGAGTAATTCAAAAAGACTTACATTAAAAAATTTAAGAGCCTCAATTACCTTTAGAGCTGCAAGGATACCATCACCTGTCGTAGAAAGGTCTTTGAAAATGATGTGTCCACTTGGTTCTCCCCCAAACTTAGCATTAGAGTTTTTCATCCTCTCTAGAATGTATCTGTCTCCAACATTAGACCTATAAAAGTTTATGCCTAAAGATTTAATATAATTCTCAAGACCGAGATTACTCATAACGGTTCCAACAACCTCAGGCTTATCTCCAAGAGACTTCGTTTCAAAAAGATACTTTGCCAAGAGACCAAGAAGTTGATCTCCATGAACAACATTTCCTTTATCATCGCAAATAACTAATCTATCAGCGTCACCGTCAAGACATATACCTAAGTCGGCTCTATATTTAACTACAGACTCAGCGCATTGTTTTGGGTGTAATGCTCCAACACCTTTATTAATATTTATACCGTCAGGTGCATTTCCAAGACTGATAACCTCAGCCCCTAACTCTTCAAAAATCATTGGTGCAACTTTGTAGGCAGCGCCATTTGCACCATCTACCACAAGCCTCATACCATCTAGAGAAAGGTTTTCATTAAAAGCTGATTTTACTTTGACTATATATCTTCCAACGACTTCATCAAGTCTTTTGGCACGGCCCAAAGAATCATCAAGCATATTAGGAATCAACTCTGGATTAAGAATCATCTTCTCTAAGTGAGTTTCAACGATATCATCTAATTTATTGCCATTCGGATCAAATAACTTTATCCCATTATCATAATAGGCATTGTGAGAAGCAGAAATCATAACTCCTGCATCAGCTCGCATAGACTGAGTGACAAAGGCAACACCGGGTGTTGGTAAAGGTCCTGTTAAAATTGCGATTCCTCCCTGAGCACAAACTCCAGAAGAAAATGCCTGTTCTAACATATAACAGCTAAGCCTAGTATCCTTACCGATTATGATTGTCGGTTTTGTTGAGTTGGTTTTGTTTTGAAAATAAGCTGTAACAGCTCTTCCTAATATAAATGCAATATCTCCAGTCATTGGATATATATTTGCACGACCTCTTATACCGTCTGTTCCAAAAAGTTTTCTCTTCATTTTACTTAATTCCTGTTTTTACTTTAATTTCACTTACACTAGATTTTATCAAGCTTACGCCTTCAGGTAAATCAATATCCAGTATAACCGTATGATTCTGTCGCCTATCATCAAGGATCTTAGCTCGAACAGCAATAGCACTTCTTGTCTGCTCTTTTGATATTTCTTTTTTAGAAGAAACAATTAAGTCTACTGTTTTAAGAGAGGATGATATTACCGGTTTTATCGAGTCAAACTTAATAGGAACATCTAATATTTCTAAAAGATTAAGATCTTTTTTAATTTTAATTTTAGCATTCACAGAAGATTGTTTCAAAGACACTCTTATATCAGGAACTACTAATTTAAGATCTCTAGCAGTATTACTGCTGATAGTAGAAAGGTCAATCACATCGGTATCGATATACTCTATATCTTTAAGAACGCTCTTTGCTCCGTAAACCTTCACAGTTTTATCAGATAGAAATATTTTATCTAGGGAAACTTCATCACTTGTAGAGTAAATAGTACTCACCTTAATAGGTACGGTTTTAATAGAGTTTTTTACTAGATAAATCTGAATACTCTTTGGGCTTATATCTAAAGTTTTAACGCTAAAAGGAAATTTTTTTGAAAAACTTAAATAAGATAAATTGAATCGCCTATTATTTGAGTTAAATTTCTTGGCAAGATCGATATCTAATACTTCTGCCTTCGAAACAAGTTCGTTAATTATTGCACGAGGACCTTTGAGTTTATAGACAAGTTTAGCTGGAACATTAGAAGCAAGAGAATACCCTTTAGGTAAAATGTAATTAACTCTTATATCCTTTTTCAAAATTACTGAAGTTGAACTCAAGACGTAGAACCAAATAACAAATGAAAATATAACTGCAAATATTTTCAAGATAAATTTCTTTTTATTACGTTTTTTCAATTCATTGTTCCATATTTAGAGATAAAGCTTAGATTTTCATTAGAATATAAGATTTTGTAAAGTTTAATACTAAGGTCGGTAAAATCATCAACGACAATAAGGCTTCCCTTATGAGCAAGACTTATTTTTTGAGTTTCCTCACTAAGACATATTGCAACAGCATCACTCACTTCACTTATCCCCAAAGAAGCTCTATGTCTAGTCCCAAGAGCTCTATCTAACTTAGAATTGTTGGACAAAGGTAAAAAGCATCCTGCAGATTGTATTTTGTGATCAAAAAGAATAATTGCCCCATCATGCAAAGGAGAAGTACTTTGAAAAAATGAAAAGATTAGGTCTGAATTTATTACTGAGTTTATTTTAGTACCTGTTTTTGAGAAATTAAATAATCCATGATCTTTTTCAATTACAATTAATGCTCCAAGCCCCTGTCTAGAAAGCTTTTCCATAGCAATACTAATTTCTTCAATCTCACTTTCAAATATAATTTTCTTCTTTCTCTTAAAAAAGTTTGAGTATCCTAACTCAGACAAAGTCGTTTTAATTTGCTCTTGAAAAATTACAATTAAAAATAAAAAGAAATATTCAAAGAAGTTACTTAGTACCCAATTTACAGCTTGTAACTCATACTTAATACTTGCCCAATAGAGGGCCATTATAAATGATAGCCCAACGATTAGCTTGGCAGCTCTAGTCCCTTGAATGATAAGTAAAAATCTGTAAACTAAAAATGATATTATTACAATATCTAAAAAGTCTGATAGCTTAAAGTTCTTTAAGATATATAAAAAATAATCCAAAACATGTCCTTTCTATCTTTATCGGAAACAAAGGGCAAAATATTTAAATTATGCAGCTTCTTTATCTTGATGAGGAGATAATCGCTCAATAACAGCATCACTTAAAAGCATCTTCTTTCTAAGAGCCTCTCTACTAATCCCCATTTCTTTAGCAGCTTTTGACTTATTACCATTGTTACGCTTGATTTCAGCTAAAATCATTTCACGTTCAACAAGTGTTACTCTATCTTTTAAGTTAATACTATAATCCCTAGCATGAGGAATGTTATCAAATCCTTTTAAATTAGACTTTGATATGTCTACAATAACTGCCTGTCCATTTTTAAGACTGTTGATAACATGACATTTTGGATTGTAAAGAACAGCTTTTTCAACAGCACTTTTTATTTCAGAAACATTACCTGGCCAATCATGATCAAGAAATTTATCCATTATTTCATCAGAAAATTCTTTCAATAAAAGTCCTTGTTCCCTACATTCTTTTCTTAAGAAGTAAGAAAGTAAGTCCTTAATATCATCAGTTCTCTTTCTTAAAGGCTCTATAAAGAAAACACTTTTATTTATAAATTCATATAACTTTGGATTAAACTCACCTTTATCATATGCATTTTGAAGTTCATTATCAGTATTTGTGAACATAAATCTAACATCTAAAGAAATCTTACTCGTAGGTAATCTCTTGTTTTTAATTACATCACTAAGTCGTTCTTGTAGATCTAAAGGAAGGTAAGATATATCACAAAATATAACTGTTCCATTCATGCATTTTTCTAAAAGACTTTGTGCTTTTTCAGAGCCAAATATTTTTTCCTCTAAATCAGATTTTGTAGTACCTTTACAATAAATATATTCAACTTCATTTAAACCACGTTTACCTTCGTTGTGAATAATATGAGCAAATAATTTTTTTCCTGTTCCTCTTTCTCCATTTACAAGTAAAGGGCTATCGATATCTTTTAATTGCATAATAGATTTTCTAAGTTCATTTGTACTTGATGAATGACCAATATATGCATACTTCCTATCATAGGGTGTTGAAAATCTTCTAATCAATGACTTTTCAGAAATAGGATTATAATCATGAAACACAGATGAGAAAATTAACTGAAGGACCTTCATTGTTTTTTCATCCTCAATTGTAAATCTATTTTCACTTCTTTTATTCAATACTTCGACTACTCCAATAACCTTATCTTCTCTATTAGTAATAGGTGAACATAAAATTGACCTAGTAGCAAAACCGGTTTTATCATCAATTACTTCGGAAAACCTAACTTTATCTGTCAGAGTATCAATATTAAGAGAAACTCCTGTTGTAAAAACAGATCCAGCAATTCCTTTTCTATAGTCAAATTTTAATAAATCTTTATTTATTCCTAAAGCAGCAACAGCTTCCAATTCATTTGTATGAGGATTAATTAAAAATATAGTTGATCGCTGAGCATTAAGTATTCTTGATATCTCTTCTAGCATACTATGAAGAAAGTTCTCATGTGTACCAAATGCTGTAATATCTTTAAAAAGTGAAAGCATCAAAGAAAAGACTTCAAACCCTTCAGTTGCTTGCTTATATCTTTCAGATAGGGCCATATTTGCAAGACATTCTCTAGCTCTTTCTGGAGAAAAACTAGTCACATAATTCTTAATAAATCTTTTCATCTTAGGTTGGTCGTCTTCATCAAGCTCAATACCATAAAGCATGTTCTCTATGTCACCACTGTCTTGGTGTAAGAATGAACGCACTACGTGACCTTCAAGATCAATTCTCGTTTTTTTAAACTGAATAGAAAATCTCAAATTCGCTCCAACACTTAGCTTATCTACAGAAGTAAAACCAAGGCCAGTAATAGAGCAATCTGTTAAATGACCGTCTTCAATGAACTCAAAACTACCACAAGAACTCTCCTTCTCGACCATAAACCTTACATCATCGGCAGATTCGACTGGAATACGAAAAGACTGAAAAAATTTAAATTCTGAAAAACTATCGATCATAAAATCTCCTATCATATTTCATATCGGAATAAATAAGATAAACTTTAACTAGGATGACAATTTTATTTGGCATATTACAAAACATGAATATAGACATTATAATGTGCAACTGCTTTAATAAGGAATGTCTAATTTTCAAATGTTATTAATACTTACATCCCTAGTGTCTTGTTCAGGAATCAAACCAATACAACGAAATGGCCACAATAAAGATTTAGTTACGAAAGTTAAAAATCTTAAAGAAAAGAAAACCAAAAAATTACCAGTAAACTCTGTAAAAATTCAAAAGTTTTGTAAGAAACTAGATAAAAAGTTTCAAACTTATAACTGGAGCTATTCCAAGTGCGAGATGTTCAAATGGAAATCTGTCAGGACTTCACACTTTGGTAACCCTATAATGTGGACAGTTCTAGAAGGCAAAAACTTTACAGAGACTTCTAAAACTACCCTACTGATGTGTGGTGTTCATCCAGATGAAATTACACCTGTTAAGTTTTGCTTCGATATATTGAATGACTTCTTAAAAGATCCTCAACTCTATAGTGAAAGCAAAATTATTTTAGCACCCATAGTGACAACAGACCCCTTCTTTTTTAAACGACCAACTAGGACAAACTCAAAAAAAGTAGATGTTAATAGAAATTTTCCAACATCTGACTGGAATGAGTCAGCATTAAAACTTTGGAAGAAAAAGTACTACAGTAATAAAAGAAGGTTTCCTGGACACAAATCACTGACTGAGCAAGAAACTATTTTTCAAGTAAATCTTATCAAGTTATATAAACCAGACTATATCATCTCTGTTCATGCCCCACTTCAACTATTAGATTATGATGGGCCCTCACTAAAATCTAAAAGTTCAATTGAAACAAAGAACATACTAACTCAAATGAGTAAAAAAGCAGGTAACTATAAAATTGCTAATTACCCATTTTATCCTGGTAGTCTAGGTAACTGGGCAGGTAATGAAAGAGGTATACCAACATTTACACTAGAGTTACCTAATAGTGATTGGAATAAAACTGACAAATATTTTAAAGTATTTTCACCAGCTGTTTATCATTTAATTAATGCGCATAAACAATAGCACATACAAATACTTTACTGCGATTTATGCATGTTTGTTCTACATGCACTACTCCCTAAAAGCTGGGAATTTTGTTTTTACAAATATCCCATTTCTCTTTTTTGGAACATTATTTAGCTATCACTTCTTACAAAGAAATATAATAAACAGACTTCTGATTGCCTTGACAGCTTTATCATCAATTTTCCTACCATGGAATATGCTCTTTCAATATTCGATAATTTGCATTATCACATTGTTATATCCTAAATACTTAAGACCAAATTTATTTTTAAAACCTATATCAATATCATTAAGCTGGTGCTTACTTTTTAGGTCACAAGAAGTAGTACATCATATAGAAGCATTTTTTTTAATTATGGCCTTAAGTTTACCTTTCGACCTAAGAGATAAGAATGAAGATACAAAAATTAAAACCTTAGCTCACATCTTTGAAACCAGAAGCTTTCAAGTTCTATGTCTTATAATTTGGACTTTCTTCATAGCTTCAAGACTCTACATCGATGAACTAGAAAGTGTTAAATATACTCTACTTATTCTATCGATATACTATTGCTGTATACTTTTCTTGGTAAAGAAAGGAGCAAACAGATTTAGAACTTATATTCTTCTAGACTCTACGATAGCTCTTCAGTTTGCTTTAACTTACTTATAACGAGTAAAGGGATAGTAATTGCCAATGCACCTAAGATATATGCCCAACTAGACCCAAACTTCCAAAATATTAAGCTTACACAGATTGGACCAAATACTCTAGCTAAAGAGCCAAGAGACCTAAAATTTCCAAGATATTCTCCTTGTTTATCCTCATCACTTTTAAGAGAAACTAAA
Source organism: uncultured Bacteriovoracaceae bacterium (assembly GCA_937923325.1). The sequence goes on from CAKZUQ010000040.1 coordinate 28,584, forward strand.
GAAGTTAAAGTAGGAATAATTAAAGATGAACCAAATCCTAAAAAAGTTAAACCTAAAAATAGTGTAAATGTAGAATTCGCGTATGAGCATAAGAAAAGTCCAGGAATAACACTAATCAATCCTTTAATGGCCATCTTCTTTTCACCTACTCTAGCAGCTTTTCGCCTAACGTAGCCACCTTGAACTAAAGCTAAAACAATACCAATATAAACAAACATATAAGCATTGTCAGATGAGCTGTACCCAAGTCTTTCCAATGCTAAGAAAGTTAAAGTGAACTCCATACCACTAAAAATGAAGATAAATAGAAAGTATGTATAATTGATTATATTTACATCTTTTGAAGCTTTAGGAACTAATAATCTTATTGGATTAAAAGTTTTATTAGAAAATGAGTCGGCATTTTTATTAATATTTGTCTCTTCGAAAGAGTTAAAAACTAAGAGGAAATTTATGAGTGAAAGAACTGCAGCTATTATAGCGGGAGCAGAAAATGGATTCAACCCATAAGAGTTTAAACTAGATAGATCTATAAGACTAAAGATTCCTCCGATTGCAGGGCCAATCAAAAATCCCATAGCAAAAGCAATTCCAACGAAGGCCATTCCTCTTGATCTATTCTCTTTAGAAGTAACATCAGAAACAACTGCAGTAGCAACTGATATGTTCCCCCCCATAATTCCTCCTACTAAACGAGATAAAAGAAGAATAGTAAAAGATCCCGAGAATATCCAGATAATATAACTTACAAGCATTCCAAAAATACTAAATTTTAAAATGGGAGCTCTTCCATATCTATCAGAAAGCTTTCCCCATATCGGGGCAAATATAAATTGTAACAATGAGTACAACGCACCTAGGATTCCACCAAAAAGAACAATATTATTGACTTGGGAACCACCAGAAACTGTGAATGATTCAATTAAATTAAATATAGAATTCAAGAAGAAATTATCCCTATCTACCTCTAAATAGTATTTGGCCATGCTTGGAAATAATGGAAATATAATAGAGAATCCTACAAGATCTAAAAATAAAGTTAAAAACATTATTTTTAAACTAGACTTTGCTTTTTTATCTAATTTAGCAACTGACTTACCTTGACTCGGTAAATCCTTTCTTATTTCTTTTCGATTAGTTGTATAGAATAATTTATCTAATTCTTCTTTAGATCCATTTACTAACGTATTGATGTAATTAGAGTATTCCACAACCCAGTCTTGGTCATCATTTAAGCAAGGAATAAACTCAAGGTGACAATTTATCTCTTCTAATTCTTCTGCAAGTTCATTTCCAATCTCATCAGTTGTTTCCAAGCAGTCGATAACAAAACTAGGACAATAAACAGCAATACTTTTTGCTCCCTCATTCCCTAACTTTACTGCATACTCATCTGTTGCAGGCCCTAGCCATTTTTCACTCCCAAATCTACTTTGAAAGCACATATGAATTTTATTCTGCAGGTCATGCGATAATTGAGCTTTGATAAGTTTAAAAGTTTCGTAGCAATGAAGATAATATTCATCTCTTTTTTCGGTAACTCTTCTTAAGGGAATTCCATGAAATGATATAATAAGCTCATCTATCTCTTTTCCAATTAATGTAGTTTCTATTTTTTTTGCACTTAAATCAATGAATGATTTTAAGCGATGATAGTTCGTAATAAACCTGATATCAGGAAAATTCACTCTTTTACTAAAGGATGCACCAACAACATCAAAAACACTGGCAACAGTAGCCTCACTAAACTGAGGAAATTGTGGAATGACAACTAGTTCAACGGCTCTTTCGTCGTAGTCTTCAGACTCCCAGTGATCCAATAAGTCATTAACTCTAGGATAACTTAGTAAAAATGCGCTATTTAACTCTATATTTACATCTAGATGCGGTTTAATCTTTTCTACAAAGCTATTTGTGAGAGTTATTAAAGGAAATGACTCTCCGTCATAAATACGAGAATAAGCTTTAGCACTCTTTTTTGGCCTAAAAGGTAGTACAAATAGATTTAATATTATCCACCAAAGAGCTCTAGGAAGATCTACAACCCTGGGATCACCTAAAAACTCTTTTAAATAAGATCTAACGTCTTTAGTTGAAGCACTTTTTGGTGAACCAAGCTGACCTAGAACAACTTTTGTTTTATTCATAATTACCTATATTGAAATTTCTATTTCTTTTCTCTAATTTATATAATAAAAAGCAACTTATAATAAAAACAATTATTTGAGAAGTTAGACATGGCCAAGAAAAAAACAGAAAGAACATCGAAGGAATTACGCACAGTGACATTACTTGGAAGTAATGAAACAAAGTACGAAAGTAACTACAACCCTAAAATTCTAGAAAAGTTTCCTAACAAGAATCCAAAGTCTGATGCTTGGACAACTTTTGTTTGTACAGAGTTCACCTCTCTTTGTCCAAAGACATCACAACCAGATTTTGCGAAGATATTTGTAAACTACATAGCAGATAAAGAAATGGTTGAAAGTAAATCGATGAAAATGTATCTTTTCAGCTTTAGAAATCATGGTGATTTTCACGAAGATTGTATACAAAAAATCTGTGACGATTTATATAAATTGATGAAACCAAAATATATAGAAGTCATCGGAGAATTTACTCCAAGAGGTGGAATAAGTATCTACCCTTACGCATCGAAATCAAATAGTGTTTTAAAATATAAAAAGCTAAGAGATCATAGATTCATGAATTTTGCCCCTGGTAAATATTCAATGGATTTAAATAGAATCTACTAAAGGAAAATATATGTTTGGATTAGGAACAACTGAATTAATAATTATTGGTGGAATTATAGTTTTACTATTTGGAGGAAAAAAACTTCCAGCTTTAGGTAAATCTATGGGCTCAGCTATAACAAACTTTAAAAAAGGTTTAAACGAAAAACCAGATTCTATTGAAAATGATATAGAAAATAAAGATGCCTAAGCCTTAAGACTTTTAATAACGATGGACTCATCATCTTGAGTCCTATTTACATTAGAAATAACCCTTTTAAGTGCCTCTTCATAGCTTAAATCATGCTCTGATAACTCTCTGACATACCTGGTTGCTCTATCTATTAGTTTTAAATTTGAAGGCCTTACATAGCTCATTACATTTGAATAGACTCGTCCAAGCTTCGTCATTACTAAAGTAGAATGTGTATTCAATAAAACTTTCACAGCGAGATGATCAATCAAGAGACTGGAACTTCTTTTAAATGAAAAATCTATATCCATTAAGCTAAAAGAGATTTTTTTGTCAGTTTTACTGATATCAAATATAACATTATTTAAATTTAAGCTATCTCTTCTAGCAATGGATTGTTCGCTAATATCAAATAAATATAAATCTTTACTAGTTAATTCATTTTGAATGTCATTCCAATCTAAACACCTTGGATTTCTTTTAAGTATTTTATTCCAGGCATCTTCAGTCTTGGTTGCCCCAGCGACTACAAGATAACACAAGGAGTGTGGATCACTAGAATTTTGTTCAAATGGTTTTAAACTAAAAGTAGGAGACCTCTCTGTTGTATCTGTAAGAGCACAAATAGCTAAGTCTTTGCTAACTTTATAAGTTATAATACCACCTGCTTTATAGTGCTTTGTCTCTCCATTTATAAGAGCATTTAATTTAGAGTAGTCTAAATCAATAAGATATTTAAGATCTTTATTAAATCGATCCTCAAAGCATGCTTGCGAGTCATCAAAATTTAAAAGGGCCAAACCAACAACAAACATTTGAACAGTTGTTGCTTGCATTCGAGTACTACCAGAAATAGTCATCGCCCCCACAGTTAAGTTTATTTTTTCTATTTGAGAGTTTTCTATAACTTTTTTAGATCTTTCAATATTTATCAACTCTTCATCAGGATTACAGTATAGAAAAAAAGATTTAACTTTTGAGATTTCTACTGCAGCTAAAGAAGCTCCAATTACAAAGCTTGTTTCACCACCTTCTGTAATAGATATTAGTAAGTCCCCTTCACTAAAATCTAAATCAACTAACTGTCTCTTACCAAAATCTAAACGGTCCTCAAATTGCTCAACTGACTTAATTAATGCGAAGTCTCCTCCGGCCATAAAGCTTACAACTTGATCAGTATTGAATTTTTCACGAAACAAAAATTCTAAAGACAGTGCAAGTCTTCCAGTTGCACCACAACCACAAATAAAAACTCTATTTCCTTTACTCAAAGTACTTGAGATTGCTTCTTTTAATTTAATAGTTTCAATTTTTTTACTTTTTAAAACCTCTAGTGCATCAACATCTATCTCTTTACAAACATTAATTGCATCTTTTACATTTGAGATTTTTGATAATTTTTTTGATTTTTGATGAAAGCTTTCAGTGGTAAGTTCGCCTAACTGGAACTGTGATTTTATTTTTAGAAATTCATTTAAATTTAAATTTTTCATGTTAAAGCTTTTGCATAAAAAAAGGGCCCTCCTGCATTGGGCCCTTCTTTTCTACTCGGCAAATCCTTGCCTTTTCAGATAACTTCCTGTCATCCACATATTTAGTATAACCCTACTATTCAAAATAAAAAAGAAGTTTTTTTATTAGGCAAAAAATTCTTTTCAGTTACTGATGAAAGACATCGGAGATTATAATAAAAATTGTTTGATGTAAGTTAATGTTAAGTAGAATAACTTTACTCACTAGAATATCTAAAAAAGCTCCATTACCATTAAAACTATAAGTGGCTAAATTCACGAGGAGTCTTGAGTGTTATCATCAGTTTTAAAAAGTTTCATGCAGTACAAACTAAGAACATTTACTTACTATATCCCCTCGCCACCAAAGAGAAAAACTGGTTATCAAGAAAAAGAGTTCGATCAACTAGTTGCATATATAAATAAAGAGAACTTTAAAATTGAAAATATTCAAACTCAACTTAGCAGTAATCATGAATCTTCTGGTATGTGGGTAGTACTACAAATCCGACCACTTTGTAGAAAATCCAACGCAAAAGAACTTCAATATGAAATAGAAGACGACTCAACACAAAATCTAGACCTAGAGATAGAAGTATTAGATGCGTAAAACAATACTTTTAAAAAAACAAGCATCTAACAAGAAAATAATACTCAGACCGACACAAGAGGAGCAGAAAATAATCCTTTTAGAATATCTCAAAAAAATTAAAAAATTACCTATTGCTTCAAGTTGTAATGGCGAGGGAGTTTGTAAAAAATGTATCTTTAATGAGAGCCTACTTCTTTGTGAAATCAAAGTAAAAGATTCTCCAAAAGAAATAAAAATAAGCTACTTATAAAAAAAGGCCTTAAATAAGGCCTTTAAACGAAATAAAAATAACAAATTTATATTGGGCTATAAGGTTTTAATATTTCCCTGTCCACTTATCAAATAAGATTGTCCCTTCATAGTAGTCTGAAGAACTGTTTCTATCTTAAAATCTAAATCAATAACTGCCTGAGCAATTGGAAAATCTCTAGTTCCCGTATTAGAAATAGACTGTAAGCTATAGTTTACAGTTAGATCATAGCCAAAAAGAACTTTAATATGTTCAGGTTTAATAGAAGCACCTGTAATAAAAGCTCCATTACCATCTAATTGTCCACCATATGAAAAGATCACTTTCCATGCAAAGTCGACAGTTGTTGCCCCAAGGTAATTTTTAGTTTTTATTCTAAATTTCTTTACCATTGGTTCTTTCCAATTAGACATATCTAGAGTTGACATTGGTCCAGTTTTATTTGAATTCATAGGCAATACACTAATAGGAGCTGAGTCGATATTTACATTAGGCTTACCTTTTTGAACAAGTGTATAAATATCTTCACCAAGTGCAACAATTTCTTCTGTTTGCTCAATGATCTTACCTAAAGTAACCGGATTTTTAACAGGATCTGTAGCTTTTTTAAATTCTGCATAGCTATAATCAGCATATTCCATTGCTACTTTCTCAGTAGATACAACCACTTCTTCAAGATAACCATCTTGACTCTCAACAACTTCAACGATCTCAATAGAATCAATCAAGTGATACTGATCGTTTGCAAAAACTGTAGTTGTTAATGCTAATAATAATAAAATTTTACTCATAAGCTCTCCTTTTGTTATCTTTTGTTGAAGTCGTTTTACATAGACCAAGCTTAACGGTCAACTTTTTAATAACTAAAAATTACTTACTAATTCTTACACTACAAATTAATACCTAAAGACTTAAAATCACGAAAAGCTATTATGATAAAAGTAAAACAATGTAAGATTAAAAACAAAATGTTCCATAAGAAAGACTAATACTAAAAATAAGATATACTAATAAATTGTTTTACATAGTCAATTTAATTTCTTTAGATTAATATTAGCCTATGAAATATTTGAGTTTTGATATAGAGGCTACCGGCCTAGAAGAAAATGCTTTAATCATTGAATTTGCTATGATTCCTTTTTGTTCGGATAAAAGAGAGATTAATTACGACTTAAAAAAGCATTTTTATATAAAATGTCCAAGCTTTAAAGAATTAAAGCCTAATCTTAATGAGTGGGTCATAAAAAATAATAAAGACCTTATCGATCTTGCACATAATAAAGGTATTAGTTTAGAAATTTTTAAAAATGAAATGGAGTCTTATTTAGAGAGCTCAGAAGTTAAATCATATTTTAATAATGAAAGAATTGTACTTTTTGGAAAATCAATAAGCGCAATAGATTTACCTTTCATGAATAGAGATTTGGGTTGGGAGTGGATGAATAAATATTTCCATCATAGAAACTTAGATCTTTCATGTCTTACTCTAGGTTTAATTGACATGGGAATTCTAGCAAAAGGAATGGACTCCGGAGCTGTGATGATGAAAGAGTTTGGTATGGGAGAGGTAGAGCATACAGCTCTTGAAGATGCTGTTAACACTGCAAAGATGTACTTTAAAATTTTAGAAAAAACTTCTTAATTACTTAGCTGCGAGTTTTCTTCCAATCGAAAAAAACTTCATTGGATCTATAACCTTATTAGATTTACGAATTTCAAAATGAAGATGTGGTCCTGTCGACCTTCCACTATTGCCTACTTTTGCTATAACTTGCCCCTTGGTTACTTTCTCACCCTTTTTAGCAAAGTTTTTACTATTATGTGCATAAACTGTGTTGTAGCTATTTTTGTGCTTAAGTACAATGATTCGACCATATCCTCTCATCCAACCGGAAAAAGTAACCTTACCATCAGCACTTGCAAGAATATGAGATCCATTTGAAGAAGGTATGTCTATTCCATCGTGGTGTCTTCCTTTTCTCTTACCAAAGAAGGATGAAATCTTTCTTGTCGCTGGAACCGGCCAAGCAAACATACCCTTCTCTTCAATACTTATAGAAGAATTGTAAACCCTTGGTGTTTTCATTGATGCGTAAAAACCAGCTTTCTGTGGAACGAAAGTCCACTTTCCACCAATGTTTTTATAGTAGCCACTTTTATGTGAGCAACTTAAACAAAACAGAAATGTAATTAATAGTTTTAAATACAATTTATAGCCTTTATTAGTAGTTGTTCATCTACTATATCGGCTCCTTGGCTTACATATTGAACTTCAACAGAAATATTCTTAGAGTGGACAATATTGCAGTCCGACCCATCTATATCTTTATGGCCATCATATGTACCGCCAATCCAATAATATAAATTACCTTTAAAATCTGATCTCTCTAGTACATCTTCTGTGTATAATTGATGCCCTGATTTAGCGATTTGAACACCCTGAAGTTCCGAAGTACATATATTAGGAATATTGATATTTAAAAGAGCTCCATTGGGAATGATTTCTAAGATATTTGTTTTAAGTAACTTACTGATATACTCCGTTGAAAGCGAAAAGTTAAAATCTTCACTAGGTTTAATTTTCGTAACACTAACTGAGATGGATTTTAAACCTCTAAAAACGGCTTCTCTAGCTGCTGCAATAGTACCAGAATAAAATCTATCCTGACCAAGATTGGCACCATGATTTGGTCCACTAATAACAACATCTGGCTTCTCATCTCTCATTATATGGCCAGTTGAAATTAATACACAATCGGCTGGAAAACCAGAACAGGAATATTTATCAGTATCTATCTTATTAAGTCGTAAAGGCTGAGTTAAAGAAATTGCATGACCACAACTTGATCTTTCTCTGTCTGGTGCTACCATAGTTATATCAAAATCTTTACTAAGTGATTCGTACATACAGTTGATACCTTCGGCCATGTAGCCATCGTCATTAGTTAGTAGAATTTTCATAACTATCTCCTCGGATAATATTCTTTTGTAAAAGCAACGATTCAAGTAAATCTTTATCAAGATTTCTATAGGATAATTCTACTTTTGAAGAAATATCAAAACAAATATGTTGTATATTAAATTGTTCTATAAAACTTGTATTCACATCTTCATCCCAATCATGCTGTAGTTCTAAAGACTGGTCTATAGTAAGATTTGAGTTTATAACTTCCATAAAGGTATTTAACTTATCAAACTGTTTAAGTTGTTCAACATCTTTATTGTGTATAATAAGTTTTTTTAAATTTTTATAAAGTGGAATTGATTTAGGATTAAAGCTAGACGATATATGTAAAAAATAATCAGCCTTAAATGAATCGAGAAAATCAATATCAATAAGAGAGCTGTAAAACTCTAAGTAAATATTTTCAAATGACAGCTCGCCTTTAATTTTAGAAGTTACTTCTTCAATTGTTGTTTTTGAGTCATCTTCAAAACAAATACTAATTGATTCATCAGAGTTGATATTATTCAAAAAAATTTCTCTAGCACTTGATAAAGGTATAAAGTTAAAAGACCTAGGTCTAAGATCGAACTTAAAATCTTTTATATCAAGACCTCTTAAATAAGAAACAATATCTGAGTTATAGACTCCACCTATTCGAATTAGCATAAACTATTATATCAAAAAATTAGTGACGAGATAATAGAGAGAGTTTGGGCAATTTGTTCCAACAGACTCAGGATGAAACTGACATGATAAGAAATTATCCTTATAGCTAAAAAGCATTAGTTCAGAATTTTCATCATATAAAGACTTAACATGTTCAGTTGGAAGGCTTGAAATGTCTACAGTTAATGAATTATATCTTTGAAATATCAAAGAACTCATATTATCAAAAAATAAGTTATGAGTGTCTTTTAAAGTTACAGTTTGCCCGTGTAATTTGTTAGAACTTTCTATAACTTTAGCTCCAAGAAATAAAAGAGATAATTGATGACCAAGGCAAACTCCAAATATGAAGCAATTTTTTAAATCAAAAAAAGGCTTAAAATCACAAAAGTCATAGTCAAAGGGGTGACCTGGCCCAGGACCAAGAATTAGAATAAACTTCTCTTCTTTTTTAAGTAGTCTATTCCAAAAGTCAGTCTCTTCATGTCCGACAACAACTGAATCATGGCCAAGGTTTTTAAAATCACTAAAAATATTAAATGTGAAACTATCGTTAAAATCACATATGAAGACTTGATTAGATTCTATCAAATGAGAAGTAGTTTTTTTTATATTCATCGTAAGTGTCATTTCCAAAGTTAAACACAAAGTTAAAAGTAAATCTACTATCATCAACACGGTCTGTGTAGCTTAGATTAATTAACCAGCAGTTATTATCTGGCATATAGTCAGCTTGATAAACTTTTTTTATGTCACTATTTGTATTTAAGTCAAACTCTTGAAGAAAAGAAAAGCCTAAAGCATCGATTGGCCGTATAACACCACCAAATCTAACCGTTCGTAAACGAGAATTATCGATTGAGTTATAACTATAACTCGATAAAACACCAAAATTTTTAAACTTTTTTTCAATATTCAAATCCAGCTTATGATTCGAATCAGAATGGAAATAGTAATCTCTGGCAGAAAAGTTAAAACTCCCTAAAGTATACCCCATATCTACATATAAACGAGTTAGCTTATTCTTAAATTCTTCATTTCCAGAGTCATTAGATAATATAAAACCTTGAGAGAGATTAAAGTAACCTATTTTCAAATAATCATTTTGCTCAATGTTTTTATTAAAGAGTGATGAATTAATCGATTTTTTTACAATTGTATTATTCCACTGAAATTCGAAAGTATTTAAGACTGGAATCTGAGTTCGGACATCATTAATACCAAGAGTGGCGATATCCTCATTAAGAGCATCTTCATAATCAAACCAGCCATCAGAGTTGGAAATTTGAGTTTTAAATCGAGAGTTACCAACCTCATCAGAAGAAGAGGTATAGTGATGAATAAATTGAAAATTTTGAGAATGTTTATAACTATTTTTATATTGAATTTCAAAATCTAAGCTCTCAGTATCTTTTATAGAGGGCAAGCTTCCGATAAGGTCAGATATTTTTTTGTCACTGTTAATACTTTTTCGTTTTCTTTTTAGTGCCTGAGCTTTTCCAAAAATCTTACTCATTGTGAAACTAGCACTAGTTCTAAAAACATTGGCATATTTACTAAAATAAGAATCATCTTCGAAATGTAACTTATAAAGCTGAGCATCAAAGACATAATTAGTCTTAAAATGAATGGCCCCAATATCGAACAAATGAAGGTCTACAAAAGGCCTTGCATCCAATCTTGTTAAATTACGAATACCGTTATCACTATTGGTTGAAATTTGAGAAAAACGAGTAAGATTTGTATCAGCACCAACAATAATTTTTTGTAAAAAGTTTTGATCTGAAGTGATAAGATTAAAGGGCTTAGTTGAAAGGTTAAATGAGGGTAGAATTTGCACATAATCTTTATCTAACAGCAAAGGATCGCTAACGGCATTATTGCGACGATAATTTCCCTCTAAGTTAATTGTAAAGTTATCAGACCTATAATCGATATGAGAATATAACCCCATATTACCATCCGGACTATAGTTTTGCATATATAAAGCAAAATCATTGATCATATCTAAGTCTTTAAGCCAGCCTCCATCAAAGTGCACATTAAGATTGTTACTTAATTGAAGGTGAGACTCTAAATAGGTAAAATTTCGAAGATATTTCTCTCCAGAAATTTCATGATCTGTCTTTTCAGGAAGATAAATGAAATCGAGTATCGCTCTATCACTTAATTCCAACCATTTTTTTTCACCAAAAACTTGTCTAAACTGAGTATCAAGCCCATACCCTCTTTCACTTAAAAACCTAGGGGTCAAAGTTAGATCTTTGTCATCTCCTAAGTTTAAAAAAATTGGTTGATCGAATGTAACTCCCTCATCTGAGTTCAATGAAAAAGTTGGAAACAAAAGCCCGGACTCTCTTTTAGTTTTTATAGGAAGTATAATATATGGGAAATAAAGAATTGATACACCCTTTATTCGGGCCAGAGCATGATGGACCTTTACGTACTCATCAATTTCAACATAGATTTCTTCACCAAAAACAGACCATGATTCCGCACAGTCTGTACAAGTTGTAAACTGCGCTTCTTTGGCGTAAAAAGTTTTTGGTCCTGTTTTCTTAAAGCTATTGGCGACAAGATTAAAGTCTTCAGTAATCACCCTAGCATTTTTAATTTCTAAATGATTCGATTCAAATTCAAAATATATCGAAGATCCATATATATTTATACCAGGACTTATAACTCTAACATTACCTTCAATACTAACTTTGCCATTGGCCAAGTCTACACTTGCCTTTTCACCATATAAAGTTTCTTTTCTATTAATTATTACAACATTCCCAATTGCTTCAAATGTATTACCTTTATTTCTTTTGTAAGCTTTTTCAGAATATATACTTACTGATTCTCCTAATTTGAGTTGAAGGTTTTTATCTTGAGAAAATGATTTATTTAAACTTATTGATAAAAGTACCAATAAAGTAATTTGAACCTGAGAGATATATTTTTTTACTTTGTCTAATAGCATTTTTTAAATTTTCTTCATCCATAAAAGCAATGTTTAATTTTTTAGAAATAAATTTGAGATCATCTAACTTTGCCGCTTTAAATTGACGCAAGTGAGTTAGATTAATACCTTTAACTAAAGGTTTTAGTTCTAAAAATAGTTTGCTCATATATTCTAGTTCTTTAATATCTCTATGTGAATAGCTAAGTATGATTAATACATCTTCTGTAAGTTGCGAACTATTCTTAAGATTTGAAACAAGGTTGCGCACGGCAGCTAAATTATGGGCGCAAGAATATAAAAACTTACCATTAGAGGCAACTCTTTTCAAAATTGCTTCATGAAAAGCTAAGCCTAAATGATCCAAACAAGAGTGAACTAAAAAGATATTTCTTTTGGATATATCATTTTCATCTTTTCTTAATGATATATTTAAATTTCTTATTTCACAATATTTCTGAGACTCCTGCACTAGATAATCCAACTCAAATGAAGCAAATGCTTTAGTTTTGCTTTTAATAACTCCAAGTTTTTCAAAAAGAATACTCTTATAACTATTTCCTAATAATTCAACATGATCCCTTGATATACTTGTAATACAAGCAACATTAGCATCTATTAAGTTTGTAGCATCCAACCTACCACCCAGGCCAACCTCTAGTATAATGTACTCAGTGCTATTTTTAATACACAATCTTAAAAAAACAACTAAGGTAAACTCATAAAAAGAAAGATGGATATCTTTTGATATTAGCTTTTCATGAGTTTCAGTAAAGTGATTTAATATTTTATCCTCATCAACCTGACTATTACTAAATTGGAAACGTTCAGATATACTAAATAAATGAGGAGAGCTAAAAACAGCTACGTTTTTACTATTAAGTTTAATATTTTCAAATAACAGTCTTGATACTGTTCCTTTTCCATTTGTACCAGCAACAGTTAAAACTTTGCTACTAGTAAAATCGAAATGAAACAATTCAAAAGCTAAAGTTAGTCTATCAAACCCAGGAGTATATTTTTCCTTTGGGTAACTGGCCAAAAGCCAGTTATTAACTTTGCTCATTAGCTAAACATATTTATAAAAAATGAAAGTTCTTTATGCATATCTTTTCTAGAAACAATCCTATCTATGAATCCATGCTCCTTTAAAAACTCTGCTCTTTGAAAACCTTCAGGTAGTGTTTGTCTGATGGATTGCTCAATAACCCTTGGCCCAGCAAAACCGATAAGACACTTTGGTTCTGCAATGTTGATATCTCCTAGCATCGAAAAACTAGCAGCACAGCCACCTGTTGTAGGGTCAGTAAGTATAGAAATATATGGTATGTCTGCATCCTTAAGTTTCTTTCTAGATGCACTAGTTTTAGCCATTTGCATAAGAGATAGAATTCCTTCTTGCATTCTAGCACCACCAGATGCAGAAACAACTATACAAGGGCACTTATTAGCTAAAGCTTCATCCATTGCTAAAGCAATTTTTTCACCAGTTACAACCCCCATAGATCCACCCATGAAGTTAAAGTCCATTACGGCCATGACAACTTTTTTAGACCCAATTTTAGCAAAACCACAAATAGTTCCATCTTTTCTATGAGTTTTATCATAAGCCTTCTTTAGTCTTTCTTCATAAGAGATTTTATCTTTAAAGCCTAAAGGGTTAAGGGACTCTAGGTCATCAGCAAATGACTTAAAAGAACCTTCATCAACCATAAGCTTGATTCTATCCAGCGCTCCAATTCTAAAGTGATGATTGCAATTAGGACAAACGTTTAAGTTTGCTTTAACCTTGTCCACTTGTAAAATTTCATTACAATTTGTACATTTTTGCCATACACCGTTTGGTGTATTTGAACCTTTTCTCTTAGAGTTCTTAAACTTAGGATTTTCTATCGTATCAAACCAACTCATATATCTAGTAAACCTTGTATTATTTTAATTATTATCTATGACACTATAAATTTGTGGTTACTAAATGTAAAACATAAGGTTTTTAATTGAATTTATTCAAATATTGGTTAATCATTTAAAATAAATAAAATAAAGAAGGCTAAGTAAATGAAATTATATACAAACCCTCATAATGCTGGTTGTTATTGGTATGATACGGCTGAAAAATATGGTGCTCCTAGCATAAAATGGTGCGAAGAAACCCTTTGTCATATAATTTCAGAACCAGCAAACACTTGGTCTAACATAGGCTATATAATATCTTCTCTCATCTTATTTATTTGGACAAAAAAAACACAGCATAACGAGCTCAAGTGGCTTGCACCAGCAATGTTCTTAATGGGAGCTGCTTCATTTTTCTTTCATATGTCTAATTATTACATAAGTCAGATTTTGGACTTTATAGGAATGTATCTTTTTGTCTTTTGGCTCATGGTACTTAACCTTAGAAAAGTAGGACTTATCAGTAAAAGTAAGCAAGTTATCACTGAAGTAGTTATAACACTTATCTCAACTTTAGCTGTTCATTATATGTATACCCATCATATGAACTTTCAGATAATAGTAACTACAGGTGTTATAACCATAATAATTACAGAATTTATCACTTTTAGAAGATCTAAAAAGAAAAGACATTATAAATACTTTTGGACATCTATGGGCCTAATTGGATTCGCGCAACTTTTCTCTCAAGTAGATTTAAAAAGAATTATATGCGACCCAAAAGAGCATATTTTTCAAGGGCATGCAATTTGGCATGTCATTAGTGCTATTGCTTTAACCATAGCTTACAAGCATTGGGAACAAGAAGACTACTCACAAGAACTCATTGATTAAAAAAAGACTGATTACATAAAAAAGAGGCACAAGAATAAAATAAATAAAATTATTCGCAGCTATAACTATCTGTAATATCAAGAATAACTCAACTACAAGAACTGAAACGCTCAGGAATATATTAAGATAATAAGTCTAATGACCGATTAGATAAATATGAGGATATCTTTGAGTACAAATTTTATAAGATCATTTTTAACACTTGTTCTAACTTGTTCAAGCGTTTTTGCATTTGCTCAAAGGATGACTCCTGAGGACTTTCGAAACTTTTCAAGAGCACAAAAAGTTGAAGTTATTCAATCAATGCAAATGTTCGCTGTGAATATCGAAAAAATGCATTATCAAAGTATTAAAAGAAAATACTCATACCAAACGTTAAGATATTTATTAGAATCTATAGTTAGTAAAGCTGTTGCTGATGAAGTGATTGAGAATGATAAGCTCTGCATATATGCTGGTTGGATAAGCTATATTCCTAAAAATTCAAAATCAAGTCGTTGTGCACACCCTAATAGTTATAGAGAGTCACAAGTTCCAGAAGCACTAAAAGATGTCATAGCAAAAGAACATAAAAGGTATGAAAACTTTAAAGGTACATTTGGGCCAAAAGAATGTAGCAATCCAGGAAAAATTATGTGCAACCCACAATTATTTGGTCACACTCCTGGAGTAGAAAAACCTTTTTGTGTTGATGGCAACCCAAACTCAGAAAACTCATCTTTTCAATGTCTAAAAAAAGTTGAAACAAGTAACAAAAAAGAAGAAATCTTAGATATTATAATTGAAGAAAATTTAGCAGAAGATAAAACTCAAAGGCTTCAAAGGCTAATGAGTATGATTGACGATGCCTGCATGTGTGAAAGTCCAAACAATATGATCGATCAAAAGTATGCTAAAAGAATGTATAAGACACAAACATGTTTTTCTTGGGTATCACAAGTAAGGAATATTTCAAGAAGAGCTTGTAAAATGGAAAGTCGCTCTGATAAAGATATATCTTCTATCATTGAATTAAGTCAAAACCTATATTCAAAAGCACAAAATGAACTTATGGCCACTGGCATAAGCGATGTTGAATACACAAATATTGTTGAAGGTGGAGAATGGTCAAACAAAAATTGGAAATCGAGAACAGAAGAATATAAAGACTTTTGTGAAAAAAAGAAAGTATACGCAATTAAAATTTCTCAAGGTAAGGTAAAAGGTTTAATCCTAGCAAGCCTCACGCTTGATGGTAAGCCTTTAGATATGAAAGGTTATGAGATTAAATGGTATAAAGGTAAAGATGAATTAAAAGGTAAAAAGCAAGGCCTTAGTATAAATGTAGACCCAGCTGAGCTGCCTGCAAAAATACATGCAAAACTAGTAAAATCAGGAAATGAAGAAGCAAAATCAAATGAACTAGACTTACAAGATGAAAAGAAATACGAAATATCTATTGCTAAGGATAAAACTCTTGAAGGAGTTCAATCTCTAAAAGCAATAGTTAAAATAAATGATAAAGAAATAAATGAAAAAGAGTTAAAAGCCTATAAAATCACTTGGTACTCAAAACAAGTTGATTCTAAAAAGCCAGAAACAAAAGAAAATAATAAAGAGCCTAGTAAAGAAAAAGAAAATTCATTTGATGAGTCAAATATAAGCTTTATTACGACAAAGTTAAAAGAACTATCAAAAGAGATCACAGTACATGCTATCCTTTCACAAAGTGATAAAGAGTTGGCAGATTCAAATGAACTTAGTTTTGAAGATCCAACAAAATACGAAATTGGAATTTCTAAAGGTGAAGAAAAAGATAAAAAAGTAATACTTACAGCTTCACCAAAAATAAATGGAAAGGAAATAGAGCCAGAAGAAATGAAAAAATATGAGATTATCTGGAAAGATCCAAAAGGTGAAACTCTAAAAAATACTGGTCAAAAGCTTGATTTGGAAGTATCAACTGAACCTACCCCAGGAGAAATATATGTAACTCTCCATGAAAAGGAAAAAGAGCACGCAAAATCAGATAAAGTGGATTTTTCTGTTAAAGAATTAAAATACAACATAGGTATAAAGAAGACTTCAATCAAAGGAACAAAGCAATTAATTGCAGCAACTGTAACCCTTGATGGAAAGCCAATTAAAGCATCTGAACTTGCAGAAAAAGGTTTAGAAGTTATTTGGTTTGAAAAACTAGCTGAAAATACGAATGATAAGAAAACGAAACCTGAAGAAGAAAAGGAAAAGCAAGATCTCTTAGGAGACACTATAGAAAAGAAAAAAGAAGATGAAATATCAAAGAATGATATAAAGGATCCTCTTGGAGAAGAAGAAGACAAAGAAAAGAAAAAAGAAAATCTAAACGAAACTGACAAAGATGGATTTAAAACAGTGGCAAAATCAAACGAAAGCTTAGATGCCTCTTCAGAGATTTTAGATCAGAAGAAAATAGTTATAGCAAAATTGAAAACCAAAGATGGAAAACTCATAAAATCTAACGATGTAAACTTTATGAGGACAAGAAATAGAAATTTTCCAAATAGAAACTTGGGAGGTCAAGTACCTCAAATAATAAAAAGAAGAGTCTTACACCTTAATGGTGTAAGATAATTTATACGTTTCTATTAATACAATTTAGATCGTTAAAAGCAATTTCAAGTCTTTTAACAAAAGACTCCTCACCTGCTCTTAACCACTTTCTAGGATCATAATAACCTTTATTTGGCTTATCATCTCCATCAGGGTTACCAATTTGAGATTGTAAATACTCTGTATTTTTTGAAGAATATTCTCTTACACCATCCCAAAATGCCCATTGCATATCAGTGTCAATATTCATTTTGATAACACCATACTCAATTGCCTCTCTAATCTCTTCTTTAGAAGATCCACTTCCTCCGTGAAAGACAAAATTAACTGGGTTAGTACCAGTTCCTAATTTCTTTGTAATATAGTCCTGAGAATCTCTCAAGATTGTTGGAGTAAGTTTAACATTTCCTGGCTTATAAACCCCATGGACATTTCCAAAAGAAGCTGCAATCGTAAAGTTTTGACCAACTTTACTTAATTCTTCAAATGCATAAAAGACTTCTTCTGGTTGAGTGTAAAGTTTAGAGACATCAACATCAGAGTTATCAACACCATCTTCTTCACCACCAGTAATACCGAGTTCTATTTCTATAGAAGTGCCGATCTTTTGAAATCTCTCAAGGTATGATTTAGATATTTTAATGTTCTCTTCAATACTTTCTTCAGATAAATCCAACATATGAGAAGAAAACAAAGGTGTTTTAAATTGCTCGTAATGTCTTTCTCCAGCCTCTATTAAACCATCGATCCAAGGTAAAAGTTTTTTAGCGGCGTGATCAGTGTGAAGTACAACAGGAACATCGTAAATAGCGGCCATTTGATGAACATGTAAAGCTCCACTGACAGCACCAGCAATCGCTGCTTTTTGATCGATGTTTGAAATCGACTTTCCAGCAACAAAGTGCCCTCCACCATTTGAAAATTGAATAATAACAGGAGAATTGAGTTTACTTGCAGTTTCAAGAACAGCATTTATAGAGTTCGTTCCAACAACATTAACAGCGGGGATCGCGAAGTTATTATCATTTGAATACTTGTAAAGCTCTAAAACTTCATTTCCGAAAAGAACACCTGATCTAAATTTGCTCATAAAAAACTCCTTTAAAGTTATCATTTAAAAAAGATTCTACAAAAAATGAAACAAAAATGTAAGAACTTTAATTAATTAGACAGAAGTAATTGGACAGATGAAACGGAGATATAATCTATATATTGATAAATATTATTAAATCGCAGTGAAGATCTTTTATACTTTAATGATGTATTAACTCTACAACCAGTCACTTCTCTTGAGATATTTAAGTTGATATGTCTAGCATCTTTACTTTTAACTAATTTTTTTAAGTTTGGTATTTCAATGTTATTTCTCTTACTCAAAATCTTTGAAATCATATTTGTGTAGTTCTTAAAGCCCAATACCTTACGAATATATGTAAACCTTGGAATCGAACAAATTCCTTTAGAATCCTTAATATAAACACCAATAGGATTTTGAGAAACCAGATTACAGTTAGAGTCCAACTTCACATTAAAGTTTAATACGCTAGAGGAATTACTTTTTGTAACTTTAAACAAATGAGTAGAATTTTTTTTAAAAAAAGCACAACTAGAGTGAACATTTCCAAATACAAATGTTGATGTAAGTAGACACAATAAACTAAAACTTTTCATCTATCACCAAAGAGCTTTCATCAGTATTTATATTCCTTTTATACTCGAGAGGAAGAAATCTGATTTTTGTTATATATTATATTTTATTTAACACCTTGATTCAGTGAAATAAAGATTTTTGTAAATTATTTAGGGAAACTAAAACTCAATGAGAAGAATAATTTCTGATCCTTGATTAATTAAACCTACAGTTTTCATATTAATCAATATTTCCAAATGCTATTTTTGACCAAGATTTAATATATTCATCAACGTAACGTTTATTAACGCCTTGAAATGATAAATTTTCAAAGTCTAAAATCTCAAATGATCGACTAAAAGCAACGTAATCATATCTAATATTGTTTTCTTTTTGAAAGCTAGGAATATATCCACATGGAATAAATTTAGAATTTATAACCTTATCAATAATATTTAATCTATTGGCCCTTATGATCATCTCAATATATCTTACTCCACGGTCCCTTAACATATGAGAGATTTTCTTAAAAAGTTTACTAAATGAAACCTCTTTATCAATTTTAACACCAGTAACAACACTGTGCATATCCACTTCGTTAACATACAAATATACTTCTATATTTGAATCAGCACTAGTAATTAGAGTTGTAGGCTCATGAAATGGAAAAAAGCCAAGATCAATGTCGTCATGACTTTTTCTATTATTATATTTAGTTTTGACATAATTCTTAGCATCTACAAATTCAAGAGCAGGTACAATACCATCATATTGTTTCTCTACCCATGACTTAGCAGTTTCAAGGGCAGGAAGACCACATTCATCTTTTACAATATTAAATAAATCTGTAATAGAAGGATGTAGTTTAAAATCAACATACCTTTTAGTAAAAATATCATTATATAATATGGCCGCCAGAGTATGTGTTTCATATTCTACAGTTTTATGAACATTAGGAAAAACGCCTAGTTTTTTAAAACCTAGATTTTGAGTTAAAATTTGAGCAGCAGCATTTACTGTTCTAGTTGTTGAGTATACCAGACTAATATTTTTGTTTAGCTTTCTAATATAATTAAGACCTTCAGTGATTAGTTTTTCAGTTAAGTTATCTCCTCGAAAACTTGGATCAACTACTGCTGCACTGGCCTTGACGAGCTCATTACCCTCATCATATTTCATATTTAAGCAGGCAACTATCTTATCATCGCAAGCAGCAACAAAAAGAATACTGTGTTTCTTACTCAATTCTTTCTTTACTAAGTTAAAGTCCGATAAGTTTTTATCTGAGTACTTGCCCTTATAGACCTCGTTATAGAGAGTTACAATTCCAATAGCATCACTACTATCAGCTTTTCTCATAACAATAGAATTTCGGTTCTGTATATCTTTCATAATAGTGTGCATTATTAACATAAATCTCTGTTTTTATTAAAAAAAAATAATTTATTGAGTATATTTTATAAGATCTTAATACTATACTAAATCAATGATACTGTTATTTATTGCATCTTTGATCACTGCAGGGATATCTTCACTAACAGGTATGGCCGGAGGTGTCGTTCTCCTATCACTAATGACATTATCACTTCCTCTAAAAGTAATTATTCCAATACATGGAATGGTTCAACTATTTTCAAACGGTCTGAGAGTTTTTTATCTTAAGAATAATTTAAACTTTAATTTTTTAAAATATTTTATTCTTGGAATTCCACTAGGTGCAGCTTTAGCGTTACTCATACTTAGAAAATTAACCGATGATAGATGGCTTTTAATAATGCTGGCAATGCTTGTATCTTACTCTATTTTTAAACCCAAAAAGCTACCGCAACTTAAGATTCCAGTATATGCATGGTCTATGGTTGGTTTTGTGGCCGGAGTCTTGGCCCTTCTGATTGGGTCTGTTGGACCATTTCTAGCTGTTTTCTTTGTTAGAGACGATTTAACAAAAGAGCAGATTGTAGTGACTAAAGCATCAATGCAACTTTGTTGTCATATTATCAAAATCCCTTCTTTTTTATATATAGGTTTCAACTATAAGCAACATACGGCAATAATAGTAATAATGGTAATTGGAGCACTAGTTGGTACAAAAATAGGAGTAATACTATTGCGAAAAATAAATAATAAGGCTTTTAAATTACTGTTTAAAAGCTTTTTATTTATTGCATTAATCCGTCTAGTTTATAAGATATACATACTTAAACCATAATAGTTTCAAATACTTAGAAAAATTGTCAATTTTCTAAACACATATGTTTATATTTCATTTAACATCGATAAATAATCAAAAGATTATATAATTATATCTGATATTAAATTTAAATAAAAAAAGGGCCCTATGAAATCTCTAGTTGTATCAATTTTGTTCATTACGGTCATGACTTCTTGTAATATAAAAGAAGCTAAAAACCATGATAATTCACCAATAAGAACTCAAACTTCAGAGCTGACTATAAATACAAACAAAGAACATGCTATTAAAGAAGATTATGAGCGACTAGACATAGAACAAGTTACTAGAAATGAGTTGTGGAATAAAGCTCTTGATAGCAATGAAGAAATAGATAATAGATTGAAGGCCATTGAAGAATACTTTAACAGTTTCAACGAGAGCTTCATAGATAGCGCATCTGACTATACAATATTAGTTTTAAAGAATGAAATATTTAAAAGACTTGAATACTTTTATGAAAATATAAAAAGAATTCGAACACTTAATATTACAAAAAATCATATAAATACAAAAAAAGGAAAGTTAAAAGATATATACTCACTTTTTACAAAGAAGTTATCCACTAATGAGTTTTTATTTAATTCATTAATAAAAGAAGACTTTTTAAAGAAAACTAACACCAATATTACTAATTATTTTTTAAAAAATATTGTAGAAATCAAACTTTTTAATGCCTTGATGGGACATGATGATTTTGAAATTGAAATAATGTCTCAAAGAGAAATAGAAATATGCCTAAATAATTTAGAGCAAGCAAATCGCATTAAAATAAAACTAAAAGAAAAAGGATTTAGTTTTAAAATTAATAAACCAATAAGAAAGAAATTACAAAAGGTCGTATTTAGTGATTTTCAATTAGATACAAATCAAGATGCACTTCAAATTCAGAAATATATTGATTTATTTTTAAATTAAAAGCATTTATCTATTCTCACAAATGAGTTAAAATACCTAAAATCTATAGGTGAAAAATGAATATATTCTTACTAAGAGGACTAGTTCGCGAAAAGAGCCATTGGGACTGGTTTCAAAAAGACATAAAGAAAGAGTTTCCAAAGGCAAATATAATACTCCTTGAAATACCTGGAGTTGGAGATACATATACTCAAACGTCTCCTGATAACTTTATCGATATGGTAAAGTTCATGAGAGTTAAGCATATTCAAGATATTGAGAGCTCAGATGAAAACATTCTGCTTGCGATGTCTCTAGGTGGAATGATTGCAAGAGTTTGGCTGGATGAATTCGCTAGCGATTTTAAAAAATTAATTTTAATCAATACTAGCTTTAAAGGGATTACTCCTCTTCTTGAAAGACTTAGACCATTATCAATCTTGAGATTTTTTAAAATTTTCTGTACACCGAGTATAGAGGCTAGAGAGCGACAAATATTATCGATGGTTTCAAACGACAAAGAAGCCAGAGATAAACTATTAGCTGGATGGGTAGAGATTCAAAATAAAAGACCAGTAAAAAGAATAAGCTTTATTAATCAGATAAAAGCAGCTTTAACATCTAAGGTTTCTATTGAAGTTCCAAAAAACGTAGATATCTTAATCATCGCAGGAAAAGGTGATAAACTATGTAGCTATAAATCTTCAGTAAAACTGAATAAGGCTTGGGGTGGAGACTTACTTCTTCACGATAGCGCTGGACATGACATTCCAATAGATGAACCAGTATGGCTTGTTAAATCAATAAAAGAGTGGATTATAAAATGAAAGATATTAAATTAAGCCAAAGATGGTTTAGTCAAGGTGAGCCTGAATTAGGGCTTGGTATAGTTGTTGCAATAGAAGGTAAAACTGTTACTCTAAACTTCCCAGCAGCTCAAGAATCTAGAGTCTATGGGCAAAAAACAGCACCTTTAAAAAGAATTACTTTTGAAGTTGAAGATATAATTCATACAACAGATACAAAAGAACATAAGGTTATAGGACTAGAACAAAGAGATGGGCTTGTCTACTACAAGACTGAAAATGCTTTAATTTGCGAAAGTGATCTTGATTCGAAGATTGAACTAACTTCAGCGCAAGACAAATTCTTTGCCATGAGCTTTGATAATAACTCCTTGTTTCAAAGTAGATATCAATCATACATTGCAAAAAGAAACTATCAATTATTCAGGCATAAAGGCCTACTTGGTTCTAGAGTAAGACTAATCGATCATCAAGCTTACTTAACATCAGTTATCTCTAACAGAGATAACCCTAAAGTTTTACTTAGTGATGAAGTTGGTCTTGGAAAAACAATTGAATCATCATTGATACTAAGCTCGTTAATTCTTAAAAACAAAGCACAAAGCTCATTAATTGTCGTACCCGACTCTCTTGTTTATCAATGGTTTTTTGAGTTAAAATTTAAATTTAATCTAGAATTTAAACCCATCAGTGATAATGATGAGCTTGATATCGAGGTAAAAGACCTCACAGAAGATAATAACTTTATTATTTCTTCAAAAAAGCTTAAAGAAGATAAAGACATATTAAAGCAAGTATTAGAAAAACAATGGGATATACTTGTTGTTGATGAAGTTCACCAGTTTGTATCAGACTTAGATATTGCAATTTTAGATGAGGTTGCAAATATTTCTAATAATATACTATTTTTGAGTGCGACACCTAAAATAAATGGAACCGAAAACCACTTCAAAAAACTTGAAATATTAGAGCCTAATAAATTTACAAATTATAATGAGTTCATTAGAAATGAAAAAAATTACTCAGAACTACTTCCTTTTGTTAATAAAATAGTAAAATCTGAGTATACTGAAAAAGACCTAGAAGTTTTTTTTACAAAAGAAGAGATTCAATCACTCAATACAAAAGAAAAAGTAATTTCTGCTCTAGTTGATAGGCATGGAACAGGAAGATTATACTTTAGAAATACAAGAGATCACTTAGAAAAATTTGATTTATTCTTTCCAAAAAGAGTACTTCATGAACATGCTATAAAAAATCCAAAAAATCTTAATGACAAAATTGTATTCAGTTTAAAGTTACAGCATCTAAAAGATACTTTAGAAAAGTATCCAGATGAAAAGATACTACTATTGGTTCATTCCAAAGATCTTGCAAAAAAGATTTACTCATCTCTTAGTGCTCAGATTAATACAAAAATGGCCTTATTCTATTCAGAGCAATCATTAATGGAAAGAGATAGACAGGCTGCTTTTTTTAGCGAGAAGAATGGAGCCAGACTTTTAATTTGTACAGAAATTGGATCTGAAGGAAGAAATTTTGAATTTGCATCTCATATATTCTTATTTGACCTACCGAAGGTTTCAGAGCAGCTAGAACAAAGAATAGGAAGATTAGATAGAGTTGGACAAAAGAAAGATATCAATATCCATGTCCCATATATTACAGAAAGCTTTGAAGAGGTTTTATTTAAATGGTATCACGAGGTATTTAATTCATTTTCCAAAGCTCCTAAAGGTGCTCCTGAATTTTATGCAAATAAAAAAGATGAGCTTTTAAAGGTACTAACCAATAAGTTTGACGAACAAATATTAAGTACTTTTATTACATCTTCAGTACATGATTACCAAGAATTACTTAACAATATATCTAAAGGTCATGATGCTCTTTTGGATATAAATTCTTTTAATTATGAAGAATCAAAAAGAATCATCGAAGAAGTAAAAGCGTTTACACAAACAAATAACTTGATGGAATATCTAGTACCAATCTTAGATAGTATTGGCGTTAACTACGAAGAGTTAAACGATAAATCTTTCTATCTTCAACCAAGTGAAACAATGCTAATACCAGCATACCCTTCACTTAACAATGAAGGGCAAAGCTTTACAACAGATAGAGAGTACGCATTATATAGAGATGATCTTGGGTTTCTTAGTTGGGAGCACCCATTAACAATTAATACAATAGAACTGTTCACATCCTCTCAAATTGGAAATACAACTCTAGTAACTCATGAGGGCGAGTTGCCAGGGCCAATAGTTTTTGAACTCATTTTCAAACTCGAGGTTATAACGAAGTTAGGAGAAGTTGCAACAGACTTTCTCCCTCTAACCCCAATAAGAGTGTTAATAGACTCACAAGGAAACGATATAACTAAAAAATATCCAAAGAAAGTTATTGATAAAGTTACTTTTGATCTGAAAGACAGCTCTCCTTTATCTAACTTACCTAAAGATGCTTTAAAAACACTATTTGAAAAAGCCTCAAAGCTTGCTCACTTAAGAAGTGGAAAATATATTGAGAAATCTTTACTTGAACTCGAAAACTTTTTTAATATTGAGATCAACAAACTCAAATATTTAAAAAAGATAAACCCACTTGTTGATGATTTCGAAGTTGATCTTATGCAGTCGAGGTACTTAAAGGCACAACAAACGATTAAAACAGCTAAGATTCAATTAGATGCGATTAGAGTCATACTTAAGACTTCATAATCAATTCGTAAATGTCTTTACTATTCTCTCCAATAATTTCTGCAACTAGCTTAGAGACAAGCTTAGGCTTAGCTCCTTTGGATAAAATATCCTGAGCTAGCTTAACTGTCTTTAGACTCGTAAGGTTTGATTTATTCTCATTACCAATAAGGATTACAAATTCACCTTTTTCGACTATTGATGACTTCACATCTGAAAATTCTGATCCTTTAAACCGATACACGCTTTGATAAGACTTTGATAATTCCCTAGCAACAACGATTTTATGATCACAAAACAGCTCACTGATTGTATGTAAGGTTTTCATTATTCGACTAGGGGCCTCAAAGAAAATGTGAGTTCCATACTGAGCTTTTATTGTATCAAATGATTCATTTCTCTTAGATCCTTCCCTAGCGATAAATCCATGAAAGTGAAAAGGAGTTGGAGCTAAACCACTTAATTCTAAAGCATAAGTAACCGCACTAATTCCTGAAACTGAATCAAGTTCAATATTTTCCTCAAGAGCTTTTTGAATTACAGGAAATGCAGGGTCACTAATGATTGGACTTCCAGCATCAGAAACTAAAATAACTTCATTCTCTTTTGCTAAGTTGATTAAATTATTCAACTTATGCTCCTCACTATGGTCATGAAATGAGTTTATATTTTTATCATTAAATGGAATAGTTAAGTCATTTAAAAGCTTTTTAATAACTCGTGTATCTTCAGCAAAAATATACTTTGCTTCTTTTAGTGTATTTAACGCACGAATAGTGATGTCATCTACATTGCCAATTGGTAATGTTACAAGCTTAATACTTGACATAAACGTTTTTTCTCCATTAGGGCCTACAGAAATTTTCCCCATAAAAATTGAATTCAGATAGTGATACTATAGCTTAAGCTCATTTGACATGAAAATTTGTTCAAATGGACGAAATTACAATCAATTTAAGGAGTTCACATGTCTATTAAAGCAGATATCTTAAGAGATGCGCTTGGAAACATCACAGTTCAAATGCGAGGAGATCTAGAGTATTCAAATAGCATCCCTCTACAACAAAGGCTTAAAGAGCTTCTTGGTGCCAATCCTCATGCAAGAGTAACTGTTGACCTCGGTGGAGTTGATTTCGTGGGCTCAAGTGGAATCTGCCATTTCGTTGAATCTATTCATCTTTTAAATAAAGACTCATTAACTAAAAGAATAGGAATTTCAAACATTAGTGATGATTTTAAAAAGATTTTTAGGCTCTACAGTAAAGAAGAGACTAAAATGATATGGGATGAATTCGACATGGATGACGATACCACATCAAATATGAACAAATTTTCTGGAAGAAAAAGAACTTTTGAAAACTAAAATCTAGCGTTAAAAAAATTCAAATAAATCGGTGGAAGAGAACTTTTTTTTCTTTCACCTCTAAAATTAGCGTATTCATCGTTAATTTCTTGGACTCTATTTCCAAAAAATCCCCCACTACTCTCACTCTGTTCTTGAGGAACTGGAGCACCAAAACCACCATTATCTTGAGGGTAACCATTTTGCTCATAAGTAGGGTCATAATATGGGGGTGGTTCAGGAGCTGGAGGGTTATAGCTTGAAGCTCCCCTGGAATTATATGATGAAATAACATAAGCACCAAATATAATACCAGCATAAAGACCCAATGACGCTCCTTGAGCTATGGCCTTAGGTTCTCCACCAAATGCCATACTAGCAAAACCCAAAAGAGCTCCACCAACAGTTCCATAGGTAGACATAACCATAAATGCTTTAGCCTTAGGGTCTAAAGCCTGTGCCTTATTTGGATTAATAAGAGTAAAACATATAGTAAATATTATAATTAAGTTTTTCATCTATTTAAGGTTAAAGAATGACCTTAACTTTGGCAACTAATTATGTTGAATAGTAGATATGTCTTTTAGTCAGTTATATATTCTTTAACACCCTTAAAACTTTTACGATGTATTGGCGATGGACCAAGTTCTTTAACAGCTTCTTTATGCGCTTTAGTAGGATAGCCTGCATGCTGAGATAGATTATAGCCTGGGTATTTCTTATCTAAATGCCCCATTAGCTCATCTCTATACTCTTTTGCTATAATACTGGCCAAACCAATTGATACTGACTTTGAATCTCCCTTTATTAGAAAATTAACTTCTCCATTAAAGTTTTCGATATCAAAAACTTTGTTTCCATCCACTAAAATTAATTCATTTGAAGGTTTAAGCTTTATTACAGATTCCTTCATAGCAAGTAATGATGCTTGAAGAATATTAATTTCATCAATTTTTGAGTGGGAGATTTCTGTGATACAAAAATCAAAATCAATTTTTTCATCACGGTATGTATAAACTTGATTTGCTTTTGTTTTTTTTAAATTAAAACGGTCCAGGATAGACTTTCTCTTGGAAGCTTTGAGTTTTTTAGAGTCGTTTACCCCTAAAGCTCTAAGATAATTAGAGTTTTCTTCGGTTTCATTTAATCTCACAGCGCATGCAACGACAGGACCTGCAATCGGTCCCCTTCCAACTTCATCACAACCAATAGTAATCGACATTTAGTTTTCCTAGGTATTAATAAAAAAAAAGCCTAAGATTTCTCTTAGGCCAATTTTTCTTTGTAAAATTTCAAAGATTAGTTCTTTTGAGAATAATCCGTTGCAATTCTAGCAGCTTTACCAGTTCTTTCTCTTAGGTAGAAGAATTTTGCTCTTCTTACTTTACCACGGTTAAGAACCTTAATCGCTTCAACATTTGGTGAATGGTAAGGAAAAACTCTTTCAACACCAATACCGTTAGACATTTTTCTAACTCTAAAGTGTGAATCAGTTCCGTGAACCTTACCTTTTGTTGCAATAACAATTCCATCAAATAATTGGATACGAGACTTGTTACCCTCTGTGATTCTAACTGAAACACTTACAGTGTCACCAGCTCTAAACGCAGGGAATTTTTCAATGTTTTTACTCGTGTAATTTTTGTTAACAGTTTCTATTAAGTTCATAACTTAATCTCCTAAAAAACCCTTCCTTACACCATCCGTACTTGTCTACAACTTTTGGGCCAGAGGGAAGTAAATAATCTATAAAATG
This sequence comes from uncultured Bacteriovoracaceae bacterium, assembly GCA_937923325.1. The sequence continues at coordinate 57,140 of CAKZUQ010000040.1, forward strand.
AATTCAGAGGCTTCTGCAAATGCGGTCACAATAAATTGCAACAGCACTTCTAACGCTAAGATGATTGTACCCATCTTTTGCAGCACCAAATAGCGGCTCTAAACTAAAGTCCGCACTTTCAGTGACAGAGGCATGTAATCCCCATCCTGTACCAAATAACAATAACATAGGTCGATTGTCAAGCCTAAGCTTATCTACTAGGGCAGATTCGTCTCCAGAGAACTCCTTAAAGTTAGCTCCAGTAACTACTACTAGTGGATCTTGCCCAGTTTCTTCTTTAATTTTTGTCTTAGCATCTTCAATTGTATTGGCTAAAGAAATGAAAGATAACGCATCTTGTCTATCTGGATTATAATCATTTCCATAATCCGTATTCCAATGATCTAGAATAGTTTGCACTAAGGTATGCTGTTTAACAATGGGAGTTACAATAAAATAACCATCAAAACCAAATGTTCTAGCACTTCTTGCAATATCATGGATATCGAGATTAGTTACACTAGTTGTAACAGTAGTACCTCTTTTATCAATTATAGGATGATGAACTAAGCCAATATATCTTTTCATAATAACCTTCTTAAAATTAAAAACGAAAGATATATAACACATTACAATATGTCCACGAAAGCTTAAAATAATTGGACATATAGTGAATAAGTTACAGATTTAAATAAATAACTTAAAATTTTTTGAATATTTCAGATAACACATAGCAAATTTAAAGGAACGAAACATGGATACACTTAATTTTGAGCAAATGAGCTTTTTATCGATTTTTGTGTTTGTAATCTATGGATGGTTGTTTACCAAAACTCCTTTGTTTGTAACTGGTATCATTGGAGTCTGCGCTTCTATATTTACAGGAGTAATATCGACTAAAGATGCTTTATCAAGCTTTGCTCATCCTTTGATTTTTATATTTCTAGGAGGATACTTATTTGCCGAAGCTATAAGTCAACAAGGTCTAGATAGAAGAATCTCTATAAAAATCCTAAATCTAAAAAGTGTGCGAAGCAATCCTAATAAAATTTTTCTTTATCTTTTTGCACTAACTGCTTTTTTCTCTATGTGGATTTCAAATACTGCGACTACTGCAATGATGCTTCCAATAGTACTAGGAGTTTTACATCGACTTAAGCTAAAAGACAAAAAACTAGAATCCCTAACACTAATAGGAATAGCTTATAGTGCAAACATAGGAGGTATTGCAACACCAATTGGATCAACTCCAAATATTTTGGCAATGGCAATGCTTAAGGAAATAGCGAAAATAGATATAAGCTTCTTAAAGTGGATGAGTTTTGGGCTACCTATTGCCTTAATCTTCTTATTTATACTTTATAAATATATATCTAGATTTATACCTAGTAATTTAAATATTGACTCTTTATCTAAAGAGGTCACGACTAAAAATCTTGATTTATCCGATAAAACAATATTAATTCTTTTTTGTGCTATGGTTACTTGTTGGTTTATTCCTAGTTTCTTGTCATTCTTATTAGACACAAGTAGCACAACTTACATCAACATAAAGTCTCATATGCACCCAGGAGCAATCGCCTTACTTTTTTCATCTCTTTTATTCATTCTTCCTTTAAACAAGAAATTATTGGATTCGAACTCATTAAAAAAAATAGATTGGCCATCATTGTTATTATTTGGTTCAGGCCTTTCTTTAGGGAAAATTTTTTTCACAACAGGACTGGCTCAAATATTTGGAGAACTACTCGTTCAATATGTTACTGGAGAAGGACTTCTTATAAGTTTACTTATTATTACATTCATTAGTATTTTTGCAACAGAAGTTACATCAAATACAGCAACGGCCAATATCTTACTCCCAATAGTCATTTCTTTAGCTCTTACAATAAAAGCCAGTCCATTAACTTTAGCAGCTTCAACCGCAATATCATGTAGTCTAGCTTTTATGCTTCCGGTAGCAACACCTCCAAACGTTATAGTTTACGGTAGTGGCAAAGTTAAATTAAAAGATATGGTAAGGCTGGGGTTAATTTTAAATATCACCTATGGTCTTTTGTTGACTTTAATTTTTTATTATTTAGGAAAAGTGTATTTATAATTTTATTAAAAATTATAGAAATAAAACACAAAAGCTTTTTATTTAAACAAAATTAGGCAGTGTCATTTTATTAATGACATTTTGACCAGGTGCTAATTCGTCACTGCACATAAGTAATTGTATTTACAATGAAATCACTTGGCACAGCTCTTGCTTACTATAAAGTAACTAAAGACTTCAAGGATTGAAGGTCTTAACATGATCAGGATGATCGTACAATTTGGATAATGAATATCCATTAAGACAAGACTCAAGGATGAGTAGCTTTTTTAAAGGATTAGAAATGGAAAACACACCAATTTATGTATTAGGATTTGTATTTGG
>CAKZUQ010000041.1 GCA_937923325.1 uncultured Bacteriovoracaceae bacterium
TTAAATTTTGAATTGAACATAGGCTCTTTTTCTCCTTAAAAATAAATTTCAGCGAATCTATTTTATCAGAAAATGAGTCTGTGTTTACTCAACTGATTTAGTCGGGGCGCACTGCTTCCCACCTTGGATCGAGAAGAGCCAGATGCCCTAATAAGCGTCAGGGATAAGGTTAAGAGTATAGAAGAAGTAAAAAAAACTGGTTTTGAATTAACTGAATACCACGGGGATCTTAAAACATTAAAACTAGATAAAAAGTAATACTTCAAATCACCTATTTTCATACACTTAGCTCAGATAAAATAGTTTCAGCCTTTTACAAATCTAATTAAATTTCCTATAAAGCATCTATAATTTTTTTCAAAGGATTCTTAGATGATCAGTGCAAATAATATAAGCTTAAGCTTTGGTGGAAGAAAGCTTTTCGACGAAGTTAATATCAGATTTACTCAGGGTAATTGTTATGGATTAATCGGTGCCAATGGAGCTGGTAAATCGACTTTTGTAAAAATATTATCTGGTGACTTAGAGCCAAATACTGGTGGTGTTGAATTGGGTCCGGGAGAAAGACTTTCAGTTCTTAAGCAAGATCACTATGCATATGATGAATTCACAGTGCTTCAAACTGTTATCATGGGAAATGACCGTCTATTTAAAATCATGGAAGAGAAAGAAGCGTTATACGCCAAAGAAGACTTTACTGAAGAAGATGGAATAAAGTCTGCTGAGTTAGAGTCCGACTTTGCAGAAATGAATGGATGGGAAGCAGAGTCTGATGCTGGAATTATGTTAAGTGGCCTAGGAATTGGAACAGATTTACATGATAAATTAATGAAAGATCTTCCTGGGACTCAAAAAGTAAAAGTTTTACTTGGTCAGGCCCTTTTTGGAAAGCCAGATGTTCTTCTTCTAGATGAGCCTACCAACCACCTTGATATTGCAGCTATTCAATGGCTTGAAGAATTTTTATATAATTTTGATAATACTGTTATTGTTGTTTCTCACGATAGACATTTTTTAAATAAAGTCTGTACTCATATTGCTGATTTAGATTTTGGAAAAATCAAAATATACACAGGTAACTATGACTTTTGGAGAAAATCAAGTGAGCTTGCACTTCAACTAAGAGCAGATCAGAAGAAAAAGAATGAAGACAAGGCAAAAGATTTAAAAGCATTTATTCAAAAATTCTCTGCCAATGCTTCAAAAGCAAAACAAGCAACTTCAAGAAAGCAGCAACTGGAAAAACTAGAAGTTAACGATTTACCTATCTCTACAAGAAAGTATCCATTTGTTCACTTTGAGCAAGAAAGAGAAGCTGGAAAAGATATACTTTCAGTTCAAGGTTTAACGAAGACTATCGATGGAGTTAAAATCTTAGACAATATTAGCTTCACTCTAAATAAAGAAGATAAGATTGCTTTTTTAAGTGATAACGACTTAACAATCACAACTTTGTTCCAAATTCTTCACGGGGAAATTGAACCAGACGCTGGTGAGGTGAAGTGGGGAGTAACAATTAAAAACTCATACTTCCCTACAGATAATTCTAAATTCTTTGATGATGGAAAGTACTCAATCATTGATTGGTTAAAACAGTATTCTTATGACCAAAATGATACTTTCGTTCGTGGATTCTTAGGGAAAATGTTATTTTCAGGAGAAGAAGCAAAAAAGAAAACAAATGTTCTATCTGGTGGTGAAAAAGTAAGATGTATGCTTTCAAAAATGATGCTCGAAAGACCAAATGCTGTTACTCTTGATGGTCCTACTTCCCACTTAGACCTTGAAAGTATTACTTCAGTAAACGAAGGTTTAGTTAGATACAAAGGGACAGTATTATTCTCAAGTCATGACCATGAGTTTATCCAAACTGTCGCAAATAGAATAATAGATATAAATGGAACTCTTACTGAAGATAAGTATGTTACATATGATGAATACTTAGCATCGAAGTTAGCAAAGCAGTAAAAAATTGGCCTCTATAATTAAACATATAGAGGCTACTTATAAATTGGTATAAAAATTTCAAAACAAGTATGACCATCTATCAGTTTATACTGTAGTTTTCCATCAAAGCTCTCGACAATGGTTTTAGAAATACTCATCCCCAAACCAGTTCCTTTATCAATCTCTTTTGTTGTAAAGAAAGGATCAAAGACTTTTTGAACAACTTCACTTGGGATTCCCTCTCCACAGTCCATAACTCGAATAATATAACCATCTCCAAGAGAAAAGGAAGATACTTTAATCCACTTCTCACTATAACAATCTTTTGAGACCTCATCAAAAGAGTTATTTAAAAGGTTTAATAGAACCTGAGACAACTGCGTAGGGTTACAATAAATCTTTTTATCTTCAATATCACTCACATCAAAGTCTACATTAGAGTTTAAAAAATGGGCTAAACACAAATCGAAAGTTTTATTTAAAACTTCTTGAAATGAAACTTCTAATCGAACTTCACTTGGAGTATTTGTAGCAAATTCCCTAAGACCTGAAATTATTTTAGAAGACCTATCTACCGCTTTCAATATTTTATCTGAATAGCCCATTAGTTTTTGTGCATCTTGTAGCTTATTTTTATCTATATACTTTTTTATTCTCAGAGATAAGCCAGAGATAATGGCCAGTGGATTATTTAACTCATGTGCAATACTTGCACTAATCTCTCCCAAAGTTGCCAGTCTTGAATTATGAATTAACAATAGGTTTTTCTCTTCAACCTCTTTTTCCAGACTAACTCTTTTAGATATGTCTAAAATACTTCCACCAATAACTCCTTCTTCAAACCTAAAAGTGACTTTAAGTGTTTTTCCTTTAAGCGTTTCAATTTTTATTCCAAAAGAATTCTTAACTTTTTTACAGATCATAAAAGATCTCAAAACCTTTCTTTTTTCGTCTTTAGATAAAAGACCTAGGATTTGTGACCTTAGATTAATGACCTCTAGAATATTTTGAGCTGTAATGGATAGAACAATTCGTTTTGTGGCTAACTCATATGTCCATATCCCTGCATGAATATCAGATTGAATATTTTTAGCAAACTTCTCATGAGAGAATGCTTCTTCAATTTTAAAGCTTGATAAGTCTGTAAAACTAAGAAAGTAAGTTATATCTTGAGAATCTACATTTCGAATGAATTCAATATACAGTTCAACTTCCCTTAAGTCCTCTCCCACCTCAAGAGACTTTAAGACTTGAAAGTTAGAAACGTTTAATTTTTTCTTAATATCTTTTGTTAAGCTCTCAGGTAGGATTCTATAAATATTTTCATTCATTTCTTTGGGGTATAACAAAGCTGAAAAAGCTTTGTTATACTCAATAACTTGGCCTTGCTCATCGAAGCAGACATAGGCTGTATTTGAATACTTTAAGTAATTTTCGCTCATCAATGCCGCCGTGATATTCCATATGTTATAATGTTTTGTAATATTTATTATACTTAAAAAAACGAGCTGATGTTAAATATTGCAAGTTTCCTAACACTTAAGAATTCTTAAGTACCAGAAAGTTTAGAACTATAGGATTATTAATAGATGCAAAGTAAATCAATATTAATATGTGATCCAGACGATACTTGGGACAATAAAATCGTCTCAAAACTTGGTCAACAGAGTGAGTACACAGTCAAAAGTGCTAGAAATGGAAAGGAAGCTCAAAGGCTTTTATATGAAGCACCATTCGATGTTGTAATTATTGATTTAAACTTAATTAACTTTTCCTCAATCGAAGTCATTAAATACATTAAGTTTAGCAATCTAAAAACACAGATTATCGTAACTTGCCAAAATCAAAGTCTATTTGAAGACTTTTTTCCAAACTCTAAGGTTGTTCAAAAACTTGGAATATCTCAATCACTAATTAAGCCATTTCAGATACAAAAGCTTATTGATACTATCGAAGGAGTTAAAGCAAATCAATCTTGGAAAAACCTAGAAGGAAAAGATGCTGAAGACTTTGAAGAAGAAGTCTCAGACTTAGACGATAATTTTACAGGGATAAAGGTTGAAGAGTTCTTCTGTGGTAATGTTTCTATTTTTGACTTATTTATTCGACTAAAAAGAAATAAATTTTTAAAAATCCTCCATGCTGGTGACTTTATGGAGAAAGATAGATTATTAAAATATCAAAAAGAAAAAGGGATTACTCACCTATATTTCAAAACGAAAGAAAGAATGAAATATATTAATTATATGAATGACCTTCTTAGTAAGGTAAGTGCAAATCCTGAAGTAAAAACTGATAAGAAATTAAATTTATTGAAAAATGCCAGTGAGAAATTTATTGAGGAAGTTTATGTTAAGGGGATTAGCGACAATTTAGTATCGGAAGGAATGGATTTGTGTGACAGTATCTACACAACAATTAATAAAGATAAAGGTTTAGCTTCTTTATTAAAGCAGTATTGTGAATACAATGATTCAGCTGAAGAACATATTTTTCTGACAACATTCTTCTCAACACTAATAGCCAACCAAATACCTTGGGTAACTGAGAGAAGTATGAAAGTAATCGCAATGGGAGCCTTCTTTCACGACATTGGAAAGATAAAACTTCCAGCTTCAACGAGAAATAAAAAGACTTGGGAGATGTCGCCAGAGCAATATATCGAATACCAAAATCACTGTCAGTATGGAGTAGAGCTCCTAGAAGGAAACCCAATAATAAATGAGCAAATATTACAAATTATTTATCAGCACCATGAACTCATTAACGGTGATGGCTTTCCAAATGGTTTATCAGGCTCAAAAATATATCCTCTTGCTAAGATAATCTCATTTGCTGACTTTATTGCAGAACATGCGGTAAAAACAGGCTTATCACCTTTTTACACATTAAAAGATATAATAGAAGAACGAAAAGATATATTCAATTATGATCCAGACAGTGTGAAGTCTATGATAAAAGGTTTAATAAGCAGTGAAAAGTAAACGAGTAATTCTATGTATAGGTGTCCAGGTTGAAATTATTCATTCAATGGAAACTTTTTTCTCTCAAGTTGACAAAGATTTTTTTGAATATGAGTTCATCTTTTACAAAGATATAGAAGAGTACTTCTTGAAAATTCAAGAAACAAAAGTTCCAAGCTTTATTGTAATGAATTTCTGTGAATTAGAACAAGATAATGATTCATGCCATGAGATTGTAAGTGTATTTAAAGGCTACTCTCTTTTTAAATCAATTCCTTTAATTGGTATTTTTGATAATGCTGAATCTATAAATCAAAATGCATCTTTATTTGGGATCGGTGTTAACTATGCTCATATTTTAGGAAATGATCCTCAACAGTTTTTAACAAATATATATTATATTAGTTTTGAAGATGAAAGCTATAACAAAGACTATGCTATGGCCAAAGGCTTTACTCTAGAGAGTAAAGCACAGTTGCTTGTTTATCTTTCTGAGATCCAAGAAGAAGCTCTTATCTATGATTCAGATATTTCATTTAAAACAGATACCATCAGTACCCAAGTAAATCTTTTCAAAGACTTTAACGCCACAGATCTTCCAATAATAGAATCCTTTAAAGGTGGAAAGCTGTTTAATACTTTTAATAGTGATCATTTGAAAATTCCATTTGCCACAGGTTGGGATGAAAGCCCAACAGCTCTTGCTGCGGACACTTATGAGTCATGGATAGAGATGAATAAAGAAGACTTTTCGACTCGAAGTAATAATATATTGTTTTTTTCTAAAAACAGAAAAATTCTTAGCCCTCTAAACGAACTTCTAAAAGAACATAAAACGATTAACTTTACGCTACGAGAACAGTTTGTCTCTGAAGATAAAGAGATATTAAAATTAAATTCTCAATTTATATTTTTTGAAATAACAGACGAAGAAGACTTTGACCACATGGATGAGTTACTAAATGAACTCTCTAACCTTCAACCTAAATATACTCCATTTATTATTATTTTTAACTGTGACTCTGCATCAGCAGCCCTTCAAAAGGTTTATAATTTAAAAACCGTCCTTGCAACTCCCAAAAAAGCAAATTTAAAAAATTTAAATGATATGGTTTCTATTCTTGAGAGCAAGTCTAAGAATATTAATAACTACCTTTTCAAAAATGATCAAAGAGTTGTTTCTTATTATAATTTAGATGTTAAGATGACGAGTATCACTGAGAATGAAGTCACTTTTCAATCCTATACAGAGATTCCAATGTATACAGTATTAAAGTTAAATATACCCATAGAGATGTATTTACTTGTAATTCCTCCCTTTAAAAAACTGAGACCACTACCTGATGGCTTTCACTACCAATGCTTTGTTATGGGTATTAATGAAAAAAACAGTGAGTATTTAAGAAAGTATGTAAATAGACTTATCTCTAAGAAGCCAACTTCTTGGATGCATATTTCGTTTGATGAAGATATAAAAATTGAAGACCCTACTAGTGAAGATGATAATGGATCAAGTCAAATTCATAGCAAAGAGGAATTTTTAGAGAAAAAATCTAAAGATCAACAAGACGCAATTAAAGAAACAACAAAAGAAGAAAGAATAAAGTCTCAAGGATTAAAGTCTAAACTCTAGGAGTAATACATGAGTATTAATAAAAAGATTCTTATAATTGATGACGAGTCAGAATTAAGATCTAATATAATTGATCTTGTGGAAGATATTACTGAGGACTATATAGAAGCTAGTGATGGAGAAGAAGGCTTAGCAATGTTTCACGAGCATGGACCATTCGCTTGTATCATCTGTGATATAAGAATGCCTAATATGGATGGAGTTGAATTCGCAAAGGCCATAAGGCAACTAAATACAGATGTACCTTTAATTTTCTTTACGGCCCATGGGAATAAGAATGCTATGTTGAAGGCTATCAAGTACGGTGTATTTGACTTCGTAAATAAGCCCTACTACGACAATTTAGCTGAAATAGTTCAAAGAGCAATTAACTTTAGTAATAATAAAAAAGATGAAAAAACTGAAGATCAACTTGTCACAGAGTATAAGAAATTGTTTAAAGCAATGTCAGAGTAAACTTTTTATGTGGTTTGGTTTCAAAACTTAATGCATAGCCATTCTCTTTAGCAAGCTCGTTTGATGTATAAAAATTCATTTTCTTTAAACTAATATCTCTAAAATAACTTTGAATAAGTTTTTCTTCTATTTTTCGCCCATTATCAAGAATTTCAATTTCAGTAATTCCACCAAGGCTTGGTTTCACTCTTAGAGTAATTATTTTCACTTCGTCTATTTTATCATCTATAAGAAAATCTATTGTACTCTCTATTAAAGCACTAATTATTTGAAGAACAATAGTCTCTTTACCTTTGATATAAGCTTCTTCATCGGCTTCAATTTTTAATGAGATATCATTATTAAAAAGTCTTGAAAAATAAAGTAAGTTGATTGCTGAGATAATATTGGATATTTTAAACTCAGTTTCTTCAACTTTATCGGAAGAGAAAATCAAGCTTTTTATTTGATGAGTAGTATCAGTGATTCTTGTAACGCTATTTAAAATTTCTGCGGACTCATTTTCTATCACTTTGGCATCGGACTTTTTAGACAACCTATTAATAATTTTTGCTGATGTGCCTATTATGGCAAGGGGGTTGTTAATAGTATGAGCTAAATTTTCTGCTAGCTCTCCAGCCTTAGATGTTCCACTTTCTTGTTTTTCAATTCTATTTTGAACTTGCATTCTTTCACTCATAACCTTAAATGCACCAGTCAATACTTCGTATTCATAAAAGGAATTATCTAGTGAAATTTTTGTATGTTTATCACTTAAAGACAAACTTTCAGCCTCTTTAGTTAGTAAATCTAAAGGTTTTGTTATGGTCATTAAAATACTTCGAAGAATGAAGAAAACTCCAATTAGAACAAAGAACAGTATTGCCAGACTCATATAAAGACTAAACCTAAGCATATCATCTTTATACTCGGTAATATTTTTACTTAGTTTCAAAAATGATAAAAAAGACGATTCTAAGTCATTTGCAATAACCTCTTCATCTACTCCACCTTTGTAAGAGCTATAAATTTCAAGAACAGGTTTCGCTGCTAATGATATTTCAATTTCTTTTGTTGGAATAATTTCAAGTATTAAATTTTTTGTCTTATTATAATTTTCTAAAAATTGCTTAGAAATAATTTTTAAATCTTCACTATCCTTTAATTTATAGTCTCTATGAAGTATTGTTTTACTTTCTTGAGTATAGTCTGAGTAATTATGTAAATATGTAATAGCAATATCAATTTTATTCATATTATATGAAACAAAACCATACATTCCAAAAAACAGAATTGCCACTATTAGTATTGTTATCAAATTAACAACAGTTAAAGTTGTCGTGATTGTTCTTTTACCCTTCATAATAAGGTAACCTCACTATAAAACGAGCACCCTTCTCTACTGTTTGATCAAGTTCAATATCTCCAGAACTAAGATTTAAGTACCTCTTAACAAGATATAGTCCAATACCTGAGCCAAAGTCTCCTTTTGTTGTATAGAACTGCAAGAATATTTTTTTAGAAGACTCTAATGGAATTCCTGAACCATTATCACTAACACTAATAAGCACATCGGTTTCAGTAAACTCAACTTCAAGTTGAACCTTTCTATCAATTATGTCTTCAGTAAATGCTTCACATGCATTTTTAATTAAATTTAAAATTAGTTGATCTAGAGTGATACCATTTAAATCTACAAAACGATCTTTTAAGTTATGCCCATTATCAATAAAGATAAAGTCGATATGATTAATAGATATCAGAGCAGAGATATCATTTTGAAAATCATTAAAAAAACTCGCGAGTTCAACAGTTTGCTTTTTTTGAACTTCTTTTAATTCACTTCTAGATTTTTCTAAGATAGGAACAATTTTTTTAGATGATTTAATACTGTCATCTATCATTTTATCTAGAATTTTATTCGTAAAGTCTTTCTTTTCAAATTTCTTTTTTACAATCATCATCGCAGAAAGCGAAACTGCGATAGCATTTTTAATTTCATGAGCTGTTTCTCCGAGTTTGCTTTCATAGTAACTCATTTCATTACTTTCAAGAATGACGATAAGGCTTAATCCTTCTCCAAAAGGTAACTCTCTAAAAAGTAATGCTCCCATTTCGTCAACTTTACTTAAGATCTCTTCATGAGTATCTCCAATAGAGAGTTTTAAAAACTCATCTTGAACAATAGACTCAACTTTATTCTCTTTTATAACTACTGAACATAACTTCATAAGCGCTCTTTTATTTCTCATTTAAGTACAAAATATTTTGATTTTTTCTATTATAAGGTACAATAGTTACTCGACGAACTTAATTAAAAACTTAAATGGAGTATTAATGAAGGGAAACTTAATTCTTATTGATGATGAGCCTATGCTACTTGAGAAAACTGCTATATTACTTGAAGATGTGGCCGATAAGGTATTTACAGCTGAAAGTGGAGCTGAAGGTTTAGAAATCATCAAAAACAATGATATCCATTGCATTTTATGTGACATTAATATGCCAAACTTAAATGGCGTTGAAGTATTAAAAGAACTAAGGCAATTAGAGTTTGATACTCCTTTTATATTTTATACTGGGCATGGATCAAGGGAGTTAATGAAAGAAGCTGTAAAGTATGGCGCTTTCGATTTTCTCGATAAACCTTGTTTAGATGGCCTTGAAGAAGTTGTTGAACGAGGCTTACAAGTTGGCTCTAAAACCGAAGAGAAACTAACTCCTTCTCAAGAGGATTTTATTTCTGAGTATAAAAAAATGATTACAAAATAGACTATTTATTAAACCTTGTTATAAAAGAGCATCGTTTACATAGTTCTTCAACAAGGGTTCCACTTTCGAACCCTTCTCTCATTTTTACACTTCTTTTAGAGTTTAAAATAACAGTTAAATCTGTTTCAAATATATTACCTAAATTAATTACAGATTCTTTATCTAGACAGCAAGGGACTACATCGCCATTTGCCTGTATTCCAATATGGTTGATCATTCCGTGACATCTTCCTTGGCTTCCAAGAACTGGTAAGTCCATATCAGGCCATTCAAAACGAGTATCAAAATGTAAGTAAACTTTATTCCAGATTTTTTTTGATTTTATATTACTAACTTCTACTTTTCTATTTATTGATATTTCGTAAAATTTCTCTATTTCTAAATAGATTTGCTCATTCTCTCCTCTATCAACATCATAGTTCCAAAGCCTAAAGTTGATATACATATCTTCTCTTCGTTTATGAACTAAGGTTGTAAAACCTAACAGTGGAACTAGGTATTGCCTTAAGTCCCGGTGTGGAAAATTATCAATATAGGCCTGTAAAGAAAAATTAATTTGTCGAATACACTTTGAGTTTAAAAGAAGATCTTGATATCTTTTAAGTAAAATCCCATTTGTCGTAATCATAACCTTCACACCAACTTGGTCACAAAGGTTTAAAATTTCCTTGATCTTAGGATGTGCAAGAGGCTCTCCCATCAAGTGCAAACATATCTCATCTGTAAATTCTTTAACCTGATCTAACGCTTTTTTAAAGTGATCTAGATCCATAATTTTTTTATCCCTTTCAACAACGGGACAAAAAGAACATTGAACATTACAAATATTAGATATCTCTAAATAAACCCTTTTAAACTTAATCATTGAAGAATTCTTTTTTAAATACTTCTTTCCAAACTGGCATTGCAAGACCACCTGAGTGTCCTCCCCAAGGAAGAATTATCAAATTACTTTTCCCCAAGTACGCCTCCTCAATGACCTTCCCCCAGTTTACTCCAATATTTATAAAATCATTTTGAGAAGTAATTATTCTAACATTCGTATTTTCAAAGTTTCTTTTCTTTAGCCAGTAAGTAATTTTAAGAGGCTCTGCTCCCTCTTTAATCATCTTGCTAAAACTTTTATTATATCCAGCAAAAAAACCATCAAAATTGCTTGGTTTTATTTTTTTATTCTTAATTTTATTTGTCTTAACAAAAGCATCAAAGGTTTTTTGAATAGAGCTAACGAAGGTAAAGTGATACATATAACTTTCCATACATAATATAAAGTTTTTACTCATATTCATTGGTATATCTTGATACAAAAAATGATACCCAAGCTTAATCGCATTCTCAATAAATCCACATTCATCATACTTTTTTTTCGTTCTAGAAATTCCAGCATCAAAGTTTTTTAAAGATAAGGATAAATTCGCCGGCGGCCACATTAAAGTTAAATTTAAATCTTTATTATAATACTTTTTATTATTAGACATCTTACTTAAAACTCCAGCAGCAACAAATGAGCCAAGGCTCTCTGCAAATAGATTAATTCCTGTAAAGTTCTCGTCTTCAATTTTTAAGATTATTTTTTCAATTATCTGTGCAGCGACTTCAATATCAAATTCTTCGGGTGATTCAGAATAAATTGGCCCGGCTTCAACATAAGGGACAGATAAGAAGTTAGGAATTACTAGAACATGCCCAGGAAAAGATTCCAGCAAACTCACCATCGAAGGGACAAGAGCCCCATCAAGAGAGCCAAACACTCCAGGAAAAAATATATTCAATGGTCCTTTATCTGGGCTTTTATTTAAGTAGACTTCCAATTTTTTCTTTTTAAATTTTTCAGTAATATCTACCTGTATTCGACTTCCCATTTGTGGAGTATTAGAAAATTTCCTTTTAACTCCTCCCCATAATGAAGTAAGCCCTGAATTTTGCAGGTGAATATATTCACTAGATTTGGATTTTAAGGTAGTAATTGATTCCGCTGACCAATTGGCATGTGCAACTGTAATATTACAAACCACAAAAAGTATCACTGTTTTAATAGATATATATTTCATTTTGTATAAATACTTCAAATTTTCATTAAATTGAAGTAA
>CAKZUQ010000042.1 GCA_937923325.1 uncultured Bacteriovoracaceae bacterium
AATGTAGAATGAGTGTAAGTGACCAATCTATTATTTTCTCCATCGAATTCAGAAAGAATCTCATCACCATCAAAAGTAAACTTTCTGATAAAAGATTTACTTGTATCATTTGGATATGAAACGATCTTCATCATTCTTTGCCCTAAAGCATTATACTTGTAATTAGCTTCCATTATAAAATGATTATCAACGAACCTCTCTCCTTTTAGCAGTTAATTTTTCATGAATTCTGTAGATTAAAAATGTTATAGGTAGGTAGAGTATACATGTAAAGAATGATAGTGAAAAATCAACGGAATTTAAGGTTATGTAGTCATAGGAAATTACCCCTAGTGAGCTTAGAAATATAAAAAGGTTAATTTTATTTGCATCTGTTTGATTTGTAGCATAGAGAAAATTGATAGCGAGGTATATAGAGTCTGTTAATGAAGCTGTGTTGTGTGGACGAAGAAATGGTAATTGAGTGTAAATTGCAGATAGAGATATTAGAGAGAAAACAATCTTTCCATGTTTGGTAAGGGTGTTTTCATGAGAAATCTTTTTCTTTGAAAAGTTTGCTATGAAAAAAATATTACTTATAAGTATAAAAAAATACATATTAGAGTGCCTTGCTTATATTGTTCGTTCTTTTCATGTTCTTGTGTTCTTTTCTTAGCGCGGTCTTTGTGTGTAGCACTGCCCATCTCTCCACTCCATATTGAACCTTTCACATTCTCTTTTTTTGTCTAAGTCTTCAGGGATTGAGTTTTCAGGTAGTGAACTTGTAGGTATACTTATAGTTAAGGAAATTGAATCACTGTAACCTTTTATAAGTACTTTACTTGTAAATACACTATTGAAAACATAAGAGGTCGCCCCTGTAATAAGTGCAGCTTGTGCTACCTCATCCCAGCTAGTAACTTCTCCGTCGTTAAAGTAAAGTTGATTTCCAATTGTGTTCACTGCTCCTCCTAAGACTCCAAACAAGGCTGCTCCAAGTGGTCCGTAGTAAATACTTCCGTAAGTCGTAATGGCACCTGCTGCAAAACCAATTAGTCCGCTAACAAATACATCTTCAAACGTTCCTCCATTTTCTGATACTGCTCTCATATTCCCAACAGCAGAAATAAGCCCTCCGACAATAATTAAACTTCCTACAATACCAATTCTTCCACTTGGGTCTTTGTAATTCATTGGGTTGTTTTGAACATAAGCATATTTGCTATTAAGTGTCGATGGACTTACTTTGTCTCCAGGGTGTGGATCTTCCTCAATAAACCTACCAATCTTAGAATCATAATATCTAGCTCTATAATAGAATAGTCCTGTTTCAGTATCTAGTTCTCTGTTTGTATAAGAGTATCTAAAATTAAAAAATCTATCAGTTGTTTTGTCCTGATTTAGTTCATCTGTGACTTTTAAGATGGACCCAAAACTAGAGTAGGCGATATGCTCTTTTAGGTTTCCAGAAGAATCTGTAATATCTGTTATAGATCCAAGAGCATCTTTTAAGAAGAAGAACGATCCAGCTTCTTTAGCTATTTTTTTAGCAGCACCAATAGCTGTTACATCAGCTGAAAGAGTATCGTCTGTTCTCAATGTAGAATGAGTATAAGTTACCAATCTGTTATTATCTCCATCGAATTCAGAAAGAATTTCATCTCCATCAAAAGTAAACTTTCTGATAAATGATTTACTCGGTTCATTTGGATATGAAACTATCTTCATCATTCTTTGTCCTAAAGCATTATACTTGTAATTAGCTTCCATTGCTAGGACATTGTTTGTGAAGTTTTCTACTTTTGTCAGTTAATTTTCAGAATTGTGAGTATAGTTTGTAAATGTTCCAGTAAGACCTTTTTTGATCTTTGTTGTTAAATTTCCGTTATTGTCGTATTGGTATTTTGTCGTCTCTCCTAGGTGATTTGTTTTACATGCTTGGAATAGTATTATTTCATTTTTGTTGGACCTTTATTTTTGTTAATAAAACTCTGTAGGCTCGTGAAATTCCTCTCGCTATCCATGCAGGTTATAATTTCTTTGTCTGTTTGGATGCAGATATTTTTCTTCTTTTGTTTGAGGTAAATCTTCTTCTTTTGTGTAAAAGATGGAGTAAAATGATACTTCTTGAAACTGTAGATGATAACTTTATCATTTTTAAGATAAATTGATACGTACTTTGCTTGTATCAAAATTGTACATGAAACTAGAAAAAGTGTGGGGTAAAGTAGATATAAATTGAATTTAGTTTCTGGTTCAATATTAGTTCTAGTAACTATATTTGTTCTTCCTATTGCGAGAAATAAAAACCTTGTTGTGAAGAGAGATATTACTACGAGTAATAGAATTAATGGAAACTCCATTCTGTGAATTGTTAGAGGGTTGTAGTAATTAGCAGCTGTCTTTTTTGCAAATATATAAGAGAAGAACTCAAAGCTATACATAAGAGATATCGATAGAAGGGATGTTACGACTAAATGTTGGAACAAGTTTTTATTTAGTCGTAATTTCCCTTTTGTATGTAATAATTTTTCACGATTCTTAGAGATACAGTAGATATAACTTAATAGAAAAAAACATATTATTAGATAAATCACTAGTTAACCTCCGTATTGAAGGCATCACACGATGATGCTCTACCTTGAGGCCCAAAGAAACAGTCTGCATTCTCCGGAGCTATTGCATCGGAGCTTTGAAATAATAATTCTATACCTATAATAAACAGACTTCTTTCTACTAATTTAGATAAAAACTCTTTAGAAGAGAGTTTTGCACTAGGTCTTAAGCCAACGACAACACCTCCAAAGACTGTACCTGTTACACTGGCAGCAGAAACTACTAGCTTATCTAGAAGAGATAGCCCGAGGAGTGAGGTACTTCCAGTCAGTATTCCTGCTGTACCTATTGCAAATCCAGCTGAAATAGTATTTACAATAAAGGATTGTGCTGCAAAAGTGAATATTTGCTGTGCGGATAACCCTGATAGATTTCCTAGTGCTGCTTGTATTGCTACAGTTGCTACGGTTGTGATTGCTCCAACTTTTGCAGCAGCAAGTAAAAATACTCCTATTGTGACTAGGAACTTCCCCTCAGGGTCAACATTGTTTGTTGGATTATTCAATGTGTAAATATATTTTGAGTTCAGTGTTTTTGGAATAGATGCTTTTCCCGGATGTGGGTCTTCCTCTATAAACCTACCAATCTTAGAGTCATAATACCTAGCTCTATAATAGAATAGTCCTGTTTCAGTATCTAGTTCTCTGTTTGTATAAGAGTATCTAAAATTAAAAAATTTATCAGTTGTTTTGTCTTGATTTAGTTCATCAGTAACTTTTAATATAGAACCAAAACTAGAGTAGGCGATATGTTCTTTTAGATTTCCAGAAGAATCTGTAATATCAGTTATAGATCCAAGAGCATCTTTTAAGAAGAAGAATGATCCAGCTTCTTTAGCTATCTTTTTTACCTGTCCAATAGCTGTTACATCTGCTGAAAGAGTATCGTCTGTTCTCAATGTAGAATGAGTGTAAGTTACCAATCTATTATTATCTCCATCGAATTCAGAAAGAATCTCATCTCCATCAAAAGTAAACTTTCTGATAAAAGATTTACTTGGTTCAGTTGGATATGAAACTATTTTCATCATTCTTTGCCCTAAAGCATTATACTTGTAATTAGCTTCCATTACTAGGACATTGTTTGTGAAGTTTTCAACTCTAGTCAGTTGATTTTCAGAATTGTGAGTGAAATTTGTAAATGTTCCAGTAAGATCTTTCTTGATCTTTGTTGTTGAGTTACCGTTATTGTCGTACTGATGTAAGAAGTTGCGTTTTTCAAGTAGAACAATAGTAGAAATTGTAGATGCTTCTGGAAATATAATTCAACATTATGTATATATAAACTTTGGAGTTGTTTGGAGTTAAATTAAAAATTGGGAGTTCCTTGTGAATAAAAAATTAATCTTACTTTTTGTTCTTTTTTATACAATCACAGTTAGCTGTTATGCTGTGGATAACGTTCGGTTTGTTGCAACAGGGCCCTTTCTCGTAGGTGGTGGAGATGCTGGTGAGCTTGGATTTGGTCCTCTTTCTGGTGAGCATGCAACTGAATTGAGGTTAAGTTTATCTAGAAAAATTAATGAGAAGTTTTTCATTGGGGGGGGGTCTTCAAGTGGAATCATTCTTATGGAGATAGAATCAATACAACTGCTCCTGCTTCTTATGATGAAACTTACGAAGTTAAGATGAGTGGAGCTTTTTTTTCTAGTGGTTATTACCTCAAGAAAAATAATCATTTTCTTCTCGAGACAAATCTAAATTTAGGCTATGGAGATCTTGTTTTTGAAAATCACTTTGGAGACAAGGGGAGTTCAGGGTGTTTGATTTATTCTCTAGAATTAAATATGTCTTTCTATTTTAGTTCTTTTTACTTTTTAGCTGGAACAGGTTTTAGATCTTTATCTCCTTTTGATTTAGAAATTGGCAATGATAAAATTGATAGCTCAGATATGGGAACAGACGCTTTTATGAGTCTTGGTGTAGGGTATACCTTTTAAAGATATTGCTTGTGCTCAAATCTTGTATTCTGCATGTGAAATTTATCTTTTTTTAATCATTATGGCACTAGTTTAGAGATATTTTACTGGTAACTATATTTGTCGTTACTGTCGGAAGGTAATTGCCACTAGACATGATCTTAAGTTATCAGAACTATTCCTAATTTAAAACTCTATGAAGCTATTAAAATGTTTTCGTTAGCTTGATATACTGAGTTGTAGTCATGATATATTTTTTTTGATATCGAGTTTAGGGATTCACTCTCTCCATAATGTTCTTTAAAGAAGAGTAGGTCTGAGTAAACAGCCTTTAGTCCCATGAAGCGATTTCTTATTATTGAGACCTTGAATAACTTGTCTGTGTTAAGGTATTTTTCTGAATCATCTAGCTCTAGCTTTGATGAAACTATTCCCCATTGTCTTAGAGTAAGGTCCTTTTTAAATGCTTTCGAAGAAAATAGTCTGAACTCTACGGTTATGTTTGCTTTGTTTTTTAATTCCTTGATAGTTGAGCTCCACTGGCTTTTATTTCTAACATTCTTTTGAATAGAGGAAAGTATAAAACCCAGAGTTTTATATTCTTCTTCTTTATTCAAAAGTTCCTTTGCAATTTTTTTTACTTTGAAAGGGCTTAAGATTGTTCCGATCTTAGAGCAAAGATGAATAAAAGCTGTAAAGGTTCTGGGATCTTGATTGGCATACCTTGCACCTAGAACAATGAAAAATTCAAGATCCATCCATGTTTTCTTATTTGTTCTTTGGCCTACTCTTGAGCCAAGCAGTTTGAAGAATATATTCCAATCTTTTAAATATTCAGATGAGTTCATTTTTTAAAAACTCCTCGTAAGACTTAATATCATCAGAGTCCTGTTGTAACTGTTTCTCTCCATGATGGTGTTTGATTTGCTCATTAATATAATCAATACCTTTAAGTAGTTGTTCTGCACTAGGGGTGAGTAGTTTTAAATCACTTAAATCCTTCTCTAGCTCACGCATGTAGTATGCATAAACTTTCATAATTATAGCTGTTTCCGTATCGATGTAGCTTAGATTAATATTGCTGTATCTGTTATCAGTTTTAAGTTGAGAGCTTAAGTTTCTTGGCAAAGGAGATATCTCATTTGCTCTGGAGTTTATCCAATCGACAGGGAGTTTATACTTTATAGCTATCTTCTTTGTAATGAGCTTAAAGAGCTCTGTCGCTTCATAATTTATGTAGTCTATGTCCTCAGTCATAGGCCATTTAAGTATAAAGCCATAGATCCTACAATAGTAAGCTCGATGAATCTATTCTCTTTTTTGAGTTCTAAGTTCAAATCATCTAATGCCTTAAGTAATAAATCTGGCTTATTCATTATGATATTATATCATAATGAAAGTGACTTGCAAGTATTCTACTTATATATTAAATTTCATTGATTTAAGTTGTTCTGAAATTGAAAGTAGCGAATGTGAAGTATTCTTCGGGTTTGTAACTAGTCATTTTGACTCCTTCGATTATTATGTTTGGAACATAATGCATTTTGATTATCATATTTATGCTTCTAATTAAGGTTGGAAGGTTTTACTATTGAAATATTTCTTTTTTCATCTTCTTATAATTGTTATTTTATTATTCCTCTTTCGTAAAGCTACTATAAAAATAGACTATATGAACTCTAATTTTTTATTACAATCAGAGGTCGTGAGTAATCTTGTTGATCGCCAAGAAAGTAAAGAGAAACAGCAACAATTAGCTAATCTTATTCAGGATAGAACGTATAGGGTCGTTGAGATATTCTTCAATGAGGAGATTTGTAAGTTTCTACTCTTATCTATTATTGAACAAAAAGACTTCTTTAAAGATAGTAAAAAAGTTGTCATCTCAACAATATTTGAAGCAATTCCTATAAAAGTAACTTATAGCTATCATCAGCTAAAAGAAAAAAAACTTGTAATTTAATTATTGAAGCTACTCCAAAGACATTTTTCGGGGTCTTAAAGTCACAGCGAGCTAAAATAACAATTTCGTCCTCGTAGTAGAGAAATAGCATTAATTGCCTATGGTATATATTTAATTATATTTCTTTTGGAATGTTCGATGAGTAGCGCATGATAAAACTATTTTTAATTTTAAGTATTGTAACTTGTAGTTCTTTTGCTAAAAGAGAGTCTTGGTATTTCCAATGGGGTGTCACCGGAGCATCTAATGCTACTTTTAGTGATGAAATTGAAACCAAACGAAACACCTTTAAAAGTGTAAATGACGACAAAGAGTTTGAGCTTTCTGGGGCTGGAGAAGTCGGTATTTACTGGCCAATGATGAAATCTTCATTAATAGGCTTATCATACACTTATGGAGGTGTTGAGTATACTACTGATAATGGGTCTAAGCTATCTTCTTCGTATGGGTCATTTGGACTAAGTACTCAGTTCTATACAGGAAGTGAACCAGGTTACGGTCTATTTTTGAGATTAGACTATGGAAAAAATGTTCACGTCTATGAAGAGGTTTGGGCCGATGATCCAACTAGAGATGTACTAGAAAGTTCAAACTCTCATTACTATCTTGTTGGTGTTGGTGCTGGCTTTCCGATAGATAAAAAAAAGAATACTCGAATATTAGTTGGTGCAAACTATTCTAAAGCTGGTGAAGATATATATGAAGTAGAGTATGTTAATATCTATTTTGGCTTTTTATTCTGATTTTTTAGTTGAGTAAAGCGTTTTTAACTATGTTTTCTATTTTTACTTGCTTATAATCTGTATAAATATAGTTATTTATTAGGAGGATTATGAAAACTTTATTGTTAATTGCCGCTATGGCCCTTGTTGGATGTGCTTCAAGTTCAAAAAAAGAAATGAATGAAGAAAGCATGAAAGTTAAAGTTGAAGAAACAACTAAAGAAGTTGAAATGAAAGCTAAATCAAAAATGAAGAAAATGAAAGATTCGGCACAAGCTTTGACTTGTAATTCTGGTTCAGACAAAAGAATGATCGAAGTTAAAAGTGAAGATGGCGGATGTGAAGTTCTTTATACGAAGAACGGAGAAACAAGTTCAATAGCTTCAGCTAAATATGACTTAGGTTATTGTAGTAAGATTCAAGATCGAATCGTTACTAATCTTACTAACGCTGGATTTAAGTGCGAGTAAAATAAATATAATTTTAAAATTTATATATCAGGCCACTTTTTATAAGTGGTCTTTTTTTTATTTATAATCTAAAAAGAGAAAAAAAAAAGGAGCTATATGTAGCTCCTTCTTTTAAAGAAATATATAACTAAAAATTATTTTTTTCTTACGTTTACAGCACAAGGACCCTTGTTACCTTCACCAACTTCAAATTCTACTGAATCGTCGTCGCTGATTTCTCCGCTTTCTACTGCAGAAATGTGAACAAAAAGATCTTTCCCACCGTCATCTGGAGTAATAAATCCGAAACCTTTAGTTTGATTAAAAAATTTTACTTTACCTGTACTCATCATTCTTCCTTCGTATGCCATTTAATTTAATAAATGTTTTAATTTAGAGTTATAAGTATACACTAAAATGAAAGGAGTAAAGTGATAAATGTTAAAAAAAATTCGGATTTTCAATTATATGAGTTTGCGATGAGTCATTTTATCTCTAAGCGGCTAAAATTGTTGTGAAATTAAGAAAAATTTAGTTTATTGAGTAAGGTAAAGTAAGGAAAAATATGCAAAAAAAATATGCCATTTTATCTGTGGGTTCGATTAAGGTGAACATTATTTTGGATGATTCTTTTATTTATGGAATATATTGGAAGAAACAGCAGGGATTTGATCAATCTCTAAGCTTGAAGCAAAAGAGCTTACTTGGATTGCTAAGAAAGCAGCTAGAGAAGTATCTTCAGGGTAATTTAGAAGTTTTTAATGTTCCCTTTAAACTTGAAGGCACGGAATTTCAATTGAAAGTGTGGAATGAGCTAATTAAGATACCTTACGGCAAGACTTTGAGCTATAAAGAGCTTGCGCTTAAACTTAAAAATCCAAATGCCTCAAGGGCCGTCGGGACAGCAAACTCTAAGAATCCAATAAGCATAATTGTACCTTGCCACCGTGTCATTAGGGCCAATGGAGAGTATGGTGGCTACGCAGGTGGGGAGCTGACAAAGGCTTCACTCTTAAATTTAGAGCTAGAAAAACTTTCCTAAATGTCCCTTACTTTTAAGGTTTGAATTTTCAATAATTTCTTTTTGAAATTTTACAAGCTCTGGGTATATTTCAACAAAAATTTCTTTTGTCTTTTCAAATCGTGAATTATCTAAAATCTTCTTTAGGTTAATTGGTTGTTTCTCAATTAATAATTTTAGGTTTTTCAAAATAGCTTCCGAATTAGACTCCTTTGTTATTATTAAGCAAGCGGCTTGAGTTGGAGTTAAGATTAAGAAATCTCCTTCATCTCGTTTTTCATTTCTTATTATATCAAATGGGTTTGCTGATATTATTGATTGCTTAGGGATTCTAAATTTAAGTAGATTGTCTTTAGATATTAACAGCCTCCCTGTTTTGAATTTGTATCCAAACTTCTTTAATTTTTTTTCTATGTATTTTCGTTGGGGAGCTGATAGTAAGTCTATATCAGATCGGTCGTAGTGAGTGTGATCAAAAATAGAAATAAAATTATGAGGGGATGAATGTAAGAATATATTCTTATCTTCTTTTAAAATATTTAGCATTTCAGCTCCTTATATTTATTATGGTACACTTTTAATTTAAATTAAAGTAGAGTCATAAATTAGATAATTCTTTGTCAAAGTAGTAGGTAACAAATATGTTTTATTCATCTAAGGAAGAGTTAGAGATAAGTCTTTATACTAAGTACGGTATACCTATGGATGAAATTGCCTTTATCTATAAATTTGATCATATAATTGAAGAAAGAAGCTATGATATTGAAAATGAATTCTCTTTTTCGGGAAAAACAATCTATTATTCAGACCTTGTTCAAGTATCTACAAATGTTTTTAATTTTATCGTTATTTCCACAGGTATTGAGTAAATAGTACAACTGTGCTAAAAATGAGAACAAAAAAGCACAACTATACTAGTTTAAGAGGCGAGATGAAAGAGATATATTTTAAAGATCAAGGTACAAATCTTAGTCATGGATTTAAAAAGAAAATACTGGGGGTTGCATCTTATACCTTAGCAAAAAGCTTTCCTGGTTTATCTAATAAGCTTGCGGAGAAAATACTATGCACTCCTATAAAGCCAAATGTAAAAAAAATTATTCCAGATGATTTTGAACTTAGTCATATCGAAGTTATGGGCAAGAAAGTTTCTATCTATAAGAAAGGTGAGTCTGAAAAGGTAATTCTATTCTCTCACGGTTGGAGTGCTAGTTCTGTAAATTTTTCTAGTTTTTTTGATTCATATATTGAAGCTGGTTATAGTGTAATTGCATTTGATCAATTTGCCCACGGCGAGTCAGAGGGGAAAATTTCAAATTATTATTTCTTTTATTCTGTTCTTAAGGCCGTTTATGATGAGCTAAGCTCTATGCATAAAATTGTTGGAATTGTTGGACACTCTATTGGAGCTTCAGCTTGCATTGGTGCTCAATTACCCATTGACATTAAGTTGTGCTTGATTTCTCCTTTGATTCCCGTTGTTGACTCTCTTTATGACAATGTAAAAGAATTTGGACTCTCAGGCTTAATGATTAGTACCTTTTTAAAAAGCTATGAAAGAAGATTCGGTATCGATATAAATGCTATTGATCCGAAAGCTCTTATTAAAAATATGAAAAATAAGAGTCTTATTATTCATTGTAATGATGATCAATTTATAAAGCATAAAAAAAATCAGCCTTTTTACTCAGAAAATCAAAAGAGTAACCTTATCGTTCTAGATGGTGTTGGGCATTTTCGAATTTTAAAATCAAAAGATGTTGTTCTTAAAAGTTTAGAGTTTATGAATGAAGAATAAAGGGTCACAAACTAAAGAATTTATTTTAATTAAAGGGCTTCACTTCGTCAGCACAAATGGATTTACAGATATTACTATAGGAAAACTTGCAACTATCTGTAAAATATCTAGAAGTGGATTGTTTGCTCACTTTAAATCTAGAGAGCAACTTCAATTAGATATCTTAGATTATGCAGAAAAAATCTTTATAGATACTGTAATTGCTCCTGTTAAAGATATTGATAATCCTTTGGAGAAAATTCAGAATTTATGTCGTCTTTGGCCTAATTGGTTGAAAAAATATGCTTTAGATTTAGACGTAGGATGTGTTTTTATGTCAGCTTCTTTTGAGTATTCTAACAGAGAAAGCGAGATCGGAAACTATCTTTTAAGTTTCCAAAAAAAGCTCTTAGATTATTTAGAGAAAATATTTCAAGATGGACAAAATAAGTCTTTATTCACCAAAGATATCTCTTCAAATCAGATGGCCTATGACTTTTATTCAAAGTACTTGGGCTATAATATGTATAATCATTTTTTAAGAGATACGAATGCTCATAAGTATCTTGAACACTCCTTACTTAGTTTCTTTGATTCAATTAAAGTTCATTCAAGTTAATCTGATCTTGTAAATTAAATTTATCACTACATATTTTTAATTTAGGAATTTTTGACCCTTTTAAGATAAAAGAAAAAAGTGATTAAGTTATGGTTTTTAATTGCGATATGTATCTTGTCTGATAAAAGTCTGACATAAATTAAAAACAAAAATAGCAGGAAGCTTATCTATCACTCAGGTTGATGTATAGAGTTCTATCATAGAGCACCTTAACCACACATGGAGAGTATTAATGGGTTTTCGTATCAACACAAATGTATCATCAATTTCAGCGCAAAGATCACTAGGTAAGACTACACAAAGTCAACAGTCTACATTATCAAAAATGGCTTCTGGTACTAGAATCACTAAGTCAGCAGACGACGCGGCTGGACTAGCAATATCTGAAAAATTAAAATCTCAAATTAGATCAAGTGCTCAAGCAAATAGAAACACTAATGATGGTATTTCAATGATTCAAACTGCTGAAGGTGGTTTAGATGAAGTATCTTCAATTTTAACAAGACTAAGAGAACTTTCAATCCAATCAGCTTCTGATACTGTTGGTGATACTGAAAGAAGCTTCTCTGATATGGAATACCAAAACCTAAAAAAAGAAGTTGAAAGAATATCTCAGGTAACTGAGTTTAATGGTACGAAATTACTTGATGGTGAAGGTGGAGTATTAGATTTTCAAGTTGGTATGAACAACGATGAATTTCAAGATAGAATTTCTTACGATACAACATTTCAAAATGCTTCTATTAGCAACTTAGGGATTGATGATATCGCTGTTGATAGTAAGGAAGGGGCGCAGTCATCGTTATCTAACTTAGATGAAGCAATTGAAAAAGTTTCAGGTCAAAGAGCAAACCTTGGTGCCTTACAAAACAGAATGTTATCGACATCAAGAAACTTAGAAACAAGTATCGAAAACTTGAGTGCAGCGAACTCAAGAATTAGAGACGTTGATTATGCACAAGTATCTGCACAGAATGCTAGAAATAACATTCTATCTTCAGCTGGTACATCTGTTCTCGCGCAATCAAATGCGAAAGGACAAAATGCACTAAGATTAATTGGTTAATAATTAATCATAATAAAAAAAAAGCACATCCCCCATAAATTGGGGGATTTTTTTTGTCTATGAAGTAT
>CAKZUQ010000043.1 GCA_937923325.1 uncultured Bacteriovoracaceae bacterium
GATATGGGCTTTAGACTTTGTGTTGCCGACCCTAATATTATACCAAATCAATCTAGAAAATGTGCTGATTATTTTTACTTAGCAAAACTCGAAACTCAAATACCTCCTGTTTACCCAGAAACAGAGCCTACGATTAAAGTTACTGAAGAAGTTTTTTATCATAAAAGTACAGAGAAGGTTGAGGATAGACACTTATTTAAAGTTAGAATCTATTCAGAAGAAGATGAAAGGCTTGATATCTATAAAAAAGCCCGACTAGATTACTGTCAGGCTAATTTATAGATAGTTTTTTAAACTCAAAGCTTAAAACCTTTAAATAACTTTTTAGCTTCATTCTCTAAAGACTTTGTTGCTTTTTTCTTAGCAGAGTTTTCAGCGTTTTTCTTTTGTTTTTCAATATCAGATTTAACTTTATCAAATTGTTTTTTACCTTGGTCAAGCTGTTTTTGATATTTAGATTTAAATTCATTCAATTGAGCATCAACTTTTTTCTTTTGAGTTCCAAGTTGTTTATCGATATCAGCTTGAATTTTTCTTTTAGCAGCATCAATTTTACCCTGAACTAATTTTTTAACAGAATCTTGTATTGCACGAGCTAGATTAGATTTTATATCCCACTTTAAATTTTTAATCTCACCAGTTGCCTTTGCTTTTAAAGAAATAGTTTTCGTATTCTTAGCAACACTTCCCAAGACTTCTTTCATAGCATTTGACTTAGCATCCGTTTCATAATTAATTCGTCTATAGTAGTTATCAACTTTAAAAACTAAACCACCGTCTTTAAAATGAGCATTAAATATTGCATTACCATCAGCTTTTTTTATAACTAATTTTGCTGAATCAGATTTAGATAGTGCTTTATTCTCTACTGGGTACTTTCCAATATTTAAAAGCAATTTATCATCAGCCCCACTTCTATGATCAAAGACTCCAGTAGCACTCACTCCTGTAATTCCCTTCTCAAGTAAGTCTGCTTTTATTTTAAGAGTTGTAGGTTTATTAATAATTCTTTGATTATTGGTAATGTCTTTAATTTCACCATCAATTATACCTTGTTTATTTTTAGAGTTAATTGCAACTTTCTTAATCCAAACAGGAGGGTATGATTTAGGAGTTCCAAACTGGTAATCACGTCCATTTCCTCTCGGGTGTTTAACAAAGTCAGGTTTTTTACTTTTGTCTTTTTTAGGCGGAAGATAGTCTTTAATTTTTACGTGATAGTCTTCACCTTTTTTAATATAGCCTAGGGCCTCATTTCCAAACAAAACTTTTGCTATAGATTTAGCATCCATTTTGGGAATTTTCATACGTTTTTGGATACTCGCCATATCCTCTTTAACTAATCGCTTTATATCTTTCTGACTATTATTGATATACTTAACATTTTCGTTAACTATTTTATTCGCTTCATCGTATTTCTTTTTTGTCTTATCCACATCTTTTTTAAGCTGATCAATTTCTTTTAAAACTTTTGGTGCTTTAGCAAGATGTCCTAAGTCATTCCATTTAATTTTATTAAAGCGACTTTTAAGAACGTTTAATTCAGCAGTCTTTGGAAGGCTTTCAAAGGTTTTATCCATTTGAGTAGCACGAATATCAATTTCTTTAGATATCTCTTCGTATTTTTGTTTACTCTTTAAACTTCCTTCTATATTTGATCCTCCAGCCTGTTCACCAGAAACAACACCTGCAATATCACCGAGAATATTACCTTCAAACTCTTTAGAAGCTTGAGCTAAAACTTTTTTCGCTTCTTTAGATTCATTAGAGATTGATTCTTCAGGTGGAACAATATGACCAGGAGCTGATCTCTTTGTATCGACAAGAATATCTTTTACTTCAACGATATCAATAACAAGTTTTGCTCGAAGTAAAGCATCCCATAAAGCTTTAAACTCCATATGCCCAATTTCAAAAGTATTTAAGCTTGGTTCATTCTTGTTAGTAAACTCAACTTTCTTGATAATTGTTTGCAAATTTTTAAGATCAATTTGGACATCACCAACATTAACTTCAGCACCATTTACTTTGGTCCCTAAAAACTCAATTGACTTTTTTACTGTAGTTTCTAAAAAGAAATAATTAAAAGTTGTAATAACAGCTGTGACAATAATAAAAGGAACTACAGCACCAGTTCTAATTGGTCCTTTTGGCTTGTCTTTTTTCTTTGTTTTTTTCTCAGTATTTTTTTTCGTATCTTCGCTCATATCTATTACCCGTATAACTCATCATATTTTGCATACCACTTATAAAAGCTAGTTGCTTTTAGTGCTTTAAAAAATTTTGTTTCTTGGAATTTTTTAACTACAGTATTTCTATATTTAACAATCATCGATTTTGAAATGAAGAAAATAATTGGAAAGGCAATTAAAGATATTATCAAAGCCCCCATAACAACTGAGTTATAGAATTTTGTAAACGGCACAATTGGTAAGTTATACATTGTAGTATAAAGACCCTTTAGTGACTCCATCTCTAAAGCCACTTGTCCAACAGAGTCAAAAACTGGATCTAAGACCCATGCAACTATTGAAAAGAAAAATGCACTTGATAATGCTGCACCAATCTGGATTCTTCCAAAGAATAGAATAATAACTACTAAGACTGTTTGAAGTGAAAAGCTAGGTGCAAAACCTAGAATCAACCCACATGCAACTCCAGCTGCAAGTTGGTTTTCACCCTTATCAGAGTTTAATAGCTTGAATAAATTGAATAACTGTTTTAACAGTATTGTCATTTTACTAACCTCTTAATTTATTGATTAATCTTCATCTACTTTAAAGTCTTTAAGTAAATTGCCTAAATTATTTTTAATTTCTTTATTAACTTTTTTTTCTTTTTTCTCTGATTTTGGAGCATGGAATTTTTGATTTTTAGACTTTTGTTCCTCTCTAGAAACATGCTCTGGATAAAAAGGCAACTCATCCTTGAATACAATTCGATCTAAATGCTTAACAAAGCCAGACCAATGACCAGAGTTATTATCTGTTCGCTTGATTGTTTCAAACGTATGCATTTTAGAATCCATCAAATCAATTAGATGAACAAGCATTGCTTCACTTGACTGAGGAATTTTTGGCGATCCATATGCATATTCCCCGTGATGAGAAAGCATAATATGCTTTAGATGAAGTTTTGTTTGGTATGGAAAGTCTTTCATTCGATATGAAAACCTATCAATAATTTCTAAACTCTTTACAAGATGCCCAACAAGTTTTCCTTCTTCTGTGTACTCAACATTGATACCATCTGATAATTCATATATCTTACAAAGATCGTGCAAAATCGTTCCTGCAACAACATAGTTTTTATTCACACCATAATGAGGACTTAAGTCATCAGCTAACTTTGTACACGAAAGAACATGTTCAAGTAATCCTGATCTATAGGCATGATGTATTGTTTTCCCTGCTTGCCAAACTTTTAGTCTTCTAGCAATTTCATCATCACCAAGGATTAATTGTAGAAGCTCTCGAATATATACATCAGTTAGATTATTAACGATATCCATCAGCTGACTAAACATAACCTCAGGGTCAACTTCAGCTTTTAAAATGAAATCATCAAGATTAATGTTTTCCTGATCTATTTTTTCAAATTTTTGTAGAATAAACTGCTTTCGGCCTTGGAAGAGGTTTATCTTCCCTTCAACTAATAAAAAGTTTCCTTTATCAACTTGAGAGTAAATCTCTTCTGCTCTACTCCAGCCTCTCGCTTCAAGGTCTCCAGTACCATCTGCAAATATTATATTTAGATATTTCTTACCATCTTTTGCTTCCATTAACGCGATGTGCTTTACTAAATATACTGAACGAACTACTTCTTTTGGCTTTAAGTCACTAATTTTGACTCTAGGACAATCCATTGCTTCTCCTTCGACTTCCCTATCGATATTTTATAGATTTGAATCAAAATTATGGCCTTTAATTTTCCATAAATCTAGTAGATTAATCTATTCAAAAAGCCTTAAATATGGCATAAAAGGCTAAATTTTTATAAATGTAATATAATCTATTAACATGCGAATAACGCAAGGTGGTATTAATGAGCACAATTAGACTTGGAATTAATGGTTTTGGAAGAATTGGTAGAACAGTAGTTCGTGAATTCTATAAAAGAAAACAAGAAGGTATGTACAAGAACTTAGATATTGTTGCTATCAATAATCCTGGTAATGGAGAAAGCTTTACTCAACTTTTAAAACATGACTCACTACACGGAAGATTTCCTGGTGATGTTGAGTTTAAAGATGGTTATATGCATGCTGGTGAATTAAAAATGAAATTTTTCACTGAAAGAGACCCAAAACAAATTGCTTGGGAAGACGAAAAAGTTGATATCGTAATTGATGGAACGGGAATCTTTAAAGATAAAGCAGGATTAGGACAGCATTTAGGTGGAACTGTTAAAAAAGTTATCATGTGTGCTCCAGGTAAAGATCTAGATGGAACTTTTGTTTTTGGAATTAACCATGAAGACTATGATGCTGCTAACCACAATATAGTTTCAAATGCATCATGTACGACAAACTGTTTAGCTCCTGTAGCTAAAGTTCTTAATGAAGTTTTTGGTATTGAAAATGGAATGATGACAACAATTCACGCATATACTGGTGATCAAAACGTTCTTGATGGTTCTCACTCTGATCCAAGAAGAGCAAGAGCATGTGCTATGAGTATGATCCCTACTACAACAGGTGCTGCTAAAGCTGTTGGTTTAGTTCTTCCGGACTTAGCTGGTAAGCTAGATGGTTACGCTGTACGTGTTCCAACTCCAGATGTTTCAATGGTAGACTTAACAGTTAACTTAAAGAAAACAGCAACAAAAGAAGAAATCAATAATGCAATGAAGGAAGCTTCAGCTGGTCACTTAAATGGTGTACTAGGTTACGAAGAAGATCCACTAGTATCTATCGACTTCCTAGGAAACCCTCTTTCTTCAATTTTTGACCCAGCACTTACAAATGTAATTGGTAATCAAGTAAAGGTTGTAACTTGGTATGATAATGAAGTTGGATTTTCAAACAGAGTAGTTGATTTAGCTAACCATATCGCTTCAAAATTATAATCATTTCAATAAACAGGAAATAAACATGGCCTTAAAATATATCGACCAAGCAGATTTAGATGGAAAAAAAGTTTTAGCTCGCTTTGACTTTAATGTTCCTCTAAATAAAGAAGACCCAAGTGTTATAACTGATACAAGTAGAATTGATCTAGCACTTCCAACTATCAAACTTATTCTTGAAGGTGGAGCTAAAAGATTAACTCTAATGAGTCATCTTGGAAGACCAAAAGGTAAAGTTGATCCTAACTTTAGTCTCGAGCCAGTAGCAATTTACTTAGCTGAGAAGCTTGGAGTAGAAGTAATCATGGCACAAAGCGCTGTTGACGCTGGAGTTAAAGACCTTCTAACTTTAAATACTACTCGAGTTGTTTTGCTTCAAAATCTTCGTTATCACTCAGAAGAAGAGAATGATGACGAAGAGTTTGCTGGAAAGCTAGCTCAGTATGGTGATGTGTACGTAAACGATGCTTTTGGAGCTGCTCATAGAAAGCACGCTTCAGTTCATGCGATCAATAAATACTTCACAGGTGGAAGAGCATTTGGCGGTCTTTTACTTAAAAAAGAAATCGCTGCCCTTGATACTGTTCTGAGTAAACCAACTAAGCCATTTGTTGCCGTTGTAGGTGGAGCAAAAGTAAGTGATAAGATTAAAACAATTGAAAAACTGATCGTATCTGTTGATAGTTTAATTATTGGTGGAGCTATGGCCTACCCATTCTTAAAAGCAAAAGGTCATGAAGTTGGAACATCACTTTGTTCTGAAGAAGATATTATATTGGCCCAAAGAATTTTAAAAGCAGATAAAGGTTTTAAAATCAAATTGCCTGCCGATCATATCATTTCTAAAGAGTTTGGTGGAGACCCTGAAGCTTGTAATCAAAAAGATATTCCTGCAACTTGTATGGGATTAGATATCGGACCTTCAACAATTAATCTTTATTCGGGAATTTTAAAAGAAGCGAAAACAATTCTTTGGAATGGTCCAATGGGGTTATTTGAAAACGCAAATTATGCCAAAGGTACTATGGCCATTGCACAAGCAATGTCTACTTCAGGTGCTTTTACTTTAGTTGGTGGTGGAGATTCAGTAAGTGCAGTCAATAAATCTGGTTTCGCAGATAAGTTCTCACATATCTCAACTGGTGGTGGAGCTTCATTAGAATATATCGAAAAAGGTGAATTACCAGGTGTTAAAGCATTAAGGTTTGGACTTTAATTAGGAGTTAAAAATGGCTAAAACATATATGATCGGAAACTGGAAAATGAATCAATCTCTTGAAGAGATCACAACATTTTTTACAGATTTAAAAGCGATGGAACTTAAAGAGGGAAATTTTTGGATTGCTCCACAACTTATCCATGTAAACACAGCTTTAGGACTTACAGCAAATACACAATTTAAAATTGGAGCTCAAAATACTTCTAATCAAGATAATGGTGCCTATACGGGTGAAACAAGTGCAAAAAGCTTAAAAGAGCTTGGAGCGCATTTTTCAATCCTTGGTCACTCCGAAAGAAGAGCTTATTACGCAGAATCAGACGAGTTGATAAATTCTAAAGTATCAAAGGTATTGGAAAATGGACTTGTTCCAGTACTTTGCATCGGAGAAACACTAGAGCAAAGAGAAGCTAAAAAAACTCTAGATATTGTACTTGGACAAGTTAAGGCCGGTCTAAAAGATATCAAGCTTACCAATGCTGATCAATTAATTGTTGCATATGAGCCAGTTTGGGCAATTGGAACTGGTAAAACAGCATCTCCTGAGCAAGCTGAACAGGTTCACGCAGCTATAAGAAATCTTCTAGAAGAGCTTTATGGTGAACTTGGAAAGGATCTAAGTATTCTCTATGGTGGATCTGTAAAACCGGCCAATGTTAAAGAATTATTAGCGCAACCTAATATTAACGGTGGCCTTGTTGGTGGAGCCAGTATTAAGGCCAATAGCTTCAGCGAATTATGTAAAGCATAGTTAGCAGCGCATCAACAATAAGTTTTTTGCAATCAGACGTAAATTCTGATAAAAAAGTTGCTAGTTAAAAATATAAAAAAAGGAAAAAATATATGTTAACAGGTTTAATCACACTTCACGTTGTTATTTGTATTCTATTAACAATCGTTGTTTTAGTTCAATTTGGTAAAGGTGCAGAAGCTGGAGCTATGATGGGTGGCGGAGGATCTTCTCAAGCCGTTTTTACTTCATCTTCAAAAGGTAACTTTTTTACAAAACTAACAACATTCTTAGCAATCGCATTTATGGTTAACTCTGTTATCTTAACTGCAGCAACAACAAAACAATCTAAAGAATCAATCTTTGATGATGAAGCTCCAATTGCAGCTCCACTAAACAGTGATGCAAAAGCACCAATGGCCGCTCCAACTAAAGCAGCTCCTGCAAAGAAAGCTGATACTCCAGAGAAAAAAGAAAAATAATATAAATTTATTTTATATATAAAAAGGGACTCTACTTTAGAGTCCTTTTTTTTGGTGAAAACTTACATTCTATAATTTTAACTTCGCCACTAGCTCCGTCCATATGCAATCTCATACCTGTTTTCAAAACCTTAGTCGCATTGGGAATATTAATTATTGTTGGTATCTTTAATTCACGCCCAATGATTGCTGCATGTGAAAGAATATTTCCTCTCGTAACAATTAAACCTTTTGCCTTCATCATAAGAAAAACCCAACCAGGATCTGTAGAGTCTGTGACAAGAATCTTACCTTCCACATCAGCGTCTATATTTGGTGCATCAAGGACTATGCATTCTTCTTCAACCTCCCCCGGACAACACCCAGCTCCTCTCAACTGTGTATCTGTTGAAGGCAATGAGCTTTGATAATGGCTGATATCAAATTCACTATTTAATAAAAAAGAGTTTGGGTATTCCCTTTCTGTGGATTTTTTATAATATTTTTTTAATTTTTGAACTTTTTCTCGTTGGCAGGTTAGCTCTGTTATAATAACCGGGAGCTCACTTTCATTAAAATAGAAAATATCTTCACGCTCATCAATAATTTTTAGATTAACTAACCTTGAACCTAATTCAAGAAAAGTGAGCCTAGTAAAGGTCTTTACCCTCACCCTATTAAAACGACTAAGTTCTCTAAAGCGAATAGACTCACGGTATAAATGAATAAAGTATTTAAAGAACACTCTTTTAAAAAAAGACATTTTTTTTGATAAATCGTTTTTCTCATTTTCACTATGTTCATTCAGAATAATTGGCTCAGCTAAAAAACGTAAGAATTTATTTGGATCTTCTGCCAAAGAAGGTGTTTCATATTTCATTTCTTCAATTGTTCTACTTCCGTATTTATTTAAATGTGTAGTTACCAACTTAAAAAATTCGGGGTCAAATACTTCTAATTTCTTTATATCAGGAGTCTCTAGTATAAAGGATTGTGTCTGTGGCCTATTATGTAGATATTTAGCTAATTGATTTGTTGATAACACTAACTTATAACTTTCAACTTCTGGATCAGACTCAGTCTGAGAAGAGATAATAGATAAATCGTTATTTACTAGAATTGAACAAATTTTTAAGTGAAGAGACACAACTAGATCATTTAACAAGGCCTTGCAAGCAAAGCTAAAATACTTATCCTCTGCTAGCTTTAGCTGTTCAAGCATTTCTTTACTAGATAATTCTTTTAAATCTATATTTCCATAGTTCTTTTCAAATTCAAGATAATTAACTTGATAATCTTCTTGGCACTTTCTAGGGAAAAAAGTGTGTTTTAGAATTTTTGGGATAACCCTAGTCCCCATTAGTAATTGCTTGAAAAAATTTATTTTTGGAATATATAAAACATCTGCTTTTTGCACACCTATCATAGAATTCCATGATTTTTTTAGAAATCTATTGATAAATGGAACTGTTCCTAGAAGTGCATACCAATGATTCACAACATAATAAAACCTTCCATCAAAATCCTCAACGCTATTATAAATGATTGAATTAAACTTTTTAACTTCTGACTTAAAGTAGCCTAGATAAAGCATTAATGACTTTAAGTTTTCTCCATACAGTCGCTTTAAACTCGACGCTGTTAAAGGTAGAGAAATTCCTGGATAATTTTCAATGATATTACTATTATCATAAAAGTAGACTTTTTTATTTTGAGAAACAGTTGTTATAGGTCTTGCTTGCAAGAAGAAGAGTTCATTATTTGAAATTGCCCATTCAAAATCAAAAAACAAATTTTCATTATCGGTGTAATTTTTAGCGTTCTCAACAATATGATTGACTTGGGAATCTTCTAAAGTTGGAATACTTTGCTTTTCCAATTCGACTTTTAAAACTTCCACTTCATTTTTATCTTGAGTAGTGTTTCTTTTTGTCTGCTTTGTTTTAAGTACAATTTCTTTCTCTATACCCTTTGATATTGTATTGATTTTATAAGTATCCGTTTCGACAACTCCATCAACAACACCTTGACCTACCCCATAACCTGCGACAATAACTTTCTCATTAAGGTTACCATTTGGGTTTGATTGAAAATAGATTCCAGAAACAGTCGGATCAATCATCTGTTGGATCACAACTGACATTTTTATCTGATCTAATTTAATCCCTTTTTGTTTGATATACTCGAGATGGTGCTCAGAAAAAACAGATAGCCAGCATTTTTTGATATATTTATCTAAATTATCTTCTATATATAAAAATGATTCATAAATTCCAGCAAATGACGCCTCTACTCCATCTTCTAAATTCGCACTCGACCTCACTGCATTAGAACCAAATTTATGTTGATTAATATTGTGAATTTCATCTTTGCTAAAAGGTATATTTAAAATAACTTGTTCAATTTTATCAAACTGTGATTTTTTTGATAATTGAATAATATCTTCAAAATAGGGAGATATTTTTTTTTGAAAGAATCTCGAGTCGATACAAAACCAACTTGGAACATTAAGTCCCATTTGTTGCATTTGATAGAGACTTAAGGCTTTTCCTCCAGCATACTGCTTAATGACAGAGTGCTTTTGAGTTTGATCAATGATCACGAGAGGATTCCATTAATTAGAAGTATAATCATAATTGCCGAGCTTATTACTTCAGCAAGCGTCCTCAGAGCAAACTTACTTTCTTTTTTTGTTATAGCTAATAATACTAAATAAATTGTGTACAAGGCACATAAAATAAAATTAGTAATAAAGAAGACTTTATTTAAAACCCAATAACTCGCTATAATGGTAATAACAATATAAACTAAACTAAAATAAATAGATTTACTGTATCCTAATATATGAGAGTAAGTTTCATAACCTTCTCTTTCACTGGTAAAAGTTTTTCTAATAATTTCCCAGTGGAATCCTGGAAGTGACAAACATGCTATAAGACAGATATTTTGAATAGAGTACAATTGCTGAGTATCACCATTTACAAAAACAGCTATTATAAAAATATTAAGTGCAATAGCATAAGGAGAATGAGTTAAGAATGCTAATAACCTATTATTCTCTAAGAGGTTTGGCATAAAAAACCATTTTTGCATTAAAACACAATATGTAAAAAGCATTACCCCATATAAATAAGTACTTATTTGCAAAAGGTTAATACTTAAAATACCAAATGCACTCAAATAAAGTAAAAATTTTAGATCTGTTCCCTTTACTCTTCCACTTGGGAATGGACGCTCTGGGAAATATTTTTTATCCGTGTCTTCATCTTTAAACTCATCACAAACTCTATAATAAAGAAGTGACATAAACATTGAGATAGTAGTGATAAGAAATAAATCAATTGGAATCTCATTATTTACAGATTTACTTTGATACAAGTAAGCAATCACACAAGCTAAAACACTCAACAACAATCTTGAATAGACTTGAAAGGTTTCAATTAAATAAATACTTATTCTACTAGCTGATACCTTCAATACACATCTCCAAATAATTGATTTTTATTTAAATTTCTTTAATGAATTGTTCTCTTGGAAACCTTAGCCTTTCTCCATAAACTCCATTATCACTTCGCTTTCCAGCTGAGATAATCATACAAGGCTCAGCCTCTTTGGGTAAGCCTAAAAGCTTCGACACTTTTTTCTCATCAAAGCCTTCCATTGGACACGAGTCATAACCATATGCTCTAAAAGCTAACATTAAATTCTCACATGCTAAGGCAGTTGATTTATGCATCCATACTCTTAAGTCAGCAATTGAGCTATTCCCACCAGGAACAACACTAGATAACCTTTTAAAGAAAATCATCAGTTTTTTTATTGGACCTAAAATCCCACATGGACCAATTTCATTAGCTAAGTAAACGATTTTAGAATAATAACTAATAACTGACTTCGGTGTATCTTGGTCTTGTTTATCAAAAATTTCAAGCATCTGCTTTGCATGTTTTTTCCAAGTATCACGTCTTGCTACACAGATAATTAATTCACTAGCAGTTCTCGCTGCTGGTTGGTTTAAACAATACTCTGAAACAAGTTTTTTCTTAGCAGGACTCGTAACTCTATAAAACTCCCAAGGTTGAAGGTTAGATGAGTTGGGTGCTAATAAAGCTGCATCTAAGCACTTATGAACAATATCATCAGGTATCGGTTCATCTTTATACACTCTTACACTTCTTCTACTATTTATAAGCTTTTCAAACTCCAAAGAGTCTATTTTCTCAGCAGTTTCTGTGTAATTCATCTGTGGAATTTTTGAAAAAATATCCATATCACTCATAAATTCTCCTAATGAACTTGGTTTACAATTTTATAATGGTTTTTAAGAATGGCTAGAATTTCTTGTGTATGTATTGGACCTTTTGTTTCAAGAGTCGCTTGAACAATTGATTCCTGTAATTCTAGATAAGGTGCATTTCTATCATGTATAATTTCTAGAATATTTGCTCCAGTCTGTGAAAGAACATTAGTCATCTCTTTCAAAGAACCAGGTTTATCATCTAGTAGGATTGAAACATTTATTCTTCTTTTTGTTTCGATTAATCCCTTATCAATAATTCTATCAACAACGTTAATATCAATATTTCCACCTGATATAATTAAAACGACATTTTTATTTTTAAAACGCCTTGGATTCATTTCATATAACTCGTGAAAAGCCGCAAGATTAATAGCTCCTGCACCTTCGGCAATAACTCTGGCCTGTTCCATAAGTCGTAGTACACTTGCTGCTATTAAATCATCAGGAACATGAATAGCTTCATCAATAATTGAATCAAGTAGATTATACATTTCTGGGACGGGTGATTTCACTTTGATCCCATCAGCAAATGTGGCCACTGTAGGGTCTTCCATAATTTTCCCTTGCTGTAGAGATTTAACCATACTGCTCGCACCTGTGGCCTGAGATCCAATTAACTTACAACTGGGCATTAGTTTTTTTGCAACTACTCCAACACCACCCATAAGTCCTCCACCTCCAATACTTCCAAAGATGAAGTCTATATCTGCTAGCTGAGAATTTAATTCAAAACCAACTGAGCCTTGTCCAGCAATAACAAGTGGATCATGAAAAGGATGAACAAACACTTTTTTATTTTCTTTTAAATATTGTTTTGCGTATTCAAAGCTTTCATCAACATTTTCCCCCTCTAGAATTACCTTTGCCCCTAAACTCTCTGTATTTAGAATTTTTACTAAAGGTGAAGGTTTAGGCATGATAATAGTTGCTTCTACTCCAAACTTCTTTGCGGCCCAAGCAACTCCTTGAGCATGATTTCCAGCGCTAACAGCAACAACACCAAGACTTTTTTCTTCATCAGTAAGATTTGCAATCTTATTTGTTGCGCCTCTTAATTTGAATGAGCCTACAGGTTGTAAGTTTTCTAACTTTAAAAAAATATTCGCACCATACTTCGATGATAACCAATCATTTTTTATTAGAGGTGTTGGAGATATTAAATCACTTAGTATTACTTTTGCTTTTTCAAATTCATTAAAATCAATTTTCATTCTTTCTCTTTTTTTCCAAATATGTCATCTGTGCTTTTAATTTTTCCAAAATCTTCTTCCTCAAACATTTCTTGAATCTCTTCCAGTGGAATTTTTGCATAAGGAAGTGTTGGATCGAATGAATCTGCAAGTTTAAGCTCTTTTGTAGACTTTATTTTAGTATGAGATACATGAGCTGCAAATGCATTAAATAATTTTGGGTCTAACTTTATTCCACTAAATTTACTCATCACATCTATAGCTTGAGAAATTGGTAAAACTTCACTATAAGTACGCTTTGTCGTAATGGCGTCGAAAAAATCCGCAATCGTACAAATCCTAGCAAATAAGTGTATTTCCTTTTCTTTCAATTTGTTCGGGTATCCATTTCCATCCCAGTTTTCATGATGTTCATGAACTATTCGACCAATTATATTTAAATCTAAATCTTCACCTACTTCACATTCTCCACTTTTAAGTAGATCAATTCCGTAATCAGGATGCTTTTTAATAATTCCATATTCCTCATCTGTTAAACCACCAGGAGAATTTAAAATATTTGTTGGGATTTTAACCTTCCCAAGGTCGTGAAGTAATCCCCCAAGACCAACATGTGTTAATTCTAATCGACTTGCATTTGGCTTTAAAGCCCTTAAAATTGTAATACAGTACATAGAGACATTTATGGAATGATCATAAGTATAAAAGTCATGACCACTTAGATCTCCAATTAGTCCTTTTAATGAATCAATATTATAGTCATCTAGAACATCAATCATTGACTCAACAGCACCTCTGCACTCTTCAATTGTTTCAGAAAGAAGTTCAGTGCTAAACTCTTTTTTATCATCAAAAATATTATGTAAGTATTGAATTGCAGAATCTTTAATAAAGGTTGTTGCTTCAACATCAGAAACAGCGTCAGATTTCACTAAGCTTTTCATGTATTCTTTTCTTTGATCTTCCGCTACATAGAGCTGAAAATACTTCTGTTTTAACTCAGATAAGTCTCCATCTGAAAGGAATTCGCCTTCAGGAAAAATCTTTATAAACTTTTGTTTATTCTTTACTGCTGATGAATTTACAAATAAGTCATATGGCATATTTGTATCTTTCAAAATTAGGTCGTAACCTACTGAAAAAAAGCTCCGCTGTGCCACAAGCATCTCCTACTAAAATTGTTCATTTACACTCTATATTTGCACTATGTAATGTGCTTTATTTTATCATATGCTGTATTAATTTTGTTCACGGAAAAAATAGGACTATTCGAATAAAATAGATTTTAGATAAGTTATCAAAGTAAGTATTAATAATATTTAATTTACACTATTTTGTCTTTGCTCAATATAGAGACTTTCAGAGTTGGGATATTTTTCATCTGCTAATTCTAGCTTAATTTTTGATTTTAATTTATGAATGTTTACTAAAAAGCCTCTGAAAAACAGAGGCTTATACTTAATTTTCAATAAATTTTTTTAATTTTTTTAGAAAGGTATATCGTCTGAAGCAAAATTTGCATCAGTTGCTACGTTATACTCTTTTGCTGGTTCTTCCTGAGGAGCTGATCCAAAGTTATTTGAATTATTCCCTGCAAAGTTATTGCTTCCAGCTTGAGCTTGTCCACCAATGAACTGAACAGTAGTTGCATTGATTTCAGTTGTATATCTCTTATTACCGTCTTTATCATCCCAAGATCTTGTTTGAAGTCTTCCTTCAACAAATGCTTGTCTACCTTTTGCAAGATATTGATTACAAAGTTCAGCCAGTTTTCCCCAAACAACAACTCTGTGCCATTCAGTTCTTTCTTGCTTTTGTCCTGATGATTTATCATTCCAAGTTTCTGAAGTCGCTAGTGAAAAATTACAAACTGCTGCTCCTGAAGGTGTATGCTTTAGCTCTGGATCTTGTCCTAAACGGCCCAATAAAATAACTTTATTTACGCTCATTGTCTCTCCTTGTGTTTATTAGATTTATTTATAACAAAATAACTCAATTAGAAAGTGAAGATGAGAAATAATCATCAACTTTTCTGCAAATCTACAATACAAATGGGGTGTTAGAGCGATTGAGTATAATCTATTAAATTTAAAGAGGATGCTTGCGCGGCGTTAGCAGAAATGTCCTAAAGGGCTAAGTCGTTAGTACTTTGTTGGTCTAACTTTTCAGGTTCAATTGAAATCTGCTCGCCAACAGGGGCTGCCTTGTCTTCTGATTTACCTGGCAATCTTTCTGACCAGAATTGTTCTACTTTTTGCTTCGCAACTTTAACATCCCTTCTATACCAGGTAGCGTCAAACCCACAATAAGGACATGGTATTTCTTTTCGATATAGTAGCTTATTTGCCACTTCAAAAGTAGGCCATAAAATAAATACCAAACTAAGAGCTTTTGCTCCCATCAGTGGATACAGTGCCCAAGATAAAAATGCTGATAAAACAGCAATTTGAATATAATTCATTTCATCAAGATTTTTTTTGTATTTCATCTGTCTAGGTGACTCACATAAAGCACATATGAATTTACGGCTTGGTTTTTTTACTTTAAAAAACCTTTTTTTTCGTAAATCATCAATATCTGTTTTTAGTTCCATTTAAATCTCCTACCCTTCCATTGTATCAGTACTTGCATCATTTCCCATGAGTGAATTTTTTTCCATTTGACCTTAGTTCACTATAAAGGACCTCTGGGATATCTGCATATCCCAGGGGTGAAATTACGAAAGTAACATCTGATTGACGTGAACAAAGAGAGGTACACCG
Source organism: uncultured Bacteriovoracaceae bacterium (assembly GCA_937923325.1). The sequence continues at coordinate 15,730 of CAKZUQ010000043.1, forward strand.
AGATTGAGCTGACGTTCTACGTTCATAGATCGGCACCCTATGAACTTGTCTAGGTAATTACAAGATAGGTACCAAGTTTAGATTTTGATTAATCAGTGACTTATAGCTATTCATAGAGATATAATTTGATAAAATGACACTGATAACTAACTAATTAGTGACACTGTGCACCTCAGGCAAAAGATGCCGAGGTCAATTTGGACAAAATGAAACGATTTATTAAGAATTGTCGTGGTCAAATAAGTATCTTTTTTGCCACAACAATTATTGTTATTATCACATTTTTAGCCTTTGTTATTAACATTGGTATCTTTGTTAAAGCAAAAATGAATCTTCAAAATGCTGTTGATGCTGCTGCTTTTGCCGGTGCAGCTGTTCAAGCACGTCAACTTTCTAATATTGCCTATCTAAACTGGGAAATGAGAAATGTTTATAAAGAATGGATGTTTAAATATTACGTACTAGGAAACCTAAACATCAATGATGTAGCAAACACAGCAGGAGCAAACACTAGTTTTAAGATGAATACTTATGCCACTGCTTCAAGTCCTGCTGAAGACCAATATAATTTCCCTTCAGTATGTATCGACTTTGCGGGTAATGACTCTACTGCACTTTGTAGAAACTATATCATTCCAGGTTTACCAAGGTTTAGCCCTCTTGAAATTTCAGGAATGGGTGAAACAACAAACTCTATAATGGATACACTAACAGATCAAAAAGCAAGAGACTGCACAACTAGAAGTGAGCTAAACTACGCAACGACTGCTATGTGGGCCTATAGTGTAAAGAGTAATGAACAAAATGCTCTCCAAACTCAAGCCCCTGAGATAGCAAGTAATAGACCAGGAGCTTTCCCAACAGCTTTTGAACTTGCTATCAGAATGAGAAACCTTGAAGCTCAAGTCAATATAGCACCAAACACTGAAGGTGTTTGTATGGATGGTGGTAATGATTTCAATAGTGACTACTGTTCTAAATCAATAGCTGATGTTCTTGGAGCACAAAAGACTGCAGCAAATGAAAGAATCAATAAAGCTTTTTTCTCTGGTCAAAGAAACCTAGGAAGTGAGGGCGACTATGAAATGAGACATAGTTTTACTCTTAAAGAAATTCCTCCTCAACCCTTTATAGACACAGAAGCATACTCTCTGAGTAATTTATTAATTCCTGCTTCTTCTACTGCTAAAAATAAATACTATCTAGACTTAAAATTGATGACCTTAAACTTAGCAACTTTCTACACTTTATTTACTACGACTAAAGGAGATGTTGAAGTAGAGGGTGTCTATGCTCAAACAGAAGCACAGTGTGCAGCAACTAAAACGGGTTTACCTGTCCCTGGCTATCCACTAGGTTTTGTGAAAAACCCAGACGTTCTGACTTATTATGCAGTTGAGGGTAAAGCAAACTTTATTGGCCTATTCAATCCTTTCGACGTTGATCAATCAGGAATCACTCTATCGGCCTATGCAGCTGCAAAGCCATTTGGAGGAAGAGTTGGACCAATGGCCTTTGATGTAATGAGAAATAAAACGAGTCTTGTTTCAAAGCAAGATGCAGGTAATAGTAAGTATATCTCTAGTGGTTTTATCACTGGACTAGACTCTAACTTTTTTGTTGATCAATACGGAGGCTCAGTTGATCCAGGTAAATACAAGCCAGGTGCTCCCCTACCAATTGATCTGGCCGGTGGAACAGGTTTTTGGCAAAAAGATCCATCAGCAGCTGTTGGTGGTTGGCTAGATAAAGGCCAAGTTGTATTCTCAATTCCTAACTTGATTTATGACTACCCAGATGGACCTTCATCTTCTTTAACAGACTATCTCGCCGCAGGTCCTATTCAAGTCATTAAACCTAGTGCAGGAGAAACGCTAACTAACGGTCTCTATAACGGTCCAATGTTTGACAAGTTTGCCAATCTTCTAGACGGAAGAGGTGCTGGAGTAACCCCTACAGCAATTATTAATGCTCTTCATAAAGTAAGGGCTCCTACGCTTTGGGAGGCCAATAATTACTTGATCCCAACACCAGAAACGGTTAATGAGCAACTTGGAGTTGATTCATTTGGAATAATTCCTAAAAACAATATTCAGCCAAGTGTAAACTTAGGCGGTGATCATGACCTCTATAGTTACAAAATATATGCTCCACTTTTTTCTGATGATCCAGTAACACTTTATAAGTCACCGACACAGATTTCGAGTGTTTTAACAACTTACTTAGAAGCTCAAGAACAAGCGATTAGAAAATATCTTCAATCCATGAATACGGCCGCTGCTTCGATCTATAGAGAAAATAAATCCGGGGCCACTGAGAAGAACTTAGGTAAAGCGTCTGCAAAGATGGTTTCTGATATTGCTGATACTTACTTAGAAACATCAGGAAATCCAATAGACCCAAATGCTCTTCCAACTTGTACAAGCATGGCCGGTAAATTCATATATTTTTATTACGGCCCTGACGCTCAATCAAAATATGGGCTAATGAGCTCTACAACTGGATGTAACGTAACTCCATCCGATCCTAGAGATAGTTATCTCTCAGGAATGCTTGAGAAGTATTTTGCAGATAATGCATCCTCTTTAAGAGAATATTATCAAACAACTTTTACACTACCTAAAAGCGCAGATATGATGGAAAAGCTATTTACTGCATATAGACCAGGGCTACAAAGCGACTCTCCTTCAAACAATGGTGTGGTCCAAAATGTACTAAACTCAACTACTGAAAATATGTGGAGAAATTTTTACTCTACAAAATTTATTACATTAAAGTCTATCCTATCTTCTGGCGATAACTTCTATAGTGAGGTTGCCCACTCTTTCCCAATACACTCAGAGGGAAACAGTGCAAAAAACACTGCTTTATCAACTAAGCAAACAAACTTTAGTAATCCGTTAAAAGTTGATGAAATTAATCTTGATTTAGGAGATTTAAACCATTAATTCGATTCTAGACACATAATATTTTTAGAATATATAATTTTAGGATAAATAATGTTGAAAATTTTAAAAAGGATAAAAGACGTGGCAAAGAAAAAGGTTACAAAGAAGAAAGTTACTAAGAAAAAAGTTACAAAGAAAAAAGTTACAAAGAAAAAAGTAGCAAAGAAAAAAGTAGCAAAGAAAAAAGTAGCAAAGAAAAAAGTAGCAAAGAAAAAAGTAGCAAAGAAAAAAGTAGCTAAGAAAAAAGTAGCTAAGAAGAAAGTAGCTAAGAAAAAAGTAGCTAAGAAAAAAGTAGCTAAGAAAAAAGTAGCTAAGAAAAAAGTAGCTAAGAAAAAAGTAGCTAAGAAAAAAGTA
>CAKZUQ010000044.1 GCA_937923325.1 uncultured Bacteriovoracaceae bacterium
TGCTGTGTCCATATTTTTCAAAACTGGTTGAATTTAACTAAAAAAGGTGCGATATGATATTTAAAAAACTGAAATCAGTCGTTCAATATGATTTCTAAATGGGCTTCCTCAGAGTTCATCCACCATCAAGTTTCTAGATCCAGATTAGTTTGAGCAAAAACCTTATCTTCTATTGACTCCACTGAATCTGAGTACTGTTTAATCATATGACTTAAAAAGTCGAGATCACGAATAATTTTTTGATGAAACTCTTTAGGACCACTACACCTATCGACTGAATCCTGATCCTTATAGAAAAAATTATGATCGTTTTGGATATAACAAGAAGTAAAGTACTCTAGACCAGTTGGAGTTAATCTTAAGAGCCTAATTGTCAAAATAGAAAAATCTGCTTCAACAGTGTATTGAGTCGCAGATTTACTATCTTTTATTTCATCCAAGTGCCTCTCATCTATAAATTTTAGAATATCTAAATCAAGCATCTTTACCCTTATTTTGCGTTTATAATTAATATTATAAAATACTCCTTTACCCAACGTCTATTCATTTAAAAGGAATAGACACTCAAAGAGCTTAGTAAAAAAGAATTATATTTGGATTTTTTGTTTTAGCTGGCCTACCAAGATACCAATAAAGTATACCCCACAACATAACTGGAAAAAGTAAACTGACATACGCCGACTCATCAAACAATGGACCAGACATCCACTGCAATAAATTTAATAACTGCAAGAAACTAAAAAATACAAATACTCTCCATTTTCTTACAAAGAGAAATTTTTTAAATATGAGCCAAATATAAAACAATACCGTAACAAAAATTAAGTATTGTAAGGGGTTAATTAAATTCATGGCAGATTATAACATATAAAAAAAGCCTCTGAATAAACAGAGGCTTTAATATTTTGGAGGAGAGGATCGGATTTGAACCGACGGCTGTACAGTTTTGCAAACTGCTCCTTTGGACCACTCAGGCACCTCTCCTTAAAAATGAAGATTTATATTCTTATATTTTCAATATGTTGTCAATATTAGTTTTTGTTATTGATTAAGTTATCAATACTGTATTTCCCAGCTCCTGAGAAGAAAATAAAAACAAAACAAATCATATAAACGATAGCAAACTCTTGCTTTGCCCAGCCATCATTAGCATGAGCTAGAAAACCAGCACTCGCCATTGTAATTGCTAAAGATAGTGAAGAAAATCTTGTCGCTAGACCAAGTGCGATAAAAAGACCACCAACTAATTCACTAAGTCCTGCTCCCCAAGCGAATAATTCAGGCATAGGAAAGCCAATTTTGGCCACAAAGCCAACAAAACCAGGTTTAGGTGGTATTTTCCCAAGACCGTGAGAAAAGGCCATAATCAGGCCAATAGATACTCTAAAAAATAATAATCCAACATTTAAAGCATGAGACTGATAAGCTTCTGAGTGAAAGATAAGTCGTTTAATCATATTAATTCCTCTTCAATAGTATTAATTCTATTCCATTAATACTATTGCAAGACGAATCTTTTGTTCAAGCTATTTATTTAGTTATTATTTAATAACCTGAATTCCTTTAACACCTATAGTTCCAACGAAGGCTTTTTTATTTGATATGAAGTGAAGCTTTTTAACTTTTTTACCTTTGACAAATATTTCCCACTCATCACCATCACGCTTGAGATCAAAATCAAAGTTCTTTCTTGATCCAGTGATTCCATTATATAAAAAATTTAAGCTTACATCACCACCTTGATGAGTTGAGAAGTTTTCTGATATTAATTTTACGATTTCACGCTTTTCCTTTTTATAGATAACAATACCCGTATGAGCTTTTTCAACAGCAAAATTATACTTGTTTTTTTCTTTCATATCCTTAGTGAAGGTATTCATCTTAAATGATGAAACGTCTGAGTTTTCATCTAGAACGAGATAAAGTTTTATTATGTCTGTATCTTCTTCATTAGTGACCGTAACTAGGCCCTGAGTAGCGGCCATTGCATCAAGATTAAAAAGTGTAATCATCGTTACTGCTAAAGCTCTAAGTAAATTCATCATAGTTAGTCTCCATTTATTCTTCTAATAAAAATGTAAATCTATCCATGATTTATTAGTGTTAGGAATGCAGAATTTATGCCAGATTAATATGGTAAAAATTCAGATACTTAGTTGGCAGCATAACGAACTAGTGCCAAAATGACACACCACATCGGCACCGTAAAAAAATTTACTACATTGGAAAATCAAGATATAAAGTGGAACAACTTTTCTGATTAATTGAATATTAAAGGCATAGCTCAGAATATGTAGCTATGCCTATATATTTAAGAAGATTTCTTTTTATGCTTCGCGGATAACGTATTTTTCTTTACCAGCATCAACCATCTCTTTAAGTTCTTTTCCAACTTTAAAGAAAGGTACTTTTTTTGGACTTACTTTAACTACTTTACCAGTCTTTGGGTTTCTTCCCTCGTAAGCTTTATAGTTTCTATTTGCAAAAGATCCAAAACCTCTTATTTCAATTCTCTCGTCATCAAATAACGCTTGAATCATTGTATCGAAAGCAATGTTAATTACTTTCTCTGCTTGTTTTGGTGATAGGTTTGCTTGTTTTTCAATTACTGCAATTAAGTCAGCTTTTGTCATAATCTTCTCCTCATTTGTTGCTTTTACACAAATATAAAACACTATAAGTTTTTGATATTTGATTCCTTGTCGTCATAACTAACTTAAAACATTAGGCAAAGATTGAGATTGCTTAAATCATTGGCACTAAATATTGAGCTTAGTATGTAGAGGGACTCTATATTACTGAAATCACATATCTCAAGCTAGTTTAAACAAATCAGGTGATAAAATACTCAAGTATCGTTATCTTTATATCGATAAGTAGGCAAATTCTGCCTTTTAGCTAAGGCCTAAACAAGAGTGAAAAAATGGGATTGAAGTTTAATAGAAGACTATTCATAATTACTTTATTGATTTTACAATCAGTACTCTTCTATTCATGTAATGATGCTCCTAGAAATAGACCCACTATCAACCTTACTGATCAAAATGTTGAAGTTGATGAGCAAGCACAGGAAGAAGCTGAAGCGCTGGCTGAAGAAGAAAGGCTTGCAGCACTTGCAAGACCTTCAAATGCAATAAAAATTCAAAGTGGTTACTGTGCTTGTCAGGATAATAAAGCTGTTACACTTGGTAACTGTGAAAGTCTTTGTTCAGCTAAATCAACTACAGACCCTATTCTATATTTTGATGTTTTACCAACAGAAGTGATTACTGAAAGAGATGATATTCAAACATTTTATAATTGGTGTACTAAAGAGATAGTGGATCCAACTACCGGTGAATCAATTGCTACTAATCCAAATTGTATGATTGAAGCGAAAGACTCTGACAACAATGTTGGATATCTAAGTATACAAACAATGAGTGCTGGATCAAATGCAGTTGAAGTTAATATAGCACAATTAGATAATGATAAAACATACAGACTGAGAATTGTAGAAACAACTTCTGGTGCCTATAGTTCAACTGTGCAACTGAGAAAATTTTCAACACCTGTTGATGATCCAGTTGGTGGGCCTCTTAGGACGGTTCCAGTTCAGCAGTATACATGTCTTAATATTACTTTTTCTGATGATGGAACTAGTTTATTTTATGAAGATGCAAGTAGAATGCATTTCTATTTTAATGATGAAAATAGGCCAGAGCCACTCTCATCAGCATTTGTGAATATTCACTGCCATGATGTCTATAAATACGGAACGACTCCAATTAACAATCCTCTATTAGAAGAAACTCCTGGAGCTTATTCTTTATGGGATCTTTGGGATCCTAGGTTTTGGGATACTGATGGAGATGGACAAGCACAAATAAATCAGCTTTTACAACAAAATGTAATAGATCAAGGTTATAGTATGGATACACCTCCTGAACTCTTTCATAAGTTCCAGTGGTATAATGGTCCTGATGTTTCAAGTGCTTCGAGTACTAGTACAGGGACTACAGCGTCACCTGCTTTAGCAGAGCTTGGGTATTATATGACTCCTTGGATAGATCAAACGACTTTTAAAGCCTATTGTCCAAAACAAAGTCATTACTATAGTAGTAATCAACTTTTCGTCGCAATGAGAGAGTTAGTTGCGGTAGATACTGAAGGTTTATATATTGCAAAACAAGAAGGATCTGAAGATTATATTTTAATTAATGAATCAACGCTGAAAAGTATTTGGTTTTATCTTGAAAATGGACAGCATATTGAGCCTAATAATGACACGGTAACTGGTAAGCAAGTTCAGTTTTACTGGCCTGCGGATTCGGACTCCCCATTTATAAAGAAGTCACATCAAACAATTTACACAGTAAAAAAAGCAAGTGAAGTTGGAAGTGATAATGTTAGTACTGATCAACAAAGTGAAACTGGAACTTCAAGTAACTACCCTCCTCATGATAAAAGAATTGGTTGTGTCCCATCTTTATAAATGAAAGTATTTAAAAATAACATCAAAGGTTGGATTTAAATTCTCTTTAAATAAGAATATAAATGTCCCCATATTTAAAATGAATGCTCCTGTGAAAATACACATTTTTGTAAATATTCTTTTTAGTAAGTTTCCTTTGCTATTAAATAGGTTTAAAAAGAAACTTATTATAAATATAGCAACAACGACACCACCATAGATTTTAACCTTATCTGGTTTATTTACAATTCCCATGATTTTTGGAAGTGCATAAGGGTGCCTAATCCAATCAACTAGCATATCTAAAACTCTAGGATTATTCTCAAAAAATTTTCCAACTGGAAATCCCTCTAGTCTGACAGTAATCATAGACTTTACTTCATTTCGATTCATTTTTGAAAAAGGGTTTTCCTTAAGAAAGCTTGAAATCATATTTTTCATCATATTATTCATCATTCCTGATAAATAACTGCTTTTAATTTCACCATCACCTACAGCAGGTTTGTCTTCATCCTTCTTATCAAAACCCATGTTTTGTAGATCATTTACAGTACTTTGAATTTGCGATTCTAGATCCTCGGCTGGAGTTGAGTCTATTTTTTTGGAATTGTCTTGAGGTTGAGCTTGAACTGCTTGGCCATTCTCCACTTTTTCTTCAGTGGAATCCTGAACATTATATTCTTTCATAATTCTTGCTCTCGCCTCTTCCTCTGTCTCTGCAAAAACATTTGTAGTGACAGTTGAAAAAGCGAAAACAAAAAATATATTAAAGAATATTTTAATCATTTATGCTTTTGCACCTTTATTAAACTTATCAAAGAATAAAATTGTTGGAGCAGCAACAAAAAGTGAAGAGTACGTTCCAATGATAACACCTAAAGTGATAGCAAAGAAGAAGTCATGTATAACACCACCACCCATTGAGAACATAACTAAAGATACGATTAAAGTCGTGATTGAAGTTAGTATTGTTCTTGTAAGTGTTTCGTTTAATGCTGAGTTAATTTGATCTTTAAGAGGTCTCTTAACATCTTTTTCTTCGTGTTCACGAACTCTATCGTAAACAACAACTGTATCGTTTACTGAGTAACCAATAACAGCTAGAAGTGCACCAACAATCTGAAGTGAAAATTCTTTATTAAAGATAATGAAAATACCAACGATGATAACAACATCATGAATTAAAGCTACAATTGCACCTGGAGAATACTTATAATCAAACCTTAAAGCGATATAAATCATAATCATTAACAGTGCCCAAATTAGTGCTTGGAAACCTGATTTCCTAAGTTCTGCTCCAGCTTTTGGACCAACGATATCTGTTTTTTGAATATCTGGAGTACTTGAAGCAAACTCTCCCATTAACATTTTGGTAATTTGATCGGTTACTGTATTTAAGTTTTTCTCTGATCCACTTACTTTGATTAAAAACTCATTTGAACCAGCATCGCCAATTGACTGAACACTTGAAGAGTTAAAGTTTTTCTTTAACTGACTTCTTAGATTACCCATATCGATTGCCTGAGCAAACTTTACTTGAATTTCAGCTCCACCTTTAAAGTCTACCCCGTAGTTTAAACCTTTAGTGAAGAACAATGATAAAGATCCGATGACTAAAACAGCTGAAATTATAACTGTGATCGGGAATTTAGTTACAAAATTTATATTAAATTTATTCATTTTATTTTCCTTTTACGCTTTTTCTAAATTAGATACTAATTGATTTCCCGTGAGTTTTATCCATGTAATACTCAAAGAAAATTTTCCCAACAAAGTAAGATGTATAAACAGTACAAACAATTCCGATAATTAATGTAACTGCGAAACCTCTAATTGGACCAGTACCAAAATTAAGTAACATCAAGCCTGCAACTGCTGTTGTTAAGTTGGCATCTAATATTGTCCAAAAAGCTCTTGAGAAACCAGTTTCAACAGCTTCTCTCACTGGTGTACCAAATCTAAGCTCTTCTTTAATTCTCTCATAGATAATGATGTTAGCATCAATGGCCATACCGACTGTTAAGGCAATACCAGCAATACCTGGAAGAGTTAAAGTTGCCTCTAAGCCCACTAAACAAGCAAGGACAAATAAAACGTTCATCGATAATGTCTTGATCGCCAATACCCCAGCGATTTTGTAATAGAAAATAATAAATAAGAAAACAATTGCTGCACCAATAAGCCCAGCAAGTCTACTTCTTTCAATTGAATCAGCACCTAGAGATGGACCAACAATTCTTTGTTCTTGAAATTCAAGCTCAACCGGTAAAGCACCAGCTCTTAGAACTAATGATAGGTCTCGAGCTTCTTTAAGAAGATCATTATAGTTTCCAGCTCCAAGAGTGATCTGAGCATTTCCCCCACCAATCTTAGTTTGAATAACTGGAGCTGAATAAACGTTTCCATCTAGGATAATTGCCATTCTTTTACCAACATTATCTCCTGTTAGTTTTTCAAATATTTTTGCACCTTGAGCTTTGAATGTGATTCCAACATATGGCTGGTTGTTTTGTTGATCAACTCTAACCGTTGCATCTTGAAGAGAGTCACCTGTAAGGTTTGTACCAGCTTCAACAACATAAGGAATAAGTTGTTCAATGTCGTTAGATACTTTATTTAATGTTTTTTGGAATGCTAACTCATACCCGTTTGGAATATCTTTTCTAGCAAACTCATTCATTTTATCTACATATACAGAGAACCTTTGTCCCTTTTTATATACAATTCCAGCTTCTTTAGACTTAATCATCCAATCATTCATTGTAGCTGGATTAATATCATCGTTAACCATTTTAAACTCTAGCTTGGCTGTCTTACCAATTAGCTCTTTTGCTCTTTCGATATCTTTTACACCTGGAAGCTGGATAACAACTCTATCAGAACCTTGTGAAACAATCTCTGGCTCAGTTACACCAAACTCATCAATTCTGTTTCTGATAACTTCGATTGATTTTTTTACAGCATTTTCTTCAATATCTTTTTTGAAGTCACGACCTAAAGCTAATTCAATCTCAGTACCTTTTTCACCAGTTAAACGAACTGGAAAAGTAAAAAATTCTTTAATAACTTCTTTGGCCCTAGAAATATCACCTGGATTACTAATAATAATAGTATGCTTTGGATCTTCAGCATCTACAGCATTAACTTTACCAGCTGAACTCATAACCCCTTCATCTTTAAGAGTTACTTCAATCTTTTTAACATAGTTTTTAATTTCGTCTTTATAAACCTTTTTAAAGTCGATTCCTAAAACCATATATAGTCCACCTTGAAGGTCTAGCCCCAAGTTAATTTTAGACTTTACTGGAAATGAGCTACTTTCATTAAAATTGAAAGCTGTAGGAATCACTGCCATAACAGAGATTACAAATAGAAATAACATGAAACTAAAACGGTACCACCAACTGCGATTCATTAATCTTCACCTTTTGATATATAATTAATTGATTTTAATAATAATAACTAAAAAATTCTAAACAATTATAACCAACCCTGCAACTTTATAGGGTACATAAACGGGTATTTATTTTTAAATGCTAAGTGTTAAAGATAAAACAAGATCTTAAAAATGACTAAGACTCTTTATTCTCCGAGCTTGGTTCTCCAGTATTTGCGACAAATTTATCTTCGCTTTTGCAGTCTTGACCTGAATCAGTCGGTAGATCAGGTTGATCTAGTGGAGCTGGGTTTTGTTCATTGTTTGTTTGAACAGGATTTTGAATAGTATGTTTTAGACCATTGGCAGCATTTTGAAATTCTCTTATTCCTTTACCTAAACCTTTTGCAAGTTCAGGTAGCTTTTTTGGTCCTATGAAAATAAGGGCCACAAAAAGAATTACTACTACTTCACCAATACCTAATCCAAACATACTATTCCTATTATTTATTTCTAAATTATTTTTTATCTTCTTTTTTAGATTCTGCAGTTAAATTCGCATAAGATCCACCAATTTGTGTTCTTAAAAATTTAACCTTCATTCCACCTTCAATTTCTAAAGTTACAACTTTATCAGTTAAACCATAGATTTTTCCGATCATTCCAGACTTAGTAAATACTTCTGTTCCCTTTTCAAGCTCAGAAATAAACTTTTGCTCTTGCTCCATTTTCTTCTTTTGAGGTTTAATCATTAGAAAATAAAATACGATGAATACTAAAATAATAGGTACAAAACTCATGATTGGGTTTTGAGCCTGTGCTCCTGCTGCTTGTGCGTGTGCTGATGAAATTAAAAAATCAAACATGTGTATCTCCTACTTATGTAATTGTGAATTATAATTTTTAACGAATTCTTTATAATATATTTCGAACTTATCTTCAAATATTGCAGATCTAGCTTCACGCACCATGTTTAAATAGAAGTGAAGGTTGTGATATGTAATAAGCTGCCCTGCAAGGTATTCTCCAACATTATAAAGATGTCTTATGTATGATCTCGAGTACCTTTTACAAACCTGACATTCACATGTTGGATCTGGTGGAAGTGGATCTTCAACAAACCTGGCCTTTTTTATATTAAGTGGACCATGTTTAGTAAGAAATTGTCCATTGCGGGCATTCCTTGTTGGGAGAACACAATCAAACATATCAATTCCGGCTCTAATTCCATTAAGGATATCTATTGGTTTACCAACACCCATTAAGTATCTTGGTTTTTGTTCTGGCATCTTAGGAGCAAAAGAGTTTAAAAATGACACCATCTCTTCATTTTTTTCTCCAACACTTAGACCACCTAGAGCGAAACCAGGAAAGTCCATCTCCATTAATCTTTCCATGCACTCTTGTCTCAGATCTTCATGCAATCCACCTTGAATAATACAAAAGAGATTTTGATGATCTTGAAGCTGATAATCCTTACATCTTTTGGCCCACCTAAGTGTCAGCTCCATTGAAGTTCTAAGAGTTTCTTTTGTTGCAGGAAGCTTTGGGCACTCATCAAATATCATGACAATATCTGAACCAAGCGACTTTTGAATCTCCATTGATTTTTCGGGACTAAGCATATGAAAAGATCCATCAATATGTGATTGAAACTTTACACCTTCTTCTGTCACTTTATTTAAATCACTTAAAGAGAAAACTTGAAACCCACCTGAGTCAGTGAGAATTGGTTTGTCCCAAGTCATCCATTTATGCAAGCCGCCCATCTTTTCAATTAATTTATGACCAGGCCTTAAATATAAATGATAAGTATTCCCAAGAATAATGTCTGCGTTTAGCTTTTCTAACTCTTCTTGCCATAAACCTTTTACAGAACCACGAGTTCCCACAGGCATAAAGATTGGAGTTTGAATTTCTCCGTGTGCAGTCTTCACAGTTCCTGCTCTAGCTTGACCTGACTTTGCTTCTAGTTTAAAAAACTCTTTTCCATTAATCATTTATGAATCTCTCAAGATAATCATTCCATCTCCATAAGAGAAGAAACGGTATTTATTTTCAATCGCAATCTTATATAGCTCTAAGGCTTTCTCTCTTCCAACCAGAGTTGAGACAAGCATTAGCAATGTACTTTTAGGTAAATGGAAGTTTGTTATCAACCCAGCAATAGAGTTTATTTCTTTACCTGGATATAAAAAGATATCTGTTGTATCCATTTCATCTTTTGGGTTTTGAATAAAACCTTTATTATCACTTAGACTCTCAACAACTCTTAACGACGTTGTTCCAACTGCTATTAATTTTCTTTGATATTTTCTAATTTGTTCAAGCTCATTAGTATCAATTGTAAAGTGCTCTGAGTGCATTTTATGATCTAAGATACTATCTGTTATTACCGGCTTAAAAGTCCCTGCTCCTACGTGTAAAGTTACAAATGATTTCTTAATTCCTTTGGAATCTAATTTATCAAATAGCTCTTGAGTAAAATGAAGTCCAGCAGTAGGGGCCGCAACAGAACCAGTTTCTTTCGCATAGACAGTTTGATAGTCTTCTAAATCTCTAGCATCGGCCACACCACCTCTAATATATGGAGGTATTGGAATATTACCAACACTTTCTAAAAAAGACAGAAGTTCTTCTTTTTCTTTATTAAATTTAATTATAAAAGTTCCATCAATTCCAAATTCACAAATCTCAACCTTTAAATCTCCAAACTCAAAAGTATCCCCAATATTTTTTTTACCACGTGTTTTTATAAGTGCAGGATAAGTCCCCTCAGTATCAACTAAGGATAGAATAAAAACTTCACACTTTCCTCCTGTTGGTTTTTGTCCAACAAGACGACAAGGAAAAACTTTGGACTTATTTAAAACAAGTAAATGATCATTAGATAAAACCTGTGGCAAGTCATAATAATGCTTGTGCTCAATACGATTTGATTTTGCATGATAGACCAAAAGTTTTGAATTTTGACGTCCTTCTACAGGCCTGTCAGCTATAAGCTCACTTGGTAAATCGAAGTCGTATGACGCTAATAGTAAATCTAGATTTTGCATAGTGGTGATAACTAGCATAAAATTTAAGCTATGAGAATTCTAATATTGATTACATTTATAAGTTTCCCAAGTTTTGGGAGTATCGACAGAACAAGGCTTCAAATGGAGCTAGACTACTTACTTGAAGATGCTAGACAAAGTAAACTATTTAAAACTGGGAAGCTGAAAAATGTGCCCAACCAAAATAATGCTAGTAAATTAAAATTTAATCGTAAAACCGCGAAGTCTTCAGATATACTCTCACTAGAGGATGAATTTGATAAAATACAAATAAAACAGTCAGGCCCATCTAGAAATCTCAAAAAGAAGTTTATTGAGTCAAAAACTGATAAAAAGAACACAAGAGTTAACGGCTTAATTCCTAAAGAAATGTTTAAGAAAGACTAATATTATAAACAAAATTCACATAAAAACTTAAGATAATCTTTACTAAATGTCGCAGATGATCAATTAATACCTCTTGTATTTAGTTCTCAAACAGTTAGAATTACACAATGAAAAAACTTAATATAATTTTAGTTATTCTTTCGCTATGCACAAAACATGAAGCGCATAGCAAAGGAACTTTAAAAATATGCATGGAAGATAGCCAGCTATATCCTTATATTTTTTCAGACTATAATGACACTCCAAAAGGTATTCAAGTCGACATCGTTAAAGACGCTCTTGAAAAATTAAATATCAAATATAAATTCACCATGCTTCCTTGGAGGAGATGTCTAGCTAATATCAAGAAAGGTAAGTTTCACGCGGCCATTGGTGCCTCTTACAGTGAAGCACGGTCACAGTATATCGACTATCCAGCTGGAGCAAGAGAAGCCTATCTAACTAATTCGAAAGCACCAAAGCGTATTACTCAATCAGAATTCATTGTGGTTTCGCTTCGAAAAGACAATTATGACTTTAAAGGTGATGTAACTACTTTACCCTCACCTGTTTATATACCAAAAGGTTTTGCCATTGCTGATGAGCTAAGAAAAGCAGGAGTTAGAGTGGATCAAAACTCAAAGTCTGACGCAACTAACTTTAAAAAATAACTTTTTAGGAAAAAAGGGAGCATCGTAGTTGTTAATCCCTTTGCCCAAAATTATATAAAAAAGAACTTCTTAAGTAAAAAACTTAGAATTTCTACGAAAAGAGTAAGTTCTAAAAGTAATTTCTTAGTATTCTCTAAAAAACTAAATATTAACGCCAGTAGAAAAGAACAAGTGTGGAACCAAATCCTAAAAAGTAGAAAGAGGTTAATTTATCAATTAACTTTAAAGTACTAGATTAAAAAATTGATACTCTTTGAAAAAGCTCAATTCTTTTCATCACCAGATCAATAAAGTTCTTCACTGCAATGAAAGCTGAATAAGTACTTACCTGAGAAAGCAATAACTCAAAAATCATATTTAAAAAATTAATGGCCGGCTCTAAGTTGAGTTTTTTAACTAAAAAATCGACAAAGCCATCTGCTTGTTCTACATCTTGACCACTAACAACATATAATGGATTTTTATTTTTTTTCATTGCACTTCCTAGTTTTTACTTTTTATAACTGCTTATCGACAATTGCAGCCATTTCTAAGAACTGTCCTTGGAGTTCTTTAAACTCTACAGCTTCATAGTCAAATACTGACTTTTTATTGGCCATACTTCTAGCAAAGTTTGCTTTATTTAAAAAAGGATCAAATACATGTCCATCAGCAAACTCTTCTTTTATATGTTCAAAATCCTCTTTTGACTGTTTTCTTCTCCCTTCAAAGAGATTGGGAATATAGCCTAAGTTTCTAGGAGTTTGAGTAATCCCCATTTCTTCAATATCTTCAACAACTCGTTGGATATTTTTTAATCCTTGTTCTGAAAAAGCATCAGGAATAAAGGGAAATAAGACTCCATTTACTGAAGAAAGAATATTAACAACTAATAAACCCAGTGTAGGTGGACCATCTATTACAATATAATCATACATATGAGTAAGATCATTTTTTTCAATAAACTTTTTTAAAATTAGCTGCCTTGGAGAATTTATACCTGCAACCGTTAATTCAAAGCCAGATAACTCTTGTCCAGATGGAATAATATCGATATTCTTCTTAGATTTTATAATCACTTCACTTA
>CAKZUQ010000045.1 GCA_937923325.1 uncultured Bacteriovoracaceae bacterium
GCACAGCTAGATATAAGTATTAATGTTAAGAATGCTAAAACTTTCAAAGTAGCCTTTGTTGTAAAGAAGATTAAAGTAATAATCTCTTATAACATTTACTTTCTTGCAGACATACTGATAGTGAAAAGCTTACAATAAAAAAAGCCCCTAACTTATTGAAAGTAGGGGCTTCGTTTACTTATGTTAATTTTTTATTCTTAGAATACTCTGTTTTTGTACTTTCTTTTCTTAGAATACTTAATTGCAGTTTGTAGATCTTTGTTTGCAAGAACTTGCTCCATCGAAAGCATCACGATTATTCCTGAGCCCTCTCCTGCTGAATTATTTCCAACAACTGTAAAGTGACCAACTTCTTTTCCACCAATCGATAGCGGATAATATGCTCCAAAAGTTATATAGTCTGGGAATTTAACAGGAACAAAAAATCCAAATAATTTATTACTTGCATATACTGTTATGTCCAGTGCCTCTGGGATATTAATGGCATGAGCTGGTAATTCTCCACTTAGAGTAAAAGGAAAGATATCTCCGTTTGGCAGTGTGTTACCTGGTACAACCTCAAAATAGTCACTGTTTAGACTATCAGCATTGAATGCAACCTGAATCATTGATCCACCATTTTCTAAATCTGGACCAACTGTTACAGATCCACCTTTTAATTCATTTGATAAGGGTAAGCTGACACCAATTGGTAGATTTAAATTTTCTAATCCAACGCTAAATAAGATTTTTCCGTTGACTACGTTAATTAGGGGGCCATTTACACCCTCGATAGAAACAGTGTTACCTTGTTTTAGGCAAGAAACTGATAGTGTTAAAATTGTAAATAATGCAATTAACTTTGTTCTCATTGAGAGCTCCTTTTTACATTGTGTGTTATTAAACTGAACTTCATTTTTTGTTGTACTAACTTTTCGGTGCTGTTGAACTTAATCTAAAGTTAAAATATGAATTGTAATGAAAATATAGATGTATCAAAATAGTAAGTTTTTCTTATATGATTGATATCATTGTGCTAAATACTTGCTCTTGTTATATTTGTCACAGAAGTGTCATTTAAAGATATTCGAGGAGAATTTTTAATGAAGAATTTAATTTTTATTTTAACAATGATTTTTAGTATTGCAGCTTTTTCTTGGTCAGCTGAAAAAGAATTTAAAACAAATTGTGCAACTTGTCACTCTGTTGGGATGGGTGATGCTGGTAAGACCGGACCTGATTTAGCTGGTGTTACTAAAAGAAGAAAAATGGACTGGATAATTAAATTTGTTCAATACCCAACAGGTATGATTGAAGGTGATGAAGAAGAAGAAGGGTACGAAAAAGCTGACCCTATCGCAGTTAAATTGGCTGCTGCTTATAAGCCTGCAATTATGTCTGAGCAAGAATTAGATGCTAAGCAAATTAAAGCAATAATGGCGTATATTGATTCTTTGAAAAAAGAGCCAAAAGGTAAAGTTTTAAAGATCAAATAATTTTAACTGGAAAGTAGATAACTATGAACGAGTCTAGCAATAAATCAGTAGTAATATGGCTTTATGTCGTATCATTTTTAGTATTTCTGATGGTGTTCATCGGAGGTGTTACTAGACTCACTGATTCTGGGTTATCTATGGTTGATTGGAAGCCCTTAATGGGAGTAATCCCTCCTTTAGGTGATGTTGAGTGGCAAAAAGCTTTCGATGCTTACAAACAATTTCCAGAATTTAAACTTATGAATAGTCACTTTACACTTTCTGAGTTTAAATTTATTTATTTTTGGGAATACTTTCATAGGTTAATGGGAAGAGTTGTAGGGATAGTATTCTTTTTCCCATTTATATTTTTCTTAATTCGAAAAAAAATTAATGGTCTTAGACTTAAGTTGTTTTTTGCATTTATACTTGGTGGGTCTCAAGGCTTATTAGGTTGGTACATGGTGAAGTCCGGTTTAGTTGATAGACCAGATGTTAGCCATTTTAGACTAGCAGCCCATTTAAGTCTGGCGTTTATTATAATTGGCTATTTGTTTTGGATCGTTTTTGACATAAAGCTTAAAAATAAGCTGACGCCAAGTAAAAGATTCTCAAAGCTTCGACTTCCAATGGTTATATTTTTAATTCTTTTGGGAATTCAGATTGTTTATGGAGCCTTTGTCGCTGGACTTGATGCTGGTATTGGTTACAATACATGGCCATTAATGGGGGATTCGATTATTCCAAGGGCAGCTTATAGAAATGGGACATTCTTTCAGAATATATTCTATAACCCTGCTACCATTCAATTTATTCACAGAACATTTGGAATTTTAATATTTATTTACTCGTTTGTTCTTTTTAGAAAGTCAGAAAGGCTTGATCATTTTGTCGCTCAAAAATCTATTAAATTTGTATTCTACTTCGTGATTGCTCAATTTTTATTGGGTGTAGCAACAATTTTGATGAAGGTTCCAGTGTCACTTGGTAGTATGCATCAGGTATTAGCATGTATTTTGTTTCTCATAACTATAAGAAGCGTGTATATTCTTTCAAGAAAAACAAGTGTTTAAGTATTTTATTACTTGCCTAGTTAGGTTTAAAAAAAGATAATAGCTATGTTAAAAAAACTAATTTTTGGTCTTTGTTTCGCTTTTACAATGAGTGTATTCGCTCTTGGTGGAAGAGGACCTATGGAAAGTGAGTCTGGTAAGGGGGTTAAGAATGAGCGACCTCCGTATATGGATGCTATTGGAATTGACGAGCACTTAGGTGAGCAAGTTGATTTGACTTTAAAGTTTAGGGATGAAGCTGGTAAAGAGGTTTCTTTATCTTCTTACTTTAAAGAGAAGCCAGTCTTTTTAATGCTAGTTTACTACAATTGCCCAACCCTTTGTAGTACTCATCTTAACTCTGTGTTTGAAACACTTAAAAGTTTTGAGATGAAGCCCGGTCAAGAATATGAGTATGTCGCAGTGTCGATAGACCCAAGTGAAGGACCAAAACTTGCTAATGAAAAGAAAGCTCTTTATTTAAAAGAGTATGATTTAAAAGAGCACTCTAAAGGGATGCATCTTTTAACTGGTAGTAAAGAAAATATTGATAAGCTATCTGAACAGATAGGTTTCAAGTTTGCTTGGGATTTTAATATGAAGCAATGGGCACACGCTGCGGCTTCATTTGTTTTAACACCTGAGGGCAAAATATCTTATTATCACTATGGCCTTGCTTTGCAGCCAAAAGTGTTTAGGCTTTCTTTAGTTGAGGCTTCTAATAATAAGATTGGTGATGTTATGGATAAGATACTGTTGTTTTGCCTTCAGTATGACCCAGACAAAAAAACTTATGCATTTTATGCATTTAATATAATGAGAGTTGCAGCATTGCTTACAGCTCTTTTGTTGATAATTTTTTTAGGTAGATTTTGGTGGATAAATACACGAAAAGAAAAATAAAGGGAATGTTTTATGAACAAAGTAAGTGATATCTTACACACGTTGTTTGGCTGGATGATGCCAGAGAGGGCTTCGGCCAATGCTTATTTAGTAGATGATTTATACTATGTCGTTTTTATCCTAAGTGTTTTAGGATTTTTAGGATTAGTTGGAGTTATGTTATTTTTTGTTGTTAGGTACCATAAAACCAACAGTAAAGAGTCAGCATATATACCTCATAAC
Source organism: uncultured Bacteriovoracaceae bacterium (assembly GCA_937923325.1). Next base: position 3,632 of record CAKZUQ010000045.1, read on the forward strand.
GCACTAGCAGAAACTATTTGGACTGTTGTTCCTACAATTATATTTTTGGGTATTGCTTTTTGGGGACTTTGGGCATTTTATGAAAACGAAAAGGTTGATAAAAATGCAATGGAGATTAAAGTAACTGGTAAGCAGTGGCTTTGGGAGTTTACATACGCTGATCAAGGTAAAGAAGCTACAACTGTTAATATGATGTATGTTCCAATTAATAAGCCTGTAACTCTTAATATGACAAGTACAGATGTTCTTCACTCTTTTTTCGTTCCTAGTTTTAGAATTAAAAGAGATACGGTTCCCGGTATGAAGTCTAGGCTTAATTTTACCGCAACTAAGCTTGGTGACTTTAAAGTATTTTGTACCGAGTTTTGTGGAACTAGTCACTCTAAGATGAGAGCAACAATTAGAGTTGTAACTCAAAAGAGATTTGATAAGTGGATTGCAAGACAGATTAAAGAGGCAAATATATCTGATCCTGTTGAATTAGGAGCAAGATTATTCCAACGTAAGGGTTGTACAAGTTGTCACTCAAGCGGAGAGAGTGTCAAAATTGGTCCTGGTTTAGGTAAGCTTTGGGGGAAAAGAAGAGAGTTTGCAGACGGAACTTCTATTGATGCTGCTAACGCTGAGTACATTAGAGAATCGATTCTTATGCCAAGTAAAAAGATTGTTAAAGGTTACCCTAATAAAATGAACTCTTTTGCTGGGCAATTATCTGAGAAAGAAATTGATTACTTAATTGAGTATATAAAAACATTAAAATAAGATTATAAAATAATTTAGGAGATATATATTATGAGTGCACCTGGTGAAAATTACATCAATTGCGAAAAAGGTCTTTGGTCATGGTTAACGACTATCGATCACAAAAGAATCGCATTAATGTATTTTATTTCTATCATTGGATTTTTTCTAATTGGTGGAGCTTTTGCAATTTTACTTAGACTGGAGCTATTGACCCCGGAAAAACTTTTCTTAACAGCAGATGCTTACAACAGAGTAATGACTATGCATGGTTCTATCATGGTATTTATGGTTATTGTTCCTGGTGTTCCAGCTCTTTTAGGTAACTTCGCTTTACCTTTAATGATTGGAGCAAAGGATGTTGCTTTTCCAAAGTTAAACCTTGCCTCGTGGTACTGCCTAATGGGTGGTGCAGCGGTTGCTGTACTTTCATTGTTCTGGGGTGGTGTTGATACTGGTTGGACTTTTTATACTCCTTATTCTGCAAAATCTGCTGATGCGATAACACTAGTTGTAACTGGTGCATTCATTATGGGATTTTCATCTATCCTAACAGGTATTAACTTTATCGTAACAATACATACACTTCGTGCCCCAGGTATGACGTTTATGAGAATGCCACTTTTTGTTTGGTCATTATATGCAACAGCTATTATTCAGGTAATTGCAACTCCTGTATTAGCAATTACTCTTTTAATGTTAGTGGCCGAAAGATTTTTTGGTGTTGGTATCTTTGATCCTACAATGGGTGGAGATCCTGTATTGTTTCAACATTTTTTCTGGTTCTACTCTCACCCTGCTGTTTATATTATGATTATTCCAGCATTAGGAATAATCTCAGAAGTTGTGGCTACTTTTTCTCAAAAAACTATCTTTGGGTATAAAGCGATTGCATTATCTTCAATTGCAATTTCTGCAATTTCATTCTTAGTTTGGGGACACCATATGTTTGTGTCTGGTCAATCTAGTATTGCTGGTACAATTTTTTCTATCCTTACAATGTTAGTTGGTGTTCCAACGGCGATCAAATTATTCAATTGGGTTGCAACTATGTATAAAGGACAAATTAAGCTTGATACTCCAATGATTTGGGCAATCTCTTTTATCGCACTATTTACTATTGGTGGAGTTACTGGTTTACCTTTAGCTGCTTTTGCTACAGATATTCACTTGCATGATACTTACTTTGTTGTTGCTCATTTTCACTATACAATGTTAGGTGGTGCACTAGTTGGTTTATTTGCAGGGTTGTTTTACTGGTTCCCAAAAATGTCTGGAAAAATGTATAACGAGCTACAGGGTAGAATTGCAGCTGTTTTAGTTTTCATTGGTTTTAACGCTACTTTTATCCCTCAGTTTATTATGGGATCACGTGGGATGCCTAGAAGATACCACACTTATGATGGTGAGTTTTCTCCTTATCATATAGCAAGTACTATTGGATCATGGCTATTAGCTACTGGATTTATTTGGTCTATAATTATTTTAGTTAAAGCTTTCTTTAGTAAAACTGCTCCTAAAGCTCCTCTTAACCCTTGGGGTGGAACGACTTTAGAGTGGGAAGCAGGATCACCACCAATTCATACAAATTTTGAAGAAACTCCAACTGTGGAAGGGAGACCATATGAGTACCGTTAAGATTGATAGGAGAGTAACTCACTCTCACCATTTTGATTCAAGTGATCAAGAGCATGAGGCTGGAAAGCAAGGTGCTTGGTTATTTATGGCCACAGAGCTTATGATGTTTGGTGCCTTATTTGTAGGTTATTTTATCTATAGAGGTGCTTATCCTGAAGCTTATGTACAAGGTGGAAGTTTACTATCTTGGAAAATGGGTGCTACTAACACATTAGTTCTATTATTTTCATCTTTTACTATGGCATTAGCCGTAAAAGACACAATGGAAGGGAATAACAAAAAAGCATTAGTAAAAATTATTTTTACTACACTTTGTGCTTTTGCTTTCTTAGTAATTAAGTTTTTTGAATATAAATCTAAAGTTGATCATGGATTATTCCCTGGTCTAGGAATGTGGGACCCTCATCATATAGAGGCTCTTCCAAATCTTAAGTTATTCTTTGTAATATACTTTATTATGACTGGTCTTCACGGTTGTCACATTATAATTGGTATTGGTTTAATGTTCTGGCTAATGAAGAGACTTAAGAATGATGAGTTTTCACCAACATATTATACTGCTGTAGAAGGTGTTGGGTTATATTGGCATATTGTCGATGTAATTTGGATTTACTTATTCCCACTAATGTATTTAATTTAAAAAGGATTTTGATATGGCCGGACATCACGTTGTACCATTTAAAACTAACCTTATAACTTTCTTAAGTTTAGTTAGTTTAACAATATTTACAGTTTTTTCAGCTAAGTTTATGGACTTTGGTAGCTTTAACTTAGCATTTGCAATGCTGATTGCTACGATTAAAGTAACAATCGTTGTATTATGGTTTATGCACTTGAAATACGATGGAAAAGCAAACAGAGCTATTTTTGTAGGTTCTTTTTTCTTTTTATCACTTTTCTTTATTATGAGTGCATTTGATTTATACTTTAGATAATTTATCTTTATGATCAAAACTCTAAGTGTCTTCTTCAAAATAGGAATCGTTAGATTCGTTGTGATTAGTGCTATTGCAGGTTATTTTGTAGCATTTGATGTTGAAGACACATTTTCAGTAACCCACTTTTTATTAATGACCACTGGTGTGTTTTTCATTTCTAGCGGTTCTTTGTCTTTAAACCAAATTCAAGAGGCCAAAGAAGACGCTAAAATGCCAAGGACTAAGCAAAGACCAGTGGCCAACGGTGATCTTCCAATTAAGTCAGCTTGGATAATAAGTTTATCTACAATTTTTGTAGGTTCAGCTTTATTGTTTATTGCATCTCCACTTAGTTGCTATATAGGACTTTTAGTTATTGCTCTATATAATGGTTTGTACACTATGTGGTGGAAGAAGAAATGGGCATTCGCTGCAGTTCCAGGTGCAGTTCCAGGTGCTCTTCCTTGTACAATTGGATATGCAGCACTAAGTCCAGATATTTTCTCATCGGCTTCTGTTTATCTTTTTTTAATTATGTTTCTTTGGCAAATGCCTCATTATTGGACGTTGGCAATTAAACTTAAAGATGACTATGTACTTGGTGGTTTTCCTGTACTTCCTGTTGTGGTTGGAAAAGAGAGAACTATTTATCACACATCTTTTTATGTATGGGCTTATGTTCTATTGGCCATTATGAGCCCATTCTTTGTTCATTATAGTATTTTTTATTTTTGGATCGTAATACCTTTTGCTATTTTGGTTCTTGGGTTGTTTTTCTTTTTTGTTAAATCTGATAATGAAAAAGCATGGCTTCCATTCTTTATTGTAGTAAACTTTAGTATGTTGGCCTTCTTATTTTGCCCTATCTTTGATAAGTGGTACCCAATTTTATTTAATTAATAACATTTAAGGACTTCAAAATGAAAGTTAATAAAATCGAAGACTATAAGAGTCTAAACTTTAATATAGAAAAAACAGAGCTTGTTTTTCATATTGAAGAGAATGAAGTTTTAGTCGAATCTAGATTATTTTTCAAAAGAGTTCAAGAGGGTAGCTCAGAGCTAGTCCTTAATGGTAAAGATTTAAAAATTCTTGAATTTAAAATCGATGATGTAGATTCAAATAATTATAAATACGAAAATGATATACTAACGTTTTCTAGTAATAAAGATCAATTTCAATTATATACAAAAGTTACTATTGATCCTTATAACAATACGTCATGTGAAGGACTTTATAAGTCTGGAGATATACTTTGTACTCAAAATGAAGCAGAAGGATTTAGAAAGATAACTTTCTTTTACGATAGGCCAGACTGTATGTCTGTATTTACCACAACAGTTTTTGGTGACGAAAAGAAGTTTCCTTTTTTACTAGCTAATGGAAATTTAGTTTCAGAAGATATTTCTGATGGAGTTAGAAAAACTGTTTGGTTTGATCCTCACAAAAAACCTTGCTATTTATTTGCTCTTGTCGCTGGTGATCTCGCAAAAGTTACTGATACATTTACAACTCGCTCTGGAAAAGATGTTTCTTTAGAGTTCTTTGTTGATCATAATAATGAAGATAAATGTGAGCATGCTATAGAGTCTTTGAAAAACTCTATGAAGTGGGATGAAGATGTTTATGGTTTAGAATACGACTTAGATGTCTACATGGTAGTTGCCGTAGATTCTTTTAATATGGGTGCTATGGAGAATAAAGGTTTAAACATCTTTAATAGTCAGTATGTACTTGCAAAAAAAGAAACTGCAACAGACTCTGATTTTCAAGGAGTTGAAGCCGTTATTGGTCATGAGTACTTTCATAATTGGACTGGAAATCGTGTTACTTGTAGGGACTGGTTTCAGCTTACTTTAAAAGAAGGTCTTACTGTATTTAGAGATCAAGAATTTTCTGCTGATATGCTTTCTCGTTCTGTAAAAAGAATCGAAGATGTTAAAGGTCTAAGGGCCGGACAATTTCCTGAAGATGCTTCCGGTCTTAGTCATCCAATTAAGCCTAAGTCATACGTTGAAATGAATAACTTCTATACTGCAACTGTTTATGAAAAAGGTGCCGAAGTTATCAGAATGATTCATACTATTATTGGCAAAGATAATTTTAGAAAGGGGATGGACTTATATTTTGAGCGCCATGATGGACAAGCGGTAACTACTGAAGATTTTGTTAGTGCGATGAGTGATGCCAGCGGAATTAACCTTGAGCAATTTAAAGTTTGGTATGATCAAAATGGAACTCCAAAAGTTACCGTTAAGGAAAGTTTTAATGATGGTGTCTATACCTTAGAGCTAGCTCAAATTGCTAAACTTAATAATGAGAACTACAGCTCTTTAGTTATTCCTTTAGATATTGCTTTATTTAACTCTAAAGGTGAGAAGGTCTATTCGGATTTATTAAACTTTAATCAACGACAAAGAGTTATAACTGTAAAAATGGATGAAAGACCAATTTTATCTTTTAACAGGAATTTTACAGCACCTATTTTTGTTAACCATGATCAGTCAATTGATGATCTTGTCTTTTTAATGAAATTTGATGACGATTTATTTGTAAAGTATGAATCTTGTTTATCAATAATGAAGTTAATAATAAATTCATATATTGATGGAAAAGATATTGATACAGATTCATTTTTAGATGCTTATAAAAATATACTTGAAGATTCTAAATTAGAATATGCTTTTAAAGCTTATGCTCTTTCAACACCTACCTATCAAGATATTTTAAAAGAACAAGAGGTTTACAAAATATCTGATACTTTTAGTGCTTGTGAGAAACTTAAAAAGCTAATAGCTTCACAGTTTAATGATTCTTTTTATCTTATGTACGATGAATTAAAGTCTGATGAGTTCTCACTTACTGCACAGTCAATGGGAAGACGAGCATTTAAAAATCTATGTTTAAGTTTCCTCTCTTTAGATGCTAAAAACTTAGAACTTACACAAGATCAATTTAACACTTCGTCAAATATGACTGACGAACTTAGCTCTTTAAAAGCTCTAAGTTCAAATTATGATGATCAAAAATCTCTAGATAACTTTTATAATAAATGGAAGGATGAAACACTTGTTATTCAAAAATGGTTTGCACTTCAAGCAAGCGATTCAAAAGCAACGATTGCTAAACTTCGAAAATTAGAGCAAAGTCCTGTTTTTGACATAAAGGTTCCAAATTTGGCCAGATCAGTAATAGGTCAATTTATTATGAACAATAGAATTGTTCTATGCACTGTTGAGGGAATGAGCTACGCATGTGAAAAGATTCTAGAGCTAGATTCATTTAATCCTCAAATTGCTGCAAGGCTATCGAAAGGTTTTAGTTTTTTAGAAAAACTTGGATCTAGCGATCTTGATTTGATCAAGGCCTCATTTATAGAGTTAAAATCAAAAAAATTGTCAGCAGATACTACTGAGGTTTTAGACAGTATAAATATTAAGTAAATGTTTACTTTTTTACTTTTACTCGTACTTTTTTAGGCTTAGGTTGAGCTAGTGCTATTAATGTTAAACCTAGTGTAAAAGTTAGTACTGTTAATATAATCATAATTGACTCCTTAACTTCTTATCGGTCTTCATAATTGTATCATTAGTAGGCCCTAAGTCATGACTTTTTTTGCTTCTTTACAGCCTTTTATAGTCATTGCATAATAAATGTACACAACTATGGGAAAATACATATGAGCGATATATTGTCGGCCACTCAAAAGGCCTTAAAACTTAATTTAGATACGCATATTTATGGCACATTTGCAGAAATCGGTGCTGGGCAAGAGGTTGCAAATAACTTCTTTAAAGCAGGAGCAGCAAGTGGAACTGTTGCAAAAAGTATATCTGCTTACGATATGACGTTTAGTGATTCTATATATGGTAAAGAGGAATCTAAAAGATATGTTTGTAAATCTAGGTTGATTAAAATGCTCAACTATGAATATGATTTACTTCTTGAGAGATTAGAGGCCACTAGAAAAGAAAGTAAGTTTTTTGCTTTTGCTAATACTGTTTCTGCTAGGAATTTTCATGGAACCAATGAGCAACATGGTTGGTTAGGTGTAAAATTTAGACATGAAGTTGCATCTGAATCTTCTGAAATAATTCTTCATACCAGGATGCACGATAATACAAACTTAAGGCAACAACAGGCCTTGGGAACTCTCGGAGTAAATTTAATCTATTCTACCTTTTATAAACGTTCTGAGTCTGTCGATTCATTTGTGAATAGTTTGATGGAGGGGTTAAATTCTGAACAAATTGAAATTGATATGATTAGTTGCAGTGGCCCAGCATTTGAGCATGTTGATGAACGTCTTCTGAATTTGCAACTAGTTAAGAGTGAAATCACTGATTCTATTGTTTTTAATACACAAGGTGAAGTATCGCTTGCTAGTGATGAGCTTTATAAAAAGAATGTTCTTATTGCTAGGGGAAGTTATAGACCACCTACAAATGTAAATATGGATATATTATCTTGTAGTGAAAAGGAGTTTAAAGAAGATATAGGCGAAGATGATGTTCTTACTCTTGCAGAAATCACAATTAGCCAATTGCAAAATGATGGTTCAATTTCTAGCGAGGATTTCTTGGCAAGAGTTGATTTATTGGCATCACTTGGTCAGATGGTTATGGTTTCTAGTTTTAAGCAGTACTATAGGCTTACAAACTTCTTAACAAGGTTTAGGCCTAAGAATATATCTATTGTTTTAGGTATATATAACTTTATGCAAATTTTTGATAATGAGTACAACTTAGCAACCGGCAAAACTTTAGAAGCAATAGGTATGTTATTAGGTGAGAAGGTTAAGGTTTATCTTTATCCATATAAAGAATCTGAATCTTCAAAAGAACTTGTAAACCTTGAGTGTGTGGAAGTGAAAGAAAAGCATAGGCCTCTTTTAGAATTTATTAAAAACTCTGGTGAGGTTAAGGATTTAACTGGCTTTGATGAAGACAATCTGCATATATTCTCTCGTAAGGTTTTAGATATGATTACAAATAATGAGCCTGGTTGGGAAATCTACGTTCCTGAGATTGTAGAAAAGACAATTCGAGAGAAATGTCTATTTGGTAAGCCTTGTTAAGTTGTAGCTAGTAATTTTTTTATTCAATGACTTCCCAATTTGTTTTTTTAGATAAAGGTATTCTTGGGCATTGAATTTTTTTACTTTGTGTTCGGCGTTTAGAATTTCCATTGTATTCTTTTTGTAAGTCATGCTTAAACATCTCTTGAAGTTGTATAAAGAGTTTTTCTTGCAAAACTTTATTCTTTGATCAAATTTATTTTCAATTTTTGCTGATATTGATTTAAGGTAATTTGTAGTTAACTCTTTAAGTTCTTTTTTTGCTTTAAAAAATGTATGTGATTCATTCTTTTCGCTATTCTTCTCATAACACTCTTTTTCATTTGAGTTTGTAGCGAGGCAATACATTAAGATTTGCTTGGGATCAGAAGCTTCTTTACTTATACTGGCAATAGATCTTCCTTTTTTTAAACTCGTAAAGTATCCAGATTTTGAAATACTAGTTTTTTGACAGCTGGCAAAAGTAAGTAAAGATAGTATAATAAATAAAGACTTTGCCTTGGAAAACTTCATTCGCATCCTTTTGTGTTTAGTTGTAATCACTTGGCTTATCGTAAATTATAAAACAAACTTGAGCGCTTTGGTTTGTTAATTGTTAAATCTCCATGATTTTAAAGGTTTATATCTCTTATGAGGTCATTAAATATTAGTTATTCATATCTTAAGTCCACTGACCCTTATGAAAACCTTGCTATAGAAAATCAAATTTTAGAAAATCTACCAAATAATAGTATGCATATTTTATTGTGGGTTAATAGGCCGTGTATTGTTATGGGACGCTTTCAAAATCCTTTGTTAGAGTGTCAAATTGATAGAATGATCAAAGACGACATATTGATTGTCAGAAGACAAAGTGGCGGTGGATGCGTTTATCATGACCTTGGAAATCTTAATTATTCTTTTATAACTAACAAAGAATTTCATAATAAAGATAATAATCATTTAATATTAATTAATGCTCTTAGATCTTTAAATATTAATTCTTATAGCACTAAAAGAGTTGATCTCTTTACAGAGCATGACAATTTACAAAAAAAGTTTTCTGGGAGTGCTTTTAAGGAAAAAAAAGACACAGCATTTCACCATGGAACTCTTTTAATTAATTCTGATTTAGATAAGTTAAATTATTACCTTACCCCTAAGGATCTCTCGGTAACTTCTGTATCTATTGATTCAGTGAGAAGCAAAGTTGTAAATCTTTCAGACTTAAATTCCAGAATTTCCATTGAACTTGTTGTTGAGGCAATTATTGAAGAGGCAAAAAAATTCTACAAATCTGTAGTAAAAGAGGTTTTAAATCCTCAAATAGATAAAAATCATCTTAATAAAATTAAAGATAAGAAATGGTACTTTGCTGAGACGCCTAAATTTAGAATATTTGATAATATTGATGAAGTTGGAGATATTGAGCTTGAGGTAAAAAAAATGAAAGTTTTAAGTATTTCTGTCTCTTGCACATCGGTCCATGAATCATTTATTAGTGAAGTTTCTGATTCACTGGTAGGTCAGTCCCTTCTAGATAGGACTTATTTAGATAACCTAGTGGTTCTTTCTAGTAAGTATGAAATGTATTCAGACTTTGTTGATAGACTTACTCTTTGGTTGGAAGATCAATTTAATGTGCTACGCAGGTAGAGCAACCACCACCGGAGGCACTCTTTAAAGTAAGGTTGTTAAACTTCCAAATAGATGAATATTTATTGTTTATATCTTTACATGCTGCATCTAATGTTGTGTGTTTTCTTTGTACCACTTGTGTATTCTCATCCTTAACTACCGTGACAAAGTAGTCTAGCTCACCTGAAGTATTCTCAGGCTCCATTCCAAAGCTAATAATTGCCTTGTAATTATTATTCTCGTAGCAGCAGTATGTATAGTTGTTAGCATCAATCATTTTTTTGACCTTTCGGGTTATTTTTACTTGTCAAACATAGCATATCAGTAGTAAGTTACCAATCCTGATATCATTAATTTAGGATTTTAGATTAAATATTTTATATATTCGGAGGAATTATGGCAAAGGGGCCAAGAGTAATTATCACACTTGAGTGTACAGAGGCTAGAAAACTAGGTAAATCACCTTCACGTTATTCTACAACTAAAAACAAAAAGACTCATCCAGAGAGATTAGAGCTTAAAAAGTATAATCCTTTCTTAAGAAAGCATACTTTACACAAAGAAATTAAATAATTTAAGTTATATTAATTTTGTTATAGACCATCGCTTGGGCGATGGTTTTTTTATATGAAAAATTATCCTTTTTCTTTTGATCAATTAAAAAGCTTTTCAGAATCAAACCCTTATTTGAATCTTGATGAAGTTGACTCTTTAATCTTCAGTAAGTTAACTGAAAATCGCAAAGCTTTTAACTTTCCTGCAGTTACAGATGATGTCGGAAATTTTTTAAGGTTTTTGACTCTATTAAATAATCCAAAAACAATTTTTGAGTTTGGTTCTGGCTACGGACAAAGTGCTTTTTGGTTTCTAAGAGGTGCAAGCAGTATTAATAAAATTATTCTTTGTGAGAAGCGAGATGATCTTTTAGATGTTTTTAATCAGATTCCGTGGACTGAAAGAGATCGACAGGTTTTAGAGTACAATCAGGGTGATGCATTTGAGAGACTTGAGCTAGTTGAGTCTGCAGATATGTATCTTGTTGATGGGGTGAAGGCCGATTACCTTAAGTTTTTAAAACTTTGTCGTTCTAAGATTTCTGCTAATGGTATCGTCATTATTGATAACTCGTATTGGCGTGGAAGTTTTTTAGATGAAGAACTGAGTAAGACAAAAAAAACAGCAATGAATATTAAAGAGCTACATGAATTTATTAAAAATAGTAATGAGTGGGATGCTGTGTTTGTTCCATTTGTAGATGGTATAACACTTCTTAGACCTATTTAAGATCTGAGTATCTTATATTAAATTCACTTAAGTAACTCGTATCTACTAGATAAATTATATTTTCTTGAATATCTTTAATAATAAAATTTTCATTCTTTTCAATTTTAAGTGAGTCATTTTTTGCGATTTGATAAGTTACTATAAATTGCTTATTTCCTTTTTTCGTTTTCAACTTAATTTTTAATTTTGGATTATTTATATAATTATTTAAAAAGGTTAAGGTTTGGTCATCAATATTATCAACTATAACTTTAGCATTTATATTTAAAATTTGTGTTAACTTTTTATCAACTGATAAGTTACGAATCTGTTTGTATTTATTGCTGATCCATTTTTCTTGAGGCTTTTCTAATATATGTAGTGTTCTATTATCTCTTGCACTTAGTATTTCAATCTTTTTGTATTCGCTTAGCTCTTGCGGAAAGATACTAGCATCAATGAAGTCAGATAGTTTATATTTAAGCATTTCAGACGAGATAATATTTGTTTGATAGATTGCGTTCGCATTGTTTACTGTTAGGTAAGAACTATCATCAATACTGTTTAAAATTCCAAAGTTAATAGTTTGTACTTCCTTTAACTTAGACTCAAGCTTAATAGTTAATAGAGGGTTATTTAATGAGAAATTCTGAAGGTTAAGCTTATTCTTTTTTAGTAAAGTTTTAACTTCTACTTTTTTTAAAGAACTCACGATAGACTGAATTTTATCTCTTGATGATTTCATGTTTACAGGCTCAATAAGTTTCCAGTCAGAATCATTTCTTGTGAATTTAAATGTATTATTATAATTTTTGAATTCAATTGTATCAAGATTAAACAAGATATCTTTTCTAATTGGATTTGTAAGAAGCTGAGTTTTCTTTATATTTATATTTCTTTGTGGCCTAAATAACTCAGTGTAAAGCGCTGATAGGATGACGAGGAATGTAAAACTCAATAGGCCGATTGTGCTTATTTGGTATTGATTTATTTTTTTCATCTTTGGTCTTTATAACCCAAAGTCATCGAAATCATCATCATCTGATTGACTCCCTTGATTATTATTCTTTGTCGGCTCAGGAACAATTTCTGGCTCTATGGCCTTTAGGAAATTCCTTAGTTTTTCTCTATCTTCTCCATATTGAAATTCAAATTTGCATTGTAATCTATAGTGATATTTATTTGTACCTATTACTTTTGAGTTTCTACCTTGATAGAGAGAGTTCTCTACTTGTGCAGTGAGAATAAAGCTTTTTGGTAGGTTAAACTTTACACCAATGTTTTGACCTGGTGTGTACGGACTATCTGAAAAGATAAGTATCGTTTTCATATTAACATCAGAAAGAATCATTTCTCCATTAACTGTTTTTTCTGGAGCTTGTCTTTCAAAGCCTTCAACTGGATCTACGTTCTCTGGTGCAAAATATTTCTTAATATCTTCAATATCGGGAGAGTCATTATCTGGTGTGATCCTCTGAGCAATCATATGCTCAACCTCATCTCTAAGTCTCCACGTGTGAAGTGATATTTTTTTTACTTGAACAGGATGTGTACTTTTATTTAGTATTGATGCCATATATTTATATTAACGCAATTATAGGTATTTACCAGTGTAAAAAAATTGCAAAAAAAAAGCCTACTATAAAAGTAGGCTTTTTTTTGTTTTGAATTTAATTCTTACATATACTTGTGAGCATATTTTCTTAAGAATTTTGATAATGAACCAACTTTATCAAGTGTCTTAATTGCTTTAGCAGAAAGTCTTAACTTAACAGTTGTTCCTGTTTCAGGATCAAAAACTCTTTTAGTGTGTAAGTTTACTTGTTGTTTCATTTTAGTTTTGATGTTTGAGTGAGAAACTTTGTTCCCAACTAATCTTCTTTTTCCAGTTAAATCACATGTACGTGCCATAATATATATCCTTTTAAAACTTAAAGTTTGTTTTTAGAAAAAATACATTACTTATAAAGTCATGATAATGCAAGGGGGTATATGACAAATAATCTTAAAATTTTTATTGTGCATGGTGTCTGCAGTCTTTATCAATTCAGAGTCCATAGTTCTTAATACTGCAGTGGCTCTTAATAAAAGGCTATTATATTCAAAACTGTGTTGACTGATCTATTTGTTTAGAAAGTATAAAGATCCCGTATAGTCAACAAAGCTCAATTAAAATTTATTTACAATCTAGGCTAATTGGGTTTCCACCATTTACGCCTTCTAACTTAGCTGTAACTTTATTTGTAAGTTCGTCCTTTCTAAGAATGACTCCACTTTCTTTGCCAAATGTAAATCCCCCGGCAGATTCTAGGTTAATTGTTTTTTCGTCATTCAAACTTAAAAATCCTGAAGTAGATTCTATATATTCAACTTTAGCCGTATTCGAATCAGAAAAAATGATATTAATAGCTGAGTAAGGTTTAAGCTCTAAGCGATTAATATTCGAACAACGTGTCTCACTTGCAAAGCTTGAAATACTTGTAAGGGACAATAATCCAATTAATAATTTTTTCATATAAGTTCTCCTAATTATTCAATTACTTTGTATCTTTTTATATTAATGAATACATGGTATTTGTGCGATGCGTTGAAGTCTGTGTTACAAATTTACATGTTAAAAAAATATTGTCTACTTCTTATACAGTGAGAATCTGAATAGATATTGGAAATACTTAAAAGGCATGTTTATTGGATTTCTTGCCAATTTTAGTCTTGATCTTTGTATAAAATGTTATGTATCTATTTTAGATGCAAATACTCTCAAATTTATACTTTTATGTTAAGTGTAAATAAAACTTTAGATTGAATGATTGATTCTTTTAATATTAAATACTTAAGTAATTTATTAAAAGGAAAATCATACTATGACCACTTCAGTACTTAATTTAACAAATAAACTAGCAAATGCTCCAAAATCTATGCCTTCTCACGCTTTGGATATTGATTATAAGGGTAATAAAGTTACTTTAGCAGATCCTAGGGCAGTTAGATCTTCATTAGCTCTTATGAACTTAGCAGCTGTAAATGGAGGAGCTGCATGTCACTGGGGTGGACCTTCGGCTCTTGTTGAGATGATGGCAGTTGTGCACAATAGAATGTTTAAAAATAAAAACTGGTTCAACGACTATAATTTTGTAAATGACGTTGGTCATGGGGAAAATGGTATATATGCTCTAAGATCTATCTTAGGCTTTGATGGACTTAGCCTTGATAGTTTACTTGGGTTTAGAAGTGTGAATTCAAAATTAACAGGTCACGGTGAGAGTCATCTAAATCCTGAAGGTGTATTACTAAGTAATGGACCACTGGGTTCATCTCTAGGCCAGGCTCAAGGTCTTGCCATGGCCGATAAGTTAATTGGTAACGATAGAGTTACTATATGTACTGTTAGTGATGGTGCAAGCATGGAAGGTGAGGCCAAAGAAGCTTTTTCTGCAATTGCTGGTCTATCTAGAAAAGGAAAATTAAATCCATTTGTTATGATTCTATCTGATAATAATACAAAGTTATCTGGAAGAATAGATGAAGATTCATTTTCGATGGGAGAGTCATTTAATGGCTTTGAGACACTTGGTTGGAATGTAATTAAGGTCGATAACGGACATGACTTAACTCAATGTCTCGAATCATTTGACAGAGCTTTAGAAGAATCAAAAAATAAACCAACTTTAATATGGCTTAAAACAATTAAGGGATACCCTGTTAAATCTACAATGGAGTCTAAGTCAGGAGGACATGGTTTTCCAATAAAGGCTTATAGTGAAGATATAATTTCATTCTTAAATGAAATTAACGAAAATCAAACACCAAGTGAATTTTTGGATGTTGCTAAGAAACTAACACTTAAACCTGAGTCTACATCAAGTACGTGCTCAATAAAAAAAGAAAAAATGCAAGCAGGTTTTGCAAGAGCCGCAATAGAGATGAAAAGTAATGGATATCCTGTAGTGTCTGTTTCAAGTGATCTTCAAGGTTCAACTGGAATGGCCCCTTTTCATAAAGAGCATCCTGAGTCTGCTTTTGATATAGGTATAGCAGAGTCTAATATGGTTTCTGCTGCTGTCGGAATGAGTAAGGCAGGTTTTATTCCTATCGTAGATACATTTGCAGCTTTTGGAGTAACAAAAGGGAACCTTCCACACATTATGGCGTCTTTATCTGACTGTCCTTTAATTGCTGTCTACTCTCATGCTGGATTTCAAGATGCAGCAGATGGAGCAAGTCATCAAAGTACAACTTATTTAAGTGCAATGTCTTCAATACCTAATACCAAAGTTGTTGTGGTTTCCAGCTCAACTGAAGCTTATGAGTTAATGAAACTTGCGATTAAAGATATTAAAAATAAAAGAGAAGCAAATAAGCAAGCTGATAGTGTTATCTTTTTTGTTGGAAGAGAAAATTTTCCAGCAACTATAAATGAAAATTTAACTTATAGCTTTGATAAAGCTCAAATAATTAAAGAAGGTGATAGTGCATTAATCGTTTCTTGTGGGCCATTACTACATAAGGCCATAGAAGCTGGAGAGAAATTAGAATCTGAAGGGATCAAAGTTTCGATCATAAACAATGCATGCGTAAATAATGCTGATATATCGACTATTTCATCTCTTTTAAAAGCATCTTCGAGTAAATTAATAACTGTAGAAGATCATCAAAAAATTGGTGGAATGGGCGCTCAGTTGATTCACAAACTCAAGACTTTTGGAGTTGAGTTTTCATCAACAACTTTAGGTGTGAACGGAGAGTTTGGACAATCTGCTTATACTGCAAATGAATTGTATGCAAAGCACGAATTATCTGTTGACTCTATCATTAAGGCAGTAAAGTCTTAGGTCGCAATTAAAAAATATTCATTCTTTTTATAATGAATTGATATACTCTCGATTTCATTTTCATTAATAGAAATCGAGTTGTAATCACTTTTGTTTACTTTATTCCAGGTCTCGAGTGAGCCTTTGGGAAGTGATATTACTTTTGAAGTATCTTTTTTAAATATAAAAGAGTCGATAGATGCCAATTCATAGATGAAGTTTATATCTTTCGTGTGTTCAAAATTTTTTAAAAAATCATGGAAGGTATCTCCATAGTTATCGATGTTACTAGAGATTGATTTCGTTAAATTTATATATTGCTTTGCTGTAAAACTAAAATTTTCTCCAAGTATTTTTGAAATTGTAGGATATTTATTTTTAAGAGTCTTTATTAAAGAACCTATGTAGTTATTACGATATATATGTATGTTCCTAGAGTCTTTTATATGATTTTGTATTTCTAAATCTTGCTCTAGAATAAATCTAGATAGTATATTAAGTTCATTCATATTTTAAGACTCTTTATAATATTTAAACTATCAGAAAGGGAAGTTAGATTTCCATCTCTTTCATAAATAATTGGTATTTCCTTTAGTTGATCTCTGGTTTTCTTCGCCATCGATATGACTTCATTATCAGGATTTGATGCATGTGAATCAATATATAGATTTGAATCTTTTGTAGAGCCAGCTATGTGTATCTCTTTTATTGCATCTTTATTTATTTCATTTAAAAATTCTGAACAGTTAATCTGTAGGTTCCTCTCGTTTGTCCAAAGATTATTTAAATCTATTAGAAAGTGGCATCCAGTTTTAGCATGAAGCTGATTTAAGTAGTAGGACTCCGTAATTTCAGATTTATTAAATTGAATATAATAAGATAGATTTTCAATTAATATATTTTCTTTCAAATAATTTTGTATTTGGTCTATTCTAGTTGTCGATTTTATTAGAGATTCTTCGTTGTAGGGAATCGGCAGTAAATCGTGATGATGAAAGTTATTATGAGCCTGAAAACATAAATGGTCTGAAATATGTATTGGTTGATATTTTTCTTTTAAGTCTTTAATACTTTTAAGATAGCTTTCATTTATTTTGTCTGCTCCACCTATGTTCATGCCAACAGTGTGAAATAGTATTTTGTAATCTTGCCTCAACTTTTCTAGTTTTTTATGATGAGGCCCTTCACTTAGCCAGTTATCAGCAATTATTTCTAAATATTCAATATTTGGTTTTGAGCGTATTACTTCATCAATTATTTCGAGACGTAGATTTATACCTACGCCTTTGAATATTTTCTTTTTAAAGAAATTGATCATTCTTTTAAAGAGTCTTCTTTTTGTAAACTGTACCTTTTGCTAGTTTTTCACATACACCTTGGGGAACATAAACCCATTCATTAGGATCGTTATCTGTTTTAGCATATCCACCACAGTCATGTCCGTTAGCGCCACAATCATTCATTCCTTTTTTTGCAACACCTTTACACTTTACAATAGTATCACCTTTTTTGGCCCACTTTGGAGCACCAAATGCTGTCGAAATTAATGTTAAAAGAGACAAGCTCGTTAATACAATTTTCGTTTTCATAAATATCCTTTTGTGAAAATCAATCTTATAAGTTATTCGTTTAAAAGATTGATTTGGTTACAATTATTTATTGCGCGCTGCTCTTTTCATTAAATAAATAAAGTAAACAGACACTGCTGCTAAGATATGTTTTATAGTATGTCCAGAAATACTGATACTGTTAAATATTTGAGAATCGTTATGTTCAGTTACTTTTGCTAGAACATACAAACCAAAAGCACCGAGCATATATTTTGCATTTAAATTCTTGCTGAAGAATAGTCCAATGATTAGCAATGATATTATAGGAGTAAGTTGTACCCAGTAGTAAAGTCTTAAATCTTCAGTAACTACCCAGATTACGACACTAAAAACTCCAAGAAGGTTCGATAAAATAAGTAGAAGAGTTTCTTTTTTAAGGTTAAATGTCTCACAAAAGACAGCAGTTATTAAAGACATAAATCCCAGAGTCATAGGGAGTCTATCCCATACTAGTGTATCGTTATTTGGGTTATAGTGATAGTAGTATGATCCAAATGCAACAAGTCCTATAGATATAAAAAAAGCTTTCCAGGATATAGTTAACTTACATTGCTGAGCATATTTAAAGCCAATGAAACTGATTATTAGAAAAAATATATTTGAAAATGAATCAAAGAAATTTGGATGGCCACAAATCACTCTTGCATCAATGAAATTGTGGTAACTTGGATCTTGGTGTATGGGCTGCTTTGTGAAAATGAAAATCAATGTAACAATATTTATAGATATAAGTAGTAGCAATCTTTTATTCATAGTTAACCTTAACGCTTTGTACAGGAAATGACTTCTTAATTTGGTTTCATTTTACCTGAATTTGAACTAATATAGATATGTTAATTTATATTTGGGGAAATGTGTATGGATTTAAGTCGTGTTACAGATATTGAGGGTATGAACTTTCTTTTTAAGGTTGATAACCTTTTTTTAGGAGGGCAACCTAGTGAAGCTTCATTAGATGGTCTTAAAGATCTTGGAATTAAGAAGGTCGTTAACTTACGTGCTTTTTCTGAAGGAGATTTCACTTTTGAACAAGAGTACTTTTCAAAACATAATATAGAGTACACACACTTTCCAATTTTAGGGGAGAATGGTTTTGATAGAGAGTCAATAGAGAGACTCAATAATATAATTAATGACGAAAATATATTAATTCATTGTGCATCTGCAAATAGAGTTGCTGGATGGTTAATTACGTATCTTGTAGAACATAAAAATCTTGATTTTGATAAGGCTACAGAAATTGCTATGCAATCAGGGCTAACTAATCCAGGTTTTGTCTCAGCTGCTTCAATGGCCTTAGAGAATAAATAGATGAAGGTTTCTAGTAATACTCAAGATATTAATTGCTTTTACTTAAATGATGACTTTAAAAGTATTGGAAATTTAAGGTCAATAAAGAAAGGACAAACTTTATACTCTAAAGGTGAGTCTCAAGGTGGTTTCTTTTATATATTATCTGGCTTAATGGGTCTTGTTGATATTGCTCCGAATGGTTCTGAGTCATTATTAAGAGTTTTTGGCCAAAATTATTTTACGGCCTATAGATCTTTTTTAGCTGGAGAAGTTTGTAACGCTACTAGTACGGCCTTAACAGATGTAAATTATTTGTATTTTGAATTTACAGATCCTTTAGATCTTTTAAGAAAATATCCAGATGTTTATGTTCATTTAACAAAAACCCTTTGTCATGATTTAAGAATTGCTGAAGAAAGACTGAATGATTTAACAGGTAAAAGAGTTATTAATAGAATTATCGAAGCAATAATATTTTTAAAGAATAAAGACCCTCACTATGTTTGGACAAGAAGAGAAATTGGAGAGTTTTGTAGTGCTACAACTGAAACTGTTACAAGAGCATTTTCTAAACTTGAAAAATTAAATTTGATACAAAAAGATGGTAGAGATATTATTATTAGTGATGTCGATAAGCTTTTATCATATTCAAATGAACTAGAGTCAGAGTTTTAAGAACACAATATTAAGATAATATTTTATTTGTTGTTCTTATGATATCTGTTTTATAGCTTTATATTTTCAAGTTCCCTTTTTTACGTTAAACATCTGTACAGTAATATATGCCTTCTTTTTCTTGCATGTTATAGCTTTTTACTGATTTAACCTCATCTTCTCATTTTTCTATCTTATTGAAATTATAGAACTATTTAATAATCTATTAAATTAAACGCCAAAGTTGACGATAATTGGTTGGTATTGTTTTTTTATAGGATTACTATGAGGCTTTTATTTTTAGTTGTTTTATTAATTACTGTTACTTCATGTGAAAGTATCAATCTTGATCTTTTAAAGTCTCAGCTGGAAAGTCAATATCAACCTATGGTAACTACTTGGCGAGTTGGTGATGGAGGCTTTGGCGACGGGGATAACTCAATATCTCTTCCTCTTGTTTCAGGTTATGACTATAATTTTACTGTCAATTGGGGAGATGGAACTTCTTCAGAGATCACTTCCGATACAGATTCAGATATAACTCATATTTATGCAATTGCCGGAGATTATACTGTTACTATAGATGGACTTGCTGAAGCCTGGTCTTTTGGTAACGATGTTTTGAGTGATAAGGATAAAATAATCAGTGTCGATAACTTTGGGGCTATGGGATGGATTGATTTGAGCGGAGCTTTTTATGGGTGCTCTAATTTAACTTCATTTGTTGGCGGAGACACTTCAAATGTTACTAATATGTCCTCTATGTTTCATGAGAACTCATCTCTGGTAAGTTTAGATTTAAGTCACTTTGATACCTCTAAAGTTGTAGATATGAGTACGATGTTTAAAGATTCGATAATTTCAAATTTAAACATAAGCTCATTTGATACATCTTCTGTTTTGAATATGACTGAAATGTTTCGAAACTTACCTTTGACTGTTCTTGATGTTTCTCACTTTAACACTTCTAATGTTACAAATATGACAGGTTTATTTTATGGACTTTTAGTTGCAAGCCTCAATCTTTCAAATTTTGAGACATCCAATGTAACAACTATGGCCCTTATGTTTAAAAATATGCCTAATCTAGTTAATCTAGATTTGACTAGTTTTGATACTTCTTCTGTAACGTCTATGTATCAGATGTTTATTTCTTGTCCATCGCTAGAGAGTTTGAACCTTAATGGTCTTGATACTTCAAATGTAGTCAGTGCATATGCAATTTTTGCGCATAATAGTTCACTTGTAGATGTTGATCTAACCGGTTGGGATGTTGGATCTGTTACTAACAGTGGGGCAGCATGGTTGAATGTTAATAGCTCCGTCGCTTTGGTATGTGATGAGGGTGGCTCTCCTGGTACAGGTAGTATTTTTGGTAAAAACTGTGACTAATATTTCTTAAGAGCACCATCCAGCTATGATTAATCTTTTATTTTTTGTTACAGCATTTATTTTATGTTCGTAGCCACTTGCGCCTGTTTTAAAAATAACGATTTCACCAAAATTAAAAGGACGAATCTTTTTTGATTCATTACTACCTTTTTTTCTGATTTCTAGCACACCACCTTCTGTATTATAAGAGTCTTTTATAGATAAAGAAAATGCTAGTTTTCTAGATCCATCATCATGCCATATGCCATCTTCTTCCCATTCGTTTTGTGCATCTCTTAAACTTATTATGAACTCAATACTTGAAAAGTCTTCAAAACTAGAGAGATATTGAAATAACTTTCCTTTTGGTTTTGTCTCTTCAAAAAAGTACTTATCTATTGACTTGTAGTCTTCATTTAGAACCATATCCTTTAAAGATGTACTTAATTCAATATTTGTTAAAATAAAGCCATCTTTCTCCAATGTAAGTCGTTGTTTTTCCATGATCCGATTTTATTTCCTCTTTGCTTGAGTCTCATAATTAAGGGTATAGTAACAACATGTATGAAGCCAATCAATACATTCATTCAGTTCAAAAAATCATCGTTACTAGGGGAGATAAAAGTTATGTTAGCAGCTGTGTCTTTGTAGCTCCAAACATCGCTTTAACAGCTGCTCATAGTGTAATTGAGTATGATTCAATTAATTGTCTTGGTCATATCGCTAGAAATGCAACAATTCACCCAAAGTATGATGCTAGTATATCAAATTACCTTAATGATTTAGCAATTATTGAGTTTAAATCTGATTTTGATAATTATGTTAATATGAGTGAAGATTTAATTGGACCTATCTTTCATAGAGTTGGGTTTGGTTTTAGAGCCGGTGAAAATCTAAGGGCCAGCTTTATGATCCACTTAAGAGAAGCTAATGATGAGTTTAATAAATTTTATGACTTAAGCTCTGTAATCGGTGACTCTGGTGGTGGTATTTTTAACTCAAAAAAAGAACTTGTTGGTATTCATTCAACTAAAGAAGGTGATGAGACATATACAATCAACTTAGAATTTTATATGAACTGGATCACTCCATACATAGATAGATCACCTCATCGACAGCGCCTAACTCTATAAGATTATCTCTTAGAGTGTTCAGAATCCAGTTTCTCATAGGACGATTGTATCGAACTTTACCATCAAAACTATTTATATACGGCCCATTTGAAATTTCACTTTTTGGATAATTATTTTGAACTTCTCTGTAAACATCTTTAGTGTAACGAACAACACCAAGTGATATATAAGAGATTTCATTTAGCGGGATCGCATCATTTAACTCTTTAAAGACTTGGTTGTAATCTTCTTTAAAGTTTTCATCATAAACAACTGGATCAAAATGTATTCCAATGTTGTAGCCAAGTTCATACATTTTCTTTATAGCATTAATTCTAGCTTTTATACTTGGACATTTGTTATCATATAATTTCGCTCCACTGTGAGAAGATAAAGAAAAGCTTAAAAAAACATTATCTAAAGGAGTGAGTTTCTCCAATTCTTTGGTATTAACAGATTTTGTTCTAAGTTCTAATTTGTTTGTAGGATTGTCCTTAAAAAAATTAAAATACTTACTTAACTCACCTGTGTAGTGTGAAAGAGCTAGAGAGTCAGAAAATTCACCTGCATGAAACCAGCAATCAGAGAATTGATCTGCAGTTTTTTGCATCTGATCTAAAATCTCATCGTGGTTTATATATAAAACAATGTCTGGAGTGTTGAAGTATCCTTGAAGGTAGCAATATTGGCATTCATATATACAGTTATAAGCATGTACATAATAGAAGTGCTTTTCAGAGCCAAGACCATAAGCATCAGGTGCTTCTTTGATCAATGTACCTTCTTTTTTTCCAATGAAAAGATTTAAATTATTCCTCTTTTGAAGATATGGCTTTTTCACACGGCCCCAATAATTTGATATCGAGTCAATTACTTCGACCTGTGATACTTTCAGTTTATCTAATATTGTTTTGTACTCCTGGGTTTCTAAGACAGACTTTTCTACAAAAACTCTTTTAAACATCGAGCTTTCCTTCCCAGAATAACTCAAGTTCTTTGTAGTCAAATTTCTCAATAGAGGAGACTAGGTCTTTTAGATTTTTTTTACTATTTATTTGTTTTGAAATTTTAAAATATCTCTTTTCTAAGTTAGGGTCTGTCTCTATGGATATACCATTTTCAATAAAACTGCTAAATAGTTTATTCATCTTATTAGTAATGATTTTATCAATAGGGTTTAAAAGAGACTCTAACTCTGTAATTAGTATTATTGATTTCTCTTTCTCTTTTTTCTTAAGTTTAGAGATTTCGTCTAAATTGATACTTTCTAATATCTCAGTTTCAGAGGTGAATTTCTTCTTTAATAGTTTCTCAATAACTTTTTCATATTTTTTATATAGGTAATGCCCCATTTTAAATGGCGGAGATAGTTTCGAGTTCTCAATATTATGATTTTTTGTTGATTGAGCTTTAAAGAAATTAAGAAGTTTCAGTGAATAAAAATCCGCTTTATCTTTAATATCTAAGCAATTGGAGTCTACTCCAGCAATATCAGATATGTACTTATATGAGTTGTAAGGGATTTTAAAAAACTTACAGGCCTTTGCTACTGACCATAACTCTCTATCTACAATATCTGCTAATGGCGTAATTTTGTCTACGTAATCTTTCTTTAGAGCTCTTTTTTCTGTACTTACACAATCAATACTTGCATTTTCATCACTACATGTGAAAGATTGAAACTTTGCAGAGACTTCATTAAAAGAATAGACTGTTCTCACTTTTAGAATTTCATCTTTTTTTATTTTAGAGTTTAAACTTCCTGATATACCAAGATTGATAACCTCTTCGATATCAAACTTAGCAAATATAAAACCCAACTTGTACATTGAGTCATAAAGTCCTTCTCCAGATATTAATAAAGCAAGGTTTTCATTTGTGTATAGACCCTGAAGTTCTGTAAATGAACTCAGTTTAAATTCTTTAATAAATTCACTGGCCTCTTGTGCGTAGGCAAAATGCAATAATTTCATAAGATTTTTTACCACGGATAGATCAATTGTAAACTCTATGTTACTAAGTTTACTATGAAATATACTGAAATAAATGATCTTTCTCTTTCAAAATTAGTTTTTGGCGGAGCTTCTATCTCCGGAGAGGGAAAGGGCTATGGTTTTGGTGATATTACTGAATCTGATTCTATAGACTTACTTCTTCATGCTAAGAACTGTGGAATTAACTTCTTTGATACAGCTCCTATTTATGGTTTTGGAACTAGTGAGATGAGAATTGGTAAAGCATTTAAAGATTTACGTGAGGATGTATTTATCTGTTCTAAAGCTGGTGTTGGCTGGCATGATAATATGCGTGTTAATATGAGTAATGATCCCAAGTTAGTTTTAAGTATGTTTGATGATTCAAGAAAAAGATTGGGGTCTGACTATATTGACTTGTATATGATTCATTGGCCTGATAAGCGGGTTGATATTAGATCAAGTCTTGAGCCTTTACTGTTGATGAAAGATAAGGGTTATATAAGACATTTAGGTCTTTGTAATACAAATCAAGAAGATCTAAATCTCTCAGAGCAAATCGATTTTATTCAATGTGAATATAATTATTTTAATAATGGTTTTGAGAATCTGAATTCAGATGCCTTAAAAATGGGGTGGGGAACATTTGACAAAGGAATACTTTCACAAAGTGTTAAGCTAGACTCTCAATTTTCTAAATCTGATTGTAGGTCATGGGCACCATGGTGGAAGAAATCTAATTGGAAAGACAAAGTCTTAGAGGCAGAAAAACTAAGTAAAGAAGTTTTTCCTAAAAGTTTAAAAGAGTTTTCATTGAATTACTCTCTAAGTCATTTAGATTTTTCAATCGTTGGGATGAAATCAAAAAAACATATTGATGAACTTGTGAACTTATTATGAATCCTTTTTTTTCAGTTATCATACCGACTTTTAATAGAGAAAAGACTATTCTTAGGGCCGTAAATAGCGTTTTGAATCAAAGCTTTAAAAACTTTGAACTTATTGTTGTGGATGATGGTTCAACAGATAATACTCTTAATATATTACAAAATGTTGACTGTATTGTTCTTAAGCAAAGTAATTTTGGAGTAAGTTCTGCTAGAAATTTAGGCTCTAGAAATGCAAAATCAAACTGGTTATGTTTTTTGGACTCGGATGATGAGTGGTTACCCAATAAGCTTAAAGTATTACATCAGTATATAAAACTTAATCCTGGATTTAGATTCTTTCATTCCAATGAAGTTTGGTTTCGTAATGGGGTAAGAGTTAATGCTATGAAAAAGTATGATAAGAGTAATAGGGCCATATTCGAGCGTTCTTTGGCCTTTTGTATAATATCTCCTAGTACTTCTTGCATCCATAAAAATTTATATTTTGAACACAATGGATTTGATGAAAGTTTAAAATGTTGTGAAGACTATGATTTATGGTTAAAAATACTTCTAGAAGAAAAAGTTTACTTTATGGAGGATTTTTTAATTAATAAATATGGCGGTCATGACGATCAACTCTCAACTAGTTTTCTAGACATTGATTATTTCAAAGTGCGATCGCTCCATAATATTCTTTCGAATCAAAAGATTGAAGATAATAAAAGGCCTCTGATGATAGAGACCTTATTGAAAAAATGTGAATTTCTCTTAAAAGGCTACACAAAACATAACAACCTTATTAATTATGATGAGGTTAAGTTGATAGAATTGTCTTATATTTCATGAGCAAGTTTTCTTTTTGCTGGCCTATAGTAGGTTCTTGGTGAAAAGTCCTTAAAGTCTGAAATGTTATCCATATAAATACAAGCGTACTTTTCAATCTGGTATGCATAGAAACTTGGCTCTGCCCCAGCTCTCATTACTTCCCCCCACGTAGGGTTGAAGTGAGCTTCATATTCTTGAATATGTTTTGCAAGTTTTTTATCAATAGCTAAAACTTCATCAAACTTTTTATTAAGATCAGACTTATCTATTTTCTCATTAAATTCATGTTCTTTTGCATAAAGTTTATCAATTTCTGATTCAACTTCTATTTTACTGGCCATAAGCTTATCTATTTCTACGCTTAGAGACTTTGTTTCTTTGTATGCTTTTACTTCTTTATCAAGTTCTTCGATAACTAATGCAGTTCTCCAGTCACAACTTTTTTTGAGTTTAACTATATCTCCGTAAATATGATCTCCAAGATAAAGAATTTCACTACCTTCTAGGTTCATGTCCTTTTGAAGTGGGATTGCATAACCTCCTTGGTATATTCCAGGCTCAACTTTTTTATCGTAATTCTCAAGCATTCCTGTAGTTTTATCAACCTTTAGAAATGGTAAGTTATCTGTGAAAAATCTTGGTTTGCATGCCAATGTTATGGTTATTTCAAATAATTCTGTCCAGTCTTTATGATCTTTTAGAAATGGATTGATAGTGTAATCTAATAAAGCTTTAGTATAGTTGTAGTCGGAATTCGTAATAATCCAAAGTTTCTTACCGTATTTTGCAAATCTTTCAAGGGCTTCAACTATTCCTTGGTCTTTGATTATGTATTTATCTAGATTTGCTTTAACTTCTTCTTTTAAAGACCCATCCCTATGGGCCATATCTACTGCGTGAAGTACATCGTCGGCCATCTCAGCATAAGATGGTAATTTTAACTTGGGATTTTCGTCTTTAAGCTTTACGAGCTCACTAAATAATATTGTAAAGGCAATTGAGAAATTTGTGTCTACACTTAAATATGAGCTATCACTTATATCTATGCTAGAGCCTTTGTAGGTTTTTCTTTGTTCTTTATAGCTAAGCTTTCTAGTTCCATGATAAGAATTTTTGATTTTATTGTATAAGCTAACTTTGAGAATATTTCCATTTTCTTTATCTACTACTAGACCTCTTATGGCCTTAGAAAAATCAAATTTAAAGTCTTTAATCATTTCTGGATAATTTAATTCTAAAAGTTTTAGAACGGATTTTTGGAATGTTAGATCTTCAAAAACATCACTGTGATACTTTACAAGTGTGTGGTCCATATCGAAGCCAATTACTTTTATTTGCTTCATGTTTAATACTCTATTGATGTGTATTGTCATTTGTTTCCTTTTTAACTTCAATTATATCTATTTACACGAATGCTAGTCAAATTATAAAAAAATTACACACTTAGTCATACTTTGGAATCTTTATGCTATTTTCTCGAAAGTGGGAGTAACTAATGCTAATTTTTAATAAAGTCATTTTCTTTTTCTTTTTATTTTTAAATTTATCTAGTTTTGCTGGAAGTAAAATTGTTTATGGTGAAGATGATCGCTTAGACTTTTATCAAGCATCTAAAATCTTTCAAAAGCTATCTTTAAGCGTCGGAGGAATTTTTTCTAAACATAACTCTATTGAGGTAGATGGTAACCGAACACTTTTAGAGCCAAAAACTTTAGGTAATAAAATGAATCTTTGCAAAGGGGAGAAGTTTGCAAAGCAGGTATCTCCGCTTCATTGTTCTTTTTTTCTTGTTTCTAAAGATCTTGTTGTAACGGCAGCTCATTGTATGAAAGAGGAGAATGCCTGTGAAAATTCTAAATTTCTTTTTGATTATAAGGTTACAGCTGCTACAAAAAAAGCTGATATTCTTATTGAAAATAAAAATATTTATAGCTGCAAAAAAATTGAGAGCATTGAATATAAAAGCTTAGAAGGTCAACCTTCAATTGATTATGCGCTTGTTCGACTAGATAGAGTTGTAAGTGATAGAGAACCTTTAAGGTATCGTTACCAAGGTTTTAACCGCAAAGAAATTCCTCTTTTTGGATCTTTACCAAAAGGTAGTAGTGTATCTGTTGTAGGTCATCCGTCGGGTTTACCTTTGAAATTTGTTCTAAATTCTAAGATTACCCATACTCCAAATAAGCATTATTTTGTGGCAGATCTTGATACGTTTGGTGGTAACTCTGGTTCTCCAGTTTTCGATAATAAAACTCATGAAGTTGTTGGTATACTTGTTAGAGGGCAAAAAGATTATGTCTTTGATAAGCTAAATAAGTGTACTCGTGTAAATAAGTTAAAATCGGTAAGTGATCTTCCCGCTACAAGAAGAAATAGAGGGGAGTCTGTTTCTAATATTTATCAAATTAAAGATTTGTATAAATAGATAAAGTTTATTCGCTTATTAATATTTTTTTAAATACTTGATCAATAGTCTTTACATTCTCTTTTTTTTTAAGCTAACCTTTTAGAAATTATAAATTTAATTCTTAAAATAGGGAGAGAACACATGAAATTTATTTTATTATTATTACCTGTATTAGCATTCAGCGCTGATTACAGCTTTAAGAACCAAAGTGCTTTATCAATGGTTAGAATTGGTGGTAACTCAGACGTTGAAACTTACAACTTAAAGACTGATACAACTGGAACTAAGGACAGGTCTTCTTTAGGTTTTGGTGGTCATTATACTTTAGGTACTTCAGCTGTAAATGGTTCTGATGAAGTTGAAACTGCTAGAAATTGGGATGTAAATCTTAAATATGGTTTCCAACAAACTAAAATGTTTGGTTACTATGCTGCAATTCAGTACGAAGGTGACAAGTTTGCTGGTTATGATCAAAGAAATAACTACGATGCTGGTTTTAAGTATATTTTAGCTAATTCAGACAAAGTTAAATCTCACTTTGAGCTTGGTTACAGATTTACTCAAGAAATGCTTGCTGACTCTAAAGACGAAAATGGAGTTCTTTTATCTAGAGGGACAGACGCTGACTTCCAAAAGGCAAGATTATTCTACACTTACGGAAGAAAAGTATCTGAAACTGTTCAATTTGCATTTTGGACTGAATTCATTCCTAACTTTGATGAAGAACAAGATTACTTAATCAACTTTGAGCCATCTGTTTCAGTTGCTTTAGATAAAACTTTCTCTTTAAAAGTTGCATACAGAGGAGCGTATGACGGTCAACCTAACGTAGCTGGTAACAAGCGTTTAGACTATACTCAAACAACTTCTTTAATTGCTAACTTCTAATTAATTTATAAGTTATAATTATATGGCCTCTTTAGAAATAAAGAGGCTTTTTTTTATAAATAATTTAAATATTTGAGGTCTTAGTTCGAGATATTTCAAACTTTATCTATAGTCTAATTGTCTAGCTAAGCTTCATTTTCCATATGTCCACAGTAAGGACAAGCTTTCCAATCTGGCTCAAGTTCACTACCACACTTTTTACATATCGGATCGTTTTCATCATGCCAGTGGTCTTCTTTATGATAAATAATTTGTCCGATAATTACGCATACAGGTATTGTAGTTGCTATTTGTTTTACTAAAAATATGATTGAGTTCTCAACCCATGCAGTATAAGTAAGTATTCCAAAGCCGATTGCTAGTAGAACATGGTAAGTCATCGATAGATCACGAACTTCCTTATGGACATGTATCTTCCATATTTGAAACCAGTAACTTGTAGAGAGTACAATTATGGCCGACCAGGATAAAACTTTCATAAAATCAAAACTTTCTAAATTCATCGACAATCCTTTGTTAACTATTTATTTAAATAGTTATTATAACCACAAGTTAAGTTAATAACTAGTATAGGTTAAATATGTGCATGTTTTGTTGAGCTTAGAGTGTTTTTAAAAATTCTATAATTTCTAATTTCTGCTGATGTGAAAATTTCGGTTTCTTATTTTTATTAAGAAGCATAAAGCTATGGCCTTTATTTGAAAGTCCTCTAAGCCTTGTATTAAACTTATATTTAGCTTTATTTCGTCTTTTTGGATATCCATTCTTAACTTGATCAAAGTCTTTTACTTTATCAATTGCTTTAAACGCATAATATTCTTTTGGTCTCAAATAATCGGGCGTTAAAACATCATAAAGTGTTGGGACTGAATTGTTGTGAAAATAAGGCCATCTTGCCCATATCCCAACTAGAGGAGGTGGAACATAACCTTCTTGTGGGGTTACAACTGTTCCAATGCTTTTTGAAATTCTTAACTTATTAAGATCTTTATAAAAATATCTCATCCCTTTATATCTATATTCATCAGTTTTTACATCGACTGTAATAGTTTTTGTATGGTACCAAGTTTTTGTAGTTTTTAATTGTTCATCATATTTTGTAGCCGATGATTCCCAGCCTTTTTCATAGTCTCCATGACAGCTCATACAGTTTTTTCTATAGATTATCTGGCCTCTCTTGGCCTTGGCAATATCAATCGTATTTGGAAAAAAATCGTTATACTTTGGAGCTTCTGTATTAAAAACATAGCTGGTAAGATCATTTATGATATCTTCATTGTTAACCATCCACTTTTCGAGTTTTTTTAAGTCTGTTCCTCTTCCTATTTCATTCCATAAAAAATTTGTATGAATAGGATTACCAGATCTAATTGATCCATCTGATAACCATTTAGTTTTGTATTTTAAATTCCACCACACTGCTGGCTTGGAATCAGCAGGAAGTACAGAAAGTTGATTTCCTCTTTCTTTTGTTTTTATTCTTGATGCGTATTCGTCATCAGATCGTTTTGATAATGATAGAGCAACTTGAGCCAAAGATGTATCAAGTCCAAGTACTAATGGCTTTTTAGAGCCTATGAACTTTGTAGTAGCTCTCGCTTTTGTGTATATACTAACTTCAACTTCAGTCGCTTTCGTAATTATTTTGTATAATTTAGGATGCGCGATTGAAATTACACTTTTACCACTTTTAAAGAACTCATTGGCCCTAGGAAATCTATTAGTCATTCCAAGCACTTTAGTTCCAAAAAGATTAGATAAATGGCAAGAGGCACATCCAAATGTTAAAAGCCTCGTATTTTTGTTATTGTAAAAAACTGTTGCTCCCATTCTTTCATTATCAAACTTTTTTATATTGTATATATAGTTTGGTGATTTTGAATCTTTGGATTTGGGATACTTATGAAGTCCAACCCAGTTGTATATATCATCAATACTCTTCAAACCTTTTAAGGCGAGAGGAATTTTAAGAGCTATTTTTTTTGACTTAAAAATTTTTGTCAATGTATCGTAAGGTATTACTAGATCTGAAACAGTAACAGGATATATTAATGCGTGTTTACTCCCATTAACAATTGAACTCTCTTGTTCGAGTTCACTTTTATTGAATACATTTTTTCTATTTGAATCACTAAAACATACTTTGTGACCATGGTTATAAAAACATTTTTTTTTACCTGGGAGTTCATAGTCTTTGTGCCATGTGTTGGTACTTGTAGATCCAAAAGCTGTGTAAGTAATTAAAAATATTATAGATAAAATTGACATAAATAAATCATGCCTAATCTTGAGCCATACTGTCAATTAATTAACCCTAAGAAAACATTAGGATATTAAAAATAAGTAAAATAGGGGCTTTTAAATTTTTCAAAAAACAGTATTATTCATCTTGAAAATACTTTGTTGCTTAAAGTATTTTTCTCCCAGTAATAAATGGCCTTATATCTTAGTATATGGCCATTTGTTACACTTTAAGCATCATTTCAAGCTCTTCTTTAGTAAATGGAAAATTTAGGTAATTATGAGCTCCTGAAGGAGATTTCTTATGTTTCTCTATAACAGGAGCAGTTAAACCCTTTGCCATCAATATTGTCTTCATTGTTGGATCAATTTTTTTTATTTGGCCTAGAAGTGTTGTAATTGCTTTAGATTCAACATGATAGTTGAAAATTATGTAAGAACCTTTATTTAATTTTATAAAGTTATTTAAATCAAAAAGTTCATTTATGATCTCTACATAATCAGGAATTAGATTTTTCTGTATTAAAGTCTTAAAAGTATTAGATTTAAAGTCAAATACTGCTACTTTGGGTTTAATCGTTATATTTGGACTACTTGAATCTGCTAGAAACTCTAAGCTCTCAACATCTTCATTTCCTACTGATTCGAACTCTTTTTTTAAGCTTTTTATATCAATAACTACAGTAGCTTCGTTATCTTTGTCTTCATTACTCATAATCAAACCCTTTAATTTTTAAAGTATTATACACAATAGGTCGATAAAGACATAAGGATTTTTATGGCCGCAGAAGATTTAAAACATTTATTTACTAGCGAAGAAGCAGAGAAACGTAAAAAAGCAGAAGAAAAGAAAAAAGATTCTGACAATCTAGAGATTGT
Organism: uncultured Bacteriovoracaceae bacterium; assembly: GCA_937923325.1. The sequence goes on from CAKZUQ010000045.1 coordinate 35,821, forward strand.
TGGTGAACTTTCTTTTAATACAGATTCTATGGTTTTTAAAAACTTACCTTTAGACTCACTTAAATCAGGGCAATCTACTAGTGAAGTTTCTCAAACTGATAAGGATATAATCTCTCGTCTCTCGGAACTTGAAAGAAAAATCGAATCACTTGATTCTAACTACAAAATTAATAATCTTGTAGAGTTAAAAATTGTAGATCAAAAAGTATCATCTCTTTTACAAAGAATTCTTGCAAAATCTCAAGATTCGAAGCCCGAGGTAATGGCCATCAAAAAATTAATTGTCGATTTGATTAAGAAGGTTTCTTAGAAAACCTAGTACTAAAAATAACTCCACAGATAATTAAACTTAGACCAAAAATCATATTTATATTTATGACTTCATCAAAAAATACTACACCGCTTACTAAAGCATAGACAGTAGTTAAATAGTTAAAGTGTACAATTTCTGAGGCCTTTGAGTGTTGATAGGCCTTTGTCATATATACTTGAGCGATTTGAGTTGCTAGACCTAAGCCAATTAGCCCTAGAAATGTCTTAAGATCTGGCGTGACCCAAGAATCGAATAAAAAGGGGAGAGTTAGAGGAATAGTTACCAAAGGGAAATACAAAATAATTAAATGTGTATCGACTTTATCCTTTAGTAACCTAATCATGTTATATGCTAGTCCAGCAAAAATAGCAGCACTTACACCCATTGCAAAATATTTTAAATTAACTCTTGGGTCAAAAGACTTTATTACAATTGCTCCGCAAAAACTCATGAGTATAAATGGCCACTGCAAAGGGTTCGGTTTTTCTTTTAAGAGAAATATCGCAATTATTAAAGTAAATATTGGAGCAAGATATAGAAGAGTGACAGCAGATGCCAATGGAATATTTTGAATTGTCGAAAAATATAAAATTAATGCTATTGCTCCAAAGACTCCTCTTAAAAATAGAAACTTACTATGCTTATTTATAATTTTTATATTTTTCTTTTTTACAATGAATAAAGAAATAAACAAAGTAACGATTGACCTAAAAAATACGATCTGTATAGATGGAATATCGGAATAAAACTTTACAAGAGTATTAATTATTCCAAAAAAGAAACCGGCTATTAATATATATTTTACACCTAAAGACAAAGTTTTTCCTATGTGAGATATTCTTATAAAAAGGATTATTGTTATGAATACATATAAATGCAAAGCAAGTCACCTAGAATATCGTAAAATTACGAATAACTCTAATAAAGCTATATTTATACTACATGGCTATGGTGCAAGTATGGATGATCTTTATGGACTAGGTTCTTACTTAGACCCACAAGGTGATTATGATTGGTATTTTCCGAATGGGCCGCTTAAAGTAGATATTAGTCATCATGTGCAGGGTAGGGCTTGGTTTCCAATAGATATGAACGATCTTCAACAAGCAATGATGAGTGGTACTTTTAGGTCATTTGCAGACAAGCAACCAGAGAACTTTTTTGAGTCTATTAAAGCTGTAAATGATTTTATTTTATCTAACTCCAACGACTATCAATCAATTGCCATCGGTGGCTTCTCACAAGGTTCTATGGTGACAAGTCATCTTTTAAATATCTCTAAAAAAGTTAAGGCCTATCTTTGTCTTTCAGGAACATTATTGAACGAAGATGCTCTGGAAAAATCTGTATCTCAAGCTGAACCAATCCCATTTTTTCAAAGTCATGGAAAAAATGATCAAGTACTTGAGTATGCTCAAGCTATGAACTTGTTTGAGTTCCTAAAGTATCATAGATTACAAGGTGAGTTTGTGAGTTTTGATGGTGGACATGAAATTCCTGCACCAGTTTTAGACAAGTGTAAAAAGTTTCTAGTTAAGATCTTATAGTAAGTTAAACTCCTCACTTTTAATATGTGAGGAGCTTATCTATTTAACTTACAACTTTAATTAATTCTACTTTAAAGTTTAAAACGCTGTGTGGTCCTATTTGAGCTCCTGCTCCTCTTGGTCCGTAAGCTAATTCAGAAGGAATAGTTAAATGCCAAATATCACCTTCTTTCATCAATTGAAGAGCTTCTGTCCAACCTGGAATTACTCCATTTACTGGAAATGAAGTTGTTTCACCTCTTTTGTAACTTGAATCAAAAATTGTTCCATCTATTAATGTTCCTTCGTAGTGAACCTCAACTGTAGACTCTGCATTAGGTGTTTGTCCTTCACCTGTTGTGGCTATAGAATATTGAAGTCCTGACTCTGTCGTTTTAACACCCTCTTTCGCTTTATTTGATTCTAGATACTTTTGCCCAGCTTCTATATTTACCTTTGATGCTTCTTCACTTCTTTTTTGTGCTTCAGCGGCCATCTTTACTTGAAATGCATTCATGATCTCTTGAGTCTTCTCATCAGATAGTTTACTTTCTTCACCTAGGTAAGCGCCCTTAAGACCTTCAATTAATTCATCAAAGTTTACATCTAGATTTTGAGTTTTAAAATCAGATCCGATTTGACGCCCAATAATATAACTTACTTCTTGCATATAATATTCCTTTAAAAAAAATACAGTGCACTGACTGCATAATGATAATTATTATAGCGTAATGTATAGATTTAAATTTAATAGTGCAAGTTTGAGGTCGTTTTACGCAGCAGTTTTTCTTCTGTCCTCATTTTGAAGAGCAAGAATAAGATTTTTAATCTCGATAGGATTATCTATGAATCTTAAAGGTATAACTTTTTTATCGCAGCATATTACTATTGTTGAAAATTTACAGTCTTTTTCTGGAGCGATTATCTGAGTAATGTCTTGTATATCTATGACAATCTCTTTTCCATATATCGTATGTGTTGTTATAAACTCTCTATCTATAAGAGTTACTATATTTTTATCATAATAAAATAGTGTTGCTACATAAGTTGCAATTGTAACTGCACACATAATAGCATAGTTACCAATAGGGTGGTCAGGATATGCACTTTTCATTATAAGCATTTGACCAACATACATAATCATTAAAATTGGCATCATCTTTGATAGATGATTGATATGATGTATTCTTGTAATTTGATAAGGATAATTCACATAAAGCTTATCGTCTTTAAAGTGACATCTTTTAATGTGTTTACTCTAAGTGGTATATAATTCCACCTAGAGTATAGAATCTTTGATATCGTTGGTTAATAGATTTAATTAATATAAAGTTTTTATTACTTTTTTGAAATTAAAATACTGCAACTCCAAATGGTTGATTAATAGCATCACACCAAATAATGACAGTATCTTTATCTGGGTCATAGATTGAAGCTGGAAAATCATAACTTTGTTCTCCACTTGTAGATTTTAATGTTCCTAAGTTTATAATGTTCGACTCTGTTTCATCTTGAGATAAGTATACTCTTAGGGCCGGACCATTTTGTGATGTGAAGTTTTTAAAGCGTAAAGAATAGACATTTTCAGATGCGGAGTAATGTAATTCAGCATTTCCCATAACTCTATAACCGTTTCTGTTTACGAATGTACCACTTTGCTCTAAAACAAAATCTTGAGATATTGTTGGGGGGATTACTTCAATTTCTGGTGAATCCAGGACTCTTGGCGACTCTTGATTACAAGAAAATAGTGTAATAAGTAAAATAATAAATAGCGATACTTTTTTCATTTTATTCCTTTTAAAAATTGTATTTCAAGTGAAATGTTTTAATACTTGTTGATATTTGAAAGTTATTAAGTTTAGATTTTATTAAAAAATTTCTAACAATAGTCTGACTGGAATGATTTTCAAACTTTTCAATGTTTTTAGAAATTATCAAATTCAATAGTTACTCCTTACAACTAGTAATTCGTTCAACTCTAGAAAAAGTTACATTATTTATAAAGAAATCGATAATATATTATAATTGATTAATTGATTGAAATATTGCCTTAGCACTCTATTTGAGTGCTAAGGATTGATAGTACTATTTTAATGGTGGAGCATAACTTGTTAATTTTATTCCTTTAACTGCTGCTTTGTACTCTTCGATACTTGGAGTTCTTCCTAAAATTGTTGAAAGAACAACTACTGGTGTTGATGCCAATAAAGATTCACCTTTTTTCTCATCACTATCTTGAACAACTCTTCCTTCAAATAGACGAGTAGATGTGGCCATTACTGTATCACCCTTTTCGGCTTTCTCTTGATTACCCATACATAAATTACATCCAGGTCTTTCTAGATACATTAAGTTATCATATTTTGTACGTGCATTAGCTTTTGGATTCGTATCATCAAACTCAAATCCTGAGTACTTAGTTAATGTGGCCCAATCACCTTCGGCTTTTAGCTCATCAATAATATTATAAGTAGGAGGTGCAACAACTAGGGGAGCTTTAAATTCAACTTTTCCGTTTTGTTCTTCTATGTTTTTAAGCATTTTTGCTAGAATCTGTAAATCACCCTTATGAACCATACATGAACCTACAAAGCCAAGGTCAACCTTTCTTGAACCTTCATAAAAAGATACAGGTCTAATCGTATCGTGTGTGTATCTTTTAGATACATCTTCGTTATGAACATCAGGATCAGCAATCATAGGCTCGATAATTTTATCTAGGTCCACAACAAACTCTGCTGCATATTTTGCATTTTCATCCGGCTTTAGTGCAGTATTTGTTCCTGATTTTATTTCCGTTATTCTTTTATCAGCTTTGTCTATAAGTCCTTGAAGCATCCTTCCTTCGTTGTCCATTCCTTTTTCAATCATTATGTTTATTCTAGACTTAGCAATTTCTAAAGACTCAATTAAAGTTTCATCACTTGAAATACAGATTGATGCTTTAGCTTTCATCTCAGCTGTCCAGTCAGTGAATACAAATGCTTGGTCAGCTAGAAGAGTTCCAATGTGGACTTCTATTACTCTTCCTTGGAATACATTTTCTCCATCAAAGTGTTTAAGCATTTGAGCTTGAGTTGCATGAACAACATCTCTAAAATCCATGTGATCTTTTAAGCTTCCTTTGAATGTTACTTTTACAGATTGGGGAATTGGCATTGATGCTTCACCTGTAGCAAGTGCAAGTGCAACTGTTCCAGAGTCAGCTCCAAAGGCAACACCTTTAGACATTCTTGTATGAGAGTCACCACCAATAGTAATATCCCAGTCATCTACAGTTATGTCGTTAAGAACTTTATGAATAACATCTGTCATCGCTGGGTATTGTTTTTTTGGATCACGTGCTGTTATTAGTCCAAACTTATTCATAAAACTCATAAGTTTAGGAATGTTTGCTTGTGCTTTAGCATCCCAAACAGATGCTGTGTGACATCCGGACTGATATCCTGCATCAACTGATGGTGCAATAACCGTAGCGGCCATTGATTCAAGTTCTTGTGATGTCATTAGACCTGTTGTGTCCTGGGATCCAACAATGTTAACTTGAACTCTTGCATTTGAACCAGCATGAAGTGTTTTTCCCGCCCCACCTAACAGGTTTTTATTAAATATCTTTTCAACAGCTGTTAGGCCTTGATCTTTGTGCGAAATCTCTTTTGAAGGAGCGTAAGCAGATGTAACTTCTTGTCCTAGAGTTTCTATAGCAAATGATTGAAGCTTCTTTCCAAATACTACTGCGTATGAGCCACCTGCTTTAATGAATTCTAATTTTTGCGGCGTTAATGCTGCAGAGATATCAATTAACTCTTTATCTCCATTGTATAGCTTTTTCTCTTTTGTATTTATAGTTAATACAGTTCCTGTTTTTACAGAGTAAACCTCTTCTAAAACAGCATCACCATTTTCATCAACAACAGTATTTCCATCAGCATCTTTTTTCTTAACCCAGTTTTTAAGGTCAATTCCAATACCACCAGTTACGTCAACTGTTGTTAGAAAAATTGGAGCTATACCATTTGTACCTGCAACAACTGGAGCAATGTTTATAAATGGAACATACTTACTAGCTTGCTTTCCAGTCCACAATGCCACATTGTTAACACCCGACATTCTTGATGATCCAACACCCATTGTTCCTTTTTCTGCAACAAGCATAACTCTTTTATCTGGATGAGCTTTTTGAAGCTCTTTAATCTCGTTTTGAGCCTCTGGGCTTATTAAGCACTTACCATGTAGCTCTCTATCTGAACGAGAGTGAGCTTCACCGCCTGGTGACAATAGGTCGGTAGATATGTCTCCAGTTCCTGCCACATAAGTAACAATCTTGATTTCTTCTTCAACTTCTGGAAGTTTTGTAAAAAAATCTGCTTTTGCATAGCTTTCGAGGATGTCTTTAGCAACTTTATTCCCATCACTGAAAGCTTCTTTTAGCCTTGCAGTATCGGCATCATAAAGAAATACTTGTGTTTTTAGAACCTTTGCAGATTCTAATGCAATCTGAGCATCTTCACCCAAAGATAGTTCTATTAATACTTTTACAGATGGTCCACCTTTCATATGCGAAAGAAGCTCAAATGCAAATGCTGGAGTAATTTCTTTAATAGTGACTTCTTTAAGTATAATTTCTTTTAGAAAGTTTGCCTTTTCAAGTGCAGCCGGAGTAGTTCCTGGTAGCGTATTGTAGATAAAAAAGTTTAAAGAAGATTCATGGTGTTCGTGAGAAGGATCTTTGATTTGAGTGATAATCTCTTTTGTTAAATCGGCACCATCTATTGGCAATGGATTTAATCCTTGTGTTTTTCTTGTCTCAATTTCTTGCAAATACTTAGTGTATAAACTCATTTAATTCCCCATTTCTTGCGTTAAATCTATCTAATTTTAGTTTAGTTTTAATGTTTTCAATACATTATAGCTATAAAATATTACTTTGTCCTCTTCGAATTTTAAATAATGACTTGTTGTGCTATAATGCTGATATGCAAAAATCACAAAAGAAACAATTAAAAATAGTATTTTGTGTTTCGGTATTTATTATCGTTTTGTTTATGGTTATTTTCAAAAATAATCAAAGTCAATCTATTCAAAAGTCAGTTTCAACAAAAAAAACACTGTCTGATGAATCTAGTTTTTTAAAGAATAATTTAGCAAATAAGAACCAAGTTAAGAAAGTTAAAAGTGTTAAAAAAGTACAGTCTAAGAAAAGTGTCAAAGATATACAAAAAATGAATATTAAAAGTGATAACTCCAAACTCCTTATTTTGAATGGTAAATCTTTATATTCTAAATCGATAAGTAGTAAAAAATCCAAATTGAAAACTTTTAAGTATTCTAAGCGGTTCATACAAATCGACCAAGATTTAGAAAATTATAAAATCTTAAAAGACATGTTTTATATTCAAAATACTAAGATGAATAGGTCAAGATTCCCAAAGGGTATCATTTATAATGACTATATACTTATAAACTTAGATGTTGACCTTGTAAGAGATTCGGTTTTGCAGAACAAAAATACTGGGAATTATTCGTTATTTAACCGAGTTGTAAAATTTAAGACTAAGAATGATCAAGGAAAACTACTACTAAATAAAATGAAAGCATATAGTTACAAGAACTTAAATGAATTAAGTATAGTTAGCGATAAATATGAATTGAAGTTTGCTAGACCAGAAGATGCACTAAGTGCATATTCTCTTTTTAGGAATGAACCATATGTTCAGTGGTCAAGTATTAATGTTGTTGAATTTGTTAAGATTGATTAGCAAATTACCGATGAGGTTGCTGTGAAAGGAATTAAAACTCAATACATTTTTGCAATTACTTTTTTATTTAGTGTAGTTATGTTTACATTTTTGAATAATGTCGAGCCAGGAACTCAAGAAACTTATAAAGAAGTACCAAATGATTATTTAAAAAGAGATAGAAGCCTTGCACAGGTTGAAAGAAAATTTAGTTCTCAAAAAAACACAGCTCTTTTTCAAAGGAAGAAGAGGGATATCGATAAAGAACATTATGCCTCTGGAAACAATAATAGCTACAAAAGAGACAATGATAAGTTATTAAAAAAATTTGATTATAATAAAAATAATAGATTAAGTCTTGTTCAAAATTTTAAGGCTATCCCAAAGACAAATGAAAACACAGAGCGATTTCCAAACTCACCACTTAAAGGAAATTTTATAATAGTGGGTAAAGATGAATCTGTCGATGGTGCTCTATCACTGGTAGTGAACACCACAGAAGAAGAAATTGGTATATTTTTTGACATTGTTAAAATTAAATTAAAGAGTGATGATAAATCACTTATGTTTAATATCTTATCAAGGTTTGATTATGAACTTGTGGAAAGTTATGATCATTTAAATTTATACCTCTTTAAATTTGTCGATAGTTTGGAAGCAATTAGAGCTTATGAATATATGAAAAGTAAAGACTTCGCTAAAAGAATTTCTTTAGAAATTAAATATCACTTTAGACAATTTAAATAATACTCTTTTTGTTGTAGGTACGTAGGATGTAGAAATGAAAAAAATACTTTTTTTGATATTAATTTTTTGTTCATGTGTCCCCGAGACATCAACAACTAGTCGCAATACTAATGAATCAGATGAATATGTTCCGGATGTTGTAGAGACATCTTTAGATGCAGATTATTTTGCTTATCAAGATTTGAATTTTGAACTTGATACTAAAACTGTAATTTCATCTTTGGATAGTTTAAAAACCTACAATTATTCTTTAGATAATAGTCCGAGTTGGGCGCGCATTGATTCTACAACAGGGATTATTACTGGTGTGCCAGATGTTCATTTTGTACATAGAAACTTAAAAGTTATTGCCACAAACAATAATGATTCATCGGATTCAATTGAGTCAGACGTTTTTAGTATTGGTGTTTATGGAGATCCTTTAAAAGAGCATCAATGGCATATTGAAAATGTTGGGCAATCTGCCTTTAGTTCTAGTAGAGGTGTATCTGGTATAGATATAAACTCTAATTTTGCCCTTCAAAATTTCTTTAATGGATCTGATGTTAAAATTGCTGTAAGTGACACTGGCGTTGAGATAAAACATTCAGATTTGAGTTCAAATATTATTGCAGGAGCTTCTCGAAATTACACTTTAGCATCACCTTACATTGGTACTCCAACTGCGGATAATGCTCATGGAACAGCTGTCTCTGGTATAATTGCAGCAACAGGTTGGAATAATTTAGGTGGAATTGGAGTTGCACCAATGGCCCAAATTGCTGGATTTCAATTTTTAAGTTCTGCACAAACTACAAATATCTTAATTCATCAAGCTAGTGGTGATTTTGATATTTTTAATTACAGCTACGGTGATACAATCTTTAGAGATACGATCTCTGATGAAGATTATTTAGATCAAATAGAACATATGTATAAGAACGGTCGATCTAGAAAAGGTGCTTTTTTTGTAAAATCAGCAGGTAATGAATTTAGAACTGCAGATGATTTTAGTAATCCTACAATTTGTGCTTCTCACAATGCAAATTTTCCATTTGAAAACGAATCTCCCTACATGCTAATTGTTGGTGCTATAAATGCTCAAGGTGTAAAGTCTTCATATTCAAATGCTGGATCAAACTTATGGGTTACAGCTCCAGGTGGAGAGTTTGGAGATTCTGCACCTGCAATTGTAACTACAGATCTTCCTACTTGTCTGAAGGGCTATTCAATAGCAAGTTCAAATCCAACAAATAGCTTTGAATACGCAAATCCTTTGAATAATAACTGTGATTATACAAGCGCAATGAACGGAACAAGTAGTTCTGCACCAATTGTTAGTGGAACGATAGCACTGATATTATCAGCAAATCCAAATTTATCTAATAGAGAGGTTAAGCATATACTTGCGATGACTTCAAAAAAAGTTGACCAAGAGAATTTATCACATTCTGGATTAAACCATGTTAGTAGTTCTTTGAATGCATGTCCAACCTTAAGACTTACTGATCATATATATGAACAGGGGTGGGTTACAAATTCTCAAGGTGTCGCTTTTAATAATTATTACGGTTTTGGGCTTGTGGATGCTGAAGCAGCTATAAAAATGGCCTTAGATTTTAATTTAGATCCTCTGGGAGCTTTACCTTTGGATGAAGCAATTGAAGAAAATGTTGATTTTTCAATGGACTCTTTTTCAAGAAATGGATTAAACTTAGATATTCCCGACAACTCAGCTGTAGGAATTACAGATAGGTTAAGAGTTTTATCAGATGTAAACTTTATTGAAACCATTCAAATTAAGGTGCAAGTAACTCACACTAAAAGTGGTCAAATTGGTGTCGAATTAACTTCACCAAGTGGCACAAAGAGTATTCTTATGAATATCAATAATAGTTTTTTGATTGGTGATGACTCAAATTTAAATATCACTTTGTCCTCGAATGCATTTTATGGTGAAAACCCTGATGGTAATTGGCAAATAAAGTTAGTTGATGGACAAGACACTGAGTCTGGAACCTTAACTTCTTGGTCAATGGCAATATTTGGACACTAGCCATTTTAGTGAGAAACTTATAGAAAGAACACACATGTTCGCTTTAAATTCATTTGATGACGAATTTATGTAGTTTAATTAATAGTAATATTTATCGCTTCATCTTATCCAAGCATTTTGATAATCACTCGAGTCTGTAGGATTAATAAAAACTCTTTCTGATATGATTTAAGATGTATTTTAAAGTAAGTTTTTATAAGTGAATTCAACTCCTTGTTGATAAATTAGAGACTGATACCTCTTTTTGTGAGATATGCATCGACATTATGAAAAGATGATATATCAAAAGTAGATGCGCTAAATACTTTTACTGATGTTTTCTTTGTGAAACTATAGTTGGAGTATACCATTATTGCAGCTGATACTACATCTTTGTTATTCTCTTCAAGTTAAATACGGAGTGCATAAGCAATTGCTATTTCTAAAACAAAACTTTAAGTTTTACTTGCATATAAAGCGTAAACTCAAAGTTTAAGCTCTTTATTTGAATATGCTCATGCGTTAATGTCAATATAATTTGATAAAATATAAAATGGTATTATAAATGTAAGGGCAACAAATCTGCTTAATTATAGCTGATTATTATCTTTTGACCAGGAAGTAACTTTTTGAAATTTTGGTTGTTAATTCTTCTTAAGTAACTCAAAGATTTTCCATATGCCTTAGCTATTTTTATTAAATAATCACCTTTTTTAACAGTGTGAATTTTTGCAGTGACTGCTGGTAATTTAAGTTTTTGACCAATTAATATTTTTGAGCCAGAAATTCTATTTAGTTTTTTTATTTCTCTTGCGCGAACTTTATATCTTCTTGCTATTGAGTAAATATTTTCACCAGACCTTACGCTGTGAACCTTCTTTAAAGACTTATATGCTTTAGCTCTTCTTGTGTTCTTGTTCTTTATTTTAGTCTTGGTCAGCTTGTTTTGCTTTTTGAGATGTTTTTTAAGCTTTTTAAAGTTTCTTGTAGATGCAATCTGTCTGGAATTAAATGGTAAATAGACGTCATAACCATCTTTTGGGTAATAAGGAGTAACGTTTTTCTTTAAATCTGTGTTAATACTCTTGATTGTACTTATTGATATATTTGTTCTTTTGGAAATTTCTTTTAAGGAGTAGTTTCCTTTTAAAGTTATTTTCTTCAAATTACTAAATTGTGAATGTTTAATTTTTGGTATTTTTACAGAATACCTCTTATAATTCTTTGCAACTTCCATTGCTGCAAGAACTTTAGGTACATAGTTTCTAGTTTCTCTAGGTAGTTTTTTTAATCTGCATAATTCGTAATAATCTCTTGTGTTGGCTCCAATAATTCTTCTTATTACTCCATATTCGCCAGCATTATAAGCTGACAGAGCTAATTCCCAGGAACCAAATATATTGTACAGATCTTGAAAGTATTTTGCTGCTGCATGCGTTGATTTTACTATACTCTTTCTTTCATCAACTTTACTATTGACACCCAAGTTATATCTCTTAGCTGTAGTTTTTATGAATTGCCACGGACCTACAGCACTTGCTTTACTTTTCGCCCCTAAGTAATAACCAGATTCAATAAGCCCTACATAATATAAATCTTTCGGTAATTTGTAGCTTTGGAATATTTTGTGAATTAGTACTTTGTATTTTGAGCCGTTTGTTAGAAACCTTTCAAATCTCGCTTTATTTTTTCCAGAGAAATACTTTATCCATGAATTAACAGCTTTGTTATTCACATTTACTAAGAAGTCACTTTTTTTTATGATTTCTTTTTCTGCTATTACTTTAGAGAGTTCCTCTTTTTGAGAGTAATATTTATAGTCTCTTATTTGAATCGATGCCTGATCATTCGTAACTCTGGGCTTTGTTGCACAGGCTAAAAGAAAAACTGTAGATAAAACTAGTAATGCTTGTTTTGTTTTTTTCATATAGTCATTATAGGTTTTCTTCACGGTGCAGCAAGTAAGCAAGATTTGACTAGTTAGGTATTTTATTTTCTTATAGTAGGAAAGGATTTTACTATGAAAACAATATTGCTGATTATTCTAGTCGGTTGTGCTTCACATTCACTTGATAAGGCCCAACTAATTAAAGGTAAATCTCGCTCTCAATATGAGGCCAGTTCAAACAACTATGTTATATCGTCTCAAGGTGAAGCAACAACTATGGCAGCAAAATATGCTTTTGATCAGGGTGGTAATATCTATGATGCATTTGTTGCAGCTAGTTTTGCTATAAGCGTTGAGAGACCTCACTCTACTGGAATCGGTGGTGGAGGCTTCTTGTTATCATATGATGCAGAAAAAAAGAAAACTTATACTTATGACTTTAGAGAGTCAGCTCCTTATGGCTCTTCCAAATCAATGTATTTAGATAAAAATAATAAGCAAATTAAAGAAAAGTCGCTTACTGGAGCCTTTGCTGTAGCTACGCCAGGTTTGGTTGCTGGTCTTGTTGAAATTCATAAAAAGCACGGAAAGATCTCTTTTGCTAAACTACTTAATCCTGCTATTTCTTTGGCGAAAGATGGATTTACAATATATCCAGCTCTTGCAGTCGCTATTAAAGCAGAGGCGAGTAAACTTTGTCGTTTTCAAGCATCAAAAAAAATATTTTTAAATAAAGATTGTTCTCCAAAAAAAGAAGGTGATCTCCTAAAGCAAGCTGATTTGGCGAATACTTTAAGGCTTATAGCAAAAAATGGTAAGGATGGTTTTTACAAAGGGTTTGTTGCTAATCAAATAGTAGCATATCAAAAAGAAAAAAAAGGTCTAATCAGACATAAAGATCTTAGAAACTATCAAGTAAAAATTCGTGATGCTGTAGTAGGTAACTTTAAGGGCAAGAAGATAGTTTCAATGCCTCCTCCTAGCTCTGGAGGTACACATATTATTGAGATATTAAATATCCTTTCAAATTTTGATCTAAAATCAATGGGGGCAGGTTCGGCGCAAGCAATTCATTTGACGAGTTCCGCAATGCAAATAGCTTTTGCAGATCGAGCAAAATATATGGGTGACAGCGACTTTGCTAAGGTACCAGTTAAAGAGCTTATTGATCCTAGGTATGCAAAGGCACTAAGTAAGAAGATAGATCGATTTAAGGCAACAAAGTCTAAAGACTTTCCAATTGATTTTCGAAAGTTAAACTATGAATCTGATGATACTACTCATTTTACAATTATGGACTCTAAGGGAAATATTGTTAGCTCTACTCAAACTATCAACGGCTGGTTTGGATCCGCTATGGTAACACCTAAAACAGGTATTGTTATGAATAATGAAATGGATGACTTTGCAAGCCATGTTGGTGGTATAAATCTCTTTGGAGCTGTTGGAGGAAAGAATAATCTTGTTGAGCCCCTTAAGAGGCCTTTAAGTTCTATGAGCCCAACAATTGTGTTTGATGAGAATGATAAACCAATTCTAGCTCTTGGAACTCCAAGTGGAACAAGAATTTTAACTTGTGTTATGCAAACAGTTCTCAATTTCATTGAGCATGATATGAACCTTTGGGATGCAGTCAGCTCCACTAGATATCATCATCAATGGTCTCCTGATGAAATAAGAGTTGGAGCTCCATATTTTAGTAAACATACACAAAATAAACTTGAATCTATGGGATATAAAATAAACAAAAAAAATCTTGGGTGTAAAATTCAGGCAATTGCTAAGTATGGCGAAAAACTAATTGGTGTAAGTGACCCCAGAGAAGAAGGGATGAGCTTTGGAAAATAATATATACTATAGGAGGTATTAAAATGGAAAATTTAGAAAAGTATTCAGAAAAAGGGATTGAGCTTACAATGACGTATGCTCCAAAAGTGTTACTTGCAATTGTAACTCTAATGATTGGACTTTGGATTGTAAAGTTTGTCGCAAACCTTTTGCAAAATCAGTTAACTAAAACTGGTATGGATGCTTCTTTGAAGCCTTTTTTAGTTGGGTTAGTAAGGACTTTGTTAAAAGTTATAGTTGTTATTTCTGTTGCTGGAATGGTTGGAATTGAAACAACTTCATTTGTTGCTGTTCTTGGTGCTGCCGGTTTAGCCGTAGGGATGGCACTTCAGGGAAGTTTAGGGAACTTTGCAGGGTCAGTTCTTATATTAATCTTTAAGCCTTATAAAGTTGGTGATTATATTAGTGTTCAAGGACATGAAGGTGTTGTTCAAGAAATTCAAATTTTTTGTACAAAGATTTTAACTGTAGATAATATTGTTATATATGTTCCAAATGGTGCTGTTGCAGGTGGAGCTATAAAAAACGTTACACATGAAGACAAGAGAAGAGTAGATTTCACTTTTGGTATTGGATATGGAGATAGCATTGATGAGGCTAAAAATGTATTTAAGGAAGTTGCAGCGTCTTGTGATAAAATTTTAAAAGATCATGATGTCGATATTTTCGTATCTAATTTAAATGATTCAAGTGTTGATTTTGCTGTAAGACCTTGGTGTAAAACAGCTGATTATTGGGATGTGTTCTTTTTTATGAATGAAAATGTAAAAAAAGCATTAGATGCAAAAGGTATCTCAATACCATTTCCACAAAGAGATGTTCATTTATTTCAAGAATCGAAATAAATAAAGAAATTAAACTTAAGCTAGTTTGCTAAAAGTTAATTTCTCTTGAATTGAGGGGAGTTCCGTTTATTTGATAAGCAAGTTCTCCCCTTAGTCCATTTACATATTTTGAGAAACTACTTCTCTCTAAGTTAAAATATTTAATCACATCTATTATCCAAAACGGAACTCTTGTGTAAGACTTTAATTCAAGAATCACATCCGTGTTGGGGTTAAATATATTTGGCACATCATAATAATTTAGATTGACTCTTGTTAAGTCATAGTCATCACGATGTTGAAACTTAAGCTCTTTGTCAAATGTTACTCTCGCATAGTCATCGATAGTGGAGAAGTATGCCTTTCTTTTGTATTGAGTAAAAATTTTAGGCTCTGCTCTGTATGAATTTAGCAAATAGGCGAAATCATACGCATAATCATTTTGGTGTATTATTTTATTTTCATCTAGAGGGTATGAGAAGTTCTTAAAGTGATCAAACCACTCACTGCCTTTAACTTTTGCTCTACGTTTCTTTATAAAGCCATTTGCTTTATTTTTAATTTCCAAAAAACAAGTGTCTGATAATTCTTCTCCGTAACTTCTTATTCTCATGTTAAATCTATTATCTTCACCTGCGAGTCTTCTTTGGAGAAATAAATAGTTTGGTGTGTCTAGATATAAATTATTAATCATATAGTAATTGTCATTAGATATTTCTGAATAGTGATCTAATTGGCAATAAGGACTTATGAAATCTACGATGTCGTCTACCATAGAACTTGGTATGTGAAATTTAAGTTCATAGCGTTCGTAAAATAATGCAGTTTTCTTTGACATGGTTTAGAGTACTCGGTCTCGAAGTAGGTTCTTTTCCAGTAAGTCTTTTGACTTGTAGCCTGATAGCATTAGAAAATTGAGATAATGATTCAAGACACTTTCTTCTAATTTGAAGAGAGTATCTAAATATTGCCATTTTTGAAATAGGGAATCTAGGTAGTCGTTTAAAATACTATATTTGAATTGTTCTTTTTTTATAATTTTTTTAATTTTTCTTATTAAAGTAACCTTGTTGAAGATTAAATCTGGTGTAGAATTAAAATATATTTCTTTTTGTCTTTCTATTTCAATTCTTTTTAAATTTCTTTCAATAAAAGCGTTTTGTTCCTTGATACTCTTACTACTGGATTCAAGGCCTGTTATATTGAATGCAATTCGTATAGATGCCTTTCTTTCTTTCGTTTTTTGATCGTAATCAAGCCCAGCTTCTATGAAGTCAAACCATCCAGGCTGTTCGAGTCGTACTTCATTCTTTAATAAGTTCAAATCTTCTTCTGATTCGATTTTATATTGAGGAACTTTTATTTTGTTTTGTATTTTTACGATATTCTTTAAAATGTTTTTTGAGCTTATAATACTTTTAACTTTGATCTCTTCTTTTGAATCTGACTTTTGCTGAATATATGTTTTTATTGATTTTAATTTTACTTGGTCTTCTATTAATTGTAACTCCAGTTTTTGAAGTGTCATTTTTACTTTTCTTATTTCGTTTTTTTGCTCTGAGCTTGAGTGAATTTTTTTTATTATCTTTTTCAGTGTTTTGGATCTTTCTTTTAAGCTATTCACTCTTTTATCTGTTATATAAAGGTCTATACCTAGAGAATATTTCGACATGAGTTCTTTTAGTATGTATTGTGAGCGATTAGTATTTCTTCTTTTTTTGTAAATATCTTCAACTTCTTTTTTTAAATTGTATCTATCAAATAAATGAGGTTTCATTCTAATTGTAAGTGAATTGTCTGATGTTCCTTCGTGTTTTAACCTCACTTGGAATTTTTCAAAAAATAGCTTTTCTTTATTACTTCTATTTTGTTCTATTTCATCTGTGTTTAATAAATATTTTTCAAAGCTTGCATGTGTGCTTGTTATTATTAGCATTAAGAACAAGGCCGATAAATTAATTTTAAAGTTCATAAAATATCACTTTTGATTGTTCAGCTCCATGATCAAATGAAACCGCCATTTCGTTATTATCCTCATTAAAGAAAACACCTTCAGGTTTATCATTGTTATAGTTTAGAATCTTTTCAATATAGTTATCATTTTGATCATGATTTATTTTGTATAATGCACCATAGCGTCCTTTTTTTGACTCCGGTGCAGCTGTTATATATATATGGTTTGTGCAAAGAGCGAGACCAGAGATACTTAGAACTCTATTTGTGTTTTCTAATTTTATTTTTTTCCAAATTGATAAATTCTTATGATCTAGATATTCTTTTTTTATAGCCTGTTCAATATTTTCTACCTTTAATATAATGGCTTCATTTTGCTCGGTTAGTGGTGCCCTTAATCCAAGCAATAGACTACCTTCTTTGTATGTCATCCCCTCGATATCAATTTTAAATTTCCCTTTTTTTATAAATGTACTTATTAAAGTTTGGTCTCTGCTTTCTAAGATTGAACTTTTAAGAAGTGAATGCATTGAGACTTTATTTAGTAATTTAAAGCTTAATCCTTCTCTTCTTAAGATAAGTAAATCCTTACTTCTTTTTCCTTTACTTAAAGAAGATAAGAAGTAGATATTCCCCTTGTTATCTAGTGTTATGGACTCAACATCCTTCATTTCGTTTAGATATGATATTTCTGTATCATAACTAACTTCTCCGTTTATATTAACAAAAGAGGCATTTATATGTTTCCCTTTTTTTCCAGCATCACTGATTACTAGGTATTTCTTTAGATCAGATAGATATATGATTCCAGACGCTTCAAATTCTTTCTTTAGTAATACCTCTCTTTTGGTTATTACTCTATTTTTTTCAATCTTTTCCAACTCTCTTTGTGATATTTCTAAACTTGATGCTTGTGTCTCTTTTATAAACGATACATTACTTTTGTGATCTATAAAAACTTTCTCTCCTAGTATAAAATCATTTTTTTCACTTAATTTTATAATTATTTGTCGTCCCCATACTGGACGATTTGGATCTTTCAATAGTCTTGTAGGGAAGTTTACAAGACTTGAGCCTACGCTTAATACCTGCCCTGTAGAACTTCTTTTTAAACCTGTAAGAGATGAGACGACAAGCTTTTGATTAATTTTTACTTCACCGATTTGTGACTCGTGAATATAACCTTGGATTAAATCTGCTTTTAGTTCTTGTACTGTTAGAATTGGAGAGTAGGGAGCAACGTTTTCACCCTTCTTGTAATTTATATTCTCAATTTTTCCCGAAAATGCTGAAAAAATAAACAAATCCCTTTTTGCTTTCTTGAGTAATGAAAGTTGTTTCTTCAAATTTCTAATTGTTGGATCAATACTATTTTCTTGGCTCTCAATGCTTTCTATAAGTGTTTGTTGATTACTTATTAAATCTAGCTGAGATTTAACTTCACTTATTTTCATTTCCAGCTCATCACTTTGTAACTCTGCTAATAGTTGACCTTTTTTTACTTCTTCACCTGGTAATACATATATGTTTACTATTCTCGCCGATGATTTTACTGATAATTCACTACCTCTTGAACTCACAAAACCAACGAAACTATCGGAATCCTTTACATTGGCCTGAATAAAAAAAACAATGGCCAAAGTTGCTAGCCATATAAATAAAAAATTTTTATTGATACCTAGATAATCAATTATATTCTGAACTACTTTTTTGAGCATCATTATTCCTTTTATATTTCTATCGTTGTCTCTTGAAGTAATAGAGATAAACCTTGCATTTCAGGTAATTCTTTAAAATCTCTAACTAAGTCCTGATACTGTTTGTTACTTTTTATTTTGATTTGGTAAGAGTAGTCTAGCCTGTTTCCTTGAGCTAACTCTCTTAGAGTTACTAGAGCAAAGTCTCGACAATAATTAGTCATTATTTCCTGAATTTTCTTTTCAGCGTCTTTATCCTCTGCTTTTAAGTTGAATCGAAGTAACCCATCAAACTTTATGTCTGTACCCATTGGAAAGTAAAAAAGTATGAATGCACTTGCTATAAAAAAGGCGACACCAATAGCTGCTATATCAAATTGATATACTCCACAAGCAATACCAACTGTTAGTGAGCAGAAAATATAGACCATATCCTTTGGATCTTTAAGTGATGATCTAAAGCGTATTATAGCGAGAGCACCCATCATCCCAAAACCTCTCGCGACATTATCTCCTATGGCCTGCATCGCAATACATACTACTAAACTGCTCAGTGCTAAAGTTTGTAAAAAATTTCTTGAATATGATAGGCCTTGAAATGTTTTCCTATATGTTACAGCTAATGCTGTTGAAAGACTAAATGCTAGTAGTAGTGAGTAAGTGATTGAAACAATTGTAGGGTCTTTTACAGATGTCTGAATTTGTAGAATGTCTAGCATTTATGGCTCTTTTTTATGAAATTAATAATGCATTTTATTACATTTCAAAAGAAAACTAGGCAACTTTTTCTTCGATTATTGTAGTATTTATCCTCTTTTTTTTTAAAATTAAAAAATAGTAATATTCATACTTTATAAATCTTGTATGTATTTTGATAAATTGGATAACTCTTTTAGGTCTGGCAGATGAGATTTTACATTAGTTACTTTAAAAATAGATGTTTTGGAGGCTTCTTTATCTGAAATGTCTTTGAAAAGACCAAGGGTATTATCAATTTTTTTTGTTTTATATTCACCTAGAGCTAGATTCTCTTCTACCCACTTCCACATTAAGTCAGGATCCCAAAAAAATAATTCTTTACTATCATCATCAATTGCTGCCCATTTATGTTTTTGTAGAAGAAGTTTGAAAAAACTAACCTTATTGTTGATATTAACGGGAGCACCAGTTAAGCTCATTGGCACAAGAACTCTATTAGACCATGCTTTTATAATTTTTTCATCGATTTCATCCATTATATCGAGAATACTTGCTCCAAAAGCCGAACATCCAGATCCTTCACCGTGTAAAGGTGAGTTTACTAAGCCATAGTAGCTATCCAACTTTTTACTTTTAAATGATTTAAGATATTCTTGAATTTTTTCTCCCATAGAGAAAGAAATTTTGTACTCTATAAAATTTATCCTTTTATTTCCGCGCTTTAAATAATCTCCAAGCTCAATATCAAGCTCTTCTTTGCTTTCTAACCTTCCTTCGAAGCTATGATAAATAATTCCAAGGCCAATTTTTTGTTTAATTAATAAACTTTTAGCAGTATCAATATCCTTTGCCGTCATTCCTGTAAAAATTTCTTCTCCATTATGTTCTAATTTAACGTTTACATGTCCCATAAAACGAGATTTTCTTATAATCTGATTCTTTAATATTGTTCTTGCTAAAGTCGTTGGGCTAGACCAGTCAAGAGGTCTAGGTGAAGGAATGAAATATAATATTACTTTTGAGGACATAGTTAACCTTTGATATAGTATTTTTGACATTTTATCTTAAGTTCGTGAAAATTTAAACTTCTAAATAATTAGATCATTAACCAAGTAAAAAGTTCTCTTTTTACGATTCATTTTAACTCTTATGGACTCCTTTATTATAATTTTTTTAATTTTATTCCCTTTATTGTTGATCAAGTTTCAAAATCAGCTAATAATTAAAAATTTGGGGCCCGTCATTATTTGTTATGCTTTTGGTATTTTCCTAGGTAATGTTTTAGAGATAGATCAAAATACTATAAAGTTTGCATCAGAGGTTAGTGTTCCACTAGCAATACCATTATTATTAATTTCCTGTGATTTTATGTCTTGGATTAAAAACTCTAATAAAACTATTATTTCTTTTTCTTTTGTTTTGTTAAGTGTTTTAGTTATGAGTACTGTAACATCTTATGCTTTTGCAGATTCTTTACCTGAATTTAAAAAACTAGCGGCAATGATGGTTGGAGTTTATACCGGGGGAACACCTAATTTAAGTGCTATTGGTCTCGCTTTAAACATAAGTTCTGAGACATTTGTGCTTTTAAATACAGCTGATGTTATTCTCGGTGGGATTTACCTCTTATTTATTTTTACGGTTGGTAAAAGAGTTTACTCATTAATTTTGCCCTCGTCTGTAGGAATTGTAGATTGTGACTTATCGGCAGGTGGTAATTTCTTTGAACTGTGTGGTCGAGATAAAGTTAAACACTCTGTTTTCTTTATTATTATCTCTGGAATTGCTGTTGGAGTTTCCTCTTTAATTTCAAATCTAATTTTTCAAAAAGATAATATTGCATTTATTATTCTATTCATATCTTCAGTAGGGATTTTACTCTCTTCCAACAAAAAAATTAAAAAAATTGCTGGAAGCTATGAAGTCGGTGAGTATTTATTGCTAATCTTTTGCATTTCAATTGGTATGATGGTCAATATATCTGATATACAAAATGCTAGCTTTACGATTATGATCTATGCTGGACTTGTTATGTTTGGATCAATTATCTTACACACTCTACTTTGTTTTTTCTTTAAAATTGACCGAAACACAGCGATTATCACAAGTGTTGCTGGGATATTTGGACCTCCTTTTGTTGCTCCTGTTGCACAGTCACTTGGAAATAGATCTTTGATCATCGCAGGTGTAACCTCTGGTCTCATCGGTTATGGTGTTGGAAACTTCTTAGGTCTTGGTCTCTACTATTTTTTAAATCTTTAACGGAGTGGATATGAATTTTAATATATTAATTGATAAGCTTATAAAATACTTTTCTGATGACTCTAATTTTTGTGTGGCAAATGGTTTAGATCATAACTTGGGATCTCTTCCTGACCCTGGAAAAAATAAACTTATTCAAAAGCAAGGCCAACTTAGACTGTTGACTCGAATTACTGATGGCTTTGATAAGTCTACTTTAAATGAAAATCAAAAAATTGACTTTAAATTAATCGAATTATTAATAGAGAGAGAAAATGTTCGGTATGAAACAGAGATCGATGGTGTTTTAGATATTTTTAAAAAACCTAATGCAGCAAGTACTATTTTTGATCCATTATACACTTTACTCGTAAATGATGAGAGGGAACCTAAGTACAGACTTGTGAATATTATATCAAAAGTGAAGTGCATTCCAGAGTTTTTGATTTCGTTACAAAGAAATTTAAATAAACCCGTTGAAAGATGGGTGAATATTGAAATTGAATCCCTATCTTCTTTTGATGATTTTTTCAAATCAGTCTTAGCTTTTGCGAAAGAAAACAACTTCAAGAATCTAGCTCTTGTTCAGGATGTTTTTTCAAAGGCGAAGTCTTCAATAGATCGCTATATTAATTTCTTAAAAATTTGTGAAAAATCATCAAACATTCATATTGGATTAGAACAAACAAAAAGAGTTATAAAAAGTAATGGAATTGATTTATCTGTTGATGAAATACATAGCATAGCTTGCAGTTTTATTAAGAATAACCTTAAGAGTATCGACAGTTTAAAAGATGAACTAGTCTTAAAATATAAACTAGACAACTCAATTTCAAATCAAGATCTCCAGTCTTTTTTAAATGAAAAATTTAAAACATCTAATGTCCTAGGGCAGTATGAAAAAGAAGAAAAAGAACTTAAGTCATTTATTAAAGCAAGTGAGTTAGTGGATCTTTCAATTGATGAAAGTATTGATATTATAAAAACTCCTGGTTTTATGAAAAATTTAATTCCAGCTGGAGCAATGTGTCCTCCTTTGCCATTAAGAGAAGGTCACAAGAAAAGTCTCATTTTTTTAACTATTGATAAAAATAATTCAAGTGATCATAATTTATTAACTATACCACCCATGCTCATTCACGAGGCATATCCTGGACATCATTTACAGTTTAGTTATGCTTGTAGCAATGACTCTCGTATAAGAAGAATTTTTCAAGCGAATGATCTAAGTGAAGGGTGGGCTACATATTTAGAAGAGTATCTTTTGGACTTGGGTTATAAAAGTGAGTTCCAACTTGAGATGAAATATATTGTTAAAAGAGATATTGCTAGAATTGGTGCTAGAGTGGGCATCGATTTGTATTTCATGACTGGAGATATAAAATACTTAGATCTTAACTTAGGATTGTCTTTTGAATCTAGTGACCCCTTTGAAAATGCTAAAAAATTACTAATTCATATTACTGGATTTTCATCCACTAGAGCTGATGGAGAGTTAAATTGGTATAGTATGGAGCGTGGATATCCAATGACCTACCTTGTAGGGAATCATTTATTATTGTCTCTAAAAGCTAAAACAAAACTTTCTGATTTGGAATTTCATCAAATAATTTTAGAGTGTGGTAATATACCTTTAAGTCTTCTTAACATTTAGATATTTATATTTTTTGTAGAATGAAATTAATCAACTTCTGTGAACTTTCTTTAATTGTTTGTTCAGTTGTTGAAATTGTGAGGTCAGGATTATGAGGAGGCTCATACTTTGAAGAGATGCCTGTGAATTCTTTAATCTCTTCTGATCTCGCCTTTGCATATAATCCTTTTACATCCCGTTTTTCACAAGTTTCTAGACTTGTATTTATGTGAACTTCAAAAAAATGATCAAGTAATATGCTTCTTGCTCGGTCTCTTTGAGACTTTAAGGGAGAGATAAAGCTGCATATAACGATATTACCATTTCTTGATAATGTTTTTGCTATCTCTGCGGCTCGTCGCAAGTTTTCACTTCGATCTTTTTGTGAAAATCCTAAGTCTTTACAAAGAGATTGCCTCAAAATATCTCCATCAAGAATGCTAACTCTTAAATTTTTCTTAATAAGTTGTTCCTGGGTAGAGCTTGCTATGCTAGATTTTCCAGCTCCTGAATAGCCTGTTAACCATATGACGACTGGCCTATATTCGGGGCCTTCATATACTTTTGAATTACTTGAATTTTTGTTCTTTTTCATTTTTATAGTATACTCATAGTTTAATTATACTCATAGACTATTTATCCTAAGGAATTACTTTAAGTGACTTTTTCAAATGAATTAGATTATTTTCATAAACTAGAAACAGAAAGTATTTATTTGATTAGAGAAGCCTATTTTCAAACTAATAAATCCGTAATTTTATTTTCAGGCGGTAAAGACTCTGTTGTATTAGCTCATTTAGCAATGAAAGCATTTGCACCTATGGGGCTTCCAATACCATTACTTCATATTGATACTGGGCATAACTTTGATGAAACAATTAAATTTAGAGATTATTTTGTTTCTCATTTTGGATTAGAACTTAAGGTATACTTTGTTGAAGATTCTATAAAAAATGGAAACATACTAGATTATAATGAAGGTGAGTCAAGGAACTCATTACAATCTATAACTTTATCTGAAGCTATACAGCATTTTGAATTTGATGTTGTTTTTGGTGGAGCTAGAAGAGATGAGGAAAAGGCTAGAGCAAAAGAAAGATTTTGTTCTTTAAGGAAAAATAATAGTTGGAATCCTAATAATCAAAGACCTGAGCTTTGGGATCTTTTTAATTTTAGTAAAGCAGACGGCGAACACTTTCGTGTATTTCCTTTGAGTAATTGGACAGAAGAAGATATTCTTAATTATATTCGATTAAATAAACTCCAGCTATCATCTCTCTACTATGCCCATGAAAGAGAAGTTGTAGATATAGACGGCACACTTTTATTTGCTGATCCAGATAAATTAAAATTTGATTCTAAAGATGTTAAGTTAAAAAGTGTTAGATTTAGAACCGTTGGTGATATTACTTGCTCCGGTGCAATTGAATCCCATTCCAAATTGATTGAAGAAATTATCCAGGAAAATAAAATGTTACATTCTTCTGAGCGTGGTGCTAGAGCTGATGATAAGCTTTCTGACTCTGCAATGGAAGATAGGAAGAAAAAAGGATATTTTTAGTGAAATTGACAAAGAGGTATGGCCCAAAAAAAATTGCTATTATTGGTGATGTCGATAATGGAAAGTCTACTTTGATTGGTCAAATTCTTCATAGTTCAGGAAGTTTATTAGACGATCAGAGATCTGAACTTTTGAGAAACTCTATTGAAAATAAGCTTAACCTTGCCTCCATCACAGATGGGTTAACAGAGGAAAGAGAAAAAAATATCACTATAGATGTTTCTCATCGTTTTTTATATCTAGGTAATGAGAGGTACATGTTTTATGATTGTCCTGGACACTCTGAGTTCATTCAAAATATGATTACAGCTGTATCTAATGTGAGTATTTCTTTAATTCTTGTAGATGTATTACAAGGTGTCACTGAACAACTAAGAAAGCATATTAAAGTTCTTAAATTGATGAGAGTTAAGAATTTAGTTTTTTGTATTAACAAAATGGATTTAGTTAACTTTAACAAGTCATACTTTTTAAAGCTGAAGGAGGATATCCTTTCTTTAGCTGGAGAAGATTTTGTCTGTATTATTCCAATTAGTGCGATGCTTGCAGATAACGTTCTTAGTAATACATTAAATATGCCTTGGTACGAAGGCTTAACCCTGTTGGAATGTTTAAATCTAATCACAGATAGTCCTGATAATGATTATTATTCTTATTTCTTGACACAAGGCTTTTCTTTTAAAAACATTGTTTATGGCCAGTTTGTTGGAGATAGCTTAAAGCAAGATGTTAAACTTTATAACCCACTTACTCACAAGAAGTATAACGCTATAAACTTAGTAGAAGGCACAAAAAATACCATCTCTTACAAAAGTGCACTGACCTTTAAATTCGATTCCATTTCAGATCTAACTCGAGGGGATGTTTTAATTCCTGTAGATCAAAAAAGATATGTTTCTGACATTTTAAAATTAAACTTATATTGGTTTTCAACAAATAAATACTGTCACTCAAAAGAATATGAAATTTTACATCTTAATAGAAGGTATACAATTGAATCTTTAGATTTTTTAGAGTCTAACGCAGAGATAATTAAGGCTAAAATAAAGCTTGCAGAATCAATTCTATTTACTTCTTACGAGGTTTCAAGAGACTTAGGGCGAATAATTCTTCTTGATGCAAATACTTATGAAACAATGGCCTTTGGTATTACTTATGAAGTATAGGTAGTTAATGAATACTCTATTTTTACTTAAAATTAGAGTTATTTTGTTTAACTATGTTATTATTTATCTAAAGTATATTGGGCTCAATAAAGGTTTATAATATGTTTAATAGTAAAGGTTTTTCTTTAATCGAAGTTGTCATTGCGATGGGTCTTTTAGGTGCTAGTAGTCTAGTTTTTATGCAGATGAACAAAAATCAAGTAGTATCACAAAAGCGCACAGAAGAGACTGTTGAAATAGTAACGATATCTAGTTTAATAAGGCAATCTCTTTCTGATAGTTCTTCTTGTCTTAGCTCGATTGGTGTAGGTACGAATATTTCTCCTGAAACTCCAATTAGTTCAATTAATAACATTGCAGGTGATCCTATCGTTCGGGCTGGAATGCCTTATGGTGAAGGGCTTATAGAAGTCCTATCTATGAAGATTTTATCAGCATCATACGGGGCGCCTCTTGATGGCAGAATTAAGGGGAGTGCTTCGTTAGAGGTAGTCTTTAAAAAATCCAACAAAATAGTTCAAGGTAAGTCTAGTTCTGTGCGATCTATTAGAAAATTATTTCCTTTTAATTTTGTTGCGGATCTAGGTTTGAATATGACATCTTGTTATTCTTCCCTTAATAGTGCTCTTGATTCTAGCCTCTCTGTTAGTTGTGAGTCTTTGGGAGGTGTTTTAGATGTCTCAAATAATTGTATATTAAAAAATTATGACAGTTCCTCAGTGTCGTTAAGTGATGCTGTGTCCTTTAAGGCCCAAAAAGACTTTTTAGATACCACTTTAGATTCAAGGTTTGTAAATGTTGATGGCGACACAGTGAATGGAAATTTAACTGTATCTGGAGATATAACAAGTAATTCTCAAATTTGCATTAATGGGCGTTGTAGAGATTTTTCTAGAGTTGCTTGTCAGTCAGGTGAGGTTCCTGTTGAGATAAAAACAAATGGAGATTTTGTTTGTAGGAATTTAAAATCAGTTCTCGCCGAAGCTCTTTGTCCTTCAGGTGATGAGATTAGTTTGAGTGCAGCAGCAGATGGTAGTGTGGTTTTTTGTGATAATGGTTGTAGTATAAGCTCTTGGACTCCTGGTGTTGGAGATATTTGTAACGGAGTTGTGTTTAATCAAAGTAGTAATTGCAATACAACTAGATCTGCAACT
>CAKZUQ010000046.1 GCA_937923325.1 uncultured Bacteriovoracaceae bacterium
CAACTTTTATACCGTTAATAGACTCAGTAAAAACTGATTTACAGTTTGGACATCTAAACCTTCTTTTTTTAATAATTAATTTGATATTTTTATATTGAAGCTTAGTATCTCTTATCGTGACAGTTCTTCGATCGTGAACAGTGTAGGATTTAGTAGGACATTTTCTACAAACTTCCCATTTAGTTTTCTTTTCACAGTGGTAGTGAAGAGTCTTATTTGATATTTTTTTGACTTTTACTAGATTTAAGTCTGGAAGCATCAGCTTTCTTAGGAGATAATTTTCTGGAGTCATGAGTGGTCCTTTTTATAAAATTTAGTGTGGTAATTAAATTTTACTGTAAAAAGTCACTCATGATTTATATCGAACTTATTTCCTCAGGATGCACCGCAAACACCATTAAGTTTGTAGACCCCTTATTTGGTCTAAATTTTCCCTTATAAGCTTAATTCTCTTTCTATGTGTAGATTTAGATTTAAAATGCTCCTTACGTAAGAAATTGGACATGAGATCATATATTGCAGCTTCACTTGTGAACCTTTTAAAAACACTAGAAAATAAATCTTCAATTTCAGCTTGTCTGTAACTCACTCTTCTATCAAAGTTTTCTTTCATATAACTCTTATTTCTTTGTGAGCAATTCTTAGTTGTATTTCCACACCTGTAATAATTGAAGTAAGTAACAGTTCCATTTTTATATTTTTTCTTAATTCGCTCCCCTGTAATTGAGCATCCGCAGATCTCATCAGTTATCTTTCCATTATCATCTAAGATTTTTCCTCCACACTTCATCATGCCAATGTATGAATGATTCTGAGAACGTCTAACTTTTTTGTTTCCACTAAGAACACCTTGAACTTTTAACCAAAGACCTTTCGGAATCAACTGAGGGTGTATATTATTGTTCCCTTTATAGATTTCACCTGAGTAAAAAAAATCTCCATAATAAAAGGGATTTTTTAACAACTCACTAAATTTGTTCTTCATTGGAAGTCTATCCAAGTAGCTATACTTTAAATTCAATTCCCTCAAGAGAGCTTCACATGAATAACAGCCAGTCGCCATTTTCTCAAAAGCTTCTTTCATATAAGCAGCTTTCTCTTCATCAAAAATAAAGTGTTTATTCCCTTTATCTCCAGAGTTGAGATAACCAAAGGGTGGCCTTCCTGGAAACCTACCTTCTTCTATACATCTAATCATCCCACCCATTACATTTTTTCTTAAATCAACAATATATTCTTCATTTCTAATTCCATCTAAATAATATGAAATTAGCTCGGCCATATCTGATGCACAGGTTAACTTTCTATTATCTCTGGCAAAGTGAACAGTTACTCCGAGCTCAACAATGTCCTCAAGCTCTCTTAGTGAATGCTTATTCCTTGCTGCTCTTGATTGATGAGAAAAAATAATATGCTTTATTGGCTTTTTAGTGCTTTGGCTGTTTTTTACATAAGTAATCATTTCTTGGAAGTATTTTCTACTTTCATGTTTAGAAGCAGATTCTGCAATTTCCCAATGTTTTATAATTTTTAATGATTCCTTTACTGAATATACTTCAATCGCTCTTTCTTGTTCACCAAGGGAGTGACCTAATGTTTGCTTTTTTGTACTTGTCCTAGATGAGGATATGGCCAAGTTATTCTCAGGTACAAAAGTATTTTCTAAAAATCTGGCTCTTAATTTTTTTGAATCATTTAACTTTGACATAAATATCAGCCTCAGCCTGCTTAGACATTTCCTCTCTTAGTATTGAAATAAATTCGTTGAAATTATAAATCTCTGTTTCAGATAGATTTAATAACGATATATTCTCCTCGAAACTATTTGTCTCGTTATTTTGGAGTTCGATGACTTCCCTTTGGGGTATAGAATCCGAGGAGAGCATTGTTTAATTCTTAAATTGAGCTAGTATTTCTTCAAAGTTTTCAGGGATCAAAGCTTCACTCAAGTAATTCTCTGGCTCTTCAATAACTCTCAGAACAATACTCCTTAACTCAGTAAATGACTCATTAAACTCAGTCTTGAGCTTTGGAGGTAGATCATTATGACCATATTTAATAAAATTTTCTAAATCTCTTGTAAGATATCTTATTCTTACTTTAAGCTCCTGGCCCTGACGTAAGTACTTAAAAGATCCGTTATCAATAAATTCTTCTAATTCATTCAAGCTCAATTTTTCATCAAGTAATGCTTTTAAAGCTACGTCCAGATCATCCGTTGTGCTGAAATCAGAATCACATAAAATGTGCCACAACTTCGCTTGGCCACGTTTCAACTGAGTTAATAACTTTGCTTTTGTGTAATCTAACCCGTATTCACCGCTTTCCCACATTGACATAACTTCAGGCTCAATTTTCATACATTGTAGATATGCCTCAATAGTTCTTATAGAATGGTTCATTAATATTGCTATTTCTTTAACCGCCATACTTTTTGACATTCCCTTGTCTTTTCTAAGCAATTGGCAATATTCAAATAAGTTTCTATAGAATTCATATTCCTTCTCATCTAAGTATCTAAATTGCTCTAGATAGCTAACAAGCTTTGTTTCTAATAATTCAAGTTCGTGTTTTTTCTTTTTCAAAATCTTTTTCTCCTCATAAATTGTTAACTTTTGATATTATTATTAAGTAATTGTGCAATCACTTGGTTTTTAAATTCAAAAAAGTACTGATGAGGGCTTCTCTCCTCTTCATTTAATCTTGATTTATGTCTATTTGATTTTTCACGTAACTGAGCTAATACTCGACTAGAGTTTTTTCCCTCTGTCATTTTTAAAAACTCTCTTATTTGATTCCAGTCTTCTTTAAACTTAGAAGAAACGAATTCATATGCTCCAAGATCAGAAATAATTTTATTTAGAGTTATCTTGCCTTCCCTATCCTTGACAACGGCATCCTTCCAACCAGTTGTTTGCTTCCAATCTTGTGGGACTCCAACAATCTTTAGCTTATTTAGGTTCTCCATTGTTGTTTTCTTTATAAACCTAGAATCAAAGATGTCTTTTACTGATACTCCATAACTACCAGGGTAAAACAATGTTTTACCTACAGAGCTAATCTTATGAACTTTTAAGTATGACTCTCGAACTTTTTTACGATTCTTTAAAGAGAACTCAATTTTTAGAGAATTAGTTAACTCTCTTTTCTGAAAATCTTCTAAGTTAGAAAATATAATTGGATTCTTAGTCTCTAACTCTTCTTTCTTATCGTAAATGATAGATCTATATGATTTCCCATAAAACCCGACAGAAGTATTATAGACTTTTTTTGTAGGCCGACCCTTCTGATATAAAAAGCTCTTAAATCCACTTAAACTTTTATTTTTATCCTTTAAAAGTACATTGTGGCATAAATCAACTCTTAACAAATCAGAGTTATTTATTATTTCTTCAAAGCCATCGGATAAAACTCCATCAGATTTGCTTATACAATTACGTAACCCATCTTTTACATCTTCAATATTTTTAAAATTTGAAACAACACCGCTCGCTCCTAGACATTTTGCATTTATTGTAAAAATGCATATCTTCTCATCTAAGAAAACAAAATGCCCTCCATTGAATGGGTGAGCTTTCGTCTCTTTGGAGTTCTGATAAACATGTTTAGATTGATGAAGAAGGCCACAGTACACTCCAACACCATAATTCCTTGCCTTCTTCTTCAATTTAATTTTGTTAAGTGTGCCAGTTGGTACGTTCGATATTCCAACGATTGTATCAAATGCCATAACTAACCCAATAAAAAGTCCTATAATCATTTTGTATCCTATTCTTGAAGATATTAATGGTTATAAGCCCACTAGGGTTTTTAATTTGAAATTTGTGAATAAAAAAAACGCTATTTTAGATAGTTAGAGATACTTTTCATGACAATATCCCTAAATTCATAGGAATATTTATGAAAGTTGATAAATAGAGAAGACATGTTCCTTATTTCTGTTTTATTCATTTTAGAAAGAAAGTTTTCAAATGTCCCAAATCCTGGTCTATCAATCCATCTATTAGCAAGTAAGATTTGATGTGCTTGCCTTGCCTCCTTCCTCTTTAGGTTTTTTGTGTTTTCTTTAATTTCCCTCAGCTCCACATCAGATATGTTCCACTTACTTGAAACTTTATTAAAAGAAAAGTTCTCTTCTGCTAAATCTTTAATTATTGTACTATTAACAAATGGAATTGTTGCAAATTTGTTATTTTCAAATGCTGTATTTAACACTCCTCCATGATACCCCTTTAAAAGATTTAATATTTTGTTTATTTCATTTTTATTATCTTCATTCGTTGGCCTATCTATAACTGCGTTGAAGTATTTTGGATTTAAGTGCAATAATTTTCGGAGTAACAAATCTCGGTTCTTAATATCTTCTTCTTTCAAATATTCAAAATATTCCAGATATGCAAACTCCCACAAAGAAACTTTTATCTTTACTCTTTTAATTGCTTCGTAATACATACTCATTATATTTTCTACATCATAAATTATGTTTGTTTTTTCTTTTGAGTTAACCTTATCTAAATCAATTTCTGGGCTAAGTTCTCGAGCTCTTTCTACGATGCTTTCATAATCATCTTTTCTAAAGATTGATTTGTTTGATATATACAAATTTGGGTTTATAGCTCCATTCAACTTTATAAATGAAATTGTTTTTCCAAAATCGATTTCATTTTCTGTATATTTTTTAAATAGAGCTGAGATTAATTCATGGTTTATGTATAAACCTTCGAATTCTTTTTTATTAAAATAGTCCTCAATATCAAAATTATTACTTAGAAATGCGGTGATTGGACTGGTTTCAGCATCAAATGGGTCATCTAAACCTTCCATCAATTGCCCTACAAAAACACAGAATAATTCAAACTCTGTTATTTGAGTTCCAATTGCAATATCAATTAAGGTCTTAGCATTATATTTGAAGAAATCATTTAGAATATTTAGTCCTTCATCATATTCTTCTTCTGGATCAGACCAATATTGACCATCTAAACTGAAATCTGTTTGCGTCTGAAGAACTTCATCAACATCCAGAGAGTTTAAATTTTCCAAGCTTTTTACATTGTTTTTTGAATTTACTGAAATATCACGAATGAAGTTATTTCCCTCATTTTCAAACTTTAGTATAAGAACAAGGAGTTTTCTTCTTATATATTGCCTATTAGATTCGCAAGATGAGAGTGAAAATACATCAAGCTCGTATCGAAACCAATCATCAGGGTCATATATATTAAAGATATTCATACAACTTTATCGTCAAAATCCTGTAAGTTCTTAAAATAAAGCTATAAATTGACTAATTCACACTTTCCAAACTCACAAAGCCTAAGTTTTTTAGTAGGACAGTTAGCTCTAACACCGAAATTTGCCCTCAAAGCCTCTGAGTAATACCTCTTTGCCTTTCTAATTGAGTCTAGTCCTTTCATTCTACGATTAATAAATTTATCTAGATCTCTCTGTTGCTTGCTTTGACTGATTGCCTTTATGAATGTGGTTGGCCCATATTTTTTCATAAGTTTTTTAGAATATAAGTAAGATTTCTCTTCGTAATAGTAAGAACAATATTTTTCATTCATTCCTTTCTTGGAATTCCAATATTTTTCAGATTTTTCTTGTTTTTCTTTAATGGCTAAACTTTTCTTATAATATTCATATTTTTTCTCGTAACTCTGTAACTCAGTCTCAACTAGAGTATGTTTCTTTAAGATTCTAGGAATAAAACATTTAAAATGATGTTTTATTTCCATAAACACTGCCCCTTGAATTTTGCTTTTTTGAGGCATCCCAATCAAATTCAGTAAACTCCCATAGCATTGATACCTATTATGGTTCGGCTTTACACTTGCGCCAGCAGCACTAGCATACCCATTATTAAAACCATATGGCTTAAACTTTCCATATCCTTCACACTCTTTCACTTTTTCACTAAGAATCTCTAATTCTTCAAGACATTGAGAGCCCTTAACCTTTATTGTAAGTCCTTTTTCTACTTTTAAAGATGCATAGAACTCAAATTCATTTATTTTAGAAAAGTAGTCACTCCCACCTTTATTCTTAATATATTTCCAATCCGTGTTACCTGTCCTCTCATCAATATAGTCATTCATTGCATTTGTCGCATTTTTCTTCCTGCTAGATGCACATGAACTAATTAGTAATATCAATACTAAAGCCAATAAACTCTTTATTTTCATATAGGTTCTCCCTCTTCTTTGCTTTCGATTGTATCTTTATTGTTTTTGTCTGATTTTGGAACGTTCACAATAGAAAAGTGAACTCCAGCTGAAAGTAAGAAAACGACACCAGAAATTACTAGAATCTTTCCTATTCCAGCACCATCCTCAAAGGATGTTGCTGTCAAATAAGGCCAGTAAAAAGTTAGCAATATCATAGTTATATTTCTAACAATGGGAATGATAAAGACAGCAATAATACAAGCGAGAGAGATACCGCCGTACCACCAATTAAATGTTTTTATACCGAAGGATGAAAATATTGCTATCGAAAACCCTACGAGTTCTGCAAATATTATAAATTTAAAAAAGCTTCCACCTAATTGATCTAAAGATGTTTCTTTCTTATTCATAATTTTTCCTATTTTTTCTCTTTATCTCAACTTCATATTCTCGATCACCATCTTTAAAAGAAACCTTAGTAATAACCTTATGACTCGTCTCTTTATTTGATGATGGTCCTAACAGTAACTCCTCTAAAGAAAGGCCTAAATATCTTGCTAAACGAGCTACATGATCAATATTCTTCATAGATGGAAGTCTATTAGATTTAACCCAATCAAAAAGTACCGCTTTATTTATTCCCAGCTCTCTACTCAGACTACTAAGGTTTTCTCCTTCTAGCCTTTCTTGAAGAATTTTATTAAAAGTTTGATTCGTCATACTTTTATTGTCTGTGTTTCAGAAATTAATTGAACTTATATCCGACCAATCACACGGAATATCTGAGGAATCATACGCGTCAAAATTAATAATTTTTAATACATGGAATATTCTCAAATTAAACTCCTTAAATTATTAAAATTGTATCTGTGCAAACAGTTTGCACACTTCAAATTTGATTAGTTTTTTTCAACAAGTCATATTTTTTCAAAATTCTACTAATCGTGCTTCTAGAAACATTCAACTTTCTCGCAATTTCGACATTTTTGAATCCATCTTTTTTCAAATCTAAGACTTCTTCAACAGTGATCTTTTTAGGCCGACCAAGAGTTATCCCTTTTTTCCTAGCATTTTCGATACCTGACCGAACTCTTTCCCTGATCATCGAAACCTCAAACTCAGAAAACGCAGAAATAACATGCATCATCATACGGCCAGAGCTAGTAGTTAAATCGATTTGATCCTTAATAGAAACGAAGACGACATCCCTCTCTTCAAATTCCTGTAACAAAAGAAGAAGATTTTTTAAGCTACGAAATAGTCGGTCAATTTTCCAAGTTATAACAATGTCTATTCTTCCTTCTCTGATATCCTTTAACATCCTCTTGAGTTCAGCTCTATTCTCTGTGGTTCCAGATTTTTTATCTTCGTAAAACTCGACTGAATTATCCCAACCTCTCCTTTTACAGTAATCTGTAATATCCCTAGTTTGAATTTCAGTGCTTTGGTCTGTAGTACTCACCCTTGTGTATGCTGCGACTTTCATAATCCTCCTGTTTCAAAAAAGGTATTAATAAAACGTAGCATCCACGAATTCTTAGCTGTAATTTAATTTTCTTTTTTAAGCTTATTTTTAATAAAATAGTAGTACGGCCGGCTGACCTCCAGACTATATAAGGCAACCTCTTCAACTTTATCTTCTGAATATTTCTCAGCAAGATAAAATAGCGCCTCTATCGTTCTATAAGCTAAATATGGATGCTTTTTGGACTTAATAATCATTCGAACTACACCCATTGTATATGGACCAATAAGTGCTGCCGTATATAAGATCTCCTCAACTGAGTTCTCAACTATCTCTGGCAAGCAGATATAGTCCTCTAGGTATATTGTGGTAACTTTCTTTTCAATTTTTCTACAATAGCTATCACCTATAATCTTTAAACAATTATCTGTTTCAATTATTGAAACTCTGTCCCCTCGAAATATTGAAGGAAATGAATATCGACGTTTTTTGTATTGAATAATAGAACTAGAATCAATCTTTCTAGTGACTTCTATGAACATTCGTTACGATATTCACCTAAAAGTATAATGGAAATCTAAATAGTCTTTTTGGAAAAGAATGATCTTGGAATGTTAACCGTTATTGATTGAGGAACAATAATTCTGCCTAATGTCCTACTTCGTGGTTTTGTTGGCGCAGTTATTCCAACAGGTTTAATGATCTTACGTTGAACCTTGATTTCATTTTGAAAAAGTAGAATTTTCCCTTCACTATCTCTGGCCACACCATCTTGAATTTGAGCAAGAAAGTCTTTATTTAACGTCCAAATATTATTTCCGTGAATGAATGCTACTTTCTTCTTTTTAATATCGAAAAGCCAGTTTTTATACTCCCAAAGGATTGGCTCTCCATGTCTATCATACCAAACCGTAACGTCATCTTTTGAAGACTCACAAACTATATTTTCAATAATTGTATTTAAAGAGTGAACAGAACCCTCATCAATTTCATATAACATAACTTGATTCTACCACTTAGATAGATAGGAATAAACACTTATCCAACATACTGACTTTACTGCGACTCTATTACGAGTTCTTTATAAATCGGTGATTTTTTGTTCCAAATAATTGTGTCTTTTCTTAAAAAAATAATTGGTGGCCCAACTGAAATTTCAACTAGTCTATTTGCTAGTTTTTGAAGTCGTGAAAGGTACTTACCAGACTTTTTTCCCTTCGCTTCTAAAAACTCTCTTATTTTACCAATTCCCTTAGCTAACTCTTCAAAGCTGAATGACTTAGCACCTGGCTTTAAGTATCTTCGAATCGTTTGTCGCCTTTTACCAAATAAGTCCTCTGCAGCTTTATAAAAGGTTTGCTTCCGCAATTCTCTATTTAGGTTAATAATATCAATAATTAATTCTTGTTTTGATGACAGACTTGCCCTAGAGGTCTTCATGAAACATGGTTTCCTACCTCTTCTTTCACACCGTCTATCAGCTATTTCGCTTCGAAATGTCTTACTACATTTCAAACATTTATATCTAAGTACATCAGAACTCGGTTTTATTTTATATCTTCCATGTTTTTTAAGTGACTTTGATCCACAATGTTTGCAAGTAATCATAAACTCATTATAGTTGAGTTTTTACTTTTTTTCACTATTCACTAAGATAATAGGTTTGTATCAATCGGTGGTGGTAAGTTAGGATTCGAATGAGACAAAGTTCCTTGATAATAATCATCAATAAGGACTTGTTCATTAGCTTCAGGGTGTATATGTTTTCTGACTCTTAATATTTCATAGACTGTTTTTTCTTTATTAAGCTCTTTTGTAACTATTACTCTAAGGTCGACAAAAAGTGTATCTCCATCAAAAAAAGAATTTTTGTTTTCTTTTATTTTACTTATGAAGTCTGTATCAAGTACTGGTGCAGTAAATTGCAGTTCTCCATTTGCGAATCGGCATTTTTTAAATTCAAAATCTATTGTTTTAACTTCTAAAAACGTTTTTTCAATATATTCTCTTGGTGCAAAGTCTGGTGTTTCATATTTATAAAAAACATCCACTTCAGCATTATCAACAATACTTACAGCATTACCACCTTGCTTGAACTCAACAGAAGTTATCCCCGCAGATTTTACTGGCCTAGATAAAGTCTTAATCTGTTGTTTTATTTTTTTGCTTGAAGCTACTTTAAATAGTTTTTCATCTACAATAAGCTTTTTATCGTTTTCTAACTCTAGTTCGATCTCTCCAGTTTCCAAGCTTGAAATTTTGGTTACACTTCTATTTTCTAAGAATCTTATGTATTGAATTAAATCACGAACTTTTTCAGAAATGGCTTCTTTTGGATATAGGCCTAAAAGCTCCAATAGTTGTGCTAAGGACAAGGCTCCAACTAATGTTTTATTCTCTCCTAGTGCTGTTAACCCTTGCTGGGCCATTGTTGTCAACTCAACAACAAAAAAGCCTTCCCAAGATCCCTTGTGTGCATCCGCGAAATCGACTTTAATTCTTGTATTAGGATTCAGAATTGAATTTGCCTCTGAAATCAAAGTAGCAAAGGCTCCTATTGATTTGCTGATCTCTAGGGCATCAACCCTGCCATCAACAATCCCTTCGCCAGCGTAGCGCAGTGATAAGTATTCACTCTCTGAATTGTGCATTATGTCTTTCATAGTATATTCATATAGAATGACTCAGTGTCAAAAGTAAAGTCATTGAACCATAAAAAACTAAGCTTTCTGCTTTTAAAGTGGTTAAGCTACTGAATATTCGATTTATTATTTTAGATTAAATTTTCTTAATAAATAGAAAGTCTACTGCAATTGGTAATCTATGCTACTTTAAAGCAGCCAACAAAATTTAAGCTAGGATTAATACTGTAAGAAAGATATTTATCTCCATCGGTATCCTTTTCAACAGATTTAACAATCCCCCCTGTAATAGCTATATTTCGATGTATCATACTATAGGTATCAATCTCTGGTAGATCATGATTTTCATGTCTCGTAATAGCAACATTGCATGTTTTTTTTTGGTTTGAAATTAGTTTCCAAAATTTCTCTAAGTTCCCATTGGGTGAACCATGGTGAGATGCTTTAATAAAATCTATTGGAAGTTCCTTTTCTATCTCAGGAATCATTAACTCTAAAACATCGTTAGTTGCATCAGCTAAAAATAACAATTTATATTGATCATTAATTATAAAAAAGTTTACCTGTGAAAAAGTATTAGGATTTTCGTTTTTATGCTCAATTAAATCAATATTTATATTTCCATTTTTTGCTTTAATTTTAAGCTCTTCAATATAATCCCCATACAGATGTGAAAATGGAGCCATAACAACCATTTCAACTTTCAAATTTGCTGACTGATGCACTAGCAGCTTACTAGAGAATGGCTGATACAAAGCTTTAGCATAATTACCTTGCAAGCTTGATCTTGCCTCTTTTCTGAACTTAGCATATTTTTTAAACCTGCGAAGCTTTGTTGTTAAAATCTCGCTTACAGGCTCCTCATCACTTTTATATGCTTTTTTTAATACATCTATTACTTTAATAATGTATTTGTATCCTTCGTCTTGATAATCATAGACACATTTGACATCAAATTCATCCCAAATTGAGTGAACACCATTATAGTGGTCATCATGAGGATGAGTAACGATTAATAAATCAATTTCATTTATTTCTAGTTTATTTAGGTATTTTTTTACTGGGTTCTCACCAGAGTATTCAAAAGAATCAATAACACAGGTCCATTCTCCCTCTTGGTGTAATACAATAGCCTCTCCGTTATGACTTCCGAAAACTTCGATTTTCAATCAACAGCTCCATCAAGAAGCTTACTTAGCTCATCATCTAAGCTCTCTGCTTCCTCTTCAGTTAACTTCCTAGAAGGTACAGCATATATTACTAATCTTTCTTTTGTTTTCGAGTACCTTCGTACTTCAAATAGATACTCTACTCCAACCTTTCCAAATAGTTCCTCATTAACGACCTCACAATCTTTTATTAAAAACTCTGTAGCTGGTTTTGGCCAATTCACAATCACATACAAACCGTTTTTCTTAAATTTGATTGAATTAATTACTTCAGAGTGAGCAGTTACTCCCATCAACTTTTCTTTAAAATCTTCTTTTCTTGCAACCTTATATGTTTTTTTATTATTAGTAAGTTCTTCGAACCACATATCACTCCACTTATAGTCCTCACTGTAAATGGGAATAGAATCTAGTTCATTTTCTAAGTACACATCTTCGATCTGTCGATTATTCTTATCTTCAGTAATTTCATCCCAATCTGAGCAGACCGTTAAGGGTGCTATGGCTTCAGGTTTTAAACTCATAAATTCCTTTTAACTTGCTTTAAGTGACTCAAAAAAATCTTTGTTTAATGAAATATAGAATATTTCCCACAAGATTTCATTCATCGAAAGTATATTTTCATCAATTTTGTCTATTGTTATATTTTCATCACTAAAAATATCAAAATCTAAGAAATAAAAAGACGAAGTTTGACCAGATTTGTAGCCAAACTGAATTATCGACTTGTAGTTTTCATTTGGAATACTTACTATTTCTCGAGAAACGTAATCAGCTAATGAATCACTATTCTTTGTTAGAGATGTAAGGGAAGGCAAAAAACTTTTCTCCAGTTTTTGAGAAATAGAATCCAAATTAAACTTTTCAAATTCAAGTTTATTTATTTTTCTTATTTTTAAACGATCAATTACTCTGACGTTTATTAACTTATTGATTTCAATCCATATTTCATTAAAACTTTTAAGAAACTCAGTAAATCCTTTATACGAATCTCTTCTATTTACAGAATAAACTAATGAGAATGCTGTCAACTCACAACTAATGTCTCCATCTAAACTTGAGAAGACATGAATTGGTGATTCAGGCCCAGCCTTGAATGTTGGAGAAGAAGAGTCTTTAAAATCGATATTAAAGCTTTGGCCTTTTATAACTTTATACATTGGCATAGCAGAAGAGAATAAATCTTTAATTTCTTTTAAAAGTCCTGGGTTTAAAGCTGTAACTAGTCTTCCATTACTTTCTGAACCTAACTCAAAAACAAAAGGAAATCTAACTTCCATTAGGACTCTATTAAGTAAATGATTTTCTATGTTTGTTTTCTCAGGAACTTCATCAATAAATTTACCCATAACACCTCTATATAATTATACATAAAGTTTTTAATAAACAAATGGAGCAAGTTTAGATAATTTGCACATTATTGACTGAGTAAAGTGATATTGTATTTAATTTCAAAAATAATAGATAAATAATATCTGTAGTATAACACCTTGAAAAATATCAAATTTGATATTACGGAAGCATAATAGGCAACTATATCTCTCGCTAATTAAAAAATTCTATAACTTTTTCAAGAATTGCACTTTTAAACTTAAATAATACAAATATACCAGCCACAGGAATAAGAATTAACTCAGGAGCTTCAACAAAGACCCTCAGAATAAAACGAAAGAAGGTATGAACAAAACTTAATTTCTTCGGTATCTTACTCTCTTTCTCTACTTCACTTAGCTTTTCATCTTCCATATTTCTTTATAGAGGTTATTTCTTATTCAAATAAGACTTTAACTCTTCTGGCTCTTTCTTCTCAAAACATCTTTCAACTAAGGATTTGTCCAAGTTTTCTTTATGTGGTTTCAATACCTCCCACCATTTATCCTTATCAATATGGTGGAATGTCATTTCAAGTGCTAGATATTGCGGAAACACTTTTTTCATATTAAAAAACTTGTTTATAGTCTCTAAGTCGGAATAATTATTTTTAATGATAATTTTATGAAGTTTATGAACGATTTGTTCCTTTAACCTTTTATCTCCAGCTAATTCAATGAACTTATCCAAGAGATAAAAGTAGGCATCTCGTGGTAAAGGTCTATTACGATCCTCTACCTCATCAAGAAGGTGAACATACATTTTATTTTTAAATGCATGGTTTACAACTGAATCAAAATTCAAATATTCAAAGTTAAGATCTACAAACTCACCAAAAGTATCTTTATTAGTACTTAAAAGTAATAACTCTAAATCCTTACTTGATAGTTTAGGAGAGAATAGATTTAAATAATTCACATACTCAACTCTTACTCCTGTCTCAACAGTTTCATCTTTGACTGTATTTCTTATATCAAATAGATGGATTAAACTAATTACTGCATAAATTGAAGTGCAGATGTAAAAGATTTTAAACAACTTCTTTTTTCTCCACAAAATAAACTCTTCAGAGAAACTAGCTATACCCATCCCTATTATGAATATCATCATAAATGCAAATACAAAGTAAAATGAATCTCCTAAAAGACGGATTAGTAATAAAACAACTGCAATTATGATCATTACAGCCAAGAATATCAAAAATTGTTTTAATTTAGAGTGCTTACCAAGAGGGTTTGGCTGTTGTTGTGGAACAAACTGCTTTCTTCTAATCAACGTCGTAATATAAAGTATCCCAAATGGGATTATAAAGTAACCTAGGTGTCCCCAGTAGGTATTTCCCGACTCTTCCAATACAAAAACTTTCGAAATATCACTCTCAATATACTTATAGAAAAGTATTGGCACTGCAGCTAACGAAAACTTCAGAGGTTGATACAAGAAATGAAAAGTAATTAATTTTTTCCTTGAACAATAATTATTTATCATCCATTTAATATTATTTACAAATGGATCTAAGATATAGAGTAAAAGAAACGGAGATATAACTGCGGCAACAGCAAACGCTCCTGTAACAAGCTGTAACAGACCTGTTATTTCACCTCTGTTAAGAGAAAGGAAAATAGCAAATACTAAGTGGCCAATAACATAGTACATCCAGTTTTGAAGAAAGGGATATAAAAATAGCTTCCTAAGCATCATCTCCCTCCTTATCAGAATAAAAGTATAAAAAGATATCTTCTAAGGTCGAAGATCGCCTATCAAGAAGGTCATCTCCTATTTGAAATTGATTAAGTATTTCAGTTTCCATAATATATGATATCGATTTATCAGAATTCACTCCTGCCCAAAGGCACTTTTCGTGACTAAACACCTCATGAGACTCATCAATTTTCTTTCTCAGCTTGGTGAACTTTTTTGAAATTCCACTTATTTCTGAGTTAAGTTGAATATGACCGTCTTTAATAATTAGCAAGCGATCACTATAAAACTCTAATTCATTTATAATATTTGTTGTAACAATGACTGTATTTCCCTCGTCTACATAATTTCGAAGCAGATCTAAGAAATACTTTCTACCATACACATCAATAACTGATGTGATTTCATCTAATAGTAAAAGCTTCGGACGCATAGCAAGATTAAGCATTAGTGCTAATTGCATTTTCTGTCCTCTAGAGTACTGCTGAAACCTTTTAGAAAGATCAAATTGTTGATGCTCAACCATCTCATCAAAAAAGCTTTGATCCCAGTTTTTGAGTTCAACTTTTACTTTATCAACAAACTCTTTAAAACTAATTGGAAGCTGATAATCAAGACCTTCATGAACAAATCCTATTTCAGAAATAAAGGGGAAGTCAAAGGACTCCAGTGGGTAGTCTTTATAAGAAACAATTCCTGCATCTGGTAGTTCTAATCCAGCAATCAATCTCAGCAAGGTTGATTTACCAGCTCCATTCTTCCCAAGTAGTGTTATAAATTGATTTTCAGCTAACTCTAGTGAAACATTATCAACAACACAGTTGTCACCATACTTTTTATTTACATCTTTTAATTTGATCATATGAACTTATCGGAAATTCGGTAAAATACTGAATTCATTAAGAAAAATTTAATTCTAAGCAATATTTAGTACTTAGAGGCCTAGACTAACAAGCTCTTCTCCGAGCAAATAAGTTCGATATAACTCCCCTTGCCTGTACCAATTTTTTATAAAGCCCTGTTTTTACAGGGCTTTTTTTTTATCTAAATTCAATTATCGGGAATTTTCGGGATGGCTTTCCCGACAATTAATTTTCTAGCCCGATAATTCCCGATAATTTTTTACTCTACTAAAGCTAATGATTTTTTTAAGCTCTTATTTCTGTGAAGAGTATTACTCGTTACAAAGTTTTTTTCGGGTCTAATCGTTTGATGGTGGGTAAAAGTCCAAACCTTAAGTTAGTTCAGTAAATACAAAAGTCATTTTATTCAAAAATATCTTCGCCTTAAAGTTAATCGGTTGATTTCAGTATAACATTTATCAAAATTGAATACAG
>CAKZUQ010000047.1 GCA_937923325.1 uncultured Bacteriovoracaceae bacterium
TGTTTTATCTCAATCATGCTCAAGCTTTGTTAATCAAAATGGAACTTACTCTTGTTCTCCTTCTGTTTTAGATATAGATGGAGATACTCAAAGTTTTTCTTTTGATTCAACAAATACTTGTAACTTTCTTTCAATAAATTCATCAACAGGAGTTATTTCAGGAACTCCAAGTAATTCAGATGTTGGTAATTGTATAATGGCCTTCAAATCAAATGATGGAATGGTTGATTCAAATACGGAGTCCATTTCTTTAAGTGTCGTAAATGTAAATGATGCCCCTGTTTTATCTCAATCTTGTTCAACTTCAACTAATGAAGATGCGGCATATTCTTGTACACCATCTGTTGTTGATCCAGATGTTGGAAATACTCAAAGTTTTTCGTTTGATTCAACAAATACTTGTAACTTTCTTTCAATAAATTCTTCAACAGGAATTATTTCAGGAACTCCTGATAATTCAGATGTTGGTAATTGTATAATGGCATTCAAATCAAATGATGGAATGGTTGATTCA
Organism: uncultured Bacteriovoracaceae bacterium; assembly: GCA_937923325.1. The sequence continues at coordinate 515 of CAKZUQ010000047.1, forward strand.
AATACGGAGTCCATTTCTTTAAGTGTCATAAATGTAAATGATGCGCCTGTAACTCAAGACAATAATTTATCTGAAAGTTTTTCTAGCCAAGAAAGAATAATTCCTCTTTTCTATACTGACATTGATGGAGACTTTGCCTCATCTTGTAGTGTCAATTCACTATCTAACCTTAGCATCACAACTCCTTGTAACTGTACGACATCAGGAACTTGTACAGTTGGTGTTACTGGTCCTAATAATTATGATGGACCTGTTTCTTTTGTGTACAATGTAACAAATGACAATTTAATATCTAATGACTCTACGATAACTTATCAACTTGTATCTCCACCAGCTCCATTCATTTCAATTTGGAGAACAACCACAAGTAATGAATCAATTACACTACCTTTAAGAAATAATTTTAATTATAACTTTATTGTTGACTGGGGAGATGGACACACATCTGAAGTGACAGCTTTTAATGATATTGATCGAACACATACTTATGCATCACCGGGAGACTATACCATCACGATGGATGGAACTCTTGAATCCTTTTATTTTAATAATAATTCAGCAAAAGACAAAATCATAAACATTATAGACTTTGGAAATGTTGGGTGGACAAACCTTGATAATGCTTTTTATGGATGCTCAAATTTAACAAGCTTTGCCGGAGGGTCAACAAAGAATGTTACAAGTATGAGCAATATGTTTTACAATACAACCAACCTAACAAACTTAGATTTATCTAGCTTTAATACATCAAATGTTACAAGTATGGGTGGTATGTTTCGCAACTCAAATTCTTTAATAAATTTAGATTTATCTAGCTTTGACACTTCAAATGTAATTAATATGGGTCAGATGTTTACAGGTCTAACTTCTTTAACAAATTTAAACTTATCTAGTTTTGACACATCAAATGTAATCAATATGAGTAGTATGTTTAGCGGTGCAAGTTCTCTAGTAAATCTAGATATAACACACTTTAATACATCAAAAGTCACAAACATGAGTGCAATGTTTCGTGACTTAAACTCTTTAACAGATCTAGATTTATCAAACTTAGATACTTCAAATGTAAGTAATATGAGTTCTATGTTTCAAGATACAAGATCTTTAATAAGTCTTGATACTTCAAATTTCAACACTTCAAATGTTACAAATATGAGTTTTATGTTTCGAGAAACGAGATCTTTGATAAATCTAGATCTATCACACTTTAATACCTCTAATGTGATTAACATGAGTTCTATGTTTCGTGATTCAAACTCTTTAATAAATTTAGATTTATCTAGCTTTGACACTTCAAACGTTACAAATATGAATGCGATGTTTAACGCTGCAAGTTCTTTAACTAATTTAGATTTATCACATTTTAATACATCAAATGTTACAAATATGGCACTTATGTTTAATTCGACAAGTTCTTTAACTAATTTAAATTTATCAAATTTTGATACGTCACAAGTCACTGATATGACATTTATGTTTCACTCTGCAAGTTCTTTAACTAATCTAGACTTATCAAGTTTCAATACGTCAAATGTTACAAATATGAGAAATATGTTTCACTCTGCAAGTTCTTTAACTAGTTTAAATTTATCAAATTTTGATACCTCACAAGTCACAGATATGGTATTTATGTTTAGCTCCGTAAGTTCTTTAACTAGTTTAAATTTATCAAATTTTGATACCTCACAAGTCACAGATATGACATTTATGTTTCACTCTGCAAGTTCTTTAACTAATCTAGACTTATCAAGTTTCAATACGTCAAATGTTACAAATATGAGAAATATGTTTCACTCTGCAAGTTCTTTAATTAGTCTAGACTTATCACATTTTAATACAACAAATGTTACAAATATGAGTAGTATGTTTAACTCTGCAAGTTCTTTAACAAGCTTAAACCTTTCTAGCTTTGACACATCAAATGTTACAAATATGAGTACTATGTTTAGAAATCTTGGCTCTTTAACAAGCTTAGATCTTTCTAGCTTTGACACTTCGAATGTTACAAATATGAGTAGTATGTTTAACTCTGCAAGTTCTTTAATTCATCTAGACTTATCACATTTTAATACAACAAATGTTACAAGTATGAGTCATATGTTTAACTCTGCAAGTTCTTTAACGTCGTTAAACGCAAACAATTGGAACATATCAAATGTTGGTGACAGTACTAACTTTTTGACTTTTACTCCATCTAATTTTGTCATTTATTGTGATCAAGGGGGATCCCCAGCTTCTGGAGACTTATTTGGAGAAGTTTGTAATTAACTTTTATTCTGATTGATTCAAGATTTTTGTTTCTAAATGAACTTACTAAATTTTAATAGTGAGTTCACTATTTTTTTAAGAGACGATTAAATTAATTTCTTTTAAGATCTTAAATTGAATTTCTTCACTATCATCTAAATCAGAATGGACCATTTCCGTTAACACATTTTTAACTTCTGTTCTCTCAAAGTCTTTAGCAATGTTTGGGCCATCATTTAAAAAGTCATAAGGACCTTGCGCAAGGTAATTTAAGTTCTTTTTTACATTTTGAGGAACAATATCATTATTAAAACCAACAGAATCTAAAGTAACTAGTAAATCAATTTCTCTAAATCCATATTCAAGACTATTTAGCTCATTTGCAATTTCAACAACACTATCTCCACCAAAGCTGTGTCCAACTAAAACAATTGATTCTTTTGGATCTCTATTTTTAATATCTTCTAGAATTTTACCTTGTTCGTCCCAAGAATATTTTTGAGCATCACCTATGGCCTTTGACATGTCTTCAATACCATCATAGTTTCCTTTTACAGAACCAGCTCCAAACCAATCAAATCCACTTACAAAGTAAATCCCAGGACCTTTGGCCATCATAGACTTATTTACTTGTACTTTTTGTATCTTTGAAACTTGATCTAATTCTTTTTTTAATTCTTTAGATTTACTTGAAAGAGAAATCTTATAGTCTTTTTGAACTTCTTGCTTTTGTGGTTCTACTTTTTTAGAGGATTGCTGGTGATATTTTTTGGAAATAGTTTTTGAAGGAATTGACCCAAGTTTATTCATATATTAATTCTATATCAATAAGCTTGGGCCTTAAAATCGGAAAAATTGTCTACATATCGATCAATTCTTTCGCCTCATCCATGAGTTCTTTAAGCATTTTCTTAGTTTTTCTATCAAGATTCATGTCTTTTGACTTACTCTTCATAGCTTTCATTAAAAGTGCAGCACTTGCGCTCTTAGGTGTAGTCTTCGCTTTAGTCTTTGCTTTGGTTTTAGTTTTAACAACTGCCCCACTTGCATTGATTGCTCTTTTTAATTGAAGTCTCTTAGTTATTCTACCATCGATAATTTTCTTTTTAAGATCATCTTTGATTGCACCTTTTTCAAGAGCAGACCATTCTAATAAAACATATTTTTCAGTGTTATTAACTTTTGCAGCTTCTTTAACTTTCTTTGGTATTTTTGCAATTAAGATACATCTATGTACTTCTGACTTAGATATACCTAAAGCGGCCTGAATTTTTCTCTCGCTCGCTCCAGTTAATTTTTTATAACCAAAGATTGAATCTGCTTGGTCGATATAATGAAGTTGCTCTCTAGCGCTATTTTCTGAAAATTGAATGGCCATCAATTCTTCATCTGTTTTATTTTCTAAAATAAAACAAGGGGCCTTAGTCATATCAGCAATGGTCGAAATAGCTCTAAATCTTCTCTCACCACAAATTAATACAAACTTTGAACCTTCTCTATGAACAACCAAAGGTTGTATCAAACCATTTTCTTTAATGTTAGTAGCTAGCTCTGCTATAGACTCATCATTGAACTTTGTTCTTACTTGCTTTCTAACTTCAATTGTTGAAACAAGAATTTCATCTAATCTTGCTCCAACTAAAAGTTTTTCATCTTTAAATTTAAAGAAATCATCACCTAAGTGACTTGCTATATCTTTTTTTGTTCTGTCTCTTTTCGAAACTCTTGTTTCAAATTTTTTTGCCATTTTTTAATTCCTTCTAAAAAATAATAATTTTTAATGTTTTCTACATAAATCCTAAAGAATCCCACAATTTTTTGTAGTCTTTTTTACCTTTAGATTTTCTGTTCATTAAAAACATTGGCTTTCTTAAAGAGATAGATTCTTGCATATCAACAAGGTTTCTAATTCCAGGAGTAACATCAAAAGAATTTGCTAACTCTTCTAATCTCGTTTGTTCAATCTTTCTTCTAGCATTAACCATTGAAGGAATGATGCTAAAGTCTAAACCTGGATTTTCACTTTCTTTAATTATCTCAAATGTATCCATTAGTTCTTCAAGACCATCAATTGAATAATCTTGAGCTTGAGTAGGTATCAAAATTCTATTACTTGCAACAAGAGACATAATTAACTCATCACCAAGCATTGGAGGTGTATCGATAACAATGTAGTCATACTTATTATTTAGCTCATCGATTCTAAGCTTTAGTAATCTTTCTTTTCTTCCAGCCGTTTTTCTTACTTCCGCTTCAGAAAGAATTAATAATTTAGCTAAATTCGCTAAGTGTCTACTTGAAGGGATTACATCTAAATTAGCATGAAATTCGTACTTACCTTGAGAGGGAACAATCACATCCTCAGACTCAACATCACCTATTAACCACTCAGGAATTAGTGTTCTTCTAACTTCTGCCCCTAGGGTTGAAGATAGATTTCCCTGTGAATCTAGATCAATTACAAGGACTTTATGCCCTTCATTGGCCAAGTGCGTCGAAAGCTGATATGCCTGCATTGTCTTACCAACGCCACCTTTATTGTTCGCAATCGTAATTACTTGTGTCATAGCTGAACTCCTTTTCATACTATTTTCATATACTTATATTAAAAGTGTAGGGGCATTTTCACGCAACGTCAAAATTTAACTGCATAAAATCACTCACCTTTTAGCTTTTGTTCAATTGTTAAATCATCAGAATATTGCTAAAAATCATGCATGCTAGATTTTTATAATAAAGAAGAACACATTGATCATAAACCTGCCATAACCAAAGAAGAGTTATCTGATGAGCAAGTTATTGAAGAGATTCACAAATTAAAGAATGAACTGAAAGATAAAGTTATCGTTTTGGGTCATCATTACCAACAAGATGATGTCATTCAATTTAGTGACTTAAGGGGTGACTCTTTAAAGCTGGCCAAAGATGCTGCCAAACTGACTCACGAGTATATAATTTTCTGTGGTGTTCATTTCATGGCCGAAACGGCTGATATGCTTACAAAGCCTAATCAAAAAGTTATTCTTCCAGATATGAATGCTGGTTGCTCAATGGCCGATATGGCCAATAGAGATCAAATAGATATTGCCTGGAAAAATATTTTAAACGCAACAAACGAAAAAATTATTCCTATCACGTATATAAACTGTACTGCAGCACTTAAATCATTTGTTGGAGAAAATGGAGGATCAATTTGTACATCTTCTAATGCTCATAAAGTTATTCGCTGGGCTCTAGAAGAAGGTGAAAAACTTTTATTCTTTCCAGATCAACATCTTGGAAGAAATACTTGCTTTGACCTAGGAATCTCTCTAGAGGATATGATTGTTTACAATCCAAATATGCAAAATGGTGGAGTAACCGCTGAGCAAATAAAAAAGGCAAAAGTTATTCTTTGGTATGGTTACTGCTCTGTTCATCAAGGATTTAATGCAAATCAAGTGAAAGCACTAAAAGAGAAAGATCCTCAAATGACAGTAATTGTACACCCTGAGTGTAGCTTTGAAGTTGTACAAGAATCTGACATGAATGGAAGTACAGCTTATATCATTGAGACAATCAAAAATGCTCCAACAGGCTCTAAGTGGGCAGTAGGAACAGAAATTAACCTAGTCAAAAGACTACAAAGCGAATTTCCAGATAAAATTATAACTTCTCTATCTCCATATCAGTGTCTCTGTACAACAATGTATAGAGTTAGACCAAGATGGTTACTAGAAACATTTCGAAGTATAAAAAGAAATGATGCTATCAATATCATCAAAGTAAGTGATGACGTAAAAGAAAATTCTTTAAAAGCCTTGGATAGAATGTTACAAATTTCTTAAGGGGAATTTTAATATGATATATGCTGATTTTAATGGGTCCGCTCCAATGCACCCAAAGGTTAGAGAATACCTATCGACTAGAATTATGGATGGCCCATATGCCAATCCTAATGCAATTCATTCACTAGGTAAAAAGATGGCATTTGGTTTAGAAAAAGCAAGAATGAGTATTGCAAAAAATCTTGGAGCAAAGCCACATCAAGTTATTTTTAACTCTGGTGCCAGCGAAGGCATTACTCACGTTTACAGATCAATATTAGAAAATTCGGCTAAAAGAACAATTATTAGTTCAGCAATAGAGCACAGTGCTGTTGTTCAAGGAAATAAATACTTTGAAGCTAAAGGCTTTAAATTACTAATCATTAAAACTCTTCAAAATGGTCAGATCGATATTGAAGATTTTAAATCTCTATTTAATAAACATAAAAATGATCTAGCACTTGTTTCAGTGATGGCCGCTAATAATGAAACAGGCGTAATTCAACCTTATAAAGAAGTTGCAAAGCTATGTAATGAAAATGACGTTTTAATTTTTTCAGATACAACTCAATACATTGGAAAGACAAGCTTTAACTTTGAAGAAAGTAATTTTGACTTTGCAGTAATGAGTGGTCATAAAGTTGGAGCAATAATAGGTTCAGGTCTTTTATTAGTAAAGAATCCTCATGATCTTACGCCTTTAGTTTTCGGTGGAGGTCAAGAATCAGGTCTAAGAGGTGGAACTCAAAACTATATTGGGTCAGAGACAATGGCAATCGCTCTAGATGCCTTTAATCAAGAAATACCTGAACTTTCAAAAATCAATTCAATACGAGAAGACTTTGAAAATAAACTAATTGCTAAGTTTCCAAAAATCGTTGTGATTGGGAAAAACTCTCGAAGACTTGCAACAAGTACATTAGTTTCTTATCCAGGAATTCATGGACAAGCAGTTCAAATAGAACTTGAATCCGAGGATATCTTTGTTACAACATCAAGTGCTTGTTCTGATAATGAACCAGAGACTTCAAAAGTACTTAAGGCCATGGATATAAGTGATGATATTGGTCGTGGAGTTATTAGAATTTCATTTTGCACTAAAGTAAGACAAGAGCACTATGATTCAATTTTTAACTCTTTGTGTGACATATACTCAAAGTTAGAAAAAATTACTTTTTAAAAAGACTTAGTCGTAAGATTTTATTTCTTCTTTTTTATTAGAAACATGCTTTGAAATATCTTTATACACTCGATCTACTTTTTCAAGAAGATCATCAAGCTTACTAGAGAGTTTATACTCTTTTTTTAAGCTATGGGCTTTCTTGTAAGTAATTTTTGTTACTTTTCCTTTAGTGTGAACAAGGAGCTTTAAAGGAAGCTCTAGCCCAATAAATTGATTCTCTTGCATTAAAAGAGTTCCAAGCTTTGGATCACCAAAAATAATCACTGTATTTTTATCTAAGTTTAACTTTACTTTTTTTGCACCTTTATGGTGGTCTATAGAATCAAAGACCTTATATTTTTTCTTTTTAAGAAACTTTTTAATTACAGAGACAGTTTTTTCATGAAAGAATTCACTCTTTTGAGTAATAAGCTCTCCAGAAAAACACAAGCTTGTCGCTAACATCATTAGTAAACATAACATCTTCATAATTTCCCCTCATTTTATTTACAAATTAAAGTTTCATTTTCACAAAAGACTCTAAGCCCTTTATCACAAAATCCAAAAGGACTATCGTTTATACAATATAAGTATGTATCCATACCAACAGTTTGAACACCCCTGGGACAAGCCGGTCTATTTTTTTGACCACATTCATTTTGCCCACACACCCTACTATATTTAGTTGGACAAGCTGAATTCATGACCTCAAACCAAGTACTTTCACATAAAGAGCATTTATTAAATACTTCATCACAGTTGTCTTTTACTTTTAAGCAAAGCTGTCCATCTTTTAAAGTCTTGTGCCCATATTTTATCTTATTTCGTATATCAGATATGTAGGTTATTGACTTAAAGGGTGTATCTCTAATAGCTGTTTGATAAAGCCTATTTGGATAATCACCATAATTTAGTAACTTTATATTTAATACTTCTTTATCAATATAAATTTTAAGTTCATGACCTTCTATATTAATTTTAAAATTATAAATCTCATCAAATTCTACTAATGCTTTATTTAAGACAGTTTTTTCACAAGATAAATTCTTAGGATTTCTTATAACCTTAAATGTACCATAGCCTAATTTATTTTTTGGCCTATAGTATAGGCAATCGTAGTAAATCTCATTGTCACTATTAATAAATCCTATTTTTAAAAGCGGATTAAAAATAGACTTTGGCTTAGTCACGAAAGTATCAAATTTAAAGTTTTGTTCTTTTTCTATTACTTTTGTGGAGAGCCATCTCTTTTGTAAAATCGAAGACTGCTCTTTAAATTCGCAAGAAATTAATACTAATAATAAAGCTATAATTGAAGCATACATCTAAACGCTCCTTTTTCTTCTTTTAAAGAAGTTCTATAACCGACTCTATGATCTTCTCTAAACTTATCTAAGAACATACTAGAACTCTTTAAATTTAACTTTGAATCAAACCTATTAATAAGAACCTCAGGATAAGCACCAAGAGCATAGTTGATACCTGTCCATGTTAGAGACATACTATCAAAGTTTTTAAAAGCATATAGTTTTTCACAGCCTAATACATAAGCACGATAACAGTCCCTAAGTTTTAGATCTTTGTTTTGTCTCAAAAAGCTTCTACCTTTTTTAAAGTTAGCTCTGTGTTTATAGAAATAATTATTTTTTGAGTCCCTATCATATATAAAACTTGCTGCATCAAAAATATGTGATTCTAAAAGACTTTTGCCTACAGATTTACAATACTTTCTTTTTTCTTTTATCGATAAGCTTAGGTTTGCTTTATAATTAGGCTCTTTCACTAAAGTCGGATTCCATTCATATATATTTGCATTAGAAACATAGTATTTATCGATATAAAAATTTCTATTTATATTATCCCACAGAGACTCAGAGCTATTTTTAATTCCATTAGAGTAGAGATTTTGAGGTAAGTAGGCCATATGACAGTTATCATCTAACTGAAATTTCAATCTTTTTTTATCAGATTTATATGTCACAACTAGATCTGGAGTTAGGAATCCTTTATAAACTCTTCCATTATAATTAATCTTTTTATCAAGAGCACATTCTAAATATTTTTTATTGCATCGATAATAATCAATTGGAGCATCCTTAGCAAGGTTCTTACACTCTAATATAGAGTCTTCACTTGGACCAACAAACCAAAGGTTTTCAGTGTATTTTGCAAAGTATTCAACAAGCTTTACATGCTTTAAAGTCTTTTGGTCAGATACTTTTAAGCTATTAGATTTAAAGAGAAATAAAACTATGCCCACTACAAGCAGGAGCATAATCATTGGTATAATAAACTTAAACTTAGTCATCAGAGGATTTTATATGAATTGGTTAGAAGAAGTAAATAAAGAAGAAAAAAGAGTAAAACAAATTTTTACTTTTGATGACTATATGGCCGAACTGGAAAAGAACTTTAAAAGAGAACTTAGAACAAGTGGGATGTATCTTAAAGATATGTTTGATAAGTACGGAAAAGGTGAAAAAGGTGGATTCAAGCTTTTTAAAAAAGAGCATCCATTTTCAAATAAAGTAGCAGGTGGCTTTAAGGTTCAAGAAGAGATATACCAAAACCTTACAAATTTTGAAGAAGAAGGCTTTAATAATAAGTTTATTTTACTTGTTGGCCCAAATGGATCTTCTAAATCTTCTATTGTTAAAAAAATTATGAAAACAGGAGAAGAGTATTCTCACGAAGACGATGGAGCTTTATATACATTCAGTTGGGTATTTCCAATTGATAATTTCACAAAAGGAAGCTTAGGGCTTACTTCAAAAAAAGCTGGCGGTGCTTTAGATTCATATGCAAACCTAGACGATAATGAGATCAGTGCAATTTTAACAAGTGAATTAAAAGATCATCCATTTTTATTAATCCCCTTAAAAACAAGACAAAAAATGATTAATAACCTAATGAAAGACAATCCTGATGGACTTCTTTCATTAAAAAATAGCTACCTCTATAATGGAGATATCTCTAAGAGAAATAGATTGATTTTTGATGCTTTATTGAAAAGCTACAAAGATGACTTTAGAGAAGTAATGAAACACATTAGAGTTGAAAGATACTTTATAGATCAAAGATACTCAAATAGTGCAGTGACAATAGAACCTCAAATGCATGTAGATGCTAGAATGCAACAAATCACAATGGATAAAAGGCTCGCGTCCCTACCACCATCTCTACAGTCTTTGAACCTTTTCAGTTTATCTGGAGAAGTCGTAATGGCCAATAGAGGGATTCTAGAATACTCAGATCTTTTAAAGAGACCTCTTGATACTTTTAAGTATTTACTTATGACTATGGAAACTAAAAGTATTAACTTAAGTGGAATAGTTACAGAACTAGATACATTTTTTATTGGAAGTTCCAACGAAGTTCATTTAAATGCTTTTAAACAACACCCTGATTTTAATTCTTTTAAAGGAAGGTTTAGCTTTATTAAAGTTCCATATCTATTAGATTTTATAGAAGAGTCTTCAATATATGCTGATCAAATAATCAACATTAAAGACAAATCAAAATTTGAGCCTTTATCTTTAGATGCACTTTGTCTTTGGTCTGTAATGACTAGGATGAAGCATCCACAAAAAGGAAACTATAGAGATGAAAAACTTGGTGTAATTGCTGAAAAATTAAACCCTCTAGAAAAAGCTTTATTTATAAGTAAGTTAGCTATTCCAGAGTATCTGGATCAAGAAGAGCAAAGTCTCTTAAGAACACATGGACAAATTTTAAGCGAAGAATTTGAAAACGACACTGTGTACGAAGGAATGTTTGGTATATCTCCAAGAGATGTAAAACAAGTGATATATGATCTTTCATCTCAACATGAGCATGTAACTTTCATAGAGATTCTTGAATATTTTGAAGAGTTAAGTACAAATAAAGAAAAATATGAATTCTTAAATATTCCAGCTCAAGGTGATTATAACAATCCTAAGAAATTTTCTTATCTTGTTGAACAATACGCTTTAAATCTATTTGATGTTCAGGTTAGAGACTCTCTAGGGTTAATCGATAATAGATCTTATGAAGAGTATATTTCAAAATATATTTTTAACATCAATGCTATTTTAAAAAATGAAAAAGTTAAAAACTCAGTAACTTCAAAATATGAAGACCCTGATCTTTATTTCATTAAAGAGTTTGAAACAAATATTCATTTAAAAGAAAATGCTGACACATATAGATCTCAAATAATTAGTAAACTAGGTGCATGGTCTTTAGATAATCCAGGAAAGAAAATCGTTTACTCTGAAGTTTTAAATGGAGTAACGAGACAACTTAAAGAGTCTTTTAGAAATGAACAAAAGAAAATCATATCAAAAGTCGCGAACGACCTTGTATACTTTGTTCAAGAAGATAATAATTCGGGTCTCTCTAAAGATGGAAAAGTTCGAATCGAGGGTATACTTGAAGATTTAAACTCAAAATATGGTTATTCAAAAAATGGTGCCATTAAGTGTTTAAAGTATCTCATTCAAAAAAGATATGATAATGCTTAAGTTGTGAGTGAGATATATAAAAAATTTACGACATCAAAATATGAAGTTCACTTCAAAGTAGAAGAAGAGTCTGATGGTATCAGGCTCGATCTATTTTTACAGGACTTTTTAGTCTCATTTTCGAGACAACAGATAAAAAAGAAAATTAAAAGTGGAGACATAAAAATACAAGGTCGCCCTCACCCTCATAAGCCAAGTTCTAAAGTTTATCATAATGAAATCATAGAACTTTTCACTTTAAGAGGTACTCTTGAAGATGAGTACTGGAGAGGTGAATTAATTGATCTAACTTTAGATCCTCAAATAATTTTTGAAGATAAAGATATAATTGCAATTTCAAAACCTGCTTTTATGACAACTCACCCATCTGGAAAACACTTATTCAACTGTGCGACAGTTTATTTTGAAGAAAAACATAATCAAACTATTCACTCAATTCATAGGATAGATAGAGAGACTAGTGGAACTCTTTTGCTTGCTAAGAATCCTAAGGTTGCCAACTACTGCACTTCAAAGTTTGAAAATGATGAAGTTTCTAAGTGCTATTTTTTAATGGCACATAGAACTGAGTATACCAAAGAGAACTTTACAGCAAATGAAAGGTTAGGAAGTCTTGAAGACTTTGTCCCCAGGCTTTTTGTTCATTGTTTTAAAGAAGATTCTGAATATGGAAAACACGCTCAAACAACTTTTAGAACAGTTTTTAAAAATGAAAAGTATATCTTCATGCTTGCCTTCCCAAAAACAGGTAGGCAACATCAAATTAGGGCGCATGCGGCCATTCATGGTTTTAGTTTAATTGGAGATAAGCTCTATAATGGAGATCCCACAGTCTTTATGAGATTTAAAGATGAGATTGCTACAGATGAAGACCACGATTTAATGCAAATACCAAGGCATGCACTACATGCATTGGCATTAAAGTTTCCCTACCCTAAAGATGAAATGATAACTCTAAGATCAGATCTTCCTAAGGATTTCATTGACTGGATTCAAGACAATATTGATGAAATAACTATTGATGTATTGGATTTAAAAATCAACACTTTGCTCAAAGACTTCTTTTAGATGATGATAAACTCCCATAGCTCCAGCATTATCTTTTCCTTCAAGTACTATTTTGGGTCTATGTTTAAGTTCATCTAAAACTTTAATGATATTGCTAACACCTACTGTGTTATGCATTCCTTCAAATACGGATTCATCATTTTTAGCATCTCCATAAAAAATTGTTTCATCCATTTCAATATGTGAGAAGTAGTGCTTTAAGAGGTGTTTTATGGCATTAAATTTAGATATATCAGAGGCCCAATAATTTATATGAACATTTGATTTAGAATAGTTTAGTTCTTTATTGTCTAGAAATTTGAGCGTTTTTTCAATGTCTCTTTTATTCATTAAAGAGAACTCTAAGGCCCTATCTGTTTTTCTTCCAAAAGAATCGGCACTTAAAATAGCTTTTGGTATTTCTTTTTTAAGCTCAGCTGTGACATCACTTAAATATTGAACATCCTCATCATATACAAGAGTTTCTTCACAGATTTCACCATTTTTGTTTTTAAAAAGGATAACTCCTCCGCCTTCCATAATACAGAAGTTTAAATCGAAGTGAGTTAATAAAAAATGTCCCCAAGAGATAGATCTTCCAGAGACGACAATAAACTCGGCCCCTTCATCTTTGGTTAGTTTTAAAATATCAAAAAAAATGGCACCTAACTTACCGGAGTTTGTTAGAGTGCCATCAAAATCAGAAAAAATTATTTTCATAAATTACTTATTATAAAGGTAAAGATACTCCAAGAACTAGCGCTGTATAGCTATTTCTTAAACCAATGTTTGCTTCAAAGTTTGCAACTATTTCTCTGTTGTTACTTAGTCTAAAAGCACTTGTGATACCTGTAGCTAATGCTGCAGTTGTTTCATATGTGTTATCTTCACTATTTAAGCTTAGTGCTAGTGGAGTTGAGATAAATGGAAATGCTTCTCTTCCCCAAAAAGAAAGACCTTTAGAAAGAGTTGGAGCGATTGCAAAAGAGTTAACTCTTTGTCCATCCAAAGCAACAGTTTCAAAGATACCCTTTGTAGAAAATCTTGCTTGTCTTCCATAATCAGGAAAGATTTCATAATCAGCACCAACAAATAATCTATTTTCTCTTTCACCACTATTGATTCCAACACCAGCATCTACGTTTAAGTTTCTATTTAATTTATTATAGTACTTTGCAGTAATTCCCATTCCAGAACCAGCAGATATATAGCTATCAAATTCAGTAGTTATAACTTGGTTTCCAGAAGAAAATGGATGTGAAGATAGACCTACAACAGATGCATAAGCACTTGAAATAGTAATAGATAATACTAGGATTAAAGTTTTCATGATATTTCCCTCTCATTTATAATGATATTTTTATTTACCTGTGTAATATTCTAAAGAACTAAGTGCACATCGTCAAAGGCAGACAAAGATATTGCTATGCAAGAATTACTCGATACATAACAATTTCGTTGACTTAAAAGTCATATTCCCTTATAAATTTCTTACGCAAATTTTATGGTGGGCGTAGTTCAGTTGGTAGAGCAGTAGATTGTGATTCTATTTGTCGTGGGTTCGAGCCCCATCGTCCACCCCATTTTAAAGTTAAGCATCTTCGGATGATTAAAATAGAAAAAGCCTCATCTAACCCATGAGGCTTTTTTGTTTTTTGCATAATATAGAATAATCGTGGATAATTAAGCTATGACTCTAAAAGATATCAATAAACAAATAGACTCTACAAAGTCTCATATCACTAAATCTATTAAACATTTAGAATACAGTCTCAACAAAATCAATTCTTTTCCAAAAGACTTTGACATAGAAGACTACGAGATTCTAGAGAGTTTTGAGTCTTTCACATCTAGATTTGCAAGATTAAGTGATATTATGGCCAAGAAGATGATTAGGTCATTAATACTAAAAGATGATCCTTCTTTTCAAGGTGGCTTCATGGATAGCTTAAACCAAGCTGAAAAACTTGGGTTTATATCCGATGCAAAAAAGTGGTGGATAATTCGTTCTCTTAGAAATAAAGAAGCTCATGAATATACAGAAGAAGATCTTAGAAATTATTTTAAAACTATAATAGAATACTCTAGCTTTATTTTAAGTGAAGCTAATTCACTCATTAAAAAATTGTGAGACTATCCAAAGAAGAAATTCAAATAATAAGATCTATCCTTTTAGACTTTTGTCCCAAAGGAAAAATCTATTTACATGGTAGCAGAATAGACGATACGAAAAAAGGTGGAGATATAGATCTTTTTTTTATCGTTCCAGATAGTGAACTAAAAAGAACACAAGATAAAAAATTAGAGTTATCTGCAGAACTTTCAAT
>CAKZUQ010000048.1 GCA_937923325.1 uncultured Bacteriovoracaceae bacterium
ATAAATTTAACTTGATAAGTGACATTATGATAAAAATATTATTACTACTCATTACTTTTTGCTCCTTTAGTTTTGCTATAGACCCAGTTACTTCCTTAAATTCACGAAATATTTACGGTTGCTTTAAAATTTCTAAATTAAAAAATTACACGAAAACATTACTTATATTTCGAGATGAAGCTGAAAATCATATAACTGTAATTAAGTCCTTAAAATCTGATGGCTTTGAGAAATTTCATTCTATAAGTTTAGAGTTTGAAGGAACAAATTCTTTTTCTAATTCTAATGATCGTTGGAATCCTGTACTTCATAAGGGTACTTTTTATACCGCAAAAGGAAATTTAGCAGCTTTTAGTATACAAAAACATCTTAATAGCAATCCTAAAGCAATCTTTTCTGAATTTAAAAATGAAGAGGAGTTACTTTTATGTAGTTATAGCAAACAGTTTATTAGTAACTTATGGTTGGATTTAATTTTGTAATTATATAAGTTATTCTTTTTTTAAATTTTTGTAGAATATTTTATCGATCTAAAAATAAAGGATTAAATCATGACTAAAAAAATTCAATTATATTCATTAGCAACACCAAATGGTCAAAAAGTATCCACAGCTCTAGAGGAAATGGAAATTGAATATGATGCTCACACAATTAATATCTTAGAAAACGATCAGTTCTCCGAAGATTTTATAAATATAAATCCTAATTCTAAAATCCCCGCTATTGTAGTCCCTAAGCATGGAGATAAAGAAAACTTTGCTATTTTTGAATCTGGTGCGATTTTAATATATCTTGCTGAACTCACTGGAAAGTTTCTTTCTAAGGATCCAGCAAAACGATCTGAGACTTTCCAATGGTTAATGTTTCAAATGGGTGGAGTAGGACCAATGTTTGGACAATTTGGACATTTTCACAAATATGGAAAAGCAAAATGTGACCATCCTTATCCAGTAGCAAGATATACAAATGAAGCAAAACGTTTATTGCAAGTGTTAGAAGTGAGGATGAATGGTCGAGACTTTATTGTGGGGGAAGTCTCTATTGCCGATTTTGCAATAGTTCCTTGGGTAATATGTCTAGATGAATTTTATGAGGCATCTGATGTTCTCGAGCTTAATAAGTTCCCAAATGTTTTGAAGTGGGTAGAGAGAATGAAAAACAGACCATTATTTAAAAAAGGTTTGAGTGTATGTGGGCTTAGCTAATTTTACTTAGTAACTCAGAATATTTGTTAAAAGAATAAGTAGCTTTTGAAACAAATTCGATATTTGCCTTTGTTAAGATTAGTGCTGAGTCCATCTTGGCATTAATTGCAGTTTCTATATCATATAAAAAATCTCCAATATATAGAGCTTGATTTGGTAATATTTGAAAATGTTTACATATCTTTAAAAGTCCGTCAGGGTCTGGTTTTGGTTTTGCACAGTCTCTTGTGACAACCATATCAAAATGAATATTATGTTTAAGTAAAGTTATTTCAGTTACTGATTTTGAATTTCTTGTGAGTAACCCAATAGCAATGTTTTCTTTTTTGAGCAGTTGGTAAAATCTTAAGAAGTCTCTCATTATCTCAGAATTATTAGCTCCATCTAACTCATGTTTATGAACAATCTGATGAGCTTTTTCATAACGCTCTTTATCTTGTATCGTGTCTAAATACTCTAATATCCCAAGATCCAACGGCATCCCAATGTCTTGTTTTATAAGTTTAAAGTCTAGCTTAGAGTCTACAATTGTCCCATCCATATCAAAAATAATTGCTTTGTATTTCATCTTAAGATGTCTCCTTCTAGTGTTGCATCCCAAAATATTATACCATCTCTTAGCTTCGTTAGACATAGGAGCGCTAAAAGACTTGCATCTTGATGATCTTTTGAAAATGTTTTTATAATGTCGATTTTTTCTACTTCTGGGCAATTTTTTTTTAGAATTGATAAATCTTTAGAGAATCGATTAGTGTTATTAAGTCTCTTCCAAGCTTCTGTTGGATATCCTTCTATTAAAGTGAAGTATTCGCTATTATAATTAAGGTGTGGCCATATGTTAATTTTATCTATGTCTAGACTTAAGTCTTTCCAAGTTCGATAGGTTCCGGTTTGTATATTTTTTTGAAATGGCCTTGATGTGAAAACAGAATTTGCAGATAGTTGTTTTTCTATTTCTCTCGATAAGAATTTTTCTTGTTTAAATGAATTAAAGAATTCTTCGGCTATACTCATCCCTAACCTTTAAATTCTTTCGTCTTTTTTATAAAAAACTTTATATCTTTACTTATCTGCGAATACTCCTTGGGTAATCCAAGTACACTGTCTATACAGATTATAGAACCTTTAGATATTGATAGTTTTGAAAGGTTTTTAATATCAATCTTTTCTAAAAATATGTTTTCTTCATCAAAATACCACTTTGAATTGTGTTTTCTAAGTATTGATATTGGAAGATCCTTTGTTTTATTTTTTCCCTTTTTCGCACCTGTTTGATCTATGCCAATAATTGTATGAACATTCTTCAGCTTAATCATCTTTATATATCGATTCTAAAGCTTGAGTTAGATTTGTGTGCTTGAAGGAAAAGTTACTTTCCTTTAAATTTTTTGGATAAACTTTTTGGCTAAACAAAACGATTGATGACATTTCACCAAGAACTGCTTTTATTATAAAACTAGGTGCTTTAAATAGAAGTTTTTTGTTTAGAGTCTTTGCCAGAGTTTTAGAAAATTCTTTGTTTGTTACTGGTTGCTCCGATACAGCATTTATTACTTGTGGCTTCGGGCGTTTTGTTGCGATAAATATTAATATTTCAACTAAGTCTTCAATATGAATCCAACTCATGTACTGAGTTCCTTTACCAAGAGTTGAGCCTAAGTTTAACTTAAAGATAGGAGTCATCTGTTCCAGTGCTCCACCAGAGCTAGAGAGTACAATTCCAATTCTTATTGCATAAGAATTTTCCTTACTTTTTTTAAAAATTTCTTTTTCCCAATCAATACATGTTTTAGCTAGGTAGCTTTGACCATATGATGCATCTTCATCCAAACCTTTGTCACCTTGATCTCCATATATTCCGATTGCTGAAGCTCCAATGAAAATTATATTTTTATCAGTTTTTTCGATTTCATTCTTTAAGAAGCGAGTTACCAAAATTCTAGAGTCATATATTTTTTGTTTGGTAAGCTTAGACCATCGTATTTGGGCAACACTTTCACCTGCTAGATGTATTACAGTATCAACTCCTATTAAAGCTTCTGAGTCTATAAAGTTGTTATATGGGTCCCATTCAAAAACTTTTATATTTTTGTTGAAATTTGCTGTCGATTTATTTCTAGTTACTATTCTTATTTCATTTTTAGAGTTTTGAATTTGTAGCTTTTGAATTAATTCTCTTCCAACTAATCCTGTTGCACCTGTTATTAAGTATTTCATTTAAATACTATACCAATGCTTATGTGAATTAACTCATTTTTATCTTTAGACAAAAATGAGACTTATCTGTGATTTAGTTAATTCGATAGGTTAAGATCTATATAAGAATTTTTATTTAAATTAAAATTTATCTCTGTGCCCGTATCTGGTCTTAAAGTATGATTGTAGTCTGTAGATGTTATAAGAACACCAATACGGCTTCCTTTTGATAGTGTATATTGCTTTGGCTCAAGATTAAAATTGATTTGATATTTTTGACCTTTAATGAGTAAATCTCCCTTTGAAATATCTGAATAGTTTTGTGGATCGGCCCATCCTCTTGTTATTATTTGAGTCGAACCGTTATCTTTGTATTCAATTACTACAACAGTTAGATTTGCTGAGTTTTTATTTTCTACTGATAACTCTAATCCAATTTCCGCTGTGCCTGAAAGAATCGTTTTTTGTTTAAGCTTTTTACTTAAAAACTCTAAGCGATTAATAGAATATTTATCTTTATTGTTAATCATTTTTGATATTCTAACTTTCTTTCCAAAGTCGATTATTGTTTTAGAGCCTTCGATAATAGAATCTTCGCTTAATTCCATGTTTTTATTTAAATAGAATCTTTTTTTGATTGTTGATTCATTCGGCCATTTATATTGTTTAATTAATTTGTTGTTTTGATCTCTTACCCAGACTTGTGGACCTACGTTAACATCGTTTTCAATTCCAGCTACATAGTAATCAAACCAATCGCTTACAGCATTTTCATGGTCTGCATTGCTGTGGCCCCCATTAAAGAGATACATTTTCTTTGGAGTATTCTCTAAAGCTTCCCATAGTTCGATAGCGTGTCTTTGTCTGACGTTCCAATCTTTCTGTCCGTGAACAATAAATGTTGCTGCAGTTATATTCTTTGCTTTTTCTAGATAGTTCCTTTGTTGCCAAAACTTAGTGTAGTCCCCAGTTTTTCTATCAAGGTTTTTGAAGATACTAGTTAATTGACTTTGACATGTATTTTTTCTAACAATGTAATAACCTAATGTATCAGCATCTTCTCCTATATAACCTCCTGGGCTAACGACAAGTCCATTTGATCTGTAGTAGTTATACCAATTACTAATTGCTGCCATCGGAATTATTGCCTTTAGTCCTTTTACGCCAGTCGTTGCAATCATTGTAGGGAGTGTTCCATTGTATGAAACACCAGTCATCCCGACATTACCATTGGCCCAATCTGCAAATACTTCTTTTCCTTTTCTATTATAAGCTTTTGCAGAACCATTAAGCCAGTCAATTACTGCTTTACCTGCTAATGTTTCATTCATATCTCCAACTGTTGGACAGCCCTTAGAATAACCTGTGCCTAAGCTATGGGCATGAACTTTAGCGTATTTAACTTTTGATTTTGTTTTAATTTTAATATTTGAAAATGGGATATTTTGAGGAAGTTCACTGTGATCAGTATTATGGTTTTGGACAGAGTTATCTCCGCCCAAAGAGTATGGAGATATTGTGTATAGAGTCGGTAGTTTATATGAAACATTTGGCCTATTAATAGTTACATAGATTAAGTCTTTTTTACCGTCACTATCAGTGTCAGTAGGAGACTCAACATAAACTATTTGAGTTATAGGGTAAGCATTGAAAATATATAAACTTATAATAACTAGGTATTTCATTGTTGATCACTTTTGTTGATGTTTTACTTTTAGAACTTATAGGAAATGCTAAAGGTGTTGTAAAGTACAACAAATCTCTATATTATTGAATTCACAAAGGAATTGCGAATGAGTTTAGATTTAAGTGATAGAAGTTTAAATAAATGTGAATTGTGTGGAGCAGTAGATGGACTTTCAAATTACTCTTTAGATGGTAATGAGAACATAGATAAGAATGTTCATATATGCTCAACATGTCTTGATGGTATATCTAATAACAATTTTGATGACCACTTTAGATGTTTAAGCGGTAGTATGTGGAGTGAGCATTTACCAGTTCAAATCCTTTCGTACAGAATCTTATCACTAATGAAAGATAGCTCATGGGCATCAGATTTATTATCTCAAATGTATCTGGATGATGAAGCTTTAGAAATTGCACAAATAGGGCAGGGCTCTCAAGTTAAAACTCTTGATTTTAATAAGGCTAAGCTCAAAGAGGGTGATGATGTTACTCTTATTAAAGATCTTGTCGTTAAGGGGGCAAACTTCACAGCAAAGAGAGGAACTATGGTTAAGGGGATACGTTTATCTGATAACCCTCTTCATATAGAAGGTCGTGTTAATGGAACAAAAATTGTAATTATATCTGACTTTGTTAAGAAGGTTTAATCTCTAGATACTAATTTGATTATTAGAAAAGATAGTATTGAGAGTATGAGAAAGCCTAGAACTAGCGGATATATCGTTTGGTTATATGATTGACCAATATATGTACCAAGAGTTAAAAATATAAGAGTTTGAATGCTCGTAATTACTGCTGTTGCAATCCCTGCAATATGACCTAAAGGCTGAATCGCAAGAGCATTAAAATTTCCAAATAGTATACCTATACAAAAAAATGAAAGCAGCATGTAGATTAAAAATGGTATCAACTCTCTGCTCATATCAAATGTATAAATTAAGCATAAGAAAATTGATGCAAATACTGCTAAAGCTTTTAGCGCTGATACTGTAAGTTTTTTCATCCCTACTTTTTCGACAAATTTTGCATTTGCAAAGGATGCACTACCTATCGCCAAAGCTAAGGTCCCAAATAACACAGGGAAATTTTTCTCTTGATCAAATACATCTTTAAATATTTGAGCTGATGAGCTTATATAGCCAATAAATGCACCAAAAATTAAGCCTGCAGATAAGGTGTATGCCATTGTATTTTTGTTCGTTAGAATTTCAATAACAGCTTCTTTGATATTTTTGATATTTATAGGTCTTCTTTTATTTTCAACTAAACTTTCTGGCATTCTTATTGAAAACCAGATTAAACCTATGGAACCTAGAGACATTAATAAATAAAAAATTGCTCGCCAGTTATACTTCAAAAGAATTAGTTGACCTAGCGATGGAGCAAGTGCTGGGACAATAACAAAAATCATCATTGTAAATGACATGATCTTTGCCATTTGATCACCTGAATAATAGTCACGAACAATTGCTGTTTTTACTACTCTTGTACTTGCTGCTCCAAGACCTTGGAGTAATCTTCCAAATAGCATTATTTCAAAAGTTGCAGATATTGAACTTATAAATGAACCTGCAATAAATATAAGTAGACCAGCAATTAAGGGTTTTCTTCTCCCAATAGCGTCAGAGATTGGCCCATACATAAGTTGGCCTATTGACATCCCAATAAATATGAAGCTGATGACTAATTGTGATCTATTAGCATTTGCCAGGTTTAGCTCTTGAGTGATTGTCGTTAGTGCTGGAAGCATGGCATCTATTGCTAGAGCTGATAACGAAGTTAAAAGGGCCACCATCGGCACGAATTCAGATTGTTTTAAAGGGTTTTTCATATATGCATTTAGAGTATCTGATTGATTAAGATTATTAAAGCAATAACTCAAGTATTTTTTAAATTGACTTCAAGGCAAATATCTCCCTTCAAAAAAAGCAGAAGTCTTTGGATGTTATTATAAGCTTTTAGGAGAGTTTTATGAAAGTATTTGTCTTGGGTATTTTATTAAGTTCGATTTCTTTTGCACTACCTGTGCGCTTTACTGATTTATTAGATTACGTTCAAGAGGCTCCAGATCAAGGTGATACTGCCACTTGTCTTTATATGGGAAGTACAGGTTCTGTTGAACTTTTATTAAATCAAAAATACAATATTAGAAATCCACAAAAAGGTGATATCTTTGATATCTCTGAAAGATATACACTTTCTCAACGTGCTCCTGAATCAAAATACTGGCAACTTAAAGCTTTGAATAGGTTTAATAAGGGGTGGTTTATTCATGACAGTGAATTCCCATTTAATGCTTATAGAGAAGATGGGACAAATAATAGTACCGTGTGGAGAAGACCTTCAAATTTCTATGATTTACCAAGAGTGGAAATATCTGAAAAATTTAAAGGAACGAAACTATTCATTAGAGGAAGAAACAGATATTCAAAGTACGTTGTAAAAACTCAAGATATATTAGATGTAAAGAATGCCCTTGTTCAAAACAATGCTCCAGTCCTTGTAAATTATAATCACAATAGATGGTGGCATATTGTTAATATTGTTGGATTCGATGATGAGGCAACAGGAGAATGCCTTCATACTCCTGAAAAAGAATGTACATCTAAAGGTGGTTTCTATGTAAGAGACTCTTTAGGTAAAGCTACGCACCTTAGAAGTTATGATTGGTTTAGAGTTAATGTTAATGCAGCATTCTTGATTACTAGAGATGAATAAAATCTTAAATTGTTTTAGCATATTTTTATGTGACTAAAATAGATATTGTACTTTGTATTCTCCGTGAAGTAATAACTCTTCTCCAATTTCTTCGGTGTTCCTTTTACTTCTAGACATTCCAATGGCTATGTCCCATCTTTTATAGGAAAAATTAAAACTTAATCCTATGTGTTCCAATGGTTTATTATAGTTTAGACCAAGTATTCCATATTCAATGTTAAGATGAAAAAAATCATTAATCATAAATGAAGGCATTATTGTGACACTATGAGTGGAAGGATCTCTTTTGTTTCTTTTAAAATCTTCTAGTTTAAGGTGATATTCGTCAGGATTACTTGTTTTTATAGAGTGAGTTATCCATTTTCCCTTTGGGTCAGGTCTAAGAGAATATGGACTATTTTCTTTTATAAAGTACTGCACTCCATAAGAGAAATATAGATCTAATCTTCTTGATACTTTGATATCTGTGTTAAGTTTAAGGAACCAAGATGTTTGCTCAAAGTCACTTTGATCTAACTTCGAAGAAATTGAATTAAAATAGAAAAAGTCAAAAGCAAGGTTAAACCCTTTGCTTTGAAAGAGTTTATATCTACTTATGAAGGAGGAGAAGTCATAGAAGAGGTAGAGCCCAGGACTAAGGCCAATTGTAATATTGTTTGTTAGCCCCCATCCAACAATTGAAGATCCAAAAGTCAGCTGGTCTTTTTCTAATGTTTTTGTCGTCCCTGTAACTAGGTGTCCTCAGTCGAAAGCACTAGTAGTATTAGTTACAAAAACTAAAATAAAAAATATTTTTTTTACCATGGCAATATTCTATTGAGGGGGATTAGTATGGTCAAGCTATGTTTGAGTTAATCTGTTCTAGTCATATTTTTCATTTGAAACTTAATGTTTGACACTATTTTAAGACAAAGTCATACTTGGTTAACCCTCTAAAATAAGGAATATTCCAGTATGACTAGTCTAAATATAGTTTTTGTTTATCTATTTACTTTTTTATATCCTCTTTCACTATATTCTCAAATTTCTCTAAGTACATCTCAAACTCTTCCAAGTTTAAAAAGATTATCTATTGAAACTGACCACTTTAGAATTATCTATCCAAAAAGTCTTTCATCTAGGGCCAAATATGTTGCTAGCTCATTGGAAGAATCTTTTGAACCACTACAGAAGTCATTAGATGTTAAAGAAGAGTTTCATAAAATTGATATAGTTCTTCAAAATCAAAGTGCCATTAGTAATGGTTATGTTGCCCTTTCTCCTTTTAGAAGTGAGTGGGAAACTCTTCCTGCATTATCAAATAACTTGGGAAGTACAAATTGGTTATTGACCTTATCAATTCACGAGCAAAGACATATGCACCAATTCTTACAATATAAGAAAGGTTTTGCTAAATGGATGAGAATCTTTTTTGGTGACTTTGGTACCGAGGTTAGTATTGCTTTATCATTACCTAGATGGTTTTTTGAAGGAGATGCTACTGTAGAGGAAACTTTGTTGACTAACTCTGGTAGGGGGCGTGTTGCAGATTTTTCTAAAACAATTCGCTCAATGATATATGAGAATAATCTTGAAAGCTATACTCATGTCTATAATACGTCGTATGAAAAAAATAGACCTGGACCATATGAACTTGGTTATATTTTAAATCTTAGTTTACGAGCAGATTATTTAGATGAAACTTTTGATAGAGTTGTGCAAAACACTATTCGTAATTCTTATTGGCCTTATAAGTTTGAAAAAAATATCAGTATCTTTACTGGTAAGGATATGGATGAATTTTATCACAATTCAGTACATAATAGTTTTCCTACTATTAAAAAAGGTGGCAATTACCTTGAGGATTTTTTGATAACTGGTGACTCTTCCGTTCACGATCAGATATCTATAGAAAAGCTATCTAAGGAAAATCAATTTTTGTATTACAAAAGTGGTTTTAATGAAACTGGAGGCTTTTATATATACGACTCAAAAATGAATCAAGAAAAACTTTTGATAAGAACAAATATTGATCAAGAAAATATACGAGTTCGTTCATCTAAATTTGTTTACAATGATATTGATATACATCCACGTTTTTCACTTGTGAATTACTCAAATGTCTATCTGTATGACCTTGTGAAAAAGAAAAGGTTTAAAATCACAGATAGAGGGCAATATCTCAAATCCCAATTAGGCCATGACCAATCACAAATTGCTACACTTTATTTTGATAAAAAAATGTCTCAGTATTTAAAGGTTTTATCTATAAATGGAGATATACTCGCATCAATAAAGTTAGATGATATGGAAACTGTAAGACATATTGAGTGGAGGGATGAAAAAAATATCCTTGTTACTGGAATTGACAGCAGAAATATGCAATTTTTACGTTTAATAAATCTTACCACTGAAAAGATCGATGAATTATTGTCTCTTGATGCTGAGGTTATTAATGATGTGAGATCTAGCGCTAATGATATTTTCTTTTCAAGTGATTATTCAGGAATTGATCAAATTTATAAAGTTTTAAGTCAAGGACGCTTTGAAGCTTATACAGATGCTCCTATTGCTGCAAGGTATCCTAATCTAATTGATGGCAAATTATTTTATTCCAGTTTTAAAAGAGATGGTTTTCGGGTAAAAGCTATTGATTTAAAAGAGGTTAAGTCACACAGAAAAAGAATACATGGAATCTCAAGGTTAAAAAAGAAGTCAAAGAATGTTGTCTTATCTGAAGTTTCAACTCAAAATTATGTAGAAAATGAATTTGATAAAAAGAACTTTAGATTACACTCATGGAGTTATCTTACATCTTTACTAGGTGGCTACAATGGAACAGCAACAATTACTATGAGTGATAACTTGAACGAACTCAACCTCTCTACTGGATTTATTAATAATTTTGTGGAGGGCGCGACTTCATATTTTGCTAGTGCTGCATATCAAAAATACTGGCCAATATTTTTTGCTACGACCACTGTTGGAAAAAGAAGTGTTATCGTTATAGATAAGAGAGAAAGAGAACAATACGATGAAGTAAAATGGGATCAAAATACTTTAAAGGCTGGAGTTACAATACCTTATTCAATAGTAAAAAACGCGAAAAATTACTCTTTTGATCTAACTAGTTCTGCGGTTTATAATAAAATCAAAAATAAAACTTATGTTGATGATTTCTCGAATGGAGAAATCTTGGGATCAAATCATGCTCTTAATTTTAAGTTTAATACCTTTAGGCCATATACAAGATTGTTTCCGGAATATCTTTTTACCTTAAGCACTGAGTTTGCTGAATCAATTACTAAGTCTGGTGATACAAACCATGCATTTTTAAAATATATTGGAACAAATATTGGCCTGCCTGGTTTTTCTAAGACTGCAAGTTTTATATTTAAATATGACCATCAAGAAAAGTCTGTTGGTGACTTTAACTTTACTGATAAAGCTTTCTTTGCAAGAGGGTATGAATCTTTAACCTCAACTCGTATTGATACTGCCAGTTTGAATTATTCAACAGCTCTTTTTTATCCTGACTTTAATATTTTTCATATTTTATATTTAAAGAGAATAAGAGGAAACTTATTTTACGATTACACTGTCGCTGATAAGGATTTGATTCATAGAGCATATGGCTTAGAGTTAAGTTTTGATGTGTCGCCTCTTAGATTTAATTCATTTGAACTTGGTCTTGGTTTACGTTTTAGCTATTTGGATAATTACGAAACTCTAGATAAATCAGTCTTTTTAGAGTCTCTTGTTGGTACATTTTAATTACCTGTACTTAGAGATAGTGATCAGATAGTATTCTTCTTATGACAATAGAATATAAAGTAAATATCAGCCAAAATGTGGCCATACTAATAGATGGTAATAACATAGAGAGGAGTATCCATGGCGAAAGCAATGATACTACTTCAATGTTGAATATAGATGAGCTTGTACCAGAGCTCCTAAAAGATAGACAATTAAACAGAATGGTATATTTCAGAGAAGGCAAGCGTATATCTGAAAAACTACATGATAGATTTAAAAAGATATATCATGGATCTGTTGTTCCATGTCATAAAAGTGCAGATATACCTCTTACTATTAAAGCGACTCAACTGGCATCAAAAGTAGATACGATTATAATTATGTCTGGAGATTCAGATTTTGTTGAGTTAGTTGTTCACTTACAAGCTATGGGTGTAAGAGTGGAAATAGCAGCTGTAAAAAGTACAACTTCTAAATATCTTTTAGATGTTGCTGATCAATTTCATGAAATCACTAAAGAACACTGGTTTAGTCTTTCAAGAAATAGAAAGAGACAAAGTACGAATTCTAAGTCTTCTAAGGAACCAACTTCTAAGACGATTAAAGAATCTAGTTCTAATAACATTATTCAAACAGATGAGCAGAGACTAGAGCAAAGTCTTAGAGATAAAGAAAGGAATAGACGTCTAAGAGAGGAGAGAGCATTAAGTCAATCTGAGCATAATGAGCCAAAAGCTAGCTCTCAGGATTCAAAGGATATAAATACAGAGATTTCAAAAACTATACAGACTAAAAATGAAAAGAAAGAAGATGAAAAAGCTGAAGTAAATGGAAACTTAGAACAACTTGAATCTGATTTTAATGACGCAGATGGAAATACGACTAAGAAAAAAGTTACTAAGAAAAAAGCAACTAAAAAAGTAGCTAAAAAAACAACTAAAAAGCTTGCAAAAAAGATTGCTAAAAAAGCGACAAAAAAAGTAACGAAAAAAGTTTCAAAGAAAACCACTAAGAAAGTTGCGACTAAGAAAGCTACAAAAAAAGCCGCAAAGAAAGTTTCAAAGAAAAGCGTCATTTAGGCTTAAAATGCTAAGCGTTAATTTTGTTATTTTATACTAAGTCTGGCATTATAGATCCTTATAAATCATATCAAGGACTATATTATTACAACAATTGTAACATTTGAGGAGCTTAAGATAAGCCCAGAGCTAATCGAAAGCTTAAAAAGTGAGGGCTTCAATAATCCAACTGAAGTTCAATCTGAAACTATTCCTGTAATCTTAGATGATAAAGATATTTTCGCACAAGCAGAGACGGGGAGTGGAAAGACTGGATCTTTCGCAATACCAGTTCTTGAAAAAATCATTAGAAATGAGAAAAAAGGCCTATATATTGTCTTAAGCCCAACTAGAGAGCTAGCTCAACAAACACAAAAAGTCTTCAATACCTTTGGTAACTCTCTTGATATTCACACTGCCTGTCTAATTGGTGGAGAACAGTTTGAAGGTCAACAAAAGCAACTAGAGAAGAAGCCAAACATTATTATTGCATCTCCTGGTAGGATTTGTGATTTTATCAAACAAAAAATTATCAATGTCTCAGAATGTGAAGCTGTTATATTTGATGAAGCCGATAGACTTTTTGAAATGGGGTTCCAAAAGGATATAGAGTTTATCTTAAAGAATGTACAAAAAGACAGACAACTCATAATGGTATCAGCAACTTCTAATATGGAGGTTTTAAAAACAGCTTATAAATTTCATAGTCATCCGGTTGAAGTTAAGCTTAATACTGATGACTTACTAGTCGATAATATTAATCATGAAGTTGCTATGATCTCTGAAGAAGAGAAAATGCCATATCTAGTAAGTCTACTTAGAAAGCATCCTGATGCAGCTACAATTGTTTTTTGTAATACTCAATATATGACTCATTTAGTTGCTATTTGGCTCAAGAAAATGGACTTTAAAGCTGAAGCTATCTCTGGAAAGATGGCCCAAAACAAACGAACAAAACTAATGGACAACTTTAGATCTAAAGTTAATAGAATTTTAGTATGTACTGATGTTGCAGCAAGAGGTTTAGATATTGATGGCATTAATCTTGTTGTTAACTATGATTTACCACAAGAGGCCGCTAACTATGTTCATAGAATTGGTAGAACTGGAAGAGCTGGTAAATCTGGATTAGCTGTAAGTTTTTGTGGCTATAAAGACTGTGAGAATCTTGACGATATTATGGAGTATATTGAAACAAAGATTCCAAAATCTGATATTCAAGATGAAGACTTTGCGAAACTTGAAGTTGCAAAGCCTTGGATTGACCCAAAAACATTAAAAGAAAAAGAAAGAACACCTAGAACAAAGAAGAGTGATATGAACAAGAAAGACTTTAAAGATAGGCCTAAGAATAAAAGAAATGAAAAGCCTGTTGAACCAATTGAAATTAAACTTAAAAAGTTTGAAGTTGAAAGCACGTGTCTTAAAGATGCTACCGAAAAAGCTATACGTTTTTTCAAGCTTATGGATGCAGAATTACTGAAAACTGAAATTATTAGTAAAGGGTCTAAAAAGTTTATTTTCTTTGGTCCTCAAAAAATTAAATATGAATTCAGCGTAACACCTATTTTTAAAAGAATGCTTCTTCCGTTTTTAATTGGTTTGTTTAAGCAAATGAAACTGAAAGTTTTTGTTAGAGTTTCATATAAAGACCCTGAGGTTAGAGTAAACATTTCTGGTAAAGATATTGACTTATTTTCAAAAAATAAGTTTGAATTAAAAAGAGCTGTTGAGCAATTAATTTCTACTCAGCTAAAGCAAAAAATTTATATGCCTAGAGAGATGAAAATTAATATTAGGCTGGATAGAGAAGATAGAGTTAAAAAATCTAATGATCAGTTAATTTCTCTTGTTGAAAAAACTAAAGCGCAAGTTTTAGAAAAAAAAGAAGCTATTCTATTAAAATCTTTGAACCCTGCTGATAGAAGAATTGTTCATCAAGCAATTAATGATGACTCCAGGTTTTTGAGTTCATCTATAGGTGATGGAAGGTTTAAACAAGTTCAAATCTCATTAAAGGAATAGATAGATGGGTAAGGTATTGGTCATTACTGCTAGTAATAATAATAACCTTAAATTAGCAAATAAATTTAAAGAGGAGCTTGTCAATCAAGGTGTTAATGCTGACGTTTTGGATCTGGTTGATTTAAGTCTTCCTTTATACTCATCTAAAAGTGAAGAGGAATTTGGAATTCCTTCTTCATTAACTTCTGTTATTGAAGCTCTTAACTCAACTCAAAAACTTATTTTTATTACCCCTGAGTATAATGGTGGTATTGCACCAACTTTAAATAACTTTATTGCATGGGTTAGTAGAGCTGGTGGTAAAGATTGGAGAGTTACTTTTAATGATAAGACCGCAGCGATAGCAACATTCTCAGGTGGTGGTGGACAACATGCTATGATGCTACTTAGAGTTCAATTGAGTTATATTGGTTTAAATGTGATTGGAAGACAAGTTATTGCTACGTTTTCTAATCCTGATACATCTAAATCTATTTCTGCTACGGTTAGATCACTTATCAAATCTTAAATCAATTGAGGATTTTGCTGGGTTCTTTCCAGGAACATCTTTGTAATATCGTGTTATCTCAATCATGTCAGTTTCATAATCCTTGGGATATATGATTTTTTCTCCAACAGTGATAAGTTTTTTTTCATAATCTGCTTTTAAAAGTATAATGGGAACATTTGCTTTTTTTGCAATATAGTAAAATCCAGTTTTCCACTCCTTCTTTAAAGATCTTGTGCCTTCTGGTGATATCATTAACAAGAGTTCATCTTGTTGGGTAAATAAGTTTGCAAGAATTTCAGTTGTGCTTAGCTTGCTGTTTGATTCTCTGTCTATACCGATTGCGCCCATACTCAAAAGAATTGTTTTTAGTGGAAATCTAATCCACTCTTGCTTTATAGCAAACCTAGCTTTAATCTTTTGATTATGAATAAAGTACATTGCTGTCTTAAAATCCCAGTTTGAAGTATGAGGGTATCCAGTAATAACAGCTTGCTTGATATCTTTGGGGATTTTGTTAATCGTATTCCAACCTTCCATTTGAGCTGTAAGGTGACATAAATATTTTATCATATACTGACATTCCTAATTTTTAGCTAAGATTTATTAATAATCTATCACAAGGAATAAAAAATGAAAAAAAATATACGCATTGAGAAAATAAAGTGCCAAGAAGTTACTAAGAACTTCTTGGATTTACTATTTATCTCATTGGGTGCTCAGAACATCTCATTACTTCAAGAGCATTGTCACTTAACTGGACTTGAGCTGCTCTAAGTGCCGTTCTTAGTCCTTCTTCAATAACAGGGTGATAGAAAGGCATTTGAAGCATCTCTTTTACTGTTAGACCCATTGTTATTCCCCATGATATTAGGTGGGCCAAGTGTTCACCATCTGGAGCTTGTAACTCTGCACCCAGTACCTTATGTGTTGTTTCGTCAGCATAGATCTTAAGAATTCCTTGTTCTTTTAGTTTTACTATAGAGCGACCTTGACCTTCAAAGCTTACTTTTCCAATTACGTGTTCAATGTTTTGGTCTATAATTTCTTTATATCTTAAGCCAACTGTCGCAATATTTGGGTCACAAAAAGTAATTCCAATTGAAGTTCTTCTTTTAAAACACTGCTCATCATTAACAGCGTTAAATCCAGCAATTGTTCCTTCATCTGCTGCTTCATGAAGAATAGGCCTATCGGCATTTACATCTCCGATAAAGAAAATATTCTTAGCATGTTCTAATTTAAAATTGGTATTGGAGAAAGTTGGCATACCTCTCTCTGATAAAGGAATATCTAGATTTTCAAGCCCAAGTCCCTTAATGTTTGGTGCTCTTCCGACAGCAATTACTGCTTGATCTACATCTATATGTTTACCGTCCGTTTCAATTCTGAGTTTACCATTTTTTGTTATTTCTATTAGATTTGCTCCATTAGTGTATATAGGAAATTCTTTAGAAAATTTTTCAACAACATAGTCTTGTATCTCTGGATCAGATAAACCACCGATATCTTTACCAAGACCAATCCCAGTAACATCAACACCTAAGCGATTCAAAGCTTGTCCTAATTCAATACCAATAACTCCAAGACCAATAACGGCAACTTTATTTGGTAAAACCTCTTGCTCAAAAAATTTATTTGTATCAATTAGGTGAGAACTAAAGTTCTTCCAAGGTCCTGGTACAATTGGAGAGGATCCAGTTGCAATAACAATCTTTTCTGCATAAATCTTTTCATCACCTAGATCCAAAGTATTTCTATCAATAAAACGTGCTCTTTTTCTAATCAATTTGTCTTCGTAGTCACCAACTGACGAAAGAACACCTTTAACGAATCTATCTCTTAAAGATCTAACGTGTCTCATAGCTTTATCTTTATCAATACTCAAACTCTCGGCACCATTTATTCCAACTTGTTCAAACTTACTTCTTCTATGGAAATCATTTGCTGTTTGAATTAAAACTTTGGAAGGCATGCAGCCAACTCTTGCACATGTAGTTCCTAGTGGACCATCATCTATAATGACGTAGTTACTTGTCTCTTTTTCAATTTGTTTTCTAGCGGCAAGTCCTGCCGTTCCTGCTCCAATTATTGCTACATCTACTTTTCTCATGACTGCATATCCTTATGTTTATTTATCTTAAAAGTGTTTTTAGTTTGTCTGCTCCACCAATTCTTTCTCCATCTGCAAATATTTGAGGTACTGTTGTAGAACCACTCACTGCTTTTAAAGATTTTATTGTGTAGTCTTTGTTTAAAACTAACTCTTCAAATTCAATTCCTTTACTTTTTAGTAATTCTTTCGCTTCTACGCAAAAAGGACATCCAACTCTTGTAAAGACAGTATATGACTTAGGAATTTCAATGTTGCTATTAACAGCTTTTAACATTGTATCTGCATCAGAAACTCCAAATGGATCTCCTGGTTTCTCTTCTTCAATAAACATTTTTTCGATTAATCCATCATTAACAATCATAGAGTATCTCCATGATCTTTTTCCAAATGTTAAATCATTTTTTTCAACTAAAAATCCTAATTTTTCAGTTAATTCTCCATTTCCATCAGGAAGCATTGTAACCTTGTCAGCCCCTAGAGATTCTTGCCAAGCATTCATAACAAATGAATCATTTACAGATAAACAAATCACATCATCAAAACCTTCTTTTTTGAACGTTTCATAAAGTTCATTATATCGTGGAAGGTGTGTTGATGAACATGTTGGTGTAAAGGCTCCTGGTAAAGAGAATAGAGCAACTTTTTTTCCTTTAAAGAAGTCATCTGTTGTTTTTAATACCCACTCAGATCCTACTCTTGTATTAAATGTTACACTTGGAATTTTCGTTCCTGTCATGTCTTTTAAACTCATACATTTCTCCTTGTTAAGTTTGTTGTTTTGTACTTACCATTTATCGCCTATACATAGAAATAAATCTAATTATTCTTTTCTATAGCACAATAAATAAAAACAATCATATTTAAGTATCTGAAAAGACATTACTATTTACATGATTTTACAAATAGTTACCAACTCAGGTACAAGAGCGAAAATATTACTTTTTGGAGATTAAAATGAAAACCTTTTACTTTACTATTGTTTTTTTATTTTCAGTTTCAGTTTCATCATTTGCTAATGACCCTTTAAAGGTCTGTACAAAATTTACTTTTAGTAGTTCTAAAAATGATTGTATATCTTTAGTTTTGTCAGACTATTTTCAAGAAGAAGCATCGATGTTTTGTTCTGAGCTAACTTTTGATAGTAATAAATTAGATTGTTTAAAGGCCGTTAAAAGAAAGGTTTACTCTGAAACGAATCTTGAGTTATGTAATCAAAACTCATTTGATACTCAAAAGATTGATTGTTTATTAGCCTCTGGAAGAGCATATGGGCCAAATGATCAAGCTTTAGATAAAGTGTTAGTTCTAGCTAAAGAAGCTAAAATTGCTTTATATGAAAGAGATATTTATTTGGTTTTAGAGAATTTAAACGAACTAATTGAACTTTTAACAAAAGAATAACTACTTTTATTCTTTCCTTTTAAAGTCTGCTTCTAGGATATTGTCTAGTTTCTCTTTATGGTTATTCGATTCCTGAGGGGATGCACCTGTAGAGCTAAAAACATGTATGTTTCCACTTAACACCCTCTTTTTAAATAGATCTTTAAAGAGGGCAATATAGAATAATCTTGTGATTGGAAAAATCATAGATAGCCCTAATAAATCAGTTACAAAGCCTGGTGTTAATAATAATAGACCACCTCCAAATACTAGCAATGCACTAATGAGCTCATTTGCAGGGAGTTTGTTATTACTTATATCTCCTTGAATACTATTTATCACGGCCAAACCTTCTTTTTTTGCTAAAGCTGCACCTAGAATTCCTGTTGTAATAATAATTAAGAAAGTATTGAAAGGACCAAATATAGATCCAAATTTAAAGAGTATATAGATCTCTAATGCTGGTATAATGATAAAGAGTGTTGCTAGATATTTAAACATATTGATCCTTTGCTAAAGTCATATTCACACCATTTTATAAAAGTGTAAACACTTTCTATTTGATTACTTATAGTAATAAATAGGATATTACTTCAACTTTATATGGAGTTGTAATGAATGTTTCAATAGTTGGTGCAGGTGTGAGTGGAATTTTTTGTGCTTATCATTTAGTTAAGTCTGGTGTGACTGTTAATTTATTTGAAAAAGAAACATCAATTGCAAAAAAGTTCTTAATTGCAGGAAAGAGTGGTCTCAATATCACTTCAAGCTATCCGATGAGTGATTTTCATAATATGTATTTTGAGAATGCTCATTTATTTAAGAGATTGATAGCTGATTACAATCCTGCAGATACAATTAAATGGTTAGAGGAGTTAGGGTTTGAAACCTTCGAAGGTTCTAGTCATAAAGTTTTTCCTAAAGAGTTTAAAGCTGCTAAAATTTTAAAAAAAATTAAAGATTTTTTATTAAGCTCTAATTTTTGTTTTATTCATACCGGTAAGGAATTGATTGACTTTGATAATGAATTTCTTTTCTTTAAAGATAATTCTAAATACACATTTGATTACTCTATTTTTGCGTTGGGTGGAGGCTCTTGGTCAAAAACAGGTAGTTCTGGTGAGTGGTTAAAGATTTTTGACGACAAATTAATTAGACATAGAGAGTTTTTGCCTAGTAATTGTGGCTTTAAAACCAATATAAATATAAATATGAGATTACCTTTAAAAAATATAGCTTTATCTTTTGGTGAAAAAACTTTGAAGGGAGAAGCTCTACTTTTTAACAACGGCATCGAAGGTGGTGTTATCTATCATTTTAGCTCATTGTTAAGGACTGCTTTATCGAATGAAACAGCAATAACGATATCAATTGATTTTAAGCCCTCTATGAGTTTAGATCAATTAATAGAAAAACTAATGAAAAGAAGGTCTAAGGACTCCTGGTCTAAGCACATTAAGAAAATGTTAAATCTTGATAAAGATATAATGAATTTAATAAAGTCTACACTTTCAAAAGATGAGTATTTCAATGTTATTACTTTAGGACAAAAAATTAAGAGTTTTGAAATTAGTTTATCTATGAATACTGAGATGGATAAGGCCATATCAACTGCTGGTGGAGTCAAGTTTAGTGAAGTTTCAACAAGTTTTCGACTTCTAAAGTATCCGAATATTTATATCAGTGGTGAAATGTTAGATTGGGAAGCTCCAACTGGAGGTTTTTTAATTCAAGGATGTTATTCAATTTCTTATAGAATTTTGAGAGATATACTTGTTAATGGTAAAAATTAAAAAAAAAGGCAGATTTTAATCTGCCTTTTTTTAAATAAAATAATTTAAAAATTAAAACCACCATCCACTCTTTTTTGGCTGGAACCAACATCTAGACCTTAGTCCTTCTGTATCATTATTTTTACGGTTACATGTTCCAACATTTGCATCTTTGTCGTCTAACTTTTCAGATAGAGGTCTGTCACATAAAGCTGCAGCAAAGTATGTATCAAGTCTACATTGTGCCTTAGGGTGCGCATTGTTAGTTTTAGATACTTCTGACGTATCCGGACTATCAATAACTGGAAGGTCAAGTCTGCTTAATTTCGCTAATAAGTTCGCAGTGCTTTGAGCTGCTAGTATTGATCTAATACATAGAGACGATTCAGTTGATGTCTTGTAAACTTCATTACATTTTCTTGTAATTATTGGGTGAACATCTAAGTTTTTGATAAACGATTCGTTGTCATCTTGTCCATAAACTTTTCTAAAACATTTTAAGTTTGCAAAATAGTCAGACTGACCTTCATTGGAAGCCCATGATGTTTTAAAAAATCTTTTAATTTTTGGTGCTCCCCCTAAGTGGTGTCCCAACTCGTGACATAAAACAATTGCAAAGCCGTCTCTTGTAACTAATTCATGCCTCGCTAAACCACCATACATGTTGATTATTACACTTTTACCTCTTCTTTGAGCACTTGCATTTACTGTTCCGTTGTCCCAAAGTCTGTTCATTTCTACTTTATCGCCCATAGCTTCGATTATTGGAGTGTATACTTCCATTACCTCATCAATAACTTCATTGAAGTCAATTTCAGTAATTCCATTCATTGTCTTTGTGTCAGCTGGGATATTTAAGTTGTTTTCTGGTGCAAAACCAGTTTTTCCGTCAACGTCACAGCTTAGTGCTGCCATTGAAAATAAAGTAGTAAGTGCTACTACTAAAATAGATTTTTTCATAATACATTCCTTTGTCTCTATGAACTAAATACTTCTTATATATAGTTATTTTTCTCATTTTATATATAAAAAATATAATCTGAAAATAGGTGTAAGAAAAAGTTTGAGTATTTCTATATTTTATTCTAAGTTGAAGGAAATATTACTGTTTAGAGTGATAATATTTTTGGAGGCACCTATGGCCAAGTGTAAGTTTTGTAATACCGATATTGTGTGGATGCAAGAAGGAAGAAAGAAAGTTCCTGTCGAGGTTGACGGTGTGAAACATCAGTGTGAAGAGTTTAAAAATAGCGTGGGCTCGGCAAGAAAAGTTGAACTTAGCGATATAGATCCTGAAGTTTTAAAGCAATATCAGAGTAGTATCAAAAAGAGTATAAATAAAACTAAAAAGTAATTGCCTAAATGATCGTAAGCGTGTAGATTTTTCAAAAAAATCATAAGGATATCTAATGTTTACTATTAATAATGCTTATTCTCTTATTTTAACTCTACTTATTTCCACAAGTTCTTTTGCATTGAAATGGGACCTTCAGCGTAAAGAGATGAAAAGACTTGTTATGAATAATCATAGAGCTTTAACTAGCTACTCTCAATCTAGAGAATTTATTATGCAAATTTTGGATTTATCTCAAGACGTAAATGGCTATTATATAAAAGATGTCTATTGCAATGAAAAAGTAAGACGTAATATTGGTCCTCATAAAATGCCAAGCCATAGAGTTATAAATGTAGAACACACATGGCCCCAAAGTAGATTTAGTAGAAAAACATCAAGTCGCTTACAAAAAGCTGATCTACACCACTTATATCCAACAAACTCCGATGCTAATAGTACAAGAGGTAATCATAGCTTTGGTAATGTACAAGGCGATAGTATAAATAAGGGCTGCTCATCCTCTAAAATTGGTTATCATGCTCAAGAGCATGTTTTAGTATTTGATCCACCAAAGGTACATAAAGGAAATGTTGCTAGAGCATTATTTTATTTTTCTATAAGATATGACATTGATATCCCTGAGTTCGAAGAAAAAACTTTAAGACGATGGCACCTTTTAGATCCGGTAGATAACTCAGAAAGAGAGCGCAATAACAAAATAGCTAAAATACAAGGTAATAGAAATCCATTTATTGATTTTCCACATCATGTAAGAAGTGTTTCTGATTTTTAATTATGAGTGAAGTGAAATCAATTGAAGAGTTTAAAAATGAAATAGAGCAGGCTGATTGGGCTGCGCTTAAAGATCACTACAAAAGAGGAGCTCTGTTTGTTATCTCTAGTGATCTTAAGCTTGAAGAGGTTGCAAATGCTTTTTCACGGGATTATTCTGAAGTTGTAAAAATTTGGCTAGACTCTAAAAATTTACAAATTGTATCTGAAGAAATGGCCAGTAATTTTAATAAAAATGAATTTGAAAAAATGGCGAACTTTTTAATCGTTCAGCCATATGTTATTATTCAATTAATTTCTTAAAAGTTTCTTAAATCTAAAAAACTTCCACTCTCAACTTTATTAAGCTCTTCTAAAATATCGTTGAATTTATTTGCAAGTTGATCTGGAGTTAGCATTGAGCCATTATCTCTTGCATCTTTAAGTCGTTGCATGTTAGGAAAGTTGTCTTTGCAGACCTCGTCACATATGTGGTCTTGCATTTGAGTGTTAACAAGTCCTGGAGCAATACTTAGAAATTGAGTCTTTGGTTCTTCTGAGGAATAGATTTCAATTAACATTTTAAAGGCAGACTTGCTCATAGCATATCCACCCCATCCTTTTGAACCTCTTATTGCTGCTCCAGATGAAATTGCGTAAACTTTAGAAACTTCATGGTTTGTAAGTAAATTGTCGATTATTTTTTTTTGTGCCCAAAGATTCGTATTCATTATCTCTTGAAGCTCTGGGAGAGAAGTCTCTTTAAGTGTAGCGATTTTTCCAAGTATTCCAGCGTTTAAAATAGCGTAATCAATTTTAGTGACATCATTTAATATTGTTAATGTTTCTTTGCTTGTAGTATTTAGATCATGTTTCATGTGGGTTATATTGCTGTGCTTGTAGTCAAGTGATGACCTACTTGTACCAAAGACATCATGACCTTGTTCTGCAAAACTTAATGCAAGTGCTTTGCCTATTCCACTGCTGATTCCTGTTATAAATACTTTCATTTTTATCTCCTAAAACACTGTGTTTCAATTATTAAAAAAATAGGTCAAATATATTTTTATTAGATGTAAATATTACATTTCTAAAATACCTTTTATAAAGAATAGTTCATATTGCATGCATGAAAAAGTTTTTATTTTTAATTCTTTTAACGTTTAATTCGTTTGCTTTTAAGTGTGAATTGAAAAACTCAGCTTTTGTACAAAACAAAAGTATTGATAAGAGTATTTCATTAATCTTTGAAGATATAAGTCTGGATTCAGGAAACTCTGTTTCGGAGCTCACTCTAGATTCAGGCAATAAGCTTCAATTTAACTATATAGCAATCGATGACACTATTAGTGGATTTACAAGGTTTGTCGGAAACCTTGAGTTATTAAGACACAAAGGTGGCAATGGATACGAAGTTCTTTCAACTTTAAAAGGCCATACTTTTAGTTCCTCCAATGGTGTATTAAGATTTGATTTAAGTTTAATTTTTGGTGATCGAAGTGAATCTGTAGATTATCAATCAAGCGAGAGAATTGACCTTCAAAATTATATTTTGGAGTGTTCCATTCTTTAGCCTCTCTCAATTGTGGGTCACTATACTGTTGTATAGTGGCCTTACAGTTTTATATTATGTTTTTTTGCAATTTTATCGAAGTAGTTCATTGCATCTTTTGCATATTGACGTTTTTCAACATAGCTTCCAAAGTGAAAACTTTTTTTAAATCCATAGGCAACAATGTCTTTTAGTATTTTGATAGGTATATCAAAGTTATCTGTGGCTAGCTTATATTCATCTGTCACTGTTGTTCTAGAAACAAGCCTGTTATCTGTACATATCGTTGTTGCCATTCTGTTTTTTAGCATTTGTTTAAAAGGATGATCTTTAATGTTTTTTATCTCAGGATTCGTTTGTAAATTACTTGTTAAGCATACTTCTATTGTTATTCGTTTATCTGCAATAAAGCTAGATAGATTTTCTATATAGAGTTGTTTATCATCGATCTTCCTATGAACAATTAAGTCTGGATCAAATAATGAGTATCCATGTCCTATTCTGTCTGCATAACAGTCTGTGATTGCTTGAAATATACTTTCAGCACCATATGCTTCACCTGCGTGTACGGTTCTATTTAAGAAATTTCTATGTGCAAGTTCATAAGAGTCTTTAAAATTTACTGCAGGGTACCCTTCTTCTTCTCCGGCTAAATCTATACCAACAATTGGAAGTTTCAATTCATCTCTTAATTTTATTGCCCCAGTTGTAAGTTCCTTCGCTGTATTTGAGATAACATCTGCAGCTTTTTGATTAGGCATTAATTTAAAAATGTCTCTATAATATGGAGAGAAGTGTTCATTAAACATTCTCATTGCACAGCATATGATTCCATAATCAAATTTTAATTCACACTCTTTTTTATTATTGTACTCATCTTTTGCTCGTTTCAGTCCATTGTTAACATTTTCTAAAACTTCTTTCATTCCTATATTTTTACTTGGATTCATTAGAAGCTGAGGTGCAAACCTTACTTCAATATAGTGTACTCCTTCGTTTTGATTATCTATTGCTAGTTCATAGCTTGCTCTTTCTAAATTTTTCATGTCTCTAAGAACATCGCAAGTATATTGAAAACCTGTAAGGTAATCAGATAGGGAATCATACTTATCTTTAAAGATATGTTTCTTTAATTCTTTCTCTGTGTAGTAGGGGAGTTCAATTTTTGATTCTTTTGCCATTTCGATAAGGGAACTTAATCGAATAGATCCATCTAGATGTAAATGAAGATCCGTTTTTGGCATTTCTTTTAAAAATTCATATGTATATTTCATTTATTATCCATATAGAAAAAATATTCATCTAGTTTGTTTTTATCTAGATCTTTAATTTTTAGTTCATTGTTAATACTAATGTTTTTTGCACCCGTATTATCTATTCTTGCTTTTTCAATTAAATTGATTGGTATTAAGTGAAATAGAGGTATAGGTGACCGATTTACATAATTTGCTTTATCCTCGAAGTCTAATCCTTCAAATATAAAATTTGGGTGAAAAGCAATTACTTTAATTTTGTATCCAATCGAATTTAGAATATCCTCGTAGTCAATTGAGGATTTAAATAAATCCTTAAAAGACATATCTTCTTCAAAGTAGATTATTGCATTTGAGGATGTGACTTGTTTTAGTTTTTCGCTCAGACTCAACACTTTCTCTGTTAAAGACCTTTCATCAAAGAACTTACTTTCACTTATAGATAAGTCATCTAGAGATGCCTTCGCAAATGGGCAGAGGTTCAAATCAATAATAGTTTTGTTGATCCAGGCTTGTAGTAATTTGATTGATTTAGACATATGCAATCATATATCTATGTCGTTTAATTGTAAATTTTGCTGAGTAAGGTTTTTTTAGTTCAAAGATAGTCTGGTATATTTTCATATAACTCTTTTCATGAGCACTATTCTCTTATACTAAATCTTTTAAATAAAGATGAATAAGGGTTTATAATGAAAAAAATTTTATTTACTATTGCAGCATTAGTTTCTATTCAAGCTTTTGCAGATGCGACACTAAGGTTTTAACGTGACGATAGGTCTGTGGATGATTTATTCACTGAACTAATTCTTTTTCCTGGTGATCACGGAAATATGATCTATTTTACTAATGCAAGAATCACTGAAGAATTTTTTTCTCGCGTGACTGGTAGTGCTATGAAAAGAGTTGTTTTAGAAATGCGAAATATGATTTGCAGAACATCTTTTGTTGATAGGAGTGGTCATATAGAATCAATTGTATGTACCAAAGACGATAGACCTATTGATGGTATATTGAGCAAGTTAAGTATTATAAGAAATGACACTGGAAAGTTTGATGTTTCATTATTTACTTCATATATTTCTCGAAGCGGACAAGGCAATATAGATAAAGATGAAGGACTTGCTTTTGGTTTAACTCTTAAATAAAAAAAATTCCTAAGAGCTCACTTTATAACTTTGTTGCTTAAGCCAACATAGTGGTCTTGGGTGAGCTAAGTCTCTATTTCTCCAATTGCAAGTTCCTTGAGTTTGATCTTTGTAATAAGGTTTATGCTTCATATCTTTTTCAAAAAGAGAGGTCGTAAAATATTTACCAAATCTGCATTGTGGACTCGGGTAAAGATGTGTTGTCTCTTCAATAACACTTGTATCTTGGTTATTGTTTTTTTCTATTTGCATGATCTTATACAAAGTGCTGCTTTATTTTCATTTATATAACTTTTGAACATTTACTTTTTTTACGATATCCAAGTTTTATTATTGCTACGTTTTCATCCTTTATATAGACTTTTCTAAAAGACTCTAAGTTTACAAAATAATCAGATTGTCCTTCAATTATGGCCCAATTTTGTCTTCCAAGTCCACCAAGTAAGCTAACCATTACTCTTTCTCTGCTTCTAGTTGTCATAGTATTTACATAGCCACTGCCTCAGCTAACACGCATGACAAATTTATCTACATTTGCCTTAATAATAGGCCTGTAAATAGCTGAAATATTTTCTATTACTTCATAAAAGTCTTGTTCAAATATTCCAGTAATTCCTCTTTTAGTTACAGGTATTCTCAGGTTATTTGTCTAGCAAACTCACTCTTTTTTTTAAGATCACATGTTAGAGCTATAATTGTAGACGTTAGTGATATTAATATGATAGCAAGTTTCATAAATTCCTCTATAAAGTTAATTTAATATGTTTCGAAATTCTAGCAATAGCTTTAGGTTGTTGAAGGCATGTAAGGGACTGTTAATTCGTAATTCGGTCGTTCTGTAAATCTTACAGCTATTTTAAAATTAACTAAATAATAATAACTATGTGTGTTAAATGCTAGTTATGAAAACTTTATCAATTCTTCTAGCTGTAACTTCAGCCATTTCTTTTGCTCAAGATATTAATTCAAGAATATCTAATACTTTTAGTGAGTCTTTTCAAAACAAGGACTTAAAGTGTTATTACTATCAGCCTAAAGTTAATGCGTTAGTTAGTCCAAAGCATGAGACAAGCTTCTCTGATGGACAGATTAGTAGAGACTTCTCTTTAGAGTATATGGAGGATGAGATTGATTTTACATTTAAGCTTTATAAAGAGAATTCCGTTAGTAAATATGAAATTAGCTTTAATAATGCTTTAACATACCAAGGAGAGCTTACTTCAAAGAATTTCTATAGATTAATGGAATTTGGAGATGCTGGTTTTTTTGTTTCTGGTCTGTCTTACAAAAATGGAGACCAATCACTTTATACTAAATACAATCTTAATAAAATCAAATGTAATCTTGAACTGGCAAAGTCTAAGCCTATAGTCCTTGAGGGGAATCAACATGTAAACGTACATCCTCATACACGTTATGATTACTTTTCATTATTAAGCTTACCAGTTTCAAGATACTTTCAAACGATGAAGTCATATGTATTAATTGATGCTGCAAATAGGCAGGGTGCATTTATTGACTACGGAGCATTTTTATCTTCTGGGTCTTATACAACTCCTTTTTCTGTATTTGAAACTAAAATGGAAATTCCACAAAATATACCAATGTTAATCTCTCCAGCTGGATATAATGATTATGAATTCTCTAATAATCCCGAAGTTAATATTACTTTAACTGGTGGCAATCATAACTACTGTATTTGGAACAACACTAGAAATATTCTTTGGGGTCTATTTTATTCAAAGGAATCTCCAGTTTTAAATATTACTTATGATACTAAAGCTACTGTTGTGCAAAGGCGTGGAATTATTCCAGGAATATCATTTAAGAAAAAGCATGTTAAAGGTTCAAATGTATTAGCTGATATTTTTAAAAGAAACCCTTATCTTAAATCTTCTTATCACAAAGCCTATAATTACTATTTTCAAAAGGACTTCTTACTTCGATTTACGGGAGTTTTTAAAACACTAACATATAGTTATAATGCCGATGGTCTTCAAGTTAATGAAGTCATTCATGGTAGTGGAACAAGAGACTTAGTAATAAATTTAAATTACCTATAAATATTTCAATCACTTTTACAGGCAGCATTATCTTATATAGTGTTCCTGAACTGAATTATAAAATTATAAGGAGAATCAATGAAAAAGTTGGTCGTAACATTATGCCTTTTCAGCATTACAGCTTTTGCAAATGACAAAAAAGAAATGGGTAATAAGTGGGATAGTCAAAATAACCCATTTAGAATTAATGCTAATTTTGAATCTAAATTTACAGCTCTTCCATTAACAGGAGATATGAGTTCTGTAGGTTTAGGTTGGCCAGGTTACTTTTGGGCAAAACAAAAGGCTGGAATCTCACAAAGGTGGCAAATTAAACAAAAAAGAAGATCTGAACATTTTAAATATGATGTTCTTAGTCTTTACCAACTTAGAAATATGACAAAGGCTCAACTTGATGTTCTTTCTCCCGCGGAAAAATATGATATTTATATGGGGGATTATTCTTATCCAACTGTAGCGAAGGTTAGAAAAAATACTTCTCCTGGTGATAGTGGATGGACGGGGATATGCCATGGTGTATCTCCTGCTGGACTTCATCACGCTGAACCTGGAGTGAAAACAGTCACTAATAAAGATGGAATCGAAATTACTTTCTTTTCTTCTGATGTTAAGGCCCTTGTTGCGTATTATTATGCAA
Source organism: uncultured Bacteriovoracaceae bacterium (assembly GCA_937923325.1). The sequence goes on from CAKZUQ010000048.1 coordinate 29,142, forward strand.
AAGTTTCTAATACAGGTATAACTCAAATTGGTAGAAGATGTTTTATCGGTAAGAGAGTTCCTTTTAGAAATAGAGGGTGTAATGATGTTAATCCAGCTTCTTTACATATCATTATGGCCAACAGGCTTGGCATTACAAAGAATGGCTTTATTGCAGATATTGATCGTTTTAAACAAGTGTGGAATCACGTAGCTGTAAAGTTTGAATCAAAAGTTTTAGGTTATTCTGATCCTCAATCAGGTAGTGCACCAGGTACTTATAAAACTGTTAAAGTTTTATCAAAGGTTCATTATACAGGTGGTGTTGATCCAAAAAGAGAGCCTATTCTTCAAACTGAAAATGAAAAATGGGATATTAAATCTTATAAGTATACATTAGATTTAAACTCTAAAGGTCAAATTATTGGTGGAAAATGGTTATCTAAACAAAGACCAGACTTCTTATGGGTAAAAGATAAAGAGACTTTTGAAAATGCTTATTATGGTCAAATACAATCTCTCTTGTAATTTAAAATGCTTTAAGCCCTCTTTGTAGGGCTTTTTTCTTCTTTTTGCCTATGAAAATACACTTTGAAAACTCTTCTCTAATTATTCTTGAAAAACCCTTTGGTGTTTCATTCCATAGCGAAAATGAAGAGGGTTTCATGGCAATTGCCAAGAGGTCATTAGATCTCTCTCTCTATAGTGTGCATAGATTAGATAAAGTTACATCTGGATTGATCATCTTTGCTAAGTCCAATTTGGCAGCGTCTAAGCTTGGAAATTTGTTCCAACAAAAAAAAATAAATAAAACATACCTTGCCTTAGCTCCTGGTAAACCTTCAAAAAAACAAGGTATTATTTCTGGCGACATGGAGAAGTCTAGAAGAGGAACTTATAAGCTTCTTAGGTCTAAGGAAAACCCAGCAATAACCAAATTTACATCTTCTTTTTATGAAGAAGGTTATAGAGTATATACGCTTTCTCCGTTAACAGGAAAGACTCATCAACTAAGAGTCATGATGAAGAGCTTAGGAGTTCCTATTTTGGGTGATACTTCTTATGGTGGTAAAGACTATAGTAGGGTATGTCTACATGCTCATAAACTTGAATTTGAGTATGATGGTGATCTTATAATGTTGGAGAGTTACCCTGAGTTTTTAGATAAAAAAAAGCACCTTAATTAAGGTGCTTTTTTTATTTTTTTGCAATTGCTTTTTGAATTTTAGCTTTTTTCTTTAATTGAGCTTTTCTTCTGTTCATTTTTAAAGTTGTTTTCTTTCTACCTGCACCCATGTATTACCTCATTGAAAAATTAATAATGTATATTAATGTCTTTCATAAGTTTTGTAAAGTTGTTGCTGAACTGAAGCTTTAAATGATCATGTTTTATGTTATTGTGCTCTGCGTATTTATTGTATATATCTACAATACTGTGGTCTGAGTCGTCAGTTTCTAAGAAAATTTTTTCTTTTGGAATCAAATCTAGAGTATTGAGTAGCTTTTCGCTCCTTAGAATCTGAGCTCCACATGAAATATATGTATTATATCTTCTATTAAATTGTTCAAATTGCTCTTTGGATCCTTTAAAGGCGTGTAGTAATAGTGAGCCTCTATAAGCTATATCTTTTAAAGACTCTAATATCTCAGCAGTTGATTTGATGTTGTGTAACACTATGAAGTTAATGTCTGTTTCTTTTAGTATTTCTAGCTGGTGTTTAAACCTTTGTAGTTGTTTGTTAAAATTTGGTTTTAGTTTATCTAGCCCGATTTCTCCTAGGCCTATATAGTTGGGGTGACCTTTAAATCGTAATAATTTTTCTTTTGAAATATTTGTAGTTAAGTCCCAAGGGTGTATGCCATTTACGAAGTAATGATCATCCGAAGGATCTCCAATATCTTTAACTAAGATATACTTTGTATCTTTTTCTTTTACTTTATGAGAGTGAATGTCAATGTATGGAATCATTTAAAAAATACTCGATAACATAGTTGGCCATATGTATTCCAAAGCTGGCCGTCACCATTCCTGATGACCCAATTGAGCCTCTACAATTTAAACTACTATTTTTAAATTCATCTGCAATTGTAACTTTTTCTTGCGAGAAAACACATGGTAAAAAATAATCTCTTGCGAAGAAATCTTTATGATATTTCTTTAAATCTCTTCGTAAGCTTTTAATTAGCTTGTCGTTTTCTACTCTTTTGAAGTTTCGAATCTCAATCCTGGAAACATCTCTTTTTCCTCCTGCGCCACCACACACAATGGCTGGTATATTCTTTAAGCTACAAAGATCTATTAAAAGAGCCTTGTTAAGTGATGAATCAAATCCATCTAATACAAAATCGTAGTCTTTATCTAAGATTTCTTCAGCTGTTTTTTTTGTGAAGAAATCATGAATTGTTTCAATTTTAGAATTAGGGTTTATGTCGACAAGTCTCTTTTTCAATGCATCGATTTTAAATTGTCCTATTGTGGAGTGCGTTGCTTGAACCTGTCTATTGATATTTGTCATACAGATGTCATCCATGTCGACAAGTGTAATGTTTGTAATACCAGATCGAACTAGGAATTCACTTGCCCAACTACTGACACCTCCTGTGCCAATTATTAGTACTTTTTTATGCTCTAATTTTTCAAAGTCATTTTTGTAGAGCTTTTTATTTCCTTCGTAAATAGATCCATTCATATGCTTTTTCTCTAACTAGCTAGAATTATGTAATCTGAAAGTGTAGTTTTTACAACTGATTCCAGAGTTTCAGTATATATATGCTATCATTTTTGTATGTTCAAGATATTAATATTGCTAACATTTCCATATCTACTATTTGCAAATTGCGACTACTCACTTAAATACGATATTAAATTCGATGTTTCTGATGAGATTAGAGAAAAAGCTTTATCATTTGTTGAAAAAGAAATGTTAGATAAGAAATATAAACTTATTTCTATATCCAAATTAACATTAAATTTGTCTTCCACGGTCGGTCCAAAAATAAATCGTTTTAATGTAGAGACTATACTTGAACTTTACACTGATGGAAGTTTAGATATCTATTCTTATGGACAAGGTCGAGGATATAAATCCTTAGATCGAGCTAAAAGTTTAAGAAATATTAAAAGATCTTTGAGGAATGCAATTAAACAAATACCAAGTTGCGAACAATGATTAAATTATTACTTTTTATTATATCGATTTCAGTTTTTGCAATTATCCCTGGGACTTCTAGAGAAGATTTGTCTTCAATTGTTTTAAAAGCTCAGTTTACTCGTTTTGGCTTTGCTCTTGGAGGTCATTGTACTGCAACTGCGATTAGTGAAAAAAAGATTTTAACTGCTGGCCACTGTGTTAAGAATTATATCTTATCTCGACCAAAGTTTTTAAAAATTAAAATTAATAATAAAAGTTACGGAATTAACCATATTTCTGTACCAAATGGCTTTGTTGAACTTCAAAAACAATATGATGCTTCTATAAAGGATAAGAACTCTTTTAAATTAATATTAAAAGATTTATCCAAAATTGATATTGCAATTATCACTTTATCTAAGACCTTAAGAAAGAGCATAGACAAAGTAAAAATAGCACAACTTAATAGTAGCTCCAAAGAAGTTTTATTATGTGGTTATGGATACTCTCTTTATGAACCTGATACTTATAGTCAGAATGTTCCAGCAAAGCTTTTGTGTGGATCAAATCGCTATTTCTCTAAAGGTGGGCTACTTTTTATTAAAGGAAATATTGTAAGTCCATCTCATACAGAAGCCTTGACTGCTCCAGGAGATTCAGGATCTCCACTATTTGATAGTAATATGAATCAAATAGGTGTTCTTAGTGGAATCACAAAAAATGATTCAGGTGATGCTACTTCATATTATGCAAACTTAATGAACTTAAAAGAATTTATTATTGATAATATCTAATTTTCAATAGGCCATAAGCTATGACCTATTGACAGTTATCTATGTTTAAATATGAAGAGCTCTATCTCCAGTTGCAGCCAAACAAGCTTCTTTCATTGCTTCACTGTAAGTGGGGTGAGCATGACATGTTCTAGCTATATCTTCAGCACTTGCTTTATATTCCATTGCTAGTACTGCTTCAGCTATTAAGTCCGCACATCTTGGTCCAATCATATGAACTCCTAGGATTTCATCTGTGGTTCCATCGACAAGAACTTTGATAAGTCCAGCACTCTCGTTACTTGCTCTAGCTCTACCTAAAGCTTTAAACGGAAATGAACCTTTTTTATAATTCACTCCAGCGGCTTTTAATTCTTCTTCAGTCTTTCCTACACTTGATACTTCTGGCCATGTGTAAACAACTCCTGGAATTAAGTCGTAATTAATATGAGGTTTTTGACCCGCTAGTAATTCAGCAACGAAAACACCTTCTTCTTCAGCTTTATGAGCAAGCATTACTCCATCAGTAACATCTCCAATAACATAAATATTGTCAGCTGATGTTTTAAGATTCTTATCGCTTGGAATTCTTCCTCTTTCATCAAGAGTTATACCTACATTTTCTAGTCCTAATCCATCTGTGTACGGCCTGCGCCCAACACTTATAAGGCAGTAATCACCCTCTAGCGTAACTTCCTGATCCTTTTTCATGTTAATTGCTTTTACAATTGCTTTTTTTCCACTTGCTTTTGCACTTGTTACTTGATGAGACAAATAAAAATCAATTCCATCTTTTTTCAACACTCTTTGTAATTGTTTTCCAAGATCTTTGTCCATCATTCCAATGATACTGTCAGCATATTCAACAACACTTACTTTTGCTCCAAGTCTTTTGTAAACAGAACCAAGTTCTAATCCAATTACACCACCACCAATAACAATTAAGTGTTTTGGAACTTCAGTTAAAGATAAAGCCTCAGTTGAAGTAATGACTCTTTTTTTATCTATTTCCATTCCTGGAAAAGCAGAAGGCTTTGAACCAGTCGCTATGATAAACTTATCAGCTTTTAGCTCAAGTTCTTTTTCACCAGAAACTTTTAATGTATTTTTATCAATAAAAGACCCAAGTCCATGATGAACATCTATCTTGTTTTTATCCATTAAAAATTTAACACCACCACAAGTCTGTTCTACAACACCTTGTACTCTTTTAAGCATTTTCTTAATATCTAACTTTACATCTTTTACATCAATACCATGATCAGCATGAGAGTGAAGAGTCTCGTGGTATCTCTCAGAGGAATCTAACCACGCCTTAGAAGGAATACAACCTACGTTTAAGCAAGTTCCACCTAGAGTAGAGTACTTTTCTACAATTGCAGTTTTGAATCCAAGTTGTGCGCATCTAATTGCACTTACATATCCACCTGGACCAGAACCAATAACAACAACATCATATTTATTTTCACTCATTTTATTACCTTTTATAAGTCTAAAATCATTTTAGCTGGGTCTTCTAATAATTCTTTAACAGTCTTTAAGAAACCAACAGAGTCTTTACCATCAATAACTCTATGGTCATAAGAAAGAGCTATGTACATAATAGGTCTTATTTTAATCTCACCGTTAACAACCCATGGTCTTTGTACAATATTATGCATTCCTAAGATTGCTGATTGTGGCATATTTAAAATTGGAGTTGATAACATTGAACCAAATACTCCACCATTTGTTATAGTGAATGTTCCACCTGTCATTTCATCGATAGTTATCTTTCCATCTCTTGCTTTACCTGCAAGTCTTTTTATCTCTAACTCAATTTGAGCTAAACTCATGTTCTCTGAGTTTCTAACAACTGGAACAACTAGTCCTTTGTCACTTGAAACAGCAATTCCCATATCAACATATTTTGGAATAACTAATTCTTCTCCATCTATTTGCGCATTTACAAGAGGGTGTTTTCTCATTGCAATTGTACATGCTTTAGTGAATAGAGACATAAAACCAAGTTTTACACCGTGAGCTTTTACAAACTCATCCTGATATTTTTTTCTCATATCCATTAACGGCTGCATGTCGACTTCATTAAATGTAGTTAACATGGCCGTTGTGTTTTTAGCTTCCGTTAACTTTCTAGCTATAGTCTTTCTTAGTCTAGACATTTTTTGTCTATCGATATCTCTTGAACCTGCAACCATGATAGGTGAGGCAGATTCTTGTTTCTTAGAACTTGTAGACTTTTGAGGTGCACTTGCATTAAGTGCATCTTCTTTTGTTATTCTTCCATCTTTTCCTGTTCCACTAACACTTGAAGGACTAATACCTTTTTCAGAAAGTATTTTGTTTGCTGCTGGTGAAGGATGATTTATATTTTTTGAAGATATTGGCTGCTCTGTTGCAACTTCTGTTTTTGGCTCTTCTTTTTTTGGAGATACTTTTGGTTTTTCCCCAGGCTCTAAAGTCGCGATTACGGCCCCTACTTTTACATCTTCACCTTCTTCGGCTTTGATTCTTAGGATTCCTTCTCCGTCAGCAGGTAGCTCCATGTTGGCCTTGTCAGTTTCAAGTTCACAAATTAAGTCTCCAGACTCAATATAATCACCATCTTCTTTTAACCAAGCTGCAAGTGTCGCTTCTGTTACTGATTCACCGGCTTGAGGTACTTTAATTTCAATTGCCATTTTCTTTTCCTTATTTATTTTTTAAAACTTTCTTTTATTAAACTTTCTTGTTCTTTTTTGTGGTTTGCTGCATATCCTGTGGCTGGAGTTGCGCTAATCGGTCTTGCAATCAAGTCAAAGTCCTTGAATGTCTCAAATTCTCTAGTTATTAAATGTTCCCAGTAACCCATATTCATTGGCTCTTCTTGAACAAAGAAAAATTCAGCACCTTTGTATGAGTCTTTCATTGCTTTAAACTGTTTCTTAGCAAAAGGATATATTTGTTCAAGTCTAACAATGGCAATATCTTTTACTTTGTTTTCTTGTCTGTAAGCTTCTAGTTCGTAATACATCTTTCCTGTACAAACTAAGACTCTCTTAACTTTCTTTTTATCGATACTAGAATCATCTATTATTTCTTGAAACGAGCCTTTTGTTAAATCAGATACACTTGAAGTACACTCAGGATGTCTTAAAAGTGACTTTGGAGAAAATACTACTAGTGGTTTTCTAAACTCCCACGCCTGCTGTCTTCTTAAGGCATGGAAAAGATTTGCTGGTGTAGAGCAGTTAATTACGGCCATATTGTCTTCAGCACATAACTGTAAGTATCTTTCTGGTCTACAAGATGAATGCTCAGGTCCTTGACCTTCGTATCCGTGAGGTAGAAGCATTGTAATCCCACTCATTCTTTCCCATTTCGTTTCACCTGAAGAGATAAACTGGTCAACTACAACTTGAGCTGTATTTGAGAAGTCTCCAAATTGAGCTTCCCATATATTTAAACTTTTTGGACTTGCTTGAGAGTATCCATATTCAAATGCTAATACGGCATATTCAGAAAGGTGAGAGTTATAAATTTTTAAATCTCCTTGACCTTCTTTTAAATGCATCAAAGCGCAGTATGGCTGATTTGTATTTTCATCAAATAGCTTTGCATGTCTGTGAGAGAATGTTCCTCTGATCACATCTTGACCCGTAAATCTTACGTTATTGCCTTCAAGTAAAAGAGATCCATAGGCCAAAAGTTCACCTAGTGCCCAGTCTAGTTTATCTTCTTTGAAATTTTTAAGCCTTGTCTCAATGATTCTTCTCGCTTTTTTTAATGGTGAAAAATTATCAGGAGTTGTAGCTAGCTTATTAATAATAAGTTCTAAATCTTTTTTAGATACACCTGTTTTTGGAGACTTTTCAAAATCCACTGGATTTGACCACCTTAAGTCTAACCATTCAGTGTGGGGTCCTTTTACTTTTTTAGGAGCTTTCTTTTCTCTAACTGATTCAAGTTTCTCACTAAGAGAAGCCGTGAATTCTTTTTGCATTTCTTTTGCTAGGTCTTTATTTATAGAACCTCTTTCTATTAGAAAGTCGATATATAGCTCTCTAGGATTTTTAGTCTTTTTAATTAGACCGTATAGGTGAGGCTGAGTGAATTTCGGTTCATCACCTTCGTTGTGTCCATGCTTTCTGTAGCAAACCATGTCTACAAAAATATCAGTCTTAAATTTTTGTCTATATTCCATTGCAAATTCCATTGCATAAACTACAGACTCAGGATCATCTCCATTTACATGTAGTATAGGAGCTTCAATCGTTCTAGCAATAGATGTACAGTAGTGAGATGATCTTGCATCTTGCCAGTCTGTTGTAAATCCAATTTGATTATTTATTACAAAGTGAATAGCTCCACCGCATTCATAAGCCGGAAGCTTTGTCATTTGCAGTGATTCATATACTATCCCTTGTCCAGCTACGGCCGCATCACCATGAATTATAACAGGTGTTACGCTCGAGAAATCCTTGTTGTATCTAACGTCAGCTTGAGCTCTTGCATATCCAAGTGCAACTGGACCAACTGTCTCTAGATGAGAAGGGTTATGCATTATTTTTAAATATGCGTCTTTTCCATTTGCTGTTTTTTGTATAGAAGAAAATCCTTGGTGATATTTTACATCTCCACCACCAGTATGTTGTTCGTCACCACCTGGTTCAAATTCTTTAAATATAAACTCATATGACTTACCAATTGTATTTGCTAAAACATTTAGTCTACCTCTATGGGCCATACCAAAAACAAATTCTTTAACACCAAGATCAGCTCCTTTATTTATTAAAGCATCTAAACCTGGAATTGTACTTTCTCCACCTTCAAGAGAGAATCTTTTTTGACCTACGTATTTAGATTGAAGGAAGTCTTCAAAAACTTGTGCTTGATTAAGTTTGTGTAGAATTCTTTTTTTCTTATCAGCAGGAAGATCAATTGTATGAGCTTCTTTTTCAAACTTTTCTTTTACCCATCTTCTAACTTCTGTATTGTTAGAGTGCATATACTCAATACCAATTTTGTAGCAGTAAATTCTTTTTAGGTGAGTAACAATATCTTCAAGTGTTGCATTATCTAATCCAATGAACTTTGAACATTCAAAAGTAGATTTAAGATCAGCATCAGATAAGTTGTAATCTGCAAGGTCTAGCTTTGCCATTCTATCTTTTCTATCTCTGATTGGATTTGTATCAGCTAGTAGGTGACCTCTTGATCTGAATGATTGGATGAGTCTAAATACATTGAATTCTTTGTTTAGTTGATCGTTATTTACTGATCCACCTTCATCAAACTTATACTCAAATCCTTTAAAGAACATTTTCCACGACTCATCTACGGAATCAGGATCTTGTTTAAAATTTTGGTAAAGGTTGTCGATGTATTCAGAATCTGAACTAGTTAGGTGCGAGTTGTCTTTTTGCATTGTCACGTTTTGCCTTTTTTACAGTTTTAAATGTGCGTTAAGTTAGCTAAATTATAAGCTTTTAAGCTCTAATCGACAATTAATAAAAATCTGCCGATGTTTAAGTGTTGTCTTTTGGTCAGGTATTAAGGGTTAATTTGATCTAGATCAAAAAATATAGTTATAGAGTTACATTTAGCGCTTATACAACTTCTTATATTATGGATTATTTCTTTTTCATTTTACTTATTCTTTACTATCCTAGTTTGAGTTTATTGAAATGTTAGGAGTTATCTTGAGTACAATGCTATTATTTTCTTTATTAGGTTTAATCGTCTTAGGTTTAAGTATTTATCTTGGAGTTTTGTATTCTAGGTTAAAAGATCAAGAGAAGAGATTAGCTGCTGAAAAGGCAAGAATTACTAAAGAAGTAGAAGAGCATAAAAATAGTATCGTTATGATTTCAAAAGCTACTCTTCAAGGCCAATGCGATCCGGCTGAATCATGCATAAGGATATATAATCTTTTAAACTTTATACAACTAGAAGATGTCTATGCAGTTACTGCTGAATACTTTAAAGAGGTAGATGAGTTGTCTGTTTTAGGGGCACGCAAAAGCCTAAGTGCACGAGATGCTTTTGATGAAGATAAAATTAGATTCAAATCAGAAGATAAATTCAAAGAGTCTTACTTTGAAGAACTTAATAAAATCATAGCAGATTTGTCATAAAAGTACTTTTTCATTGGTCATAGTTTAAATACGTTTAGCTAAAACTCTAATAATTTCAAGCCTTTGTGAAATATATCTCATTTTTAATTATTGCATTCCTTTAGATTCCTATGTGTAGATTTATTTAAAGGTATGTGCTATTATTAGCACGTGCCTTTCTAAGGGAAGATATGAAAACCATAAAGTGGAATCATCAGGCAAGACTATTTGTGAGATCATTGAGCCTAGAAACTAGAAAAGAAGTTGGTGCATTGATCATGGTTTTGCAGTCTGGTGAGTTATTAGGCGAGCCTCAATCGAAGCCAATGAGAGTAATTCACAAGAATGCTTATGAAATAAGGGTTGGAGATAATAATGGTCAATATAGAATTATTTATGTTGCTGTTTTAAAAGGAGTAATTATTATCCCACACGCATTTATGAAAAAAACTCAAAAGACACCTAAAAAAGAAATAAGCCTATCTATAAAAAGGTTAAAGGATATCTTAAATGAAAGTAAGTAAAAGCGTAAGAGATTTAGCTAAAGATCTAGAGCTAAATATTGTTGATGCCTATATTATGTCATTAAAGTCAGAGCTCTATATTAGGTGCTCAAAAGAAATTAAAAAGTCAGAGCTAACTCATGAAGAAATATCCAAAAGAACTGGAACATCTAGAGCCAGAATTTCTAGACTGGCAAACATGGGAGAAAATAGCGTATCTCTTGAAATACTTATTAAGATAATAGCAACTCTCGAGAGCAAGTCTCCAATTCAGATAGTTGCTTAGTTTGAAATACCTGTAGCATATAGCTACAAGTATTTTATATTTGTTAATTAGAGAGATTTGGAACGCATCCAATTCTTTTATCATCAGGAACATCTGCTGGATTTGTAACACCAGAAGGTTCTTGTATAGTGTATACAACTTGATGAGACTTTTTAACAAGAGGAGTCTCTTCACTTATTGGCCAGTAGAATTGAATCTTTTTACCTTTAATGTCAGAGTCTGTAGGCGCTACTTCTTGATTGTTTTCATTTAGATAAAACCAAGCATTTTGTACATCTTTTTTCGTAATAAAAATATAGTTATCGTCTTGATCTTGTTGTTTTGCATAATACAGTGGTTGAGTATCGTAAACGATAACTTCTCTTAGTGTTTTCATTAATGGGTCAGCGTCTACAGCGTAGTAGTGTTCTTTCGTAGGGCAGTACCATTCTTTAGATTCAGAGCTTTGAAAGTTTTTCATCATGTAACCTAATAAAGTCGTGTTAGCTTCTGAGGCTTTGATTGGATCACTAAAATAGTTAAACTGATTAAATAACTTTATGGTTGTGCCAATATTTAAACCTGAAATTTCTTCATATAAATTAGTTATAATTTCATCGATAAATAATGTGTCTGAATGTGAATTTCCATTTTGATCAACATATCTTGAAAATCGAAGATCACCTTTTCTCCAAAGTAATAGGTGACCGGCCCTATTATCTAGTAAAGGTGTAGAGTTTGTTAATTCTCCAGTCGAGTCATGACAAAATATATCTGAAAAAGTAGTGCTGATAGAAGTATCCGGCGTACTTTCTATATCATAATAAAAGTATCTTTTGTTTGGATTATTAATATCGTAATCCGTGATTTTTATACATGCATATTGAGAAATTGGCTCAACTGTTAATGGAATATTTAATCCCATAGGGTCAATTGGACCAGTACGTATCGAAATATCTTTATAGTCAGATACTTCTTGAGATGAAACTTCTCTTATCTCAAAAAAGTAAGGAGTATTTTTTGCTAACATTGAGATATTTAGATCTTTAATGCTATTTTCATGAATATTGTGGTTTGAATCAATTGGTATTATTGTTTCTAAATTGTCATATTTATTTGTAAAAACTAGCTCACAATCTGGGTTTGCAGTTTCCTGACTTTCACCTGTATGAGGGTTAGTTAAGTTTTCTGTACACCATCCTTTAAGGTTTTTGAATTGTGAATTTTGAAGTTCTTCTCCAACAGTTACGTCTAGTGATAGTAATACTCTGTTGTCGTCTTTGTCTTGCTCGGAGCACTTATTTTGACAACTTGTATTTATATTTACAACTTGTCCATTTTGGCAGGCACAGTAATCATCTTGAATAAAAATTTGCCCAGCTGGTCTTGAGGAAGGAATTTCTTCACAGGCAATAAATAAAAATGTAAAGCAGACAAAGAGCATTTGTTTCATACTTGATCCTTTTGTATTGGTTATTTTCTAATTTTATTTTTGTAGAGAGTTTTTGTAAACGTGGTAAATTTTTTAGTGAATCAATGACTTTATTTGAGCAAATTAAAGCTATTGCAGTAATATCATATATAACTTTAGTTTTTCTGATTGTTTTATTCTTGAGTCGTATTAATTAAAAAACTTAAACTTTGCATTGGTTGAGTTCGTTTTCATATTTATCAAAGAATTCTTGTAATTTTAATCTTAGTTCTTCGACAATTTGACGTCTTTCTCTTAAAGATATATTTATTTGCTTTATATCGTTTCTTTTGAAGTTGAAGTCAGCAAAAGCATCTTTATTGATGTTTCTCATGTCATCAATAAGGTCATTTCTTTCATTCATTATTTGTATATTGCAAAAAGAAGTATAGTCGGATAGTACTTCTATCCATACACTAAATTCTCCAAAGTCATTTGGAGGTGTGTGGGAAATATGAATTTTTATAAAGTTTATAATATTATTTAAATTGTTTTTTATTTTATATGGATGCTTAAAAAACTGTCTAAATATTTCTAAATATAACATATATGGTTTTTTTGAAAAATTTTGATCAATCTCAGATATAGAAAGATTTTGAGTTCTTTGATTTGTATATAAGTATTTATTAGATTGAATTGTAAATAGACATTTGGTGGTAAGAGCTTTTTCTAAAGAATTAAAATTTAACACTGTAATTTTACCGTCTTTTTTAGATCGAGTGATATGAGTTCTAATAGCAGTAGTGCATTCTTTAATTCTAATATCATCAATAATTTTTAATTTATGAAATTTTTCTTGTTGAAAAGAAGATGTAAAAGATTTTCTTTTTATAGTTTCTTGTGTTTGTCTTTTGTGAATTCCTTTTTTTTACCTCTTTCTTTGTGTTTTTGACATCTTTTGTTGAATTTATTGTTTTATTATTCAAGAGTCTACTTAAAAAAAGAAAGGTAAGTATAAGTAGAAAAATTAATACTGTTTTCTTCTTAGTCATGACTTAGTTTTCACTACATACATCCACACTCACATAATCAGAATATTCAGTCCAGTCTGAAACTGAGCTGCAATCTGTTTCATATGTACAGTCTGAATCATCTGAACATTCTTTGCCAGATTTATCACATCTGTTAAACGAGCAACTATTACTTACTTCACAGTCTGAAGAAAAAGTACACTCTTTACCGCCATTGTCTTCAATGAGAGTTTTTTTAAGCTCTTCTATAGCTTTTTCTTTAGAGTATTCTAAAAAGGCTTTGTCATAGGCAGTTTTAAATGATGGGTTTAGTTCTTCACAGAAAATATGTTTTGAATCTCCTGATTCTCCTCGCGATCTACCTGTTTCTTTTGTGCAATAAGTTTTTAGTCCAACTTTATATCCCTTTAGGTATTGAGAGACTTTAATTTTTAAATTGTGTTTAGAGCAACTTTTTTCGTGTTCAGAGGTAAGTGGTTCTTTTTCTCCTGAATTAGCATCTTTAATTCCTAGCTCAAACCAATCTACACTCATGCATTCTTTTTTAGATAAAGTACTACATGAGCTGATCATTATGCTTACGGCCGTTAGGAAAAATAAAGGTACAAATACTTTTCTCAAGGTTTAAAGTTCTTTATTGAGGATTGCTTTGGAATCGTCATTAACCTTTGAGTGTAGTGAGTTTCCATGAGAGTCCATTGTAACAACAACAGGGAAGTCTTCAACTGTCATTTCCCAGATAGCTTCAGGTGATCCTAAGTCTTTCCAATAAACGTCATCAATTGAAACTATTTTCTCTGCTAAGACTTGTGCAGCTCCACCAATTGCATGAAAGTATACACACCCATAGTCTTTACAGCCCTTTAAAGTTTTAGGTCCCATTCCGCCTTTACCGATAACTCCAACAATTCCATAATCTCTCATTACTTCCCACTGGTATGGCTCCTCTCGGATACTTGTTGTTGGTCCAGCGGCTTTCACTGTGTATTTACCTTTATCTTCAACGATAACTGGACCGCAGTGATAGATAATTTGATTTTTCAAGTCAACCGGTGGTTTCGTTCCATTATGAATTCTGTGGTGAACAGCATCTCTACCTGTATACATCTTTCCAGATATAAGAACCATATCTCCAACTTTGAGTTTTTTTATTTCTTTTTTATCAAAAGGGTATTGTAGTTTTATCATTTTTATTTATTCCTTAGTAAAGCCATTTAGATATTTTGTTATCCGATCTTAAAGTCACACCTTGTCTCCTATATGCCCAACACATATAGGATATAGAAACATAATAGGATGCAGGTAATCTATTAAGAGTTCCTACTTTACAACCAAGTAGGGTTGTCTTTCCACCAAAACCCATCGGTCCAATACCAAGCTTATTGGCCGTAGTAACAATATCTTTTTCTAGTTTCGCTAATTCTTTAATGTCATTTTTGTCATCAAGCATTCTAAATAACTGCTCTTTTGAATTAGTATATCCAGCACCTCTGTCTCCACCGATACAAACTCCAAGAACTCCTGGTCCACAACCTTTTCCTTGGGCCTTTTGAACAGCATCTAAGATAACTTTTCTAACACCATCTAGATCTCTTCCAGCTCCCAGTTCGGTATTTGGGAGTGCGTATTGTGCACCAACATTTTCACAACCTCCACCTTTTAGCATAAGTCTAACTTCGATTGATTTTTTCTTGTGTTCATGAAAATGAATGTTCGGATGTCCAGGACCAATGTTCATTCCCTCATTTTTTCCAGTTAATGAGTTAACTGAATTCTGTCTTAGGACACCTAACTTAGTGGCCTGGACTACAGCTTTATGACAAATCTTTGTAAAGTGTCCTTGGTTAAATCCAACAGGGTGATTCACATAGAATATTATTGTTCCCGTATCCTGACATAATGGCTGGATTTTCTTTTTTGCAAGTTCTATATTCTTAGTAATAATATCCATTGCATACTTTGCTGTGGTATTTTTCATTTCTCTTTTAAGACCTTTGATTATTTCTTTTTGAACATCATCAGGTATTTCAGTTGAAGCTTTTGTTATAAGCTTTAAAAGAGAGTCATAAAGCTCCGAATCGACACTTTTACTTTTTACTGCTTTTTTACTAACTTTCTTAACTGTTTTCTTAGTCGCTTTTTTAGCTACTTTTTTTACTACTTTTTTCTTGGCTGCTTTTTTCGCAACTTTCTTAGTGGCCATGATATGATTCCTTTAAAAATTTATGCCTTATTCTAGCAACTTAATACACTTTTTTACAAGATTTATTGCTCTTGATTTAGATAAATGATATTTGAAACTATGAAAAAACCTGAACTTTTACTACCTGTTGGCAATATGGAAATGTGCCTTGCTGCAATCCATAATGGGGCGGATGCTATTTATCTAGGATCTCCTTTTTTTAATGCAAGAGGTCGATCAAAAGATCATTCGTTAGAAGAGGTAAAAGAAATGATTGATCTTTGCCATTTGTACGGTGTCAAAGTTCATATCGCTTTCAATATTTTAATTTTTGAGGATGAGCTAGTTTCAGCTTTTGAAGCTTTAAAAAATCTTATAAAACTTTCTCCAGATGCTTTAATTATCCAAGACATTGGACTCGTACAAATGGTGCGAATGTTAAGCCCTAATCAAGAGATTCATGGATCAACACAGATGAGTGTTACTAACTATGAAGCGATTGAGTTATTAAATGATCTCGATATTGCAAGGTTTGTTCTGGGTCGAGAGAACTCTTTATCCGATATAAAATCAATTAAAGATAATACTGCCAAAGAGATTGAAGTTTTTGTTCATGGCGCTCTTTGTGTTGCATATTCTGGCCAGTGCTTTACTTCGGAGTCTCTTGGTGGAAGAAGCGCTAATAGAGGTCAATGTGCACAGTCTTGTCGATTTGAATACGATCTTATCGTAGACGGAGAGACTAAAGACTTAAACGGGAAAAAATACTTGGTATCTCCACAAGATTTATGTGGAATAGATCATATTCCTGAATTATCTAATATTGGTGTAGACTCACTTAAGGTTGAAGGTAGATTAAAGTCAAAAGAGTATGTCGGTGTTGCTGCAAGATCTTATCGCTCTGTTATAGATCAAAAAACGAGAGAAACTGGTAAGCTTAAAAAAGATATGAATTCTACTTTCTCTAGAGGTCTTTATTCTGGATGGCTAAATGGAGTTGCTCATCAAGAACTTGTCGGTGGAGAGTACCAGGATCATAGAGGTATGTATCTCGGTGAAGTAAAAGAAGTTTTAAAGAATAAGTACATAATTAAATCATCCGAATTCTTAAAGATTGGAGATGGTCTTCTTTTTTTGGATGGACAAACAAAGTCTGGATCTAAAATTATTTTCTCAAAACAAATAAGCGAATACGAATATGAGATCAAACTTTTAGATAGGTTAGATGTAAAGTCTGGGTTTAAAGTATACTTGAATTCTGATGAAACAATCACTAATGAAATCTCTAAAAGCATCAAAGATGAATCCTTGCTTAAGCAAATTCCTATCGATATATCAATTTCTGCTAAACTCGGTGAAAAGATTAAAATTTCATTCTCTGATGATGAATATTATGTCGAAGCTAGTTCCGATTCCAAAGTAGAAAAAGCAAATAAACATGGAATGACTGAATCTAAATTATCAGATGAAGTTTCAAAGCTTAGTAGAACTGTGTATATAGCAAAAAATATCAAAGTCGAACTAGACAAAGATCTATTTATAAACCTTAAAGATATTAAAAAATTAAAAAATCAGCTTGTCGAAAAATTAAACCTTCAAAGAATAAAACCTAAAGCAACATGTGATGAGTTGAAGGAATTAAATCTTACTCAAGTAAATAAACTTAGCGATAAGTCTAAAAAAGTAAATCTTCTGATTAGAAATATCGAACAATTAAAACGTTTTGTTGAGTTAAAAGAAAATAATCTTAGTCTATTTTCTCATCTCGATTATTTGATTCTTGATTATGAATTTGGTGCTGATTATGTAAAGTCAGTAAAATTGGCAAAAGAGCACGGAGTTTTAGTTTTCATTGCTACGACAAGAATTTTAAAGCCAAGTGAGTATCATAATTTCAGATTGATCGAAAGAGCTAACCCTAATGGAATTTTAATTAGGAATCTTGGTGCCTTAAATTACTTTCGAGAAAAGCAGTTTAAGTTAATAGGCGACTTTAGCTTAAATGTTACAAATTCCTTAACTTTTAAATACCTTATCAATAAAGGTCTTGATTCAATCTGTCTTTCTTATGATTTAAATAAGGATCAGCTAGACTCTTTACTTAAAAATATTGATAGTTCTAAAGCAGAAATAACAATTTATCAATATATGCCAGAATTTCATATGGAGCATTGTGTTTTTGCAGCCTTTATGTCCAAAGGAAATAGTTTTAGAGATTGTGGAAAACCATGCGAGAAGCACGAAGTTGCTTTAAAAGATATGTTTGGAAATATGCACGAAATAAAAGCTGATCAAGAGTGTAGAAACACTATGTTTAATGCGAAAGCTCAAAGTGCACTTGGTTTAGTCGAAAGTTGGAGTCATTCAGGTGTTAAGAGCTTTAGAGTTGAAGTACTACATGAAGCAGGAAAAATATTTGATGATAAAATTTTAAATATTTTTAAGTTTTTTAATAATGAAAAATCTCAATCAGATGTTATAATGGATTTAAATATTAATGAAAAATATGGCATCTCTAGTGGACAACTATTGGCCAAAGATAATTATAAAGATCAAAAATTACATGATAAGAACTGATAGTTTTATATATTTACCAGATACTGTTATTTCAGCTGAGTCATTGCTCGCTAAGCCTAACTGCTGTAAAAATGCTTGTATTAACTGCCCTTATGGCTTCACAATTAAAAAACATGGACTACTGTTTAAAAAGATAGATTATGATGAACTTAATGAAGTCTCTAAATATTTTAATGTTGAAATAAGTTCTAGTTATAAAGATTATGAACTTGTTATCCTTAAAGGATTTCTGGTCGGATTAATCAAAGCAGATGAGTTGTTTGTAAGAGAAATGTATATTCATGAGTTAATTAGTCAGAAGAATGTTACAAAAGAACTTATTGAGAGCTACTATTTTTATTGATCTTTTACTTTTACCTTTTAATTACCTAGAATTTAATTAAAAGGAGATCTTCATGAAGAATTTAGTTTTAACTATCGCACTTTTAGGATCATCTTTAGCTTTATCTCAAACTGTAAGGCCTAATGTATATGCATTTGGTAACAGAGTTCAGGTTTCCATTTTCAATAATACAAAAGACGATATTAGATGTTCTGGATTTGTATATGCTAGAATGAATAGAGGCTTGACTGAAACTCACTACCATTCTGAAGTCGTTTATAAGGGTATGAGCTCTGTGAGAAACTATTTTTCTAGGGATTATCGAAGCCGATATATTTGGGCCTACCATAATATCTTTTGCTCAAATTTTTAAAGTAAAAGTTAGTACTGAATTAGAAGGGGGGCATTGCTTCCTTTCTTTTTAAATAGTCCTTGGCATAGTCCAATTTTTCCCATTGATTCATACATGTAATCGATAAATTTCTTATGTAGATTAGGGCTTAGTTCTAAATCTATACTTTGTGCAAATTCACCAAAAAGGTTTTTGTCATAATTTGATATTAGCAAACCAAATGTCTTTCTAATATCTTTACTCATATAAGGCCTAATGTTCTTTGAACTTGTAGGGATTATGTACGTTCGCCAAAATCTGTCGAGAACTTTTGGAGGTATGTTTTTTGGCATATGAGCAAGTTTACTAATGAAGCTATCGATAGAAGTTGAGTGTGCAATATCAATAGCCCATTTCTTAAATTGTGGAAAGTCTACAAGCTTATCTATATGCTTTATATCTCGACTAAAGTTTTCTGCGATTAAATTCATAATTTTTTCATCTTGTGTAAGGGAAACTCTATTTAGTATTCTAAGAAGTTTTACACCATTTGGTTTAGATGTTGCTTTTATAGCATATAAAAAGTCCTCCATCAGATTATGCTTTTCAAGTAGCTTAATTACATTTGAATAATTTAACCGATCGTTATAACCCAATTTGTTAATAGCTTTTTTAAGGAAGTTTTCTTTGGTGGCTGTTGCGATAAATGTTTTGTTGTTAACTGTTATATCTATCAAATCTGTTTTAGAGAGAATATTTTGGTTAAAGAACTTTTTAACTTTGAAAAACTCTTTATAGTAGTTAAAGGCTTTTCCAAGGCCATTAAAACTTTTAGCAACCTGTCTAAATTTTACAGCATTTTTAATTGCAACATACCCTCCTGTCACAACACTTGAGACGGGTGTCGCAAGTAAAACTGAATAGCCCAAATGGCCTTGTGAGATCATAACTAATGGGAGAGTTAAATCTATTTGTAAAGAAGCAAGATAAATAATGCCAACTTCCATCCCGTATTGTCTTATTAACGATGCCCCCATTGCCTTTTTATTTACAAAAGCATTGTTTAAAAAATTCTTAAATTTAGACATAGAACTTTTGAAATTTTCAAAATTCATTCCTCTTTTAAGAGCTGCAGATATTTCTTTAGTTACAGTTGTTTCTTTTGCTTCAGCTGATCTTAAAAGCATATTCTGGATTTTATTAATAGATGTATCAGAATCTAGATTTGCTAAACTTACACCTTTCATTTTTAGTGATTGAACTTCTTCAATCATTATCTTTTGAACTCTAAGCTCTTCTCTTAAATGCTTTAGTTGTTCATTTGATAAAGAAGTCTTTGGAACGATTTCTTCTATAAATTGGTCTAGTTCATTCGCTGTGGAAGTTAATGAAAACAAGATAATAAATGTGTAGAAGATTAAGCGATTCACCTAATACTTATCGGATAGTTTTAGTCTTTTCTTTATGTGGTCCGTGTTCTTTAATAGATCTTTAAATTGTTGATTTTATTAGTTTCTTATAATCGCATTTGCTTTTAAGCATAATCTAATAATTTTATCGGATAAGTCTGAGCTTATTTCTTTAGAGTCCAGTGTGTCTTTAAGCTTATGAAGTTCTTCATCTCCCAGCTCTATATATTCACTATTTATATAGACATGATTTTTACCATTTACCTCATTTTTAAAAGTAATCATTTTTGTATCATATGCAACTTCTAAATCATTAAGAGTGAAGTCCTCTTGGTTTTCGTTTGGTAAATCTGGATATCTTTGACGTGATAAATTTGATGCTAGCCATGATTTAAAAAGACTTTTGTTATTAAGCTGCTCTTTTAATTTTTTATGAAAAAAGTCTACAAACTCATCGTTTAACTCATACTTACCCGATTGTACTTCATGTTTGTAAAAGGAGTCATCATTAATATTATCTGCTAAATCAAATAGGTAATCCTTAGCAATATTTTTTGTTTCAAATGCTTTGAAACCAATCGAATAAGATATAGATTCTTCTTTAGTTACTCCGTGGTGACCACAAAGAGGAGGAACATATATCATATCTCCTGGTTCAAGGATCCACGAGTAGTCTGGGTTGAAATCTTTTAATATTTTGATATCAAGGCCTTCTTTAAAATCCTGATTAGGATTCTCTTGAATAAACCACTCTCTAGATCCTTGAGCTTGAAGAATAAATACTCCGTAGTGATCGGTGTGTGCACCAACACTTGCACCTTTGGTTGAAACAGTGGCCATAACATCATCAAATTGCCAGTGAGGTATAAAGCTTGTTACTAAGTTTTCTAGACTTTGAAAGTCGTCGCTAAATAAATTTAAAGCATGACATGCAACAGTGAATTGTCCCTTTAGATCTTCTTCATTTAGTGGGCCGTCCTTTACTGAATATACACCATTATTTTCATAGATAATTCTCGATTCAAAGTCTTCGTCCATTGCAAATTCAAGAAGATCTTCTTTCGTTGCAAATTGTTTTGATTGTGGAAGTGCATTTTTTATAAGAAGTGGTTTTTTATTCCAGTACTTTTTTAAGAATTGGTCAGTATTAAGCTTCCCTAGAAAATTATTTAAAGTATTCATTTACTCTAGATAGCTATCGATTATCGATTATGCAATGGTTATTTTTTGCAGGGATTTTTGATGCAGATCATAAGTTTATTTCAAATTAAAATAAGGCAATAAAAAGCTTAAATTGATCAATCGGCTATCTATAATTTGACTTTGGTGATGACACTTAGCGTTTGTCACAGAAATGTAGAATTACTGGATTTATTTTGTCGAATTGTATTGCGATATGATATGTAAATACCTAATATATTAAAGGTTTTTAAATTTATTTAATTTTAAATATACTGTAAGGGAATGTGTATGAAGAAAATTGTAGGCGCAATTGGCGCCTTAGTAGTTCTAGGTGCGATCACTGGTTTTGTCGTTACTCAGGCTAGGCACATTGGTTTTAACCAAGGGTACCAACCTGATCAACCGATAGCTTTTTCTCACAAAAAGCATGCTGGAGATCTTGAGATTAACTGTAAGTACTGTCACTTTGGTGCAGACAAAGGTCGTCACGCTGGTGTTCCACCAACTGAACTTTGTTTAAACTGTCACTCTAAAGTTAAGACAAATTCTCCTGAAATTAAGAAAATTCAAGAGGCCGTTGATTCTGGTGAAAACATTCAGTGGAAAAGAGTTAACTACTATCCAGATTTTGCTTACTTTAACCATGCTCAACACGTAAATGTTGCTGAATTTAAATGTCAGAAATGTCACGGTCCAGTTGAAGAGATGGAAATTTACTGGCAAGAAGAAAAGCTAGCTATGGGTTGGTGTATAAACTGTCACAGAGAGAATAAAATCTCTCCACCTACAGATCATAAAAGAGCTTCTGGTGGTGATTGTTCTAAGTGTCACTATTAATTTATATATAAAGGTTAATCATAATGAGTAAAAAAGATATTTATAAATCTACTGAGCCAACTAAAGATCAATATTGGCAAGATGTTGAAAATAAAGTTTTAGACCCTAAAGTTCTAAACAATGAATTCGCTGATGACGAATTTGATTCATTTTCAGTAAAGAAAAACAGAAGAAGCTTCCTAAAAATCATGGGATTCTCTGTTACAGCTCTTCCTTTAACGGGTTGTGTAAAAATACCAGTAAGAAAAGCCATTCCTTACTTACATAAAAACGATACAGTTATCCCTGGTGTTGCAAACTGGTATGCAACTTCTTTTAATGGATATCCTCTACTAGCTAAAACTAGAGAGGGAAGACCAATAAAGATTGAAGGTAATGCTAAATCTATCGTTACAAATGGTGCTGCAGACTCTCAGATGCAAGCTTCTATTATTTCTTTATATGATTCTTACAGATACAACTCTGCAATGATTTCTGATTCGAAAGTAGAGTGGGATGAATTTGATAAGCAATTAAAAGCAGCGTTAAGAGAAGTTAAAGATAGTAAGAAAGAGATTGTGTTAGTTACTTCTCCAATTACTTCTCCTTCTGAAATGAAGTTAATAAACGATTTCTCTAAAAAGTTAGGTGTAACAGTTGTTACTTATAACCCAACTTCTAATGAAGCTCTTTTAGATGCTAACGAACAAACTTTTGGTAAGAGAGTAAACTTTGAGTATGACCTAAAAGAAGCTGACTTTATCTTATCTTTTGGAGCTGACTTTTTAGGTACTTATGGTAACTCTGTTGCTAATAGTACTCAGTATACGACTAGAAGAAAGCCAGAGAACAAAAGAGGTCTTTCTAAGCACGTACAAGTTGAATCATTAATGAGTATGACTGGTGCAAACGCTGATGTTAGATTTACAAGATCTATTCAAGATCAAAGAAAAATGATTGTTGAAATTTACAATCATGTAAATGGTAAAGAGTCTAAAGATACTATGGCCAAAGAAATTGCATCTGATTTATTAAAGTCTGGTGGAAATGCCGTCGTAATGAGTGATGATAAAAACACTGAAGTTCAATTAATGGTTAACGCTATTAACATGAAAATTGGTGCATTCGGAAAAACTATTTTTGCATTCGATAAAGACTTCGTAAGAAACTCTGACTTAGCTAAATTTGAAGCAGCCGTATCTAGATTAGATGCTGGAAAAGTTGGAGCAATGTTATTTTTAAACGTTAACCCTGCTTATGATTATAATAAAACATCAACTTTAGTTGCAGCTCTTAAAAAAGCAGATGTAACAATGAGTTTTGCTTCTGCTAAAGATGAAACTTCAGCACTTTGTAAATTTGTTGCTCCTAATAATCATACTTTTGAAACTTGGTCAGACGTTCAAGTTAGTCATAATGAATTTGCTTTTACTCAACCAGTTATACAACCATTATTTGGTTCTAGAATGGCGAGTGAAACAATTATGGCCATCTCTGGAATCGAAGGATCTTTTCATGACTTTATGAAAAAGTATTGGGCCGAAAAGATTTACTCTAAAGCAAAACAAGATGGGTCATTAAACTTTTGGAATAAAACTCTTCACGACGGTGTTGTTACTGTTGATGGTTTTGCAAAAGAATTAACGGCTAAGTCTGTTAAGGTTGATACGGCGAAAGTATTAGGAATGAAGTATTCAACAATGTCGGTTGAAACTTATATTAAATCAGCTATCGGAGACGGTAACTCTTCTAATAACCCATTCTTACAAGAACTTCCAGATCCTGTAACTAAAGCTACTTGGGATAACTATGTTATGGTTTCTCCAAAGTATGCAAAAGCAAAGTCAATTAAGTCAGGGGACATGGTTACTTTAAAATCTAAGTCTCACTCTGTAACAATTCCTGCAATTGTTCAGCCGGGTACAGCTGAAAACACTTTTGGTGTAGCTGTTGGTTACGGAAGAAAAATTGCTGGTAAAGTAGCTAAAAACTTAGGTGGAAATGCTTATTTATTTACTACAGGTGAAGAGGTATCTCTTACTAAGACTGGAGAGTTTAAAGGTTTAGCACAAACTCAAACTCACCATTCAATGGAAGGTAGAGATATCATCAGAGAGACGACTTACTCTGAGTTTAAAAATAATCCTAAATCAGGAAACTTTAAAAAAGCTAAGTTAGTTAATATCTATCCTGAGCACAAAAAAGATGGACATCAGTGGGCAATGGCCATTGATTTATCTCAATGTACAGGGTGTTCTGCTTGTATTATTTCTTGTTCAACTGAAAACAACGTTCCTGTTGTTGGTAGACAAGAAGTTGCTAATAGAAGAGATATGCACTGGTTAAGGCTAGATAGATACTATAAAGGTGATGAGAACGAGCCTGAAGTAATGAACATGCCGATGTTATGTCAGCACTGTGAAAATGCTCCTTGTGAAAATGTTTGTCCGGTTCTTGCAACTGTTCACTCAAGTGATGGTATCAATCAACAAATTTATAACAGATGTGTTGGTACAAGATATTGTGCAAACAACTGTCCTTATAAAGTAAGAAGATTCAACTGGTTTAACTACGATAGAGGTGACTCTATGGCCAAGTTAGCTCTTAACCCTGATATTTCTCAAAGAAGTAGAGGTGTTATGGAGAAGTGTTCTTTCTGTATTCAAAGAATTCAAGAAGGAAAACTTACTGCGAAAAGAGAGAGAAGAGAACTTAAAGATGGTGACATCAAAGTTGCTTGTCAGCAGTCTTGTCCAGGTGATGGTATTGTTTTTGGTGATATGAATGATCCGAAGAGTAAAATTTCTAAGTTCTTAGAGAGCGAGAGAAACTATACTGTTCTTGAGGAACTGAATGTTAGACCAAGAGTAAGTTATTTAACTAAAGTAAGAAATAAATAGGGGCCATAAATGTCAGATGCACATATTTCAAAATTAAGACAGCCGCTTATAACTAATGAAAGATCTTATCAGCAAATGTCTGAGGATATTTTAGATAGTTTAGAGCGCAAACCAAGTAAAGGGTGGTTAGTAGGTTTTTCTATATCTGCCCTTATTATGACTATTGGATTTTTAATTATCGGTTACCAAGTAACTACAGGTATCGGTACTTGGGGATTGAACAAAACTGTAGGTTGGTCTTGGGATATTACTAACTTCGTATTTTGGGTTGGTATTGGTCACGCGGGAACATTAATCTCTGCGGTACTTCTAATCTTTAGACAAAGATGGAGAACTGCTATTAACAGAGCTGCTGAGGCAATGACTATTTTTGCTGTAGCCTGTGCTGGTTTATATCCACTGATACACGCTGGTAGACCTTGGCTGTTATATTGGGTTTTCCCTTATCCAAATACGAGAGGTCCATTATGGGTAAATTTTAGATCTCCATTATTATGGGATGTTGTTGCGATTTCAACATACTTAACTGTTTCTTTAGTGTTTTGGTACATGGGATTACTTCCTGACTTAGCAACAATAAGAGATAGAACGAAGTCCAAGTTTAGAAAATATGTATATGGGGCTTTATCATTTGGTTGGGATGGTTCAAACAGAACTTGGCATCACTTTGAAGTTTTATGTTTAATCTTAGCCGGTCTTGCAACTCCACTAGTTTTATCTGTACATACAATTGTATCTATGGACTTTGCAACTTCAGTTATACCTGGTTGGCATACTACAATCTTTCCTCCATATTTTGTTGCCGGAGCGATCTTTTCTGGTTTTGCGATGGTTTTAACTCTTCTCATTCTTACTCGTAAGATTATGAACTGGGAAAATTACATTACCATGGGTCATATCGAAGCTATGTGTAAAGTTGTTATCTTAACTGGTTCAGTTGTAGGATTAGCATATGGAACAGAGTTTTTTATCGCTTGGTACTCTGGAAATGAATATGAGCAATATGCATTTATTAACAGAGCAACTGGTCCTTACTGGTGGGCATACTGGTCAATGATTTCTTGTAACGTTATTTCACCTCAGCTTCTATGGTTTAAGAAGCTAAGAACTAATATGGTTTTTGTATTTATACTATCTATATTTGTAAATATCGGTATGTGGTTTGAAAGATTTGTTATTATTACAACTTCACTTCACAGAGATTACCTTCCATCTTCTTGGGCAATGTATTCACCTACATGGGTTGAGATTTGGACGTTCATTGGTACTTTTGGATTATTCTTCACATTGTTCTTCTTATTTATCAGATTATTACCTGGTATCGCAGTGGCAGAAGTTAAATCAGTTTATAAATACGCTAGAAATAATAAGAAATAGGAACTTTTATGAAAAAGAATTTTGTATTAGCTATATACGACTGTGAGGAAAAGCTTTTAGCTGCTGCTCACAAAGCAAAAGAAAAGAACTATAAGTTCTATGATATTTACACTCCTTTTCCTGTGCATGGTTTAGACGATGCTATGGGGATTAAGAGATCAATCCTTCCATACGTTACTTTTGGAATGGGAGCATTAGGTTTAACTATTGCAATCTGTACTCAGATTTGGATGTCTTCAGTTGATTGGCCAATAAATGTTGGTGGTAAACCATTTATTTCTTTACCTGCATTTATTCCAATAAGTTTTGAATTAACAGTTTTCTTTGCAGCTCACATGACTGTAGGAGCTTTTTTATTCTTAAATAACTTGTACCCAGGAAGAAAACCTGTTCTTTTTGATGTTAACCAAACTTGTCATAAGTTTGTTGTTGTTCATGAAAAAGAAGCTGTTGATGTTGAAGAGGTTTCTAAATTCTATACAGAAAACGGTGCAGTTGAAGTTAAAGAAAATAGTCGCGAGATGGAATCTTAAGGGGATGATGATGAAAAGAATTTTATTACTTGTTGCTATACTTGTAATCACTAGTTGTTCTGGTGGAAGAAATAGTACTGGTTACAATATTATTACTGATATGGCCTATTCTGAAGCAGCTGAAGCTCAAACTAAGAGTGATGTTTTTGAAAATGGTCAAACAAACCAATTACCTCCAAAGGGTACAGTTGCTAGAGGTTTTATGCCTCACCCTGTAGACTCTGAAGGTAATCCTAAAATGATTAAAAATCCAAATACTATGGATGCTTATGGATGGGAGAGAGGAAAGATGCTTTATGAAGCTAACTGTTCTTCATGTCACGGTGTAAGTGGTAAAGCTAATGGACTTGTTGTAACTAAAGGAGGGTATCCTAAGCCACCTTCTTTTAAAGCAAGAAGATGGAAAAAGATGGATAAGTATCCTGCTGGACACGTTTTTAACGTAGTAAAATTTGGATATGGAAACATGTCTAGTTACTCTCAGCAACTTTATGATATCGATATTTGGAGAGTTTCTGAATACGTTAGAGAAAAGTTGATGAAAAAAGGTAAGAAAAAGAAATAATTTGGAGATATGATAGTGAATTTAGACGTAAAAAACTTTGAGTTTAGTAGTAAGATGAAAAAAGTCTCCATTGGACTTATCTTAATTGGTATAGTTGCAACGATAGCTTCTTTTTCAATTAATAAGACAATTGCATGGGTAGATTTTTTAGTTAATAACCTTTATTTTATAACAATTGCTGTTTCTGGAATCTTCTTTGTAAGTGTTCAGGGATTAATGCAAGCGAGTTGGGTTTCACCTTTTAGAAGAATTATTGAGGCGTATTCATCATACCTTCCTTATGCTTTTCTTTTAATGATCCCTATGTGTTTTGGACTTCATAGTGTTTATGAGTGGACACACATGGATATTGTTATGAATGATCCTATACTTGTTCAGAAAATCTCATGGTTAAATGAGAAATTCTTTATTGGTAGAATGTTTTTATACCTGGGGTTATGGACATTAATCCTTTGGTCACAAAAGAAGATGTCAAAGAAACAAGATGAAACAAATGACGATATTTCTTATAAATTTACAAGAAACTCTGTTTTTCATTTAACAGCTTTTGCTTTTACAATTTGTTTTGCAGCATTTGACTGGGTAATGAGTGTTGAGCCACACTGGTTTTCTACAATTTTCGGTGTTTATATTTTCGCTGGATCTTTTGTAAGTGGGATTTGTTTTATTATTTTAGCTACTATCAAGCTTTCAGACTGGGGATACTTAAATAAATATATTACTGCTGATCATTATCATGATCTTGGTAAATGGTTATTTGGTATGAGTACTTTTTGGGCATATATCTGGATTTCTCAGTACTTATTAATTTGGTATGCAAATATTCCTGAAGAGACTGAATATTTTGTTCTTAGACAAAATCACTGGACACTATTTTTTGGAGCTAGTTTAGTTCTAAATTGGGCTATCCCTTTCTTTGCCTTAATGACAAGAAATGCGAAGAGAAATCCTAAAGTGTTAAAAATTGTTGCTTCAATCGTTCTTTTTGGACACTTTATTGATTTATACTTAATGGTAGCCCCCAAGGTTTATGAGCACGCTCACGCTCATGCTGTTGGTTTTGGTTTCCTTCAGTTATTTCAGTGGTGTGGTTTTGCAGGTATCTTTTTATTTATTTTTGGTAAAACTTTATCTAGAAGTAAACTATTCAATACTGGAGATCCTAATTTAGAAGAAGGTCTTCATTTACACCAATAATTAATATTATTAAAAATAGGGGACGCTTTAAAAGCGTCCTTTTTTATATGAACTATTCAAAAAAAATTCTAGATTTATCTGATTCTCCTAAATACCGGATTGATTTCATACTCGATAATTCTGTAACTATTCAGTTGACTCATAACAAAGCGAAATTAAGAATTTCTTTTGAAACTATAGATATTGCAAATGAGGTTTGTTTTGATCGTATTGGCTATCAAACTGACCTATTAGGGCCATATCTTGGGTTACTCGATGGATTTGTAGAATTAATGCATAAGCGGCCTTTAGAGGCAATTGACCGCTTTCCAGCCAAGGAGCTTGATTATTATTTACGTGATGATATTTCTGTACCTTCTTTATCAGGATTTGATGAAAAGTTC
This sequence comes from uncultured Bacteriovoracaceae bacterium, assembly GCA_937923325.1. The sequence continues at coordinate 58,103 of CAKZUQ010000048.1, forward strand.
TATGAAATTTTGGCCATCGGTGAGGAGGTTAAGAAATCATTTTTTAAAATAGATAGAGATCACTCACCAAAGCTTAAAAGAAGTTTTTTAGAAATGAGTGTTAGTGAACAATTGGAGTTTATCGAAGAAATATTTGCTTATTATATTTATAACTCTGATAGTGAATTTAAGAATTTGGAGATAATAGATATTGAGTTAGACTCAGGGTTAATCCTATTTTTTGAAAGTAATACAAATGATAAACTAAACCTGGATGAATTAAATTTATTTTTAAATGAGAAGTTAAATGTTAGCTGTATCGTTAAAATACTAACCTATTAAATAAATCATATTATAGTTAGAAATTTTATTTTTTTAGGATTTAAGAAATGCCTTTCTTGTTTAGAATATACTAAAAGCCTATGGCCGACTTTATTATAATGACGCTTCCTTGTTTTTAAGGTGTTTTCAATAAGTTTGACCAAAGACTCTTTTTTTAAACTCAGGCATTTCTAAGATTTCATCTCTGAAAAAGACGACACGATTATTGGCTTCATCTTGATTCATAGGTGCTAATTCATTCAAATCTAATAGATTAGCTTTAATTAAAATCGGAATGTCTTCTTTATCTAAAGGTTCTTCTAGTCTTAAAATAAATCCATGTTTCATTAAATAATAAGATGCTTGGTTCAATGCTTACTCCTTAAGCTAAATTAGTCATTCCTTGACACCTGTATATCGTTTCATATCCATATTTCAATTTCAACTATATTTTTAATTTTTATACATAAATGACAAACTTTAGAACTAAGTGTCATTTTGTTAATGACATTTTGACCAGGTGCTAATTCGTCACTACACATAAGTAATTGTATTTACAATGAAATCACTTGGCACAGCTCTTGCTTACTATAAAGTAACTAAAGACTTCAAGGATTGAAGGTCTTAACATGATCA
>CAKZUQ010000049.1 GCA_937923325.1 uncultured Bacteriovoracaceae bacterium
AGTATGTAAAGTATTAGGTTTTGAAAGAGCTGCTGTAGGTAGTATTCGAGATAGTAATGTTAAATCAAATACTTTAAGAGTTGACTCAAGTGGTATTGTTATAGGTGGACCTTATACTTATAAGATTAATCAAATCGTTTGTATAAAAAAATATCTCTAGATTAATAAAAATAGTCTGAGTAACAAGGCTCAGACTTGAAATAAAAAATAAAAATCTTGCTCATCAAACCTAGTTTCTTGAGCAAGAATCTTTTAACAATACAAGATATGGTTTCAATTCAAGAAATTACAAGCTAACTTTCTTATTTCTTTATATAAATTTTTTATATTATGAAGGCAAATTCTTATTTATGGGTAATGGCAAGACTATGAACCGAGAAGAGCCGAATATGAGGATTGGATCTAGCAGTAGATTAAGTTTTCTTTATGGATTTATAAACCATCTTTAATTATTTTCTCAGATGGAATATTATCATTGATATGATTCAAATATTATTATTTATTACTTTCATTTCTAGCCCAATATGTTTCACCAAGAGTATCTCACAAAAAAAATAATGGACAAAAATACTTATTTAATGAAGGTTGGCATGTCATTCCCTCAGGAGAGAAAGCTTTTGAGTACTTCAAAAAAAAATCTCTATTTTCAGCATCTAAAGCTTTTAGTTTAGCTATCAAAAATATAAAAGCTTTAGATCTAAGAATGAAAGAATTTAAGGATTATATTGATAGGGCCAAGGATACAAACTTATCATTTTCTAGTGAAGCCATTCATTTTGAAAAAATAATGAATGAGTATGCAGTTGCTGTTGAAAACAATGGTGTTGAAATTTCGAAAGAAGCCATTGAAAAAATATATGATCAATTCGTAATTGGATACCTAGAGTTAAAGAAGAGGACAGAGAAAGAGTCAAAAAGATTATCTTCTTTTTTTAGTAACTATATAATTGATTATAAAAATAATACAAAAACGTTGAATAAAGGTTATGAAGTTATTGAAAAAAAGTTTCTTGAAGATATGCAAGTTGAATGGGATCAATACTTTTTTATGGCAGGGGAGGCTTTTGATAAAGAGTATATAAAGTCTGGAACTCGAGATAATGCCCTTAGTGGAATTTGGGGTATTCTACTGGGATATGCTAAATCAATTTATTATAGGCTTTTTAAACCTATTGGTGAAGAGTCGAAGTATATGGCTCAAAAGTCAGTTTATTATATAACTAAAGGTGTATTAAATACTTTGTTTTTCTCTGGAAGTATCGTCTATAGTACTGGCCTTAACTTGTATTCAGCAGGCTCATATGGTTATAAAGTCATTTCTCCTACGATAGAATCTGGTTTTTTAGCATCAATGGCGCTTGTTACATATACAGCGACAAAATCTTCTAAAATTATGCTTAAAGGAATTGGTGTTATATCAAAATATGCTATTGAAGGAGCTGTAAAAATTACATCTGGTAGTCAATTTGTTCTAGAGACTAGTTTTGATGGAGTGAAGAGTGCAGCCGTTGCTGTGATGAACTTAGGAGCAGGGACTAGTGAAGCAACTTTAGAAACAACTAATGGTGTTGTCGTTCTTGGATATACAGCTCTATCCCAGTTGGAACTGTATTGGATAAAAATGAATTGGAAAAAAATAGCCATGAAATTGAAGAAATTGAAGTCAATGATGAAACCAAAAAGAAAATTTTGGAGTCAATTGAATGAAATATTTAATTTTTTTAATTTTATTGTCTTGTGCTAGCCCACGTAATGATAAAGAAATTGATCACCTTAAAAATTCCAAAAAACTTATTATTCAAGGCCATAAGAGTTTATATAATAATGGTGCATTAAAATTTCCATATTCTAGTGTAAGGTTTATTCCAGCAGGAGAAGAAGTTTTTAATATTTCTTCGCAGTTTAAAGGAATGGGAAACCAAGCAAAGATCTCTTTTATTAAAGCACAGGAAAAAGCAAAAGAGTCTTTTTATATTATCCAAAATGGATCAATTAAGTCTTACCAGCTTTCAAAAAAAGCAGCAAATACTTGGAGAAACCTTTCAGATAGAATTCATGAGAGTACTAGACAGAATTCAATGTGGCTTATTAAAAGGTCTAGTGCAGCTATGCTAGGTATAGTTAAAGAGGGACATAAAGAAACTTCAATTTTAACTAAGCAGGTAATTAGTAATGCGAATAAAGAACCACAAAGACATCTTCTTGCATCAGTTGAGTTCTCAAATCGATTAGAAAAAAACAGGACGAATATAACTATTTGATGAATAAAAGGTTGTCTGATAACTTAAACTCGAGAGAATCTGGAAGTACGATTAGGAAAGGACAAAAAGATTTTCTTATAGGCTATATCTCTTTAGCTGATAATCTAAATCATGCCTACAGTGAAATTGATTCTCAAAAAACATATGATGAATTTAAAAAAGATTCAAAGTCATCTGAAGAGCTTAGATCAAATTGGTCAAATTACAGTCTTGGCTTAATTAGCGATTCAGTTTTAAGCTATACAAAAAATATATCTAACTCATTTAATAATGCAAAAGAAGAAATCTCAAACAGTGATGAGTATGGTGTTACATTATCTTTATTTAGCTCTTTAGGTTGGCTACTGGATGGAGCACTTTGGCAGGGGCTTATTAAACCAAGTTCAAATATTCTTATTGGCGGAGTTGGTTATGTTCTAACTAATGGAGTTGTATACCCTGTTATGGCCACAACTAGTGGAGCAAAATCAGGGTTAAACTATGCAGTTGAATTTACAAAGTTTGGTTTTAAGTCTACATACTACGTATTTGCACCTAGCTTAAAGTTGGCAATTGCATCTGTAATTTCATCTGGACAAGCAGTTATAGAGCAATCAAGTTATGCTGCCACTAAAATTATGAAACCCTTAGGTGAGGGGTACTTGAAAGCTGAAAAAGTAATTGGTTCATCTATAATTCATAGTTCAGGATATGTAAAAAAATCTGTTTCTAAATATGTAGTTGCTCCCTCTATATATATGGGGGGAAATTTGCTTTCAGCTGGAACAGGTGTTGTTATTGGAGCAACTGGAACTACTGCTGGACTTGGTATTGGAATTACTGGAGAAGTAGTAAACCTTAGTTCAAATATTGTTGAAGGGGGAGTTGTTAGCACAGGTACTTTAGTTGGAAGTACAGTATCAACGGCATATGGAACAAGTTTAATGCTATATCACGGAAGTTACTCGATAGTTGTGCCTACAGGAGCTACTCTTGGCTCAGGTGTTGTTTTAACTTATGGAATGCTTTCTCAAATAGGTGCTCATACAATATTAGCTCTAGGTGATGTTTCATATGTTGTATTATCACTTGAAGGACCTAAATGGGTTTTATATGGAATAAAAGGTGATATTGATAAAGCCGATTATGATCAAGGCGCTTTAATTGATTTGAATAAACTCCATAAACAGGGGGAAGAAATTAGAAAGGTTGAGTTAACGCAGGAAGATGTAAATAAGTTGATGGGAAAATAACTATTCATGTTCTAGAAGGTATTAATCATTTCAGCAATCAAAATTGATCCTTATTTACGTAAGCTTGCTTGTGTCAAATAAGTGAACAAAACCTATTCGTTTAGACAGGCTTCTTCTCTAAGGCATTGAAATGTCGAGAGAAAAATGGCATTAGAATTGCTGTTTTAATAGTTATAATAACAAGAGGAGAGAGATGCTAAAGTTAATCTTAATTATAACTATGCTATTGTCATTACCGGTCTTTTCTCAAGAAAAAGAAAAAGACATTGATGAAGGTGTAACTAGTAAATTTGAAGTTATAGGTAAGGGGACCGACATCCAAATAGAGGATAAAACTTTTACCGTTTTTAAGATTAAGAACAGAGATAATTACTTGCAGCCAAAGTATTATTGTAACGATGGTATTACACCCTATATTGAACCTATCAAAACAACTGATATTCTAAATCTTACATCGGCAACTGCACTCAGTATTTATGCCTATGATATATATAAAAATGGGACAAATGATAAGCAAATGCATTTCGCAACTGGCTATGTTTTAGGGGCAACAACTACTGGTCTATTACAACTGGTTTTACCTAAAGATATGAGAAATAGAAAATTAATTTCATTTCTTGGAGGTGTGGGAATTTCTTTTTTAGCGGGAGTTGGAAAAGAAGTTAAAGATAGTGATGGAAGTGGAAATGTTGAATTTTTGGATGCTCTTTCAACAGCAGGGGGAGGAGCAATAGGCTCTTTTCAGATCTCGCTAACTGATGTGAAAAGAATTTTTGGCTCATCTAAAAAGAAAAAGAGATTATTTGAAGAAAAAGAATTAACTTTAGAGGAGTTGGAAGAACTCAATATCGCAAAATAACTGAAGAAATATGGATTTATACCGATAAGTAGATAAGACAAACTTGGAGGTATATATGTTTATTAGATTATTCTTATTTGCATTTAGCTTTGGAGTTCTATTCTTCTCTGTAAATGATCAGCAACATAGAACTGTAGCAGCACAAGAAAAAGTTATGCCATCATACGATGCAAGTTACAAACTTTAGTGTCCTTTTGACACTAAAGTACCTTTTCAGTATCACTCTGACTCCTTAAAATGAAGTAAATATTATCAACTTCTTACCTCACATTTACAGCTAGCAACTAAAATTCTAAAAGATAAGTAGAACTCATCAACAAAAGGAAATCAATGATGAATAAGAAACTACTTCTTAGTGGTATTTTACTGCTTTCAACTTCAAATATTTTAGCTCAAGGCTTACCAGATGAGATTAATTATTCACCCTATTTTAACAATTATAGTGAATTAGCAGAAGAGAGAGATTTTACAGAGGATTCACTAGAGAGTAGTAGGGTTTCTTTAGAGCAAATATTAAATTCAATTGATAGTAAGCATAGTTATATTGCTTTATTAAATAATCAGATTAGAAGTTATAAAAATGAAATTTTAGATTTAAACTCAGAATTGCCTAGAGTAGAGTCTGATAGGAGATCCACTACTGGTCATTTAAACGGTGTAGAAAGTGAAATCTCTCGTTTAGAGCAAAGAGAGCGAAATATAAATAGAAATATCGCTAAAGAACGTCAGCACTTGCGTCCGATTCAAAGTGAAAAAGGTGAAAAAGAAAGAAAGCTTAGAGAAGAGACTAAAGAGTTTAAAAAAATCCAATCAGATATTAAGGCGAATAAATCCAAACTTGCTAGTAACCAAGCGAAGATTAAGTCAAATATTAGCGCAATTGAAAAGGCCAAAGCACAAATTGTAAGTTTAAATAAGAAGAAAGCAAATCTTAGTAAAAGTCTATCAGAGTTAAATTCTAAAAAATCTCAATTAGAGTCATTATTAAGTAAACAAAACCAGCAAGTGAAA
>CAKZUQ010000050.1 GCA_937923325.1 uncultured Bacteriovoracaceae bacterium
AATGAAATGCAAGGACAAATGGATATATTAGAAATTTTATTAAGCTCAGGTGTTGTTGTAAAAATAGTTTTATTACTACTAATTCTAGCATCTGTTTTATCTTGGGCGATTATTTTTGTAAAAAGAAAAACTTTATCCAGAGTTGAAGAGTGCGATAGAAAGTTTTATAAATTTTTTCAAAACTCTCATGAATTGGATGAAGTTAATGCTGGTCTAAGTGAATTTAAGGACTCTTCTATGGCCACTATGTTTCAAAAAGGATACTTAGAGCTAACTAAGATTAGAAATGCAATAGAGAAGTCTTCTTCATCTCAGGATCTACAGCAATATATGCTTAATGGTGGATTAGAATCTTTAGAAAGATCTTTAAAACAAGGTGCCAATAAAGCAAACCTTGTCCTTGAGAAAAGATTATCTAATTTAGCAAGTATTGGATCTATCACACCATTTATTGGTCTATTAGGAACAGTATGGGGAATAATTAATTCTTTTACAGGCCTTGCAAGTGGTGGGGGAAGTATTGAAGTTGTTGCTCCTGGTATTGCCGAAGCGCTTGTTGCTACTGCAGTAGGCTTATTTGCAGCAATTCCAGCTGTTTGGCTTTACAATATTTTTACTACTCGAATTGCAAACTTAAATTCTAATATGGATACTTTTGCTCAAGACTTTTTAAACACAATACAAAGAAGTATTTTAATAAAAGGTAGATAATGGCTTTTGATTTAAATAAAAAGAAAGGACCGATTTCAGATATTAACGTAACACCTTTAGTTGATGTCATGCTGGTTCTTCTTGTTATATTCATGATAAGTGCACCTTTAATGTTTAGTGGTATTAAGCTTAAGCTACCTAAAACTAAAAAAGTTAATAATGTCTCTTTAAATACAAAACAAGTAATTCTTTCTATGACTAAAGAAGAAGACTTTTATCTTGGAAAAAAGAAACTTAGTTTAAAAGAAACTTTAATTCAAATAAAAAAAGAATTTAAGGCAAATAATACTGACGTCTTATATCTTAGAGCAGATTATATTTTAGACTATGGTAAAGTTGCAAAAGTTATGTCTTTGTTAAAAATCAATGGCATAGATAAAATTTCATTGGTAACTGAAATCGAGTCAAAATGATAGCAATTGCAAAACAAAATGATAGATTCTTTAATTATGTGATTATAGCTCTATTAGTGCATATTGTATCTTTTGTTTTTATTTACTTTTTCTCATCATTTACATTCTTTAAGCCAACTGCTCCAAAAGTGAATATTATTAAATCGAGTGTTCGAGTTGATGTAGTTTCAATGCCTAAATTTACTAAAAAAGAACTAAAAGAAATGAAATTAGTTCCTATGAGTAATAAAAAGCAAATTCAAAAAAGTATTGCTGTAAAGAAAGAGAAAATTTTAAAAGAAAAAGTAGATAAAGCTACTAAAAAAGTAAATTTAGATTCGTTATTTGGAAATTTAAGTAAAAAGAAAATAGTTAAAAAGGCTGAATCTAAAAAAGATTCAAAAGTAACAACTAAGTATCAAAAAGAATTGGCAAAGCTTGTTTTAGAAGGAAATAAAATTTCAAAAGGCTCTGCTAAAACTGGCTCTAATGATTATAGTAACTCTGAAGCTTTTGTTAGTTATGTTCAAGAGTTACCAGCTTATGTAAGGCCTCATTTTAGGTTACCAACGTACTTAATAGATAAAGGTTTAAAGTGTAGGATAAAAGTATTTATCTCTAAGACTGGAGATATCTTAAATTATAGAATATTTGAATCTAGTGGCGATAATGAATTTGATCAAAGGGCCATCAATGCAATGAAAATGGTGAGTAACTTTCCTGTACCTTCTAAAGATATTGCTCTTAGAGTGGCCAGTGGAGAAGTTATTCTCGGTTTTCCTTTATAAAGGAATATTATGAGTTTGATACTTAGTTTAATTTTTTGTTTTTCCCTTTTTTCTCAAGAATCAGTAACAATTGTTGCTGTTGGAGATGCAGAACAAGATAAGGATACAATTGTTTTTGAATCTGTAAAAAATGGAGGAACGAAAACAAAAGAGTTAAATGAAATAGTCTCTAATATAAAAAAAGACTTTTTGTTCTATAGGCATCTATTCGAAATACAAGGAAAGAAAAATAGTAGCACTCTTTATAATATAAGCTTTTCTTATGATGAATCCGATCTAACAGTCATTGTTAAATCTTTAAAAGAAAAAAAGACACTATTAAATTCAGACTTTAGAGTTCTCTTTAATAATAAGAGAACCTTTTCTCACGATGTAGCAAATAAGATCTATAAAAGCATAAAAGGTGTAGATTCAATATTTAGAACTAAGATTTTATTTGCCTCTGATAGAACAGGAACTAGAAACGATCAGCAAAAAGAATTGTATATAATGGACTTTGATGGACAAAGAAGACAAAGAGTTACATATGAAAAATCGATGATTATCTCTCCAATTATCTCTCAAGATAATACTAAGGTTCTATTTACATCAATTGAAAGTAAGTGGGAAAAGTCTAATAATGGACGAGTACATAAAATAAAAAATCCAAATCTTTATAGCTACGACTTAAGGACTAGAAAGAAGACACTTATATCAGATAAAAAAGGAATTAACTCTGGGGCCATATTTACTGAAGATGGAAAGAGTATATATCTTACTTTAAGTAACGGTAAAAACTCAGACATCTATGAGATGAACCTTAAGACGAAGTCGACAAGAAGAGTGACTACAAACTACAGTGACGATGTTGATCCACATATTAATAAAGATGGGTCTTTATTAACTTTCCTCTCTGGAAGATCTGGTAGGGCAATGATTTATACCCTTGATCCTAGAGGAAGAGAGAAGAATGTTAAAAGGATAAGTTATGTTGGGAAGTTCAACTCAGCACCAAGGTTTTCTCCCGATGGAAAACAAATTGTATTTAGTTCGTGGGTAGATAATAGGTTTGATATCTATAAAATAGACTCAAATGGCCAAAACCTTACAAGGTTAACCAAAAATTTTGGTTCTAATGAAGAACCATGGTTCTCACCTGATGGTCAATTTATAGTCTTTACTTCCCAAAGAGTACTATCTAGAACGAAAGCAACCCAAGATGTCTATATTATGAACATTGAAGGGGAGATAGTAGCTAAAATCACTAATAACTATGGAAAATGCTATACACCTAGGTGGTCTAACTAGCTAATAATACTGTAATATCATCACTTTTTACGCATCCTGACAAAAATAGTCTTGTAAATATTTCATACAGTGCTATAATATTTTTATTACGCAGTGAGTTATTTTTAAACACTTAATGATAAAAACGTCAAGGAGTTATACATGAACGCAACTTTAAACTTAGAGAAACTTTCGACACTTTCAACAGTACTTTTAACGAACTTAGATGAAACTGTATTTTTCTCAAAGATCTCTGGTTACATCCACGAGCAATTTGGTGAGTATAAAGTATGTGTATTTGCTTCTTATGAAGACGGAAGTACTGAGCTTAAAGCTGAAAACGGTAAAGCTGTAGAAAACGGAACTCAATATGCTAAAGGTGAGGCGATCTCTGGATACGTAACAAGATTAAAAAGAGCATACTACTCAAACTCAAAAAGAGATCCTCTATTAGCTACAACTAAAAGAGATGAGTGTGTTGAAAAAGAATTATGTGTTCCAATGAATGTTGATGGAACAGTAATTGGTACTATTCACGTACAATCAAATAATGAAGAAAGAATGTTTAGTGAAGAAGATGTAACTGTTGTTTTAGATATCTTAGCTAACCTTGAAGCAGCGATAAATAACATGAAGATGTATTTAATTGCTAAAAACTTAAACAAACAATTACAAGAAAAGATCGCATTAAAAGAGCAAGAATTAGAATTAAGAGGACCTGCAGTTAATAAAGCAGCTCCTATGGAAAATATTGAAATCATCGGTCACTCTAATAAAATGTCTGACATTTTAACTATGGCCAACAAAATTGCTAAAGAAGATTTCCCTGTAATGATTCAAGGAGAGTCAGGAACTGGTAAAAAACTTTTAGCTAAAAAAATACATTCTATGAGTTTAAGAGCTAATGCTGAATGTATCACTGTTCACTGTGAAGCTATCGAAGCATCAAGATTAGAAGCAGAGTTATTTGGAAGAAAAGAAGCTAAAGGTCTTATCGAAAAAGCAAATGGTGGAACTCTTATCTTAGATAATGTTCAAGCTTTACCTTTAGAAGTTCAAGCTAAGCTTTTAAGAACAATTTTAAGTGGTGAAATTTTTAATATTGACTCTAACATCCCTAATAAAGTTAATGTAAGAATTATCTCAATTGCAAATAAATCAATTGAAAAAGCAGTTGAGGCTGGTGACTTTAGAGAAGATTTACTTTACAGACTTAACATCATCAACATGGCAATGCCTTCTTTAAAAGAAAGACAAGATGATATTAAAGTTTTAGCTGAGTATTTCTTAAACAAAGGTAAAGCACAAGAAGATTACAAAATGATCACAAGTAATGCTGCTACAAAATTAGCAGGGTACAACTGGCCAGGTAACCTTCAAGAATTAAGAAACTTAATGGAAAGAACATATATCTTAACTGAAAGTAAATACATCGAGCCAGATTGTTTACCAGAGTTAAAAAGTGAAGAAGAGGAAGTTGTTGTTGAAGTTAAAGAATTTTCTGAAATGTGCTTAGCTGACCTTGAAAGAGCTCACATCTGTGCAACTCTTGATCACTTAAAAGGTAACAAGACTAGAGCAGCTAAGTCTTTAGGAATTACAGTAAAGACTCTTTACAATAAATTACACAGCTACGGATTAGTAACTCCAAAGTCAGTATAATAAAATAAAAATAATCGTGAGTACTAAAATTAAAGTACTCACAAATAATCAGATATTATAAGTATATTATATCTTTAAAGTATTCGATTTATAACCATAAGATAGGAGAAACAATTATGAAGAAATTATTAGTAGGACTATTAGCACTTGGAAGTATTTCATCTTTTGCAATGCAGTCTTCAATATCTGAAAAAGGAACTAATAGAAAGTTAATTTATTCTCAGGTCGAAAATGAAATAGTTTTGAAGTTAAGTGACAGTAATGGATTAAAAGAACTTAAAAGGCTTCGTATTTCCAATAGTGATGACGAAGTTAGCCTTATTGGTGATATTGATACTTATTCTTTTCAAGTTTTTAAAGCCTCAAAAGATATTACTTCTGCCGGTTATGATTGGTGTTTCACAAATAAAATAAACATGTACGAGCTTGAAGACCCAATGGAGAGATGGTTTGCAGCTCAAGCAGAGCCAGCATTTGCAAGTATTTTAACTCCAGCATCTCTTCCTTTATGTGCAACTCTACCGGCAGTTCCTGTTATTGCAGGAGCGTTACTTTTTCCTATAGATGCATTGATAACATTAGGAGATAAATTATTTGATGTTGATGCTATTGCTGCAAGAAAGTTTAGCAAATTAGTTAGAGGGAAGAATAAGAAAGCCTCTAAGAAAGTTTTTAGATCTATTATTCAACAAATAAAAAAGCTGTAACGTTATGACTTAGAGTCGCTTTAAATAAAGAGTTATATTAGATGGTTTAACGCGAAGAGCATTAAAGATAAAGAGATTGATAAAGAATAAACAAAAAAGTATTATAGTTCGAACAGGAGAACAATTATGGCAAGACCAGCTGGAAAAAAGACAAAAACTAAAGCAGTAAGCAAAGAAGTTGCAAATGCAATTAAAGCATTTAAAGCAAGTGAAGAAGTTGAAGAGTTTTTTAGATTTGTTCACGAAAATAACTTAAGAGATGAAGCTAGAATTTTAACTAAGCTTGTTCTTAAGACTAAAAAACCTGCAGTTAAAAGAAGAAGCAAAGTTTTACAATAAGATAAATTTATAAAGGCCTAAATTAAATTTAGGTCTAATCATTTTAGGTTATGCATGGATGCACCAAGTTCTAAACAATCAAAGTTAATATTCGATCCTTTATATGGGTTTATTGAGCTCACACGACTAGAGTGGGAAATAATTCATACACCTTTTTACCAACGTTTAAGATGGATTAAACAAATTGGTTTTTCTTGCTACACATTCCATGGAGCTGAACACTCTAGATACGGACACTCTATTGGTGTTATGTTCAATGCACATAAAATATTAGAATCTGTTGGTAAAGCAGTAAAGCCAGTTCAATTATTTGATCCTGAATTTAAATCTGAAGAAAAAAACTTTCATCAAAGTATTAGACTTGCAGCTTTATTACATGACCTTGGAACATTTATGTTCTCTCATACTACAGAGATGGCCTATATAAGATATGGAGAAACAACAAACTCTAAAAACTCAAAAGGTCATCCTGATGATCATGAACATTTAGGTTCATGGATTATTAAAAATACAAATGATAAAAATGGAATTACTTTTATTTTAGAAAAATATGGTATTTCACCTCAAATGATTTCAGACTTAGTTAAGGGTGTTGATCCAAATGTTTTGGCCAATCAAATACTACATGCTGAAGTTGACTGTGACAGAATGGATTACCTCTTAAGAGATGCTCATTACACGGGCCTTCATTATGGTAACTATGATAGAGACTATCTTCTTCATCATTTTACAGTTGTAGAACAAGCAGGACATGAAATTCTTGCAATTAAAAATAACGCTCTTCATTGCGTAGAAGACTTTTTAAATGCTAGAGTCGCTTGGTATACTCAAGTTGTAAGATCTTCAAGAGGAGCTAAGTACGATGCTCTTGCAGAAGAAATAACTTTCTTTATGCTAGAAAAAGGACAGATATATTCTTATTCTGAACTTTTAGAAATGGTCAAAAATGATCCTTTAAAGTTTTACAGCTTTAATGATCAATACTTTATGAATAGACTTCAGACTTTATATTATGAAGGATTTTTTGATAAATACCCTAGAGAGAAAGACATAGCCTTTGCTCTTTTATTTGAAAAATCACCAAAAACCATAAAGTTAAAAGAATTTTCACAAAAAATTCTAGATCAGGATGATAGATCAACAGTAGAGAAAGTTACAAAAGTAGCCTTTGATAAGGTTGATGAAATTAAAAAAATCTTAGAGTCAAAGGGAACAGAAAAAGATTGGATCGTTGTCGATATTCCAACTAAAAGTGTAAAGTTCTTAAAATCTAAAAAACAAATCATAAAAACAAAAAAGAATGAAAACCTCTTTTTAGAAAGAGACCCAGTAAAAATGGTAGATGATAATGGACAACTTTCTTTACTTGTCGATTTAGAAAACTCAACAATGGCCAAGCTTCAAAATAACATTAACTTTATTCCTAATGTATTTTGTAGTGAGTCGGCCTATAAACTTCTAGGAGAGGAAGGTATAATTTAGTTTCGTAGTCAAGTATAGGTAATTTAGTATTTCTTACATTTGATTTTTGACTTTATTTCTTTATAGACGCTATAATATAAAAAGGCAGAAGGATCTGCTAACCAATTGAAATTTGGCTTTACCAAGAAGGTTTAATGAGCAAGCAAGTATTTAAAAATCTAAATAATTCTAGTCACTTACACGAATCTTTTGTTTTTCAAGCTGAAAATATATCTGTTAATTACGGAAAAATTAAAGCACTTAAAAATGTAACCTTCTCTATTAAAAGAGGAGAAGTCATTTTTGTTACTGGAAAGTCGGCAGCTGGAAAATCAACTTTATTAAATGTCCTTGCTGGAGATATCAAACCTCAATCAGGTAGATTAATTCATGGCCTTAATGATCGTTTTATCGCCCAAGTATTCCAAGATGTAAAATTACTTCATGATTTAACTTTAGAGGAAAACTTACTTCTATCATTTGATCCATCAATATATAAAACAAAAAAAGAGTTTAAATCTGAGTTAAATGAACTTGTTCAATTCTTAGCAATCGGGGATAGATTAAAGTTAAAAGCAAGTAAGGCCAACGGTGGTTTGAAGCAGAAGGTAGCGCTTGTGAGAGCTTTAATGACTAGACCTGAAATTATCCTTTGTGATGAGCCAACTTCATCGTGTGATAAAGAAAGTTCGATTAAGTTCTTTGAACTTTTGAATTATTATAATGTAAAAAAGGGATTAACAATTATTTGGGCATCTCATAATAAAGAACTTGTTAAACAATTTCCAGGAACAATGCTACACCTTGATTCTGGAAAATTAGTATATTCGGGACACGCATGTTTTATTTAAATCAATTTTTAAAATCTCTTTTAAGAACTAAACTTGTTGGAGCTTTGTTTATTCTTTGCTCTGTTTGTTTAGTATCAGGAGCATTTCATCAAGAAAAGATTTCAAATCTTGTAAGCTCTGTAGATAATCAGGATAGAAATCCTTACTTTAATGCCTTGATCTCTAAAGATGTAAATTTAAGTTCTATAGCTAGAAAGATAAAAAGTCTTCCAGGTGTTCAAAGAGTTAGTAGGGTAAAGAAAGTTGATGCTCAGGCTGAGCTTGGAAGTTTAAATAAACAACTTAAGTCTTCTGTCTTAGATAGGTTGAAATCTATAAAGTACAGCTCTTTAACAATAGAGCTTTCAAGAAATTTAAAAGACAAGAGCCAAAAGTTAATAAGAGAATATTTAGCTAGGCTAGTTGGAAGTGAATCTTTAACTCTATCAAAAATTAAATTTCCAAAGCAAAAACAAGAAGAGGAAACGATTATTGATAAAATTATTAAAAACTCTGATATTATTGCTCTTGGATCATTAAGTTTTTTGTGGATTATACTTTTCTTTACGATGGTTAAGAAAAATTCATCTTATTTCTTTTTAGTAGAAAAATTTCAACGAAAAAAAAATATAAAAGAGAAGTCTATAAGTTTATTTGTGGCAGTTGTTTTTGTTGTATCAAGTCTAATAAATTTTTACTTTTCAGATGATGTTTCTACTTTTGCAATGGCCATTATTTTCTCTTTATTTACTATTTCATGCTTATCATTATTTCAAATCAAGCATAAAGGTCCTGTTAGTTAATGAAAAAAATAATTTTCTTATTTATTTTGACTTTAAATATTTACGGACGTGGTGTAAATATTGAATCTTTAAAAGATGACCTAAATAAAAGATCATTTAAAGTCACAAAGATTGCAGCAACAATTAATTCTTTAGATCAATCGATTGGGAAAAATAATAAAAAGTATTTAGATAAAAGACAAGAACTAACAGAACTAGAAGAAAAGTTAGAAAAACTAAATCAAGAGCTAACGACTGCAGCTAATCATGTTTCAAATGAATATGAATTAACTAATAAAATATTTAGACAATATTTATTAGATCGAATTGATAAAAAAGAAGAGAACAAAATTTTAAAGGATAAGGTTTATATTGAAACGCTATCTTATCAACTTGAAGAATTAAATCATACTCAATTTGAATCAAATAAGATGTTAAAACAAGTTAATGAACTTGGAATTAAGTTAGATTCAATTAAAGCAGATGAGCAGGCTTTATATGAAATTATTGTTGAACTTGAAAATAATAAAAAAATTAAGTCTCAGGAATATTTAACCCAACTAGAGGGTAAAAACTCAATTCGAGAAAAACTAGAAAAAGCTTTGGCCAAAAAGAAAGTCTCTAAAATTAAGAAAACAAAAAGAAAAGTTCGAAAGAAAAAGTATACTATTTCAAAATTTTCAAATAAAAAAATTGGACTACCTATTGAAAGCTATAACAGTTTTAAAGGTGGAAGTAAGGGAGTTACATTCACTTTTGATAAAGTGTCTCCTGTCATGGCATCATCCTCTGGCCATATCGCTTACTCTGGTGAGTTAGCATCATACGGAAAAATAATTATGATTGATCATGGAAATGATATTAGATCTCTTGTTCTTGGAGATATTAAAATCAATGTTAAAAAAGGTGACTTTGTTAATAAAGGACAAGTACTAGCGTACACAATCTCAGAACCTGGACTAAGTAAAAAACTTTACTATGAGTTAAGGAAAAAAGATGTGGCTCAAAATACATTAAAAATATTAAAGAAAAATAAAGTTTTATAAATTCAGGAAATAAAAATGAAAAATATTTTAATTGTAATGCTACTTTCAGTAATTACAATCAAAGCAAGTGCAAAAGATTCAAAATTTAAAGACTTAGAGCTTTTTAATAAAATTCTCCACTTAGTTGAGTCTCAATATTATAGAGAAGTGGATAGAAAAAAGCTTATTGAAGGAGCACTAAAAGGAATGATGGATAGTCTTGATCCACACTCTGCTTTTTTAAATGAAGAATTTTATAAAAAAATGAAAAATGACACAGATGGGGAATTCGGTGGACTTGGTATTGAAGTAACGCAAAAAGATGGTGTTATTTATATTGTAACTCCAATTGAGGATTCTCCGGCTTTTAAAGCTGGTGTAAAATCAAAAGATAAAATTGTTGAAATTGATCATGAGTCAGTTGTAGGGATGAACTTAGATGAAGCTATCGACAAGATGAAAGGTGAGAATGGTGAGAAAATTCATCTGGGGGTCGTGAGAGAAGGATCCAAGGGAATAGTTCACTTTAATTTAGTAAGAAGAAAAATTAAAGTAAGTCCTGTGAAGTTTGATTTAGTGATGAAAGAGTACGCATGGATTAGATTAACTCAGTTTCAAAGAAACTCTTATGCTTATATTGTAAAGGCCCTTAAAACATTAAAGAAAAAGGCAAGTATTAAAGGTATCATTCTTGATTTGAGATCAAATCCTGGTGGTCTTTTAGATCAGGCTGTCGATATCTCTTCTATCTTTTTGGATGATGGAATTGTTGTATCAACAGAAGCGAGAGATCCTAAGAATAAAGAAATTAAGTATGTTAAGAAATCAGGCTATAAAGACCTTAAGACACCTTTAGCGATATTAATTAATGGAAGAAGTGCTTCTGCTTCTGAGATTGTAGCAGGAGCAATGCAAGATCATAAAAGAGCAGTTATATTAGGAAGTCAATCATTTGGTAAAGGTTCTGTTCAGACAGTAGCTAGAGTCGATGATGTGAATGGAATAAAGCTTACAATTGCTCAGTATATGACTCCAAATAATAGAAAAATACAGGCAGTAGGTATCACTCCTGATATTATAATCCCAGAATCTTCTTCAAAATGGATTGAGAAAAATTTAATTGATGATACGTCAATAAGAGAAAGTGATCTTCGAAATCATCTTACTGCAACTATCGAAACTAAAGAAGAGAAAAAAAGAAGACTTTTAATAGAAAAAGAAAAGAGAATTAAAAGATCTAATAAGAAGAAAAATAAAAAAGATAATATCTTTACTAGATACTCTGCCAAAGAAGATTATCAAGTTATTCAAGCAGTAAAATATATAAAGGCCTTAAACTTAACAAAAAAATTAAGATTTAATGAATCCTAAATCAGTATCACAACTAATATTTGATATTAAAGATACACTTGAAGGAAATTTTAGAAATATCTTGTGTACAGGAGAGATTTCAAATTTATCGTACTCCGCTTCAGGACATTATTACTTCAACCTTTCTGATAGGTCAGCTTCAATATCTTGCGCTCTATTTAAGATGGACGCCTTTAGAAATCCTCTCATAAGATCAATAAAGAATGGGGATAAGGTAATTATCTCAGGCCCAATAAGTCTTTATGCTAAAAGGGGAACATTTCAAGTATTAGTAAAAAAGATTGTAAAAAGTGGTAAAGGAACATTGTTAGAGCAGTACAACAAGCTCAAGCAAAGCTTAGCTGCAGAGGGACTTTTTGCTATAGAAAAGAAAAAAGAGATTCCTAAGTTCTCAAAAAAAACAGCAGTAATTACTGCTCAATCCAGTGCAGCGTTAGCAGACTTTACTAATGTTTTTGAAAGAAGAGCAATTTTAGGTGAAGTAATTGTCATTCCTGCTCTAGTTCAAGGTGAAAAGTCAGAAGATAGTTTACTTAAAGCATTTAAAGAGGCTGTAAATATAAAAGAGATCGAACTGATAGTGTTCACTCGTGGTGGTGGATCTATGGAGGATCTGTGGAGTTTTAACAGTGAACAATTAGCAAGATCGATTGCAGGTTGTGAAATTCCTGTAATATCAGCAATAGGCCATCAAGTTGATTATACTCTTTGTGATTACGTTAGTGATCTTAGAGTTGAAACTCCAACAGCTGCAGCAGAGAAAATAACAGAGAAGCAAGTAGAGCTTAAGGATAGACTAAGTTATTCTAAAAAATCTTTAGTATCACAAATTAATCAGCGAATATCCTACTATCAATCATCTCTGTATGATTTCTCGCCTTTAAAGAATATCAATCGAATTAACTCTATTTTAAGCTCGTACGAACGAAAACTTGAAAGACTTAATATCTTAGATAATCCACATAGATACTTAAATATAGAGAGTAAAACATTTGAGCTTGATGATTTACTTGGACAGCTTAAGGTGAATATGAATTCAAAACTACAAGAATTAAGTTTTGGTCTGGATAGTTCTCAAAGACAATTGAGGTCCCTAAACCCTAAGAATGTACTATCTCGTGGATATTCTATTCTTCGTGATGGTAGTGAGGTTGTTGATTCAAAAGAAAGTTTTAATAAAAATAAAACAAATAATTTAAATATTGAATTCCATGATGGTATAGTGAAGCTTCAAAAGAGGTGATTAATGAAGCTATTATTTTTAATGTTTATTGTGTCATGTGCCAATGTGAAAGTTCTTGAAACAAAACCTGAAACAAAAGTAAAACCAACTTTCCTTATTGAAGGTCAAAATGTCATTTTACAGCCTGGAAAAATCAAATTTCTTGAAGTTGAAACAACATTAGAAAATGGTAAATACAACTTAGACTGCACTCAAAGAAAAATACCATTTCTTGTTTCTGATAATAAAGCATCATTTTATTTAATTGAAAGTTACTTTTCTAAACTAAAAAAAGAAACGTGCCAATATTTAGGTAAAACAATTTTAATTTTAGAAAAGAAAGACTTTCCTTATAAATCTGAAAAATTAAATGTAGATAAGAAGAGGGTTTTTCTAAGTAAGAAAGATCTAGATATTGTTATTAAAGAGAGAGTCATTAAGAAGAAGATGTATGAAAAAAGTAGTCCATACTTCCTCTTTGATAGGCCATTTGTAAGACCTTTAAATTCCTATGTTACGAGCCATTATGGTAATAAAAGATTATTTAACAATAAAAAGCAATCACAACATTTAGGTAATGATTTAAGAGCTGCTGTTGGTGTAAAGATACCTGTTACAAACAATGGTAAAGTCGTTTTTGCTGGACATTTATTTTATACTGGAAATGCGGTGGTTGTAGATCATGGGCTAGAAATCTTTTCAATTTACGGGCACTTATCAAAAATTCTAGTGTCTAAGGGAGATTTCTTAAAGCAAGGAGATATTGTTGGCCTTGCTGGTGCAACAGGTAGAGTAAGTGGTCCTCATCTTCATTGGGGAGTAAAAGTCCAAGGGCAATGGATCGATGGATTTTCTTTAGTTGATGAGTCTAAAAAACACTTTGAGTAATGCTTAGTTCATATAAAGTTTATATTGATGAAAAGCTGGATCGTGAAGAAGGCTGGATTAGAGACACTCTGCTTACACAACTTTCAGGTGAAATTTCAATCAGTAATAAATATGATAATGAGTTACTCTTAATAACATTTACAGATAAAGATTCTAAGAAATCTCTTTCTAAAGAGCATTTAAATTTAAAATTTTCTGGGCATAATTTATCTTTATTTGAAGAGTTTAATGAAGAGTCTTATAAATTTAAGAGCAAAGATGAGCTTCAAGATCTTATTAGGCCTATAAAAGACTTTATTAAGTATTCAAGTTTTAATTTAGAGCAAGACGTTATTTCTAAATCTAATAAAAATTTAAAAAAAATTAAAAGTGATCTTGATTCAGATCTGTTACGATCTTTTGAAGAACGATATCTTCATATCTTAGGTTTAGAGTCAATAAGTGAGCTAAATGTTTTTTTGAAGACAACTTTTCCATTATTTGAGGTGAAGTCAATATTTGAACTAGGTAAGGATTGTGTTGAAAAAGACTTATTTTGTATCTCAAATGATTTTAAATTGTACCTAGTTAGTGAAAGTGAAGATGAAAGCTTAGTGAGCCTAGTATTTTATGCTGTTTTTGATCTTATTAAGAAGATAAAAACAATTAAAATGAAATTTCAAGTTAAAGAAAGCGCTCATATCTTTAAAACACTACCTTATGCTATAACTATTTATGATCACAAAAATCAAAGCTATAACCATAATATTCACCTTTCTAAACTTGGAATAACAACGAGGCAATTGGACTCTTTGTTTGATGGTCAGACTTTAGATCTTCAAGAGTTAGGTAAGTATAAAGTCGTGAGAAAAGATATTGGAAGTACAACTAGTATTTTAAGTTTTGTAGAAATTATTGATTTTGAGATTAATTTCTCTAATCAATCTCACGAAGAACTCGGGATAGTTAGTTCTTCAATTGCTCATGAATTGAATAATCCACTTGGTGGCATCCTTGCTGCTTTGGATGTTTTACTTTTAGATGAAAACCCTGTTGAGATCTCTGATAAATTTATTCAAATGAAAGAAGGGGTTCAGCGTTGTAAAGAGTTAGTCGAAACTTTTCTTTCTTTTTCAAGGAAAGATCAAAGACATTCTATGACTAAAGTTTCGATGACTTCTATTGTTGATCAAGTCATACAACTCTCAAGGTTTCGATTGATAGAAAGTAATAATCAGTTGAAATTAAACTATGTAAAAATAAATAATAACAAATATCTTAAAAATTCACATTTATTGACCATGTGTTTATACTTAATCGTTGGTGATTTATTAACAGTAAAGTCCAGAGAGTCTCTTATCAATCAGAGTTCTTTTTCTAATACTTTGCAATTAGAAATTATAGAAGATTCTAGCTCAATTATTATATCAATGGAGAATGAATTAGTTCTTTCTAAAGAGTTTTTATCATCTAAATTGTTTAACTATATACTCGATATCTTAAATATAAAGTTAATTGAAATAGAAGGGGCCAAAAAGCTATTCTTCTCTTAAAGGTGCTTTGTAGGAAAATCTGAGTCATTTTTTACTTCAATCGTATACTTTTCTAGTATATCAATAAAATGATCTCTTCCATTTTTAACGTCTTTTTTGCTTATGAATAAATAAGTATCATTTTTATCTTTTCGGTCTAGGTAGTTTTGGATCAAGAAATTTAGTTCTTTTGGAATGAACGTTTTTCTTTCACCTTTTTGATTGGACTCAAAACGATTCGCGTTACTTAAAATATATTGGTACATTTTTTTTTGTTGTGCTGGAACTTTAAAAATATTGTTGATCTTAGTATTCATATTTAAAAATGAGTACACAATAATTTGTTCATCAATTAAGTGATTGCTTAAAACAAAGTCCAATGAATTTACAGAATATTTTTTCTCTTTTTGTTCAGGATATTTGTCTTTGAGTATGTCTGATAGCTCTTTCTTTATTTTATCAGAAAATTTTTGATAGTGAGATGCAAAGTAAATTAGTGTTTCTAAGTACGGTTTTGCAATCTTTACTGTAATTATTTGCCAAGCTAGATTTGAAATATAATGCTTAACAAGTTCGATATCTTCTTCTATTTTTTCACTTGGAATGATTGCAAGAATTAAACCTTTCTCACCTTTAAAAGTGATGCTTAGAGATGAGTCAATTTCTGAAACACTATTAATGATTGTTTCTATTGAATCTTCTTTTGAGAAGTGTGTTCTATCAAGTTCAAATTTGTTTTTAGGGTAGTAAAGTTGATTGATTTTCTTTATACCTTTTTTGATAAAGATTTTACAATACTCTATTAGAAGCTCTCCACTTGCAATCGCATCGTCTAGAGCTCTATGGGCATTGTTGTGAGTAAGGTTAAATAAGTTACTCATGTAAGTGAGGTTTGAACTAGTGATTTCGGGAATGAGATGTTTTGTCATTACATTTGTGCATATCACCTTATTTTTCAATTCAGGCATCTTTAACCTAGATAAAACCGAATTTAGAAATGGAACATCAAAAGAAGTGTTGTGAGCGACAAGGATGTCATCGCCAATAAAATCGACAATTTGATCAATGACTTCAGCTATTTTAGGCTTACCAATAACATCCTTTTGTTTAATTGATGTCAGTTTCTGAATAAAATCAGGGATTTTTATTTCTGGGTCAATCAGAATACTTAACTTCTCCTCAATTTTAAGGTTTTTAATTTTCACCATTCCAATTTCAATGATTCTATCATTGTTATGGTTTCCGCCTGTTGTTTCGAGGTCAATAACACAAAACTTTAAGTCATGTATCATATCATAAGAATGTTGATCGACTTGCTTCATATTATTTTGATATTTCCTGAATACTTTTATTTAATAGATTTGCAAAATTATTCATTGCGATTCTTGCTACATCTTTTACATCATCGTGACTTAATTTTTCGTCTCTCATTCCTGCGGCCATATTGGTCACGCATGAGATACCTGCAACTTTTAATCCCATGTGGTTTGCTGCAATCGCTTCATGTACAGTACTCATTCCAACGAGGTCTCCACCAAGAATTCTAAGCATTTTAATTTCTGCTGGAGTTTCATAACTTGGGCCCAAAACGCCCATATATGTTCCTGTTTGTGCTTTGATACCAAGAGTTTCATAAGCATTTTTGATCGAAGATACTAGGTCTTTATTAAATACTTCTGTCATATCAGGAAAACGTGGACCTAAGTCGGCAATGTTTTTTCCGACAAGTGGATTTTTTCCAGTCATGTTTATTTGATCTTTGATTATGACAAGATCTCCAGGGTTATACTCTGAGTTTATTCCTCCTGAAGCATTTGTGAGAATTAAATTTTTAATCCCTAAAGATGCCATAACTCTTATTGGAAATACAACATCACTCAGGTCATGACCTTCATACACATGATATCTTCCTTGCATTATTAAAACATCTATTCCATCAGTCTTTCCAAATACTAGCTGCCCAGCATGTCCTGTAACAGTAGTTTGGTGAAAGCCTGGAATCTCACTATAGGGAATTATTATTTTGTCTTCTAGTTTTTCAACATAAATTCCAAGACCAGAACCTAGGACAGCTCCAGTTAAAGGAGTTCTATCTGTCTTTGTTCTTATGTATTCAGCAGCTGTATTTATTCTATCAATCATCGATTATTTTCCTTCTATTACTTCAAAAATTGTTTGTGGCTTATCTATTTTTTTTGTTGTTAACTTCATCGCCACTTTTAAAAATCTTTCTTCAATGTATTTTACTTTCTCAAGTTGGTCTTTGTTATGATAAATCGTAAAAAGTACATCTCCAACTTTAACTTTGTCTGAAAGTTTCTTATTAAAAATGAATCCAACTCCAAAGTCGATAGAGTCTGTCTTTACTTTCCTTCCACCGCCAAGTTCCGTACAGAGAAGTCCAATCTCATCACATTTAAAAGATTTGATATAACCAGCTTTTGGAGCTTTTACTTCGTACTGCTCTTTTGCAATAGGTAGTTTTGTATAGTCATTAATAAATTTAGTGTCTCCACCTTGGGCTTTGATAAGTTCTTCAAATTTCTTAAGAGCAGATCCATCTTTAATAGATTTTTTTGCTTTAATTAGTGCCTTTGAATATGACTTTTCTACCCCTGCTAATTTTATCATCCAAGCCGCTAGAGCTAGTGATAAATCAGTTAAATCTTTTGGTCCATTACCTTTTAACGTTTCAACAGACTCAATGATTTCAAGTGAGTTACCAACATTTAAACCAAGTGGTTGATCCATATTCGTAATTAAAGCAACAGACTTTTTATTAAATCTTTTTGCCGTGTTTAAGATACTCCTTGCCAGTTTTTTTGCTTCACCTTTCTTTTTCATGAAAGCGCCTGAACCAACTTTAATATCCATAACAACACCATTAGCACCTTCTGCTAATTTTTTACTCATAATCGATGCAGTAATTAGCGGAATAGAATCAATTGTTGCTGTTACATCTCTAAGAGCGTAGATGATCCTATCTGCAGGTGCTATTTCTTTTGTTTGTCCAATTAAGACTTGTCCATTTTTATTTAAAAGCTTTGAGAAGTCATCTAATCCAATATCAGTTTTAAAACCTTTAATAGATTCAACTTTGTCTACAGTTCCACCAGTAAAACCTAATCCACGACCAGCAATCATTGGAACTTTTACTCCACAAGCAGCAGCAATAGGAGCAAGGATAAATGAAGCTTTATCTCCTATACCTCCAGTTGAATGTTTATCTATAACATTTTGCCCTTCAAAACTTAAAGTTCTACCAGAGTAGAGCATGGCATCTGTTAAAGCAGCTGTTTCTGTTGTTGTCATACCGTTTAAGAAGATTGCCATTAGTAGGGCCGTCATTTGGTATTCATGAATTTTTTTACTTGTTAAACCTTCAATAACCCATTTGATTTCTTTTGGATCAAGTTCAAGTCCACGTTTTTTCTTGTCGATAATTTCGTACATCGAATAGTTTGTCATATTCTACTTTTCCAGTTTGTTAATTATAATTGCTAAATTTAAAAGGAATACCTATCATATTAATAACTTGTTTGACTTGTAAAATCTCGATTTTGGTTACGCAAAGCGCATAGGAGCATAAATGAAATTTATTTTTAGTTTGTTAGTTTTTACAATTTCTTTTTCGACATATAGTGCCGACAGTTCACCTGTGGATGAGCTAGTTAAGGAAAGTAAAAGCGACCTTTTAATTGTTGCCGGTGGTGGACTTGCTGGAGCTATCTTGGGTCTATCCACTTTATCTTTTGTTGATGAGCCAAAGAAACACACTAAAAATATACTTACTGGAGCGTCTATAGGTATTATAGCTGGTGTTATCTATGTTGCTTATACTCAGGCTTATGAAACAAAACAATCTGTTTATAGTAATATAGACTCAAAAGACTTTGATACAATTTCTAGAGACTCTTGGCACAACGAAGAGTTTTCAAAGTATAATTCTAATCTATCAGCTCAAAAAATTGTAAACTATTCATTTTCTTATTAATAGATCTAAAAATTAAAGAATTCATACTTTTAATTAACTTCTTGTAATTTAATTTCTTCTTAGATATCTAAGGGTTAGGTATTTTTAGCACAAAATAATTCACAAAGAGGATATATGGAAAGGTTGATTTCAGTTTTTGGTCTACTTACGATGATAGCAATTGCTTTTAGCTTAAGTTCATCAAGAAAAGATATTAAATGGAAAACGATTATAATGGGAATCATCCTTCAGGTTGTTTTTGGTTTATTTATTTTAAAGACACCTTTTGGAAAAGATATCTTTGATGCCGCCAAAGAATGGTTCAATGCTATTTTAGGTTATACAGCTGAGGGAAGTAAATTCATTTTTGGAAACTTAAGTAATCCTGGAAAGTTTGGATTTATTTTCGCTTTTATGGTTCTTCCTACAATTATCTTTATGAGCTCTTTGATGAGTGTTTTGTATCATGTGGGTATAATGCAAAAGGTTGTTCAGTTTACTGCAAAAATAATGATGAAATTTATGGGGACAAGTGGTGCAGAATCTTTAAGTTCAGCAGCTAATATTTTTGTTGGTCAAACCGAAGCTCCTTTAGTTATTAAGCCGTTTGTTAATACAATGACTAAGTCTGAGCTTATGGCCTTGATGACTGGTGGTATGGCCACAGTTGCTGGTGGAGTATTAGCAGCATACGTTGGGATGGGAATAGATGCGGGGCATTTACTCGCTGCATCTGTTATGTCAGCTCCTGCAGCTCTTGTTTGTGCAAAGTTAATGGTTCCTGAGACAGAACAATCTGTCACTGAAGGAAAAATTAATATTGATCTTCCGAAAACTAGTGCAAATATAATTGATGCTGCAGCAGAGGGTGCTGGACAGGGTCTACATTTAGCATTAAATGTTGGTGCCATGTTATTAGCTTTCATTGCTTTAATTGCAATGTTTAATGGAATCATTATGTGGTTTGGTGGATTAATTGGTTTTCCTCAATTATCTTTTGAGCTTATAATTGGATATTTATTTTCACCATTTGCTTTTTTAATGGGAGTTCCTTGGTCTGAATGCTTTGATGTTGGAGTTCTTTTAGGAAAGAAAACTGTTGTAAATGAGTTTGTAGCTTATTTGGATCTTCAAGAAGCTATCAAAAATGGACTTTCTGAAAGGTCTAGAACCATAGCAACATATGCTCTATGTGGTTTTGCAAATTTTTCATCGATTGCAATTCAAATTGGAGGTATAGGAGGATTAGCTCCTAATAGGAGGCAAGATCTTGCTAGGCTTGGTATGAAGTCTTTAATCGCCGGGACACTTGCTTGCTTTATGACTGCTTGTATAGCAGGTATTTTCATTTAATAAAAATCTATTGAGTGGTTTGTTTTAACTTTATAATACATTTAAGTTATTGCTCAACACAAAGTATGGACTGAAATTGTGAGCAATTCCCTGTCGAATCTGACCAGGCGAGAGAATCAAATACTTGATTAGTGAATCCAAGTGAAGTTGAGTCAGAAGAAGAGTTAGATGTCCAGTCATTGCAGTTACCAACACTACTGCTCCAGTCTGAATGCAATCCTGTGAATATACCATCAGAGGCATTCGGGGAGCCGAAGTCATTTGTTAGTGGAGGGCCAAAAGTAGAACTTGATAGCGTTGTTCCTATTATTGTGCCATCTAGTCTTCTATATTCTTTTAATGGCATTAAGACCCAATCAGTTTGATTATTTATTGTTGCAATCCTTTGACTAGATACTATCATTGCTTTGTAAGTACTGGAGTTGGGTCGATTTAAACTATTTTGGCAGAGCTCATCGGCCCCTTCTATACCTCCAAAATTTCCATCATGGGCTGATTCTGTAAAAAAAATATTACAGTACTCTCGATCTTTGCATGACTGAGCTTCATTTGAAAAACTTTCTAAATTTATTGGTTTGCAAGAAATAATGATGATAGGAAGCAACAAGAGTATGCCGGATGATTTAAGAGAATCCTTTCGCTTTTTGTTGCAATCTCTTTTTCTGAAAATTAATATTTTCATCTTTATACCTTTTCAATTTGTTATTATCGGCTTTCTATCCACAAAAGAGATATAGGATTCTAACTTCTGTGTCTTAAAGCTCATCAAATTGTAAATTCACTTATAAACAAGTCTCTCCAAAAATTGTTCCACTTGCTTGATCACATTGAACAGTAAAGTTACTTCTGACGTGATCAAAAATATTTGTATAATCATTAACATTAATTATATTCCAGTTATTGGCGTTCAGACTATGTAGTTGGCTTGCATGTTCAAACATTCTTGACATACTTGTTACATTTGAAGTGTTAAAATTAGATAAATCTAATGTTGATACTCTAGAGCTCCTAAACATTTCTGTCATATCTGTAACCTTTGAAGTATTGAAGTGGGATAAGTCTAGGTTTGCATTCGATATAATAGTATTAAAGGTATTACTAAACATTCTACTCATATCAGTAACATTTGAGGTGTTAAAGTTCGATAGGTTTAAAGATATCAGTGATCTAGTTCTTAGAAACATATTGCTCATATCTGTAACGTTTGAGGTGTCAAAATTTGATAGATCTAGAGAGGTTACAGCTATCCCAGCAAACATTGCGCTCATGTTGGTTACATTTGAAGTATCGAAGTTTTCAATATTGATGATGGACGATAAACTCGATGTTAAAAAATGGCTACCAGTGTCAAACATGCTTGACATGTCAGTGACTTTTGAGGTGTTAAAGCTTGTTAAATCAAGTGATGTAATATTCTCGATGCGTGCAAACATACCACTCATATCTGTTACATTTGAGGTATTAAAGTTAGATAGATCTAGTGAGGTTAAACTTGTTGCTACAAACATGTTAGACATATTGACAACACTTGAAGTATCAAAATTAGATAGATCTAATGAAGTTAAGCTGATTGCTGAAAACATACGACTCATATTTGTTACATTTGAGGTATTAAACTTAGATAGATCTAATGAAGTTAAGTTCAACAATGAAAACATACCACTCATATCTGTTACATTTGAGGTATTAAAACTTGATAGATCCAAAGAAACTAGTGAGAACATTGCAGCGAACATCCAGGACATATTTCTAACATTTGAAGTATCGAAGCTTGATATGTTCAATGATGTTATAGCATCAGCATCCGCAAACATAAAGGACATATTTCTAACATTTGAAGTATCGAAGCTAGAAAGATCTAAGTTAACTAAACCATAAGAATAGTTAAACATGTCAGACATATCTGTGACATTAGAAGTATTAAAATTTGTTAGGTCGAGTGAGTCTAAACTTTCCATTCCAGCAAACATACCTGACATATTTGTAACTCTTGATGTATCAAAACTAGATAAATTCAAAGACCTTATATATAATGCCTCTTGAAACATTTCAGACATGTCGGTCACATTTGAAGTATTAAAATTTGTCAGTGATAGTGATGATAAGCTCTCTGCATCTTTAAACATCCCAGACATGTTTCTAACATTTGAGGTATCAAAGCTAGATATATCTAAAGAAGACATTCGACGCGTAGACAAGAACATTCTAGACATGTCTGTAACGTTAGCTGTCTTTCCGCCAGCAAAACTTAAAAGGTTAGAAGCTCCCATAAATGCATTTTCTAAGCTTACCCAACCTAAGTCTCCCAACTCGATGACTGATATGATTTTATCTTTATCTCCTGCATTGTTGAAAAACCAAGCCTCTGCGAGTCCAAAAATTGTAATAGTATAGTCACCTGGAGCTGAATAGACATGAGTGATAGCACTATCAGTATTCGAGGTAATCTCAGATTGGCTACCATCTCCCCAGTCTACATACATATTGTAATTGTAACCACTTCTTAAAGGAAGAGTTACAGAGTTGTTACCATTTCCAAATGATGAATCTCCAACTCGCCAAGTAGAAATCATAGGTAATGCTATAGAAAGATTAATTGAAATAATATTTGAATCAACCGTTCCATCATTTGATTTGAAGGCCATTATACAATTACCAACATCTGAATTACTTGGAGTTCCTGAAATAACTCCTGTTGAAGAATTTATTGAAAGAAAGTTACAAGTATTTGTTGAATCAAAAGAAAAACTTTGAGTATCTCCATCTATATCTAAAACAGAAGGAGAACAAGAGTAAGTTCCATTTTGATTAACAAAGCTTGAGCATGATTGAGATAAAACA
>CAKZUQ010000051.1 GCA_937923325.1 uncultured Bacteriovoracaceae bacterium
TGTAGTAAGTAATCGAGAATGTCACGCGTCATTATCAAGCAAAAATGTCATGCTCACCGCATCTAAGTTAATATTACTTAGGAGCAAGCATGAAAATTAACAGTAAAAAACAACTTAGAGTCGACATCCTATCTCAGTATATTAGTGGAAAACTATACTATCTCGATGCGATCAGATCTCTCGAAATATCTGAAAGGCAATTTAGAAGACTCGTAAAAGAATTCAAAAAAGACGGAATTAAATCTGTAATACATAAAAATACAGGAAAATCACCTCCAAATAAATTCAACGACGTTCAAAGGCACAAGATCTTAAAACTCTACAAAACTATTTATAAAGGGATGAATGTAACTCACTTTTTAGAAAAACTTAAAAGTGTTGAGGGTGTTAATCCACCTTCATACTCAACTCTTAGAAAAATTCTCATCAGTGAAAACTTAATAAGTCCAACAATTAAAAGAAAGCGAAAATCCTACCCAAGAAGAATTAGATATGAAAAAGAAGGTCTAATGGTTCAAATAGATGGAAGTCATCACAGGTGGATACCTAACCATGAAATGGTTTGCCTCACAGCCGCTATCGACGATGCTACAGGAAAAATACTAGGTGCAAAGTTTACAAGAACAGAAACAACTTTTGCAGCAATGGATGTCACAGAGCAGATCATCAAAAAATATGGACTGTTTCAGATGCTATATTCAGATAAAGCTGGAATTTACGGCCGTGGTAAAAGAAATGGTTATAGCAATATGAATAGGGCCATGAGTGAGCTTGGAATTGTACCAATTCAAGCAAATACTCCTCAAGCGAAAGGTCGTATTGAAAGGCTTTTTAAAACACTTCAAAGTAGACTTGTTCATGAATTAAGATTAGCTGGAGTTGGAACAATCAAGGAAGCTAATTTATTTCTTTTGAGATACTTGGACAGCTTTAATAATCAATTTTCAGTGAAAGCGGTAAATCCAGAGAGTGGCTATAGAGTTTTTAATAAGGATATTAACTTAGATGAAGTTTTTAGTATGACTTATTTTAGAAAGGTTCAAGGAGGAGAAATTGTTTCTTATAACTCTCAAAGGTATTTGTTATCGAGTAAAGAAAGTTTAGTTGGAGAAGATGCAGATATAAAACTGTATAGAGATGGTCGAATGGAAATTCATGTGAGAGGAGAGAGAGTTGACTACCTTCTCTTTGAAGATACAAGAAGAGTTGCTTAGAATGACATTTTACATTGATAGGAATTTTTTAAGTGTTTAAAAATATTAATCAATAATTTAATTCATGCCTCCGATACAGTTATTAATGTAAACTGTCACTTGGATGCAGCGTGCATGACAAAGTCGCTGATAAACAAAAGTGACATTTTCCCTAACGACCTACAGTCATCTTTGTCCAAATGAGAACATTAATTTGCACCCAAGTTAGGAAGCTCAATAATATCAAATAAGGTAAGTACCTGTTTTTACTTAAAACGACATAAGAAAATCTTTTCCTTCTAAATCTCAACACCTTAAACTGTTAAAATTACTTAAAGGATTAACTAATGAAAATGAAATATCTAATAATAATGATCTTTATATTAATAAGTTCAACTTATGCTGACGAAAGTGACTTTGATGGTCTTGAGTCCAAAACAGCAGAAGAGATAGAGCTATCTGAAACCTTTATGCATGAATCACGAAATCAAGCTCAGGCCGATGCTGCCTGCGCCGATAGTAAGGACTACAGTGACCTTTGTACAAATGAAACCCTAGCTTCAAAGAGTGAAAGCGCTCAAAAATTAGAGCAACTAATGCCAGTTGTAGCCAAAATCTATTCAATGGTAATAACTGTGGGCTCAAAAGAAGGTGATAGATGTGGAATTATTGCTGGTGCTGTTGAAGCTGGAGCCGTTGTAATGCAAGGCTTAGCGAATCAAACAATCAGTAAAAACCTTGAAGCTTCAAATACAATGTCTACTCAAGCTCAAAGCTTTTATGCAATGTCTGACAAGCATAAGTCTTTAAAAAATCAAGCTACCTTACAAGCTGGAGGATGGGGGGCAACAGCTGTTTGCTATGGTTTTAAACTAGCTAAAGAGATTAAAGTTCCTAAAAATGTCAAAAAGATCTTAATGACCAGCCTTAAATTAGGAGGGGCAATTACGATGGGGACTTTTTATACTAAAAAGGCGATAAATCATAAAAAAAGACAAAAACAACTAATAGATATAGCTAAAAAGCTTCCAAACGTAGGTGATTGTAATCCAGTAACAGAGACAACGTGTTTTTGTGCAGAAGATACGTCTCAAACAACTTACCCTGCGAAGTACCAAAAATACTGTGTCGCTCAAGAGTTTTCAAATAGAGCTGGCAAACCTACTTCGTGTGTTACATCAACAGGTCTTGCTGACCCAAATTGTAATTGTAAATTAACGAACTCTTGTATTACAAGTAGAGTTGGTGAACTTGGTATAGAACTAGGTTTTGGAAAGAGCGCAATTCAAAGTATGATCGATGGTATAAAGCCACTAGGAACAGGTTTCGTATCCGCTAATTTTCAAGCGGTAAGTGACAAAAATTTAGCATTTGCAAAAAAACAACTAAAGAAAGCTCCGCCACTTAAGTCTGATCCAAACTTAAGTTCAGATCAAAAGAAAACTGCTAGTTTACTAGCAAGTTTAGGAATTCCAAAATCTGTAGCTGCAAACATATCAAAACAACCTAGTAGAAAACTACCTAGTAGTGTTTCTACAATAGAGCCAACTGTTAGAAAGAAGAGAACTAATGCAATTACATATAACAACTCTCCTAGCTTTAAAAAGGGCGGAACAATCAGAAAGAAAAAATCATCAAGCTCTGCTAGAAATAGTATCTTCTCAAGAAAAAAGAAAAGTTCAGCTGGATCTACAGGTATTGAAATAGATAACTATATGGCCAAAGCTCAAAGAGAAGCCGAAATAACAAAAGACACTAGTAAACCCATTTTTGATATTATCTCATATAGATATAAAAAAAGTGCATGGAGAGAGTTTCAGTCTAATTTAGAAGAAAACACTGAAAAAGTTCAAAAATAAGTTTTTAAGTTTTCTACATATGACAGAGATTTAACACCACATAGGACGTAATCTGATCCTAATTCAAAATATTTTTCAATAGCTAAAGATTGAAGGTCTTTAGCTCCTGTATCTTCTATCAACCTTGAGTCAATTGCTACTTTCTTAAATTCTTTAGCCCTTGTATCAATATTTTTTCTCGTGAACTTCTTCGCTAGATCAAAAAGGTCATAGAAAGGCGCTGCTTCACTCTGATCTAGAGATCTTCCCCAAATACTTGTTAATAGACCAAAGAAGTGTCCTACAAAGATTTGTTCAACAGCATCAATTGAGACTTGTTTAAACCAGATATTTGAAATCTGTTTATAAAGGGCCAAATCCTTCAATTCATCCTGATCATCATCTCTTTGCTCATCCCACTGTTCTTTTAAAGAAGAAGTAAGTCTCTCAAACTCTTTTCTAGCAAAGTCCTCTGTTAATTTATCAGTAATATCAAATTCACATAATCTTACTAGCCCTTGAGATGTGAATGCATTAAAAGGTCTATTCGTTAGAGTTATAAGTCCATTTTCTTTAGCTACTTCAAAAATACTTCTACCATCAAATTGCTTCATCTGAGACTCTAACTCCAAAAGATTCAAAGGAAATTGAATATACTTAAAATTATTTAGTTTATTTTTTTTAATAATTTTAATAATTTTAAGTATATCTATAGAAGTATGGTCTTCTTTTGGATCAATAAATGTGTTTGAACTTATTCCATAAGAAGCAATCAGTCCTTCTTTTGATTTTTCTTCTAAAAAGATTAATGCTTTTTCGATCCTTCGATACATTTCTTCTTTGTTTGAGTCTTTAGTTTTAAGATAATACTCAGGGTTATGTAAAAGATAAGCTTCTATTTTTTTTTGTTTTAGTCTTTTTAAAGAGAAATCTAATTGAGTATCTAAAAAATTCGGATGAATCGAATGTTTTAAATTTTCACTAACATCAACAATCTCCTCATTTAGGCCTAAGTTTTCAATCATACGTATGCTGTCATTTTGAATATATCCGGCTTTAGAGATAATTTTTATATTCTTATATTTTTTCTCTTCTAAAACACTACCAATTAACTCTTCACTCTCACCACTAGTATAATTAGATGATGTATCAATAAGACTACAACCGTTTTCTAATGCACTTACTAAAGCTTCTCTATGTTCTTGAGATCTAATACTGATTCTGTAACTCCCAAATCCTAACTTTGCCATATCTAGCCTCTATCTAGTCCATCAATACGCTTTTGGTGTCTTCCGCCTTCAAATTCAGTTTCAAGCCACACATTTGTCATAGTTTTTATCTCTTCAATAGAGCTTCTTCTAGTCCCAAAACAAATGACATT
Organism: uncultured Bacteriovoracaceae bacterium; assembly: GCA_937923325.1. The sequence goes on from CAKZUQ010000051.1 coordinate 4,413, forward strand.
TGCATTGTTATGTAACTTGCAAATTTGTGCATCTTCTTTATCTCTACACAAAGCCCCTCTAACTCCGTTAATTCGATTAACTGCAATTGAGATCCCAATCCCTGATCCACAAAGAGCAATACCAATTGACTTGTTAAGCTTTACTTTCTCAGCTAAATCTCTACCAAAATCTGAATAGCTAACGCTGTCGACAGAGTGTGTACCTAAATCAAGAACTTCATAATCCGAAGCTAAATAGCTTTTAAGTTCTTCTTTTTCATGAAATGCGGCATGGTCACATGCAATATATATTTTTTCCATTTTTTCACCTTTATATAGTTTGCAATATACTATTAAACTGATTTAATCAATTCAAATGAAATTATACTTAATCTTTTATATATTACTTATTAGTAGTGCACAGGCCCTTAATATCAGTATAACTGGACAAAACTCCAATAAAGGCTCCATTGCTCTAGTAGTTTTCTCATCCGCAGATGGTTTTCCAAAAAAATCTGAAAATGCAGTGTTTCGATCTTTTGTAAAGGTTCAAGATTTTCCTCTTTCTGTTAAACTAAAAAATGGAACTTACGCTATTTCAATTTTTCACGATGAAAATAATAATAAAAAACTAGATACTAACTTTATTGGGATTCCGAAGGAAGCTTTTGGCTTTTCGAATGATGTAATCGGATTAATGGGGCCTCCCACTTTTGAAGAAGCTCAGTTTAAAGTACTTAACAACAACAGCTCCGTAACCATTAAACTTAAAACTTTTTTATAAATGCTTGCTTTAATACTTATTTTAATAATTTTTCTTAGATACTTAGTTTTTTCATTTATTATAGAAAGAATCGTCTCAAAAAGTAAGCTTACTCCTATATTTAACTTTAAGCGAAAAGTAGACCAAACAAAAAAAGAAATTATCAATTCATTTTACTCATCCATTATATTTGGTATTGGTATGTGGGGACTTTATTTACTTTGGTTAAACGATTTGTTGCAAATGGCTTCGAATAACGATAGTTTCCTCTATCATATCGCCAGTATTTTAATAGCGTTGTTAATTCATGAAACATATTATTATTGGCTTCATCGACTAATGCATACTAAAAGGTTTTATAAGTTCATTCATCAAGGACATCATGATTCAGTTAGAGTATCAACATGGACAGCTTTTTCTTTTGATATTCTTGAAACAATCTTACAAGTTTTAGCTTTCTATATCATAGCTTTTTTAGTTCCACTTCACTTATATAGTATTTTATTTTTATTAGTTTTTATGAGTTTATCTGCAACTATAAACCATTTAAACCACGAAGTTTATCCTCAATTCTTCAAGAGAATATTTCCATTTAATCAATTAATTGGGGCCACACACCACGCTTTACATCACAAAGAGTTTAAAACAAATTATGGCCTATATTTCACATTCTGGGATAAGTGGATGGGAACAGAGTCTAAAACGACGATTAAAGAAAATTTAGTTCAAGAGCATAGTGATCAGACCCAATAAGCTTAAGAACCTTAGAACTAGCATCCTCAATCAGGCCACTTGTTACTTGTACATGGTCAATCTTAACAGAAGGAAATTTTTTATAAACTTTAGAACTTCTTGCTGGGAATGTAATTAAATTATCTATATCTTCTACGACAGTTAACATATCTTTTAAAAGAGCATAACAAGCTGGTAGAAGACCCTTTATGTCTTTAGGACAGTTGGAATCTCCCATCATAACTATATTTTCAGAGTCATAATCCTCTCCAAAATCTTCAACAAGTCTCATTCTCATATTTAACACTTGATTAAATAATGGGTTATTATATCCAAGAAGAATTTCAGCTGCAGTTCTTATTTTTCCTATTTTTTTATAATATTTTGGCCATGGATTATTTAAATGATAAAAAATAAAATTAACTTTTTCCTCAAATATAGTAGTAGTTATTCGAATATACTTTCGAATAAATGTATCCATATTTCCATATTTTTGAATTAAATTATTTTTATACTCTTGTTTTTGTTCTTGAGAAAAACTTGGTTTAGCCCAATCTAAATCCTTAATATAAATATTAAATGGATTTTTAGAAAAGATATATAAGCTTTTTCCATAAACATCATTATAATTAATCAATTTTCGGTAACGGAAAATTGACTTTAATTTACTCAAAGATTTAGGGTGTAAAGTTCCTTTAACAAATTCACCAAAACTTACAATGTTATACTTTTGCCAGTCATAGTTTTGAAGAGTGTCATCTAATTGAGTTTGCCCCAAGTTAACAGATGATGGAAGTGAGTACTGATTGTATCCAATGTTCCACCATAAAACCTTAGAACTAGACAATACTTGTGAACTTAAAATGAGAGTAAAAATATAAACTAAATGTTTCAAGCTCAAGCTCCATTATTTGTTCTAGAACAATACCTTTTTTAGTGAATCAAGCAACACACACAGTTACTTTTTTCACATAAACTAAAAAGAAAATAACGCAAAATAACAAAGGATTATAAATAAGAAAAAAACAAAAGTTAAGGAAATACTTCCAAGTAAATAAATAAATTCTAAAGCTAGATCCAAAGAAATGTTTATGCTAAAATGAATAAAGCATTCAATTCAACAGAGAGGTATTTATGAAAACTCTAAATTTAGTAGTATTTTTTTTAATATTTTTAGTATCTTCTTGTAAAAGTATTAATCTTAACAAAGGAAAGCCTAAGACATTCGACAATCTTCCAAATGACTTAACTTATATAATCTCTGGAAGAGTTGTTGGAAAAGGCTATAATTCCTCACAGAGCAGTCGAAATTTTATTTCATGTACTCCTTCAATTTCAAAAATATTCCAGTCATTTTTTACAAAGTACAAAGTTGCCTTTGGAACTATTGGCAATATTTCGACATGTGGAGCTTGTACAGCTTTAAGGCTTAAATGTGAAGCTGGCCAGAGTATTTCAATCGATACTTCTGTCTACCATACAGGTTCTACACCTGCTGGTTCTTTTACAGAACCAAATGATTTTGAAAGTCATTCTCAACCACCTTCTAGCCTACCAAATCGTAATCTCACTTGTCCCTTGGAGGGTTTTATTGAATTAAGTGAATCATATAGCAATGTATCTTATTTAAAAGTAACTGCGACTTCAGAATTAAATTCGGATACAGAGTACCTTGAGTGCCAATAAAATAATTGAATTTCTCTTGATTGGAGCTTTTAGCGTTCTTGTTATTGCTTTAGCTCTATTATCAAGAGAACTTTCGACTGAATTTGGCTCTATTATTCAACATAACATCTATTCAATTGGTGTAATATTAGCTTTAATTGTTTATCAGCCTCATTTTTTAGCTACATATCGAATCGCTTATAGTTATAAATTAAAAGATCAACTGCTTATACTTGTTATTTTACCAATTTTTTTTGTAATTTTTATTTTTCTTGTAGCTATTTCTGATTATTTGTCAGTTACATCTAAAATACTCTACTTACTAAAACTTACTCTTGTCTTTACCTTGCTCGGAACTGTCTGGCACTTTAGTAAGCAAACATATGGAATATTTCTCCATTATGCTAAAATAGAAAATAATGAATACCTTAAAAAGGTTGTTAAATATTTATTTATTTCAACCCCGCTTTATGGACTCTTAAACTTTATAAATTTAAATTCGAAAAAATTTGAACTTTTTAACTTGAGTCTAAGTATCCCATTTAAACTTGATTTTTTCTTAGAATTAGTATTCTATTCAATATCAAGTTTTTACATTATCATCTTTTTAATACTATTAAGGACTAAATCAAAAATTCAATCTTTAGTAGTATTTATAGCTTTTTACGCATGGTATGCTAATGATTTTTTTCTAGTAAATTATTTCTACTTAATTCCTATTTTTCATTCTTTACAATTTATTCCATTTTATTTTAAAAGATTTAAAGATTACAAAAAATTAAAAAATAAAATTATAAGCTGGTTAACTTTAGCTGTATTATCAATCTTTTTAGTATTTTTAATTCCAAATTTCACAGAGAACTCCCTCGCCGATATAATTAATAAAAAAACAACATTCCTTTTTGTTTCTTTTCTTCTATGTATTAATTTACATCACTTTGCTATGGAGAACTTTATTTGGTCTAAAAACTCAAATAAAAGCAATAATTAATTTAAAATGAACTAATATAATAAAAAAAGCCTCTAGTAAAAATAGAGGCTTTCATTTTAATTAATATTCTTTTTCTAGTACCTGTAGTGCTCACTCTTAAATGGTCCATTTACTGGAACATCAATGTATTTAGCTTGGTCTTCAGTAAGAATTTCTAATTCGACACCAATTTTTTCTAAATGTAACCTAGCAACTTTTTCATCTAAGTGCTTTGGAAGCATATATACTTTATTTTCATACTTATCTGAGTTTTCCCAAATTTCAAGTTGAGCTAAAGTTTGGTTTGTAAACGAGTTACTCATAACAAATGATGGGTGGCCCGTAGCACAACCAAGATTAACAAGTCTTCCCTCTGCTAATACAATTATGTCATTTCCAGCAATATTGTATAAATCAACCTGTGGCTTAACTTCTTTTTTAGTACTTCCATGATGACTGTTTAACCATGCCATATCGATCTCATTATCAAAATGACCAATATTACATACAATTACTTTATCTTTCATTTTTTCAAAATGCTTACCTTGAATAATATTGTAGTTACCTGTAGCTGTAACAACAATGTCAGCTCTATGAATTACAGTATCAAGTTTTTTAACCTCAAAACCATCCATAGCTGCTTGAAGAGCACAAATTGGATCAATTTCAGTAACAACAACTCTTACTCCAGAGCCTCTTAATGAAGCAGCTGAACCTTTTCCAACATCACCATATCCACAAACAACTGCAACTTTACCGGCCATCATGACATCAGTTGCTCTTCTGATTGCATCAACTAGAGACTCTTGACATCCGTACTTATTATCAAACTTAGACTTAGTTACAGAGTCATTTACGTTAATAGCTGGCATTGGAAGAGTACCGTTTTTAACTCTTTCATATAATCTATGCACTCCAGTTGTTGTTTCTTCTGAAAGTCCCTTAATCTCTTTAGCTAATGCTGGAAATCTGTCTAAAACCATGTTTGTTAAATCACCACCATCGTCTAAGATCATATTTAAATTTTTCCCACCTTCAAAAGCATTTAAAGTTTTTTCAATACACCAGTCAAATTCTTCTTCATTCATTCCCTTCCATGCAAATACAGGTATTCCAGCTGCTGCAATAGCTGCTGCTGCGTGATCTTGAGTAGAAAAAATATTACATGAAGACCAAGTAACATCTGCTCCAAGCTCTACTAAAGTTTCAATTAAAACAGCAGTTTGTATTGTCATATGAAGACATCCTGCAATTCTAGCTCCCTTCAATGGCTTAGAAGGACCAAATTCCTCTCTTAAAGACATTAGTCCTGGCATTTCTGCTTCAGCTAATCTTATTTCTGTTCTTCCCCAATCTGCTAAAGATATATCTTTAACCTTATAGTTTGTCTTAGTATCGCTAAGAGTTGTTCTTTCAGTTGTTGTTTCCATAGTTATCCCCATGTTTTGAATTTATTTGTCTAGATAATAGTTAATAAACCATCGTTAGTAAATAGCTGTGTAGTAAGACAAAAGCTCATAATGAGAATATAATACTCATATGAAAAAGAAAGAAAATAAATTAAAAGTATTCTTTGATGGCAGCTGTCACCTGTGCGATAGAGAAATTAAATACTACCTTAAAAAAGATTCTCAAAAACTTTTGATTCCAGTTAATATTATGGCCAAAGACTTTAATGCAAAAAAGTATGGTCTAGATCATAATCAAGTTCATCTCCATCTTCATGCAATAGATGAAGATGGAAATGTATTTAAGAAAGTAGATACTTTCATTCAAATATGGTTGAGAATACCTAAATTTAACTACTTAGCCAATATAGCTTCTAAAAAGCCTTCCAAGTGGGTTCTAGATAAGTCATATATTGTTTTTGCAGAATATATCAGACCACATCTACCGAAAAAAAAGTGTACTGATGAGTTTTGTGAAATGTGAAACTTTTATAAAATCCAATTAATTTTAAAGACTTAGTACACCCATAGGCGTACAAGAGTTTAAGATTTTAAAGGATACTATGAGAGAAATAATTAAAATAAAAGATACATTTTTTGCGTCTTGCCCAATTGGCATTGAAGATGTTTTGGAACAAGAAATTTTAGCTCTAGGAGTTAAAAGAACAAAAAAGTTTAAGGGTGGAGTTGAGTTCGAATCTTATCCTCAACTTGCTTTAAAACTTGTAGTTTATACAAAGTTGGCCAGTAGAGTATATAAAACTCTTTTTAGGTTTGCGATAAAAAATGAAGATGATCTTTATTATAGATCTAAAGAGATAAAATGGAAGTCCGTTTTTAACCTTGATCAGACATTTAAAATTCAAACCATTCAAGGTAACTCTCCAAATGGAAAAAAAAGAAGTCAATTTAAAAGTAGTATTTTTTTATCTCAAAAATTTAAAGATGGAATCGTTGATAACTTTAGAGACAATTGCAAAGAAAGACCAGATGTAGATACTGTGGCCCCTCATGCTTCTTTTTTATTAAGAGTTACCGCTCAAGATAATGAGTTTTCTAGCAAAGAAGATGTAAGTGTACTAATTGATCTGTGTGGAAATTCATTATCTAGAAGAGGATATAGATCAAAAGGTTTTAAAGCACCTTTAAGAGAAAACCTTGCAAGTGCGATTGTTGCCTTAACTGATCACAAAGAAGATCAAAACTTTCTAGATCTTATGAGTGGATCTGGTACTTTAGCAATAGAAGCAGCTTTAAGAAAAGGTAACATTCCAGGAACATACCTTCAGCTTCTTGATTATTTTGAATTTGGAGATGAATTAAGTTTTAACTTCATTCAGCTAAACTTTTTTACAAAAGATTCTAAACTTCAAGAAGACTTCAAGTTAGTTATTGAACAAGCTAAAAAAGATATCGATAAAGGTTTTAGTGATTTAAAATCTTCCAAATCTAAAATCATATCAAACGATATAAGTAGATATACGAGAAGTATTTTAGAAGAAAGTATAGAGAACGCTAAGTTGGCTGATATTATTGAAATTACACATGAAGATGCGACAACTTTAAATTATGACTTAAAAAATAGTATCCTAATTGCAAATCCTCCATACGGAGAAAGATTAGGAGAAGATGATGACCTAGAAAAGTTGTACTATGAACTCGGTGAAAACTTTAAGAATAACTATAAAGAAAACGTAGCTTATATATTTACAGGGAATCTTCCATTGTTAAAAAAGATTTCTCTTCAAACATCTAGAAAGAATATATTATTTAACGGAAATATTGAAGCAAGACTAGCAGAGTATAAAATCTATTAAAGCTGTTCCTTTTCATCTAGCTTCATTGCAAGCCCTGGAGTAGAAAATTGCATTAATGCCTTTTTGTTTACAATTTTTTCAAAATGCTTAGTTGAGCGACTAAAAAAATAAGTAGAGACGTCACTATCTTTCAAAAAGATAGTGTGTCCTTTTCCTGCAAACTTTCTAATTACAAAATCTGAATCTAATAAAAGAATATCTCTAATCATAAAATTTTTAGATACATACATTATAATTGTAGTATCACTCATTTCTACAAGAGACTTCTTAAGTTTTACACCTTTTAAAGATGTAATGTCGTGCCAGTGGATTTTAACTTCTACTTTCTTTCCATTTTCAAGATAAAAATCGAATCCCCTTTGGGAAGTAGACTTTAATTGTTTCAAACCAAAAATAGTTTTTGCATACCATTCGCCTAATTGAATTGGTAAATTTTTTCCATTAACTAAAACTTTATAATTTTTAAGAATTGAGTAAACTTGATTTACGATTTCTACAGCTTCAAAAATTTGTTTTGTATCCGGATAATGGACAATACCAATACTTTTCCTAGCTTTTGCTGTTAGTTTTTTATTAAATTTATTTTGATACCATTTATCAAAGTTTGATATATCTAAATAGTCTAAAGAACTATATACATAACCGATAGCTTGAAGAGAATTAACTCCTTTAATTTCATTATTCTTTTTTAGGATATATGTTAAAGGTATTAACTCTTCGTCACTTTTTCCTCTAACAAATACTTCGTCCTTCCAATACTCAGTACTTCCATGGCTTTTAGAGCTGAATTCCTCTGCCATTTTTTCTATTAATTCTTTCAATCTTTAGCCTTAAGTTTAATTTTAATACACCACATATTAACATTAATCGATAGAAACATTAAGTAAGAAATAGAGTCTCTAGCCTGACAAGAAAAGTCAGGCTCATAGAGTTTAGATTTTAAATTTAGTAATATCTTCTTCAAAGGACGTTATCGTTTTTGATTTAGCAAGAGACTCAACTAAGTAGTGAGCACAATAAATTTTAAAATCAACAATTTTTGAGTTTAAAAACTCTTTTTCAGACTCACTTGTTACATTCGAAATTTTTTCATTTGCAATCCACGCTGACTGCATAAGTCTCCAGGCAATTATAATATGTGACGATAGATCTAAGAAGTCTTGGCAATTTTGTAGCACAAAATTCATTTCATTAGACTTGGCTTTTTTACCAATAAATCCCATAGCATCTTGAGCCGCTGCTAGGGCCTTTGAGAATATACCTCTTTCAAAAGAAAAATCATCAGAAAGTTGATTTGATGTTTTAAAAACTTCCTCTGATATTGATCTTAAAGTTTGACCTTTATCTTTTAAAATTTTTCTCATTACAAAATCAATTGACTGAATTGCATTAGTCCCTTCATAGATTGATGCAATTTTCGCATCTCTTACAAATTGCTCAATTCCATATTCTGTACAATATCCATAACCGCCATGGCATTGAACAGCATCAACTGTAACTCTAAAGCCAGCATCAGAACCAAAAGACTTACAGATTGGAACTAATAACCCGATGTAATCTTCGTATTTTTTATCTTCTTTGGCCTTATCAAACAAATCAGAAGTATAAAGCATTAATGACCTTAGCCCTCTACTCATAGCCCTCATCTTAAGCATTGTTCTTTTTACATCTGGATGATTAATTATTGGTGTTTTAAACTGAACTCTTTCAGTTACATACTGTTTTGTTAATGCATATGCCAAACTAGCTTGAGATTCTCCCTGAACAGCAACATCTAATCTAGCTTCGTTCATCATAATGAACATCGTTTGCATCCCCTCAAATTCTTTACCAATTAGATATCCTTCGCAGTTATTTTCATCTCCAAAGTTCATAACACAAGTTGCACTAGCATGAATTCCCATCTTGTGCTCTATTCCAGAACATCTAACATCATTTGCTTCACCGTTAGTTCCGTCTTCATTTATTCTAAACCTAGGAACAACAAACAATGAGATCCCTTTTGGGCCTTCAACTCCTCCTGGAGTTCTAGCTAAAACAAGATGAACATTATTTTCGTAAAGATCACTTTCTCCACTAGAAATAAAGATTTTTGTACCCTTAATTGAATACCAATTTTCTTTTCCTTCTATTGGCCTGGCAGTAGTCTTAAGTGCACCAACGTCACTTCCAGCTCCAGCTTCTGTAAGGCACATCGTCCCCCCATATCTTCCTGTTACCATCGGTTCAATATATGTCTTTTTAAGATATTCATCTCCAACTAGACGAATTACACTTAAAGCTCCTTTTGATAGACCAGGGTACATAGACCAGGCGCAATTTGCTCCAGCACTCAATGACAAGCATGCAGTACTTAAAGCGTGAGGAACAGGTGATCCACCGACCTCTTCAGGTAAACCCAATGCAAACCATCCCATATCATAGAATTCTTTTGTGATTTCCTTAAAACTTGCAGGAGCAATAACTCCAGAAGGAGTAAGTTTAACTCCTTCTTGATCCGACGATTGTCTTGTTGGGTATATTCTGTTTTCGACAAACTTGTCATATTCAGTTAGAATCTCTTTTACGGAGCTATCGTCAAAACCATATTCAGAGTGCTTTGAAATACCTAAAACATCAATTAAATTAAACAAGATATCTTGTTGGTCTGATTTATAAACTGCCATATTAATTTCCTCCATAATATTAAATACAAAGTATTTTAACCTATTTTAGAAAAAATATAAAAAAAAAGGACCATCTATTTGATGGTCCTCATAATTTTAACAATAAGAGTACTTTATTAATTTAATACAATACTAGAGTTTCTTTTTTCTATTAGCTCTCTATCTCCATTGATTGCAGTAATTTTATCAAAAACAATACTTTTAATTTCAATATTTGAACCGACACTCTTTAAAACTTTTCTAACAGTCGATCTTTCGTTAAAGCCACTTTCAATCAAAGCAATTGGATTTGCAGCGACTGGAACATTTGTACTTAAAACGAAACTCTTAACAGACCTAACTGTTCTAAATACTCCATCCACAAATTCAACAACAACAGCATCAAAACTTGTTCCATTAGTTAGAGTTACAGTTGCAGAAGAAAGCTTAGTCATAGCATATGAACGATTAAGTCCAAGCATTTCTTTGTAATCAAAGCTGTCTAAAGAATACACGTAACTATCAAATATAAAGTCATTATTTGCAACTCCAATAGCTTCATTTAGATTAACCATTGATGTGTTATTATCTAAAGATCCAACCTGTAACATTCTTCCTGCATCCAAGTAAGCCTCTAGTTGAGATGTTATATCGCTAGAGTTAGAATTACTACAATCTCCAAATAATCCGAAAAAACATCCTGATATATTTATAGAAGTGCTTGAGTTAGACGTGCTGTAGTCCGATCCGACATGATAAATATAAGTGCCTTGCGATAAACCTTCTTTAAAAGACATACTATCAAAAGCAGCTCTCACTTGCTCTATGGTCCTAAAATTATTAGTAGATGTTCCAACTGTTGTTGCTCCATCAGAGGAAACTGATACTGTACTTAAGTTTGAACTTGTTGATGAGGTAGAGTTTGCACCCCCACAAGATGACAATGCTAAAATAGCCAGTGACAATAAAATTAAGTTAAATTTTGATTTCATACAAATCTCCTCTTTAGTTACGATACTTGTTACAAGTTTGATGCCAAAAAATATGTCTAATATTCAATAACTTAAAGGGTCATGACTGTATAAACAATATACACTATCCTCTTTCTATACAGAAATTAAGAGTTGAAGTATTTGAAGACATGCGAATTGATTCACAATTAATGACACCGTAATTGGTACGAATATTTATGACTTTTGCCAAAAAATGCCCCGATGATTCATAATTAATGCAACTCAAACCACATTAATTTAACGACTTGGAGGTCGCTATGAACATCGAGGCA
>CAKZUQ010000052.1 GCA_937923325.1 uncultured Bacteriovoracaceae bacterium
TGCAGAAACAGTTTTAAAATTATTGCCAGAATGGTTTGCAGACTATAATAACGTAGCACCACACTCAGCATTGAATATGATGAGTCCAGCTCAATTTAAGGCGATTAACTAAAGTGTCTACTAAATTGGGGGCAAGACCATTTTCTTAACATTTACTTTAAAGTACTTAGAGCTTTATACATCAATAAAATTAATATTGATTTTAAGTGCTGGCAATGTTTAGTGGCAACTTACTATAAGAGAGCTACTAAATACTTAGTAGCTCTTGGCTAAATATATTAAAAGCTAATTGGTGATGATACTGAAAAAATTAATGCTCTTGTATCAACATCAATACTACTTTTTGTATTCCAAGTTTTATTATTCGCTTTTTCAAATTTAGTAGAAGCAATCTCAAGGTTCAATGAAAGAAATGGGATTACGCTATAACCAACACCTAATGTAATATCAGATTTAACTTCGTATTCAAGTTCATTTCCTGAAGTTTTACTCTTAAGAGTGTAGTCATTACTTAAACCATAACTCATCCAAAATCTTAAAAGTATTGGCATTTCATAACCGACAAGGAGGGCCATTCTACCACCATTTTTTAAATCTCCAGAATCTTCAAGTTCATATGTTGACGTTCTATAATCAACTCCAGCAAAGAGTCCTAACATTTTATATGCAACCCTCGCTCCCATAGCAGAACCTTTGATTCCCTCTGTACAGTCTCCATTCGTACAATCATTATCCTCTAATTCACCATTAAAGATGGTCCCATAGTAAGGTTCTAATAGAACTCCAGAATAACTTGCACTAGAGAAAGTTAACAAAGAGAATAGTACTAAAATCTTTTTCATCATTTATCCTTTTACTTAAATCTGTATCAATAAATAGTATTTTACACAATTCGATATAAGAATAAAACCAAGGAAGAATAGTCCATTAATTTTTTTTAATTTGGGGTACATTGACGAAAGAGGAAGTTAAATTGTTGATCTTATATAGACATTATTTATTCTCTTTTTATCTTTTACTGTTATACAATTCAGAGGCATATTCGACTTTTCATAGAGATGTTTTATAAGTAAGTGCCCTGCTTTTTGAGATTTCTCAGTTTTGTGTTCTAAATAACATTCAACAGTATCAACAAGCTTGTTAACGTAATATGAGTTGTCTGGACATCTATGATTATCAGTCTTTGACCACAAGAAATATGATGTTGGAAACATTGCCTTAATTAAGTTTTTTTCTTCATCCTTACATCCACCATACTGGCATCTTCCCATTAACATGATATCAATAAATCCAGTAACAGGAGTAATTCCGACTGTCAAAATATATGCTCCAGAAGACTCAACAAGTGACATTGCCCCACCTTGATCTCTTTCTAACGGAATCGTTTGCTGAGCAACAGAACATTGTCCTCCATCAATTGCCTCTGAAAATATTTTCTTATAATCAAGAGTACTTTTTGTAGAGGAACAAGATGTAACTATCAATATGAATAAAATTAATAATACTTTCACAGATGCCTTTTTATAAAAGTTATGGAATAATTATATCTATGAAGCACACAATAATTCTATCTTTATTTTTTCTGCAAAGCTGTGCTTTTAAACTTGGTAAAGAAATCAAACAATTAAAAATCAAGGGCGATTCATTCAATCAGGTTATTGCTAAGAAGAATCCAATAATTACAAAAAAGTTTGAATCTAAGTCATGTACAAAAATTTACAGTATTATACCCACTAAACTTAAGGCCGATTTTTCAGAGATTATCAATAATGCCTGTGGAGAGAAAGAGTACATAGTTAACGCTCAATTCTGGGATACCTTTTATTATATACCAATGATTTATGGTGAAGAGTGCTATGTTTTAAAGGGGTCTTGTGCAAAGAATTAACTATCTAGTTTTTATTTTTTTACTTGGATGTGCAACAGAAAGAGGAAAAATCGGTTCTATACTCATAAAAAGTCCGAATAAAAACGACAAAGACCAAGTAACTCTATATAAAGATAAAAGATACATTGTATGGGCGCAAGGCTGTGGTTTATCAAATCAATTCAGTAGTGTGACTGATTTCATGGTAAACTACTACAACGGTGCAAATCCCGAAAAAGAAAAAGCATATGGTATGGCCGATATTCAATATGAACATTCGATTTCATTTATAATACCGTGTCTTAGGATGAAAGGTACTCCTCTAATAAAAACGAAAAGAAGAGAAGTTGATTTCATTCCCGTTGAACTCAATTATCTATAATATTAAACCTTAAAAAATTAATGAGTGCAGATTATAATCCATCAGATTGTTAAGAAAAATTAATTCGTGTATTAATAACCTTCGCAAAAACGTTGTGTATTAATGACATCAGTTTTTAATACATATTTACCAGTAAATAATGAAACAAAGATAACTAACGATAACGCTACAATTCAGCAAGAAGCAGGATCTTCTACATTGGAATTAAGCTACTTCGAGTAGAAACAGAGTGAAATTGTTCAGAAAGAATTTTAAGAAAGTTTTCCCCGTTTACAATTCTATCCAATGCTTTCCCCCCAAAAGGTAATATGTACCTTTTCACTAATGCCAAATCCTCTACTTTCCGACGGAACTGCCTTTGAATATTTTCTTTTTCGACAACTGTAAACAGAATGCCTACAGATGTATTACAATCATTCATTATGTCGTTGAGCTTATTTAACCAGGCCGTAGACGCTGTATTACCAGAGTAACACTTCGCCTCCCCAAGAATTACAGGAGGGAAAGATCTTAAAAAAGCCAACCAATTATGAGTTGGCTCTAGCCTCATTGAAAAATCGATTTCATTTGTTGGAGTTCTTACTCTTTCGACGAAACTTAATACTTTGCAATCCCTTAATATTTCTTTTACTAAACCTTCAAAGGCTAAGCCAACAAGATAGTTCCTCTTAGAGTTCCAAGACTTAACACTTCCACAATCAACTGGAGCTGTTATTTCTTGGAGCCATCTAACTCTCCTAATCTTATTAGCAATCATTGACGAGTTCATTGGACATAAGATTTCATATAATTGATCGTTATCTGCACCTGTACTATGAACTATTGGCAGCCAATCCTCGAGCTCTTGTATACCAAGAGAAGCTTGTTGTTGATTATTGTTTTCACACATGACTAAAGTTCTTCCCCAATCTTCTTAAAAGCAATAAGAATATTTGAGAAGTCTCTACCTGAAATCTCATTCCCATCTTCATCAACAAAGACTTTATTAAAGTCAACGAGGTTTTCATGCCAGACTTGATTATTCAAGCCATCAATAACACCGTTATATTTTAGCTTATAAACAGGGATTATTTTTTTAATTTCCAAAAATGTCTGAACAACACTTTTAATCGTTTTATCATCACAATTAAACCTCTGAGATAAGTCAAGAGGTGTAATAACAGTACCTGAATCTAGCTCATTCAGATAGGTCCACATTCCCTCTCTGTCAGGCATCAATGCACTTTGGCACAGGTTTGCCAAGCTATCTAGTATAGTAAACTGAGAATGGTATGTTTTATAAAATGGCTTAAACCATGCAAAAATAATCTCAGGACCAGATGATAAGAACCTCAACTTAGTTGTAGCTCTTTCTTTGTTCCAACCAATTATTGCTTCATCAACTGTGGCATCCTTAAAAAACTGCTTTAAACCAGTTAAAACGATTTTTTCATCAACGTCTAAGTAACTAGATAATGACTTAGCCATTTCAACTATTACTGCATGATTATCTGTAGACTTGTTATTAGAAGCGAGCCTAAGATCTACATTATTATGAGAAGAATTTAACATTTGCACAGAAAAACGCTCATTTTTCTTATTATGGAAGCTTTGAATAATCTTTTTTAAGTTAAATGTTGAAACAACAACATCTAAATTATTTTTCACTAATTCTAATATACAAGAAATGAGATTTTCATATACAACTCCACCTGTTGCATATTTTGAGCCGCCACCCTCTACACCCGGAAAAAGAACAGACAAGTATTTCTTTTCTAAATTAAAAGACAAAACAATCGGATGCCTCTTTACGTAATGTTCTTTCTTATAGTTATCCCTAGAGATTTCAATTAACTTACTGATTGGCTTTCTATACTCAAACAAGAAGTTAATTCTACCAGAGTCTTTTAGCTTAGATTCATCCTTGTATAGAAAATAAAGTTTTTTAATTTTTTCATTCTCAAACTCATAAACATCTGAGGAGAAGTTAAATGACTCATCTGTAAAATTATCAATAAATGCTAAGTAACCATGCTTGTATGGCTCAACAATCTCAGCTTTAAACATAGCCTCAATTTTTTGGGAATCATCACCTTTACAAACACTAAGCATTTCTAAAACATCTTCAGAGCCCTTTTTACCAAAGTCTGAAAGATGCACACTTTCATCAAGAGACAGTATAATCTCCTTCACTTGATCAACTCGCATTGAACCTACCATTGTTTGATATAGTTCATTTTCAAAAAACTGTCTGAAGTGCTTTTTATTTTCCATAACCTACTTAAATTATTACTTTTTATTCAACAAATATCTATAAAGAAAATTTATGATCATTCTCACTATTTCAGTCTAGTACTAGTACATCAATGATAGGCTATTTAAAAGCTGATTTTAGTTAATTTTCCTTAATACATCTGCAATGCACAATTCTCCAATCCTATTACTATTGGCCTACTTGTAGTTACTTTAGTATCTATTACGCTAGGGGAAGCAGATGAGCAAAGTAGATGAATTTTTTTTACCACGAAGCGGCGAGGAGCTAGAAGGCTATGTAAGCAAATATGGCCTAACAAACAATGCGCAAGCAATGAAGGCTTTATTTTTTGACCTCAAGCTAAATCTTCAATCTGAAAAAGAAAACTCAAAAAGAACTATAGATAAAGGAAAAGAAAACTTAATTGCTATAATTTCAATTCTTGCAATATTTTTTACTTCATACCCTAGCTATATTTCAAACAATAACTCACTAGGATTGAGTTATAGCAGTGACACTCTTCTTTGCTGCTCTATAATTATATTTTTTATCCTTTCTTTTCTTTCGCTATTTCTAAATACAAAAACTTACATTGCAACAACAATTGGTAAACATCCTATTGATGGGATCTTAAAACTTTACCAACACATCTCTTCCAACCCAAGTGAAGAAAAGAACCAAAAACTTGAAATAGAAAACTATGGTGAATTAGACTCTGTTTATATTCTGTATTTGTGTAAGTTAGTTTTAGCTGAATTTAACTCAATCTATAATGTTAATATTAAAAGAAAGAAAATAAGTAACATAGCAAATATACTTACAGTTATTACTTTTATTGTAATGCTACTCATATACATACTTAGCTTCATCAGATTCACAGGAGAATAATAATGAATGGAAGAAAAAGGCTCGTAGAGCTTAATGACAAAGTAGAACTACTACCACAAGAAGAGATACCTTATGTTGCAGATACAATGCAGATGGTACACAGAGAGCAAGATACAAACTATGAGCCAAGTTCTTTAGAGGCTCCAGAAATGAGACAAATTATAGAGTTAAATGAGGATTGGAGAATAAATGAAAACTAAAAATTTTAATATTAGAAATGACTCAGACAAAGTCTCAAAGCTATCAAGTGAGAGTATTCCTTCAAAGCAAACTTCTACAAGTACAACAAGTAAGGAAAGCGGAAATCTTGAAACACCAGCTATGAAGCAAGTGAGAAACGACGGAACCAAGAAGTAATATTGAGACGTATTCTAATCATTGGAAATAGTGGTTCTGGTAAAACATGGCTATCTCAAAGGCTTAGTGAACTATTAAACGTTGGAGTAATTCATTTTGACGACATCTTTTGGGAGCAAGGTGGTTTTAACAAAAAGCGCGAACGTGAAATTGTTTATCAAGAAATCACAAAGCTTTCTCAAGGTGACAATTGGATAATGGAAGGTGTTTTTGGAGACTTAGCCCTAAAGGCAATTCCTTACGCTACAACATTAATTTTCCTTAATAAGGAATGGAGTGAGTGTAAAAAGGCTTTAATTTCGAGAGGGTCACAATCTTCAAAGCAACTCTGTTCAGAAAAAGACGCTGAAGCTAACTTTCAAAATTTAATTTCATGGGCAAGCGAATACTATAAGAGAAATAGTCCTAGTTCCTTAGTTGGTCATTCAAAACTATACAACAATTTTTCAAAACCTAAATATGAACTATGCTCAAGAAGTGAAACGTTAAAGCTCCTATCAAACATAGTGAAAAAGGAATAGCCTTGGCAAATATAAGAAATACCCATAATGATGCCTACCTTGAACTCTCAAAGTCTATAAGAGATCGCTTTGAATCAATTGAGAAGTTGTTGCCCCTAAATGTGAATTATAATATTGGAGAATTAATTGCATACCAAGGCAGGAAAATTACAGAGTCCATAGGTTACTTAATCCTTATCGCACATGACAAAAAGTTCAATAAAGTTCCCAAAGAATGTAAAGGAAAGTACAAACCTCACGACATATTAAAGAATTTGAAAAAGAAATCACACAATGGACATCTACTCCCAGAACCTTCAATTATCACGAGCACGACCCCTGAAGAAAAAAAGCAATACAATGCCAAAATACGACTTGATTCTAAACCTGAGTACAAATTAGCAGAAAAAGAAATTGAAAAGATTTACAATCGTTTTAGCAGTTGGAGTCACGAACTCAATCCATTTAACCACAAAGGACATTCAAAAATTGCCTTCTTTAACAATAATAAGAACAACTTAGTTGAAGATGTTACCAAGCTAAAAAACTTCATAAAAAGACATTCAGTTGTGATTCAAGGCGAAGGGTTCTATTGTACATTATGGGATAGTGAAGATAACCAAACAAAAGTCATATCCATAAGCAAGGTTTCTGATTTATAACTCATGATTTAGTTTGCAGTGACTATTTCTGAAAACATTGCACTTATAGTATCTTTTGCTCCATCATAGTAATAGGAAGTTTTAGCGTCATTAAACCTATTACTAGCCCTATCTACTGTAATTTTCTTGTAAGCAAGTAATGTTACAGCATAAGCAGTAGTGAAGTCCTTTTCTTCTTGTAATTGTGCTCGACAACCAATAGATATTTTCTTAAGAAGACCTCTTTCTGCCCTCTTTTTTTGAAACCTTTCTCCAGAAACTTCCGTAATTTTACCTACAATATCACTTGCACCTTTCAAGTATGACCTTGTTAAATTATCTTTCTTTTGAGCTAGAAGGTTCTTAGACGTTGAAATTTGATATTTGGTGAATGTAAGAAAATAGGATCTATTCCTTTTCTTCTCAGCCTGTAGCTGTTCTTTACAGCTTGATGAACTTGCATAAACAGTGAAGCTAGCAAGTAGTACAGCAATAGATATAAAAAATTTCATTTTCGTCCCTTATGTAGTTTTCTCCATTATAATACTTAAGATACTTTCAATTAGCATCAGTTGTAATATTTACTCGACGTGTAAAAAAATGATCACTTTCGTAACCTAGTTGTTTCCTCACTCAGCTAATTCAAGTTTTTTGATTTCCTTAAGCTATTGAAAAATAGTGGCAGATTTTTAAAATGTATAGAACAATAAGACTGAGGAAACTCCCATTCATAACCAAAAACCTGAATTAATTTAAGATGTTAGAAGTGAGGAAAAAAAGTTCGCGTCAAGGTTGCGATGGACCACCATTACACTCACTAACTCAACTTTGACCAGTGGGTATGATTAAAAGCCCCTCTAGCAGGGGCTTTTTTATTGCTTCTGAGGAAAATGATTATGAAGTACAATGCACTTTCAATCGTCGCTCCAAACGGTACAAAAATCGCAAAAGGCTTCAAAACCATAGAGGTTAGGTCATGGAAACCCACAGTTGCGCTACATTCTGATATTTTAATAATTGAAAATGATAAGTTCTTAAAAGAAGATGATGAAGTTGATTTCAATGGAAGAGCTGTAGCCCTAGTTAAAATAAAAAATGTTCGTCCATTTGTTAAAGAAGATATTGAAGCCGCTTGTGCAACTTATTGGGCTGAGGGATATTACTCATGGGAATTTTATGATGTTCGTGAGTTTGAACATAATGAACAAGTTTCTGCTAGAAAAGGAATATATCCTCTCACTCTAGCTTCCTAGTAAACTTAGAACTAAAAATAAAATGACAGCCAGTAACAAACTAAATACGACATAAACTTTTTTAAATAAACTACTTTTAAAGACTTCTTCGTATTTTAACTCTGGCTTGTTTTTCTTTACATAAAGATACGAAACAAATAATGCCCCTAGAGCGACAATCGAAAAAATAATTTTAATTTCACTCATTTGCTATTCTACCTTGTCCTAAAGAATCTAATAAGTTTTCACCTATAATAATTGTGACAAGAGCTGTAATGAGAACAATAAATATATATAAAATATTTTTTTTATTTTTCATAAAGTAATCTCTCTAACTGTTTTTGAATACCACTTTCCTTTTCCAGAAATAGTACTCACTCCCCACAAGTTTAGCTTGTCTGCAACCTTTTGATAA
Organism: uncultured Bacteriovoracaceae bacterium; assembly: GCA_937923325.1. The sequence goes on from CAKZUQ010000052.1 coordinate 8,516, forward strand.
CGGATGTACTCGGTCGATGGTGGGTAAATACTCTAATTCAAATCTAATTCGATAAGCACAAAGTTCATTTCGTTCAAAAATACCTTCGCCTTAATCATAATTGATTGTTTTTAGTATAACATTTCTAAAAAATAAATATA
>CAKZUQ010000053.1 GCA_937923325.1 uncultured Bacteriovoracaceae bacterium
GATAGCTGCGTTTGGGCACCTGTCAGAAATATCAAAAAGAAAATATGGACTTCGAAAAACGCAATTAAAAGAGGGCTTAACAAGGCTTTTTGAAAGTATTTCAAATTGTATTCAAAAAGATTCACTAGTGGAAACAGATGAGCATAAAATTTATCCTGAGTTTATAAAAAAGTATCTCCCAGACTGCAAGCATAAAACTTACAAAGGTGGGAAAGGATGTGTTGCGGGACAAGGAGAACTTAAAAAACTTGCTCATGATCCTTTATTTATTATCAACCACACGATGGCGATGCTCAGAGCAAATATAAATCGATTGATTCGAAAAACTTGGTGTACAACGAAAAAAATCGAGATGCTAAAAAAGCACCTCGACATATTTATTCATTATTATAATTTTGAAATTCTAAAGTTTAACACCATTATTTGAGGGCAGTTTAAAAACGATACAAGAAACCAATATTCATTCTAGGACCAGACTTTGTTTTTACCCACTTAGTACTTGCAGAGTCGGCAGCAAAAGAGTCACCACGAGTATAATAATCAAAGTTAAACTTAACCCCATACCCCCTTGGTGTATAATACTTTACCCCTCCACCAATAATATAACCAATAGTCCCACCGTTTAAAGTCTCTTCAGTTCCACCAGAAGATTGGCCTGGAGTATAAGTAGTAGTAGTACTTCCCATTAAGAATTGAAATGTTCCATAGGGAATAAATCGATAAACCTTACTTGGCCTTGTCAGTGGGTACCAGTTTACTCCACCACCAAACTCAGAGGTATTTTCATCAACAGAATCACCTTTATGAGACATAGCTGAACTTCTCGTCATACTAAAAAGTCCAAGAAAAGAAAATCTAGAGTACCAGCTTTTCTCATTTTTCATATAGATTTCAAAACCAGCACTAAGAACCATATTTGTTTCATTGGCCTTATATTCACCAGAGTCATCTGAAGGAGTCGTTAAAGCTGTTTGGCCTGAGTAGTGAAATGATAAAGATAATTCTTTATTCTTTTCTTTAATAGATTTTATATTCATCATTGAGTCAGAAAAGTTCATATTTGCTATTTGCTTATTTTGCTGAGCTTTAATTTGCCCAATATCATCAGCTCCTTCAGCTAGTGGAATACCTAAGTTTCTAGGATCATCCATATTAGTGACAGTGTCCTCAGAAACTAGCATTTTACTATCATCTTTAGTAATCTTTACAGGTGCAGTAATTTTTAATTTCATGACTTGATCATTTTTAATATAGTCTGAATTCACTAAACGATACACTGACCAAACAGAACGAGTTGGCGAAACCTTTACAACAACTGCCCTAGCAACAACACCTACAGTTAGAAAGAATTTTGCATGATCACCTTTGACTAGACCATCTTCAACCCCCCTATTGATTAAAATTGTTTTTTTAGATTGTGAAACCTTAACAATTCGAAGTGTTAATTTTTCATCTATCTCTAGCCCAAAAGCACTAAATGTTGATATAAAGAAACTAATTAAAACAAAATACTTAAACATTTAAATCCCTATATTAATAAAACTTACTAATTCCAAAGTTTATTTTCCCTTCACTATATGAAACTTCATCCGGTAATCTACCATCATCAAATTCTCTTGCAATCCTTGAAGCTGTTATATTTTCAACTCCAATCCCTATTCTCACTCCATAAGCATTAGAAAAATTATATTTTATACCTGCTCTAAAACCAGGAAATGTACTTACTTGATAGTTTCCATTTTCACCATCCTCTACCATCGACAATAAAGAGATTCCAGTCCTCAAAAGAACAGTGAAATATAAAATATTATCATTTAATGCATTGGCGGGACTAAATGGATACCAATTCAAATGGAGTGCCAGTGAGTACTCAACACTTGTAGCATTATAGCCATCCCCAATAGCAAAAGCATCAATGGCCCGTCTACCTGATAGTTCAGCAGTAAATTGATTTAAACTTTCAATTTCTTTTAAAAAATAATACTCCCAATTTACTTCAAAATCATACTTACTTTGAGCTGTATTATTTCTATCCTCTAAATTTTCATTATTGATTAAATTCATACCAAAGTGAAAAAAGAACTGATGGTCAAACTTAAATGCAGCAATTGTTTGGCGACGTTCACGCTCTTTTATGGCACCAATATTATAGACTAACTCCGAAAGTTCTTCATCAGAATAATCGTCAGACCAAGACTCTCCTTTACTCAACAAGTCTTGATAAACCTTTTTTTCATTTTCTTCTATTTTCTTTTCACTCTCCATATAGCGAGTGAAATAAGATCCAGCTGTTATTTGAGAATCAAAATCAACGCCTTTATGATTAGACTTTTTGGAAGAGATAGCTCCATAGTATAAATTTCTAAGTGTAAATTTTGGATCATTATATTTTTTTATAAATGACACTACCATTTTTTCAAACGTTTGAACTCTATGCATTTTAGAAAATTCTTGTGCATTTGGACTATTATATATGGCCTTTGAAACTCGCTTATTATCTCCTGATTCGTTCTCCCAACGATCGATATCCACTAAAGTCGCATCCGTCGAATAATGCTTATCTCTTTTAACGAGACTTCTTTCAGATAGATACTTTTTAGATTTTTTCCCAAGATATTTATGATCTTCTTTAATTGCTTCAACAGTTTGAGAACTCTCTTTACCTTTTTTAGTGATTACTTTTTTTCGGTCCACTTTTAATAGCTTTCTTCCATTTAACAAAGCTGATTCTGAGAGCATCAATAGTTTAGCATTTTTAGTTATTGCATCAGGAATAAAATTTCTATATATAATCCAAATTGAAGTTTCGTTAAAAACTTTAACTGCTTTTATTTTAGCAACTGGCTTGAAAACATAGCGCTTTTCTTTTTTTATATAAGCTTTTTCCAGTAACACACCAAAGTCATTGTTTTTTATAAGGTGATTAATACCCTTATCCAAGATAACTGTTTTTCCACTTGAGGAAGTTTGCATGATTCTTGCGATATTATCCGAAGTCAAACCGGCGCAAAGGCCAGAAGTTGAACTTATTAATATGAATAAAATTAAGCTTAAAACGCTACGCAAAACACATCCTTGTATTACAATTACTTATAATTTTACAAACCAAGTCATAAAATGAAAAGAAATTGCGGTAAGTTTTCTAAAATAAAGGCTTTTTCTAACAAAATGCATTGCGCAAACAATTGATTTGTTAGTTTTATAGCGCTATATATATAGGTCAATAAATATTAAGTAATACTAATAAACAATATTATAAGAAGAGGTATCTTGTGGCCAAACGCAGAAAAGAAAAGAAAACATACAAGTATGAATGTAACTTAACTGAAGAGAAATATATTCTTACAGCTAAGGCTCAAAACCCAGACGATCTTATGAGTATTACAGCGTACTATGAAATGAACTCTGAAGAAGATGATCGTCCTGCAGATATTAAGAAAAAGCTTGGAATCGCTCCAAAAGAAGAATAGAAGGAATTATCAAATGGAATCAAAAGAAGTAGTAATTATTGGTAGTGGTCCTGCTGGATACACTGCTGCTATATATGCATCAAGAGCAGATCTTGCGCCTCTAATTATAGAAGGATCTGAGCCGGGTGGTCAATTAACAACAACAACTGATGTTGAAAACTTTCCAGGTTTTGCTGATGGAGTAATGGGTCCAGAGCTCATGCAAAGTATGAAAAAACAAGCTGAGCGTTTTGGAACACAGTTTCTAAGTACTTTTGTTAAGAGTGTCGACTTCTCAAAAAGACCATTTAAAATTACATGTGAAAATGGGGATGAATTTAAAGCTCAAACAGTAATTATCTCAACTGGTGCTAGTGCAAAATATTTAGGCTTACCAAATGAAAAGGAACTCATTGGTAAAGGTGTTAGTGCCTGTGCAACTTGTGATGGATTCTTCTACAGGGATCAAATTGTCCATGTTGTTGGTGGCGGAGATACTGCAATGGAAGAAGCAATGTTTCTTTCAAAGTTCGCTAAGAAAGTTACAATTGTTCATAGAAGAGATAGCTTCCGTGCTTCTAAACCGATGCAACAAAGAGTATTTGATAATCCTAAAATTGATGTTCTTTGGGACCACTCAGTAAGTGAAATAATTGCAGATAACTCAGGTGTTACATCGATTAAGGTTACAAATACAAAAACGAATGAAGAAACAATAAGAGAAACAAATGGTTTATTCATGGGTATTGGCCATAAACCAAATACTGATTTTCTAGAAGGTCAAGTAACTCTTGATGATCATGGATTTATCATTACCAAGGGTCATCCAGATACAAATATACCAGGTGTATTTGCTTGTGGTGATGTTCAAGATTCTTATTATAGACAAGCTATATCAGCAGCTGGAAGTGGTTGTATGGCCGCTATTAGAGCTGAAAGATATATAGAGGATCACGGAAGAGCTTAATACACAGAAAACTTTTCCGTTTAACTCAGTTAAAAGCTACTAAGTATTCAATATTTAGTAGCTTTTTTTTTATTCTTTTGTTTATTTGACTTTATGTCCTTAAAAATTTTAAAATTAATATATCGAAGCAAGGATGCTTTGAAAGAAATTACTTTACAACTGTATTGACCAAGGATGGACTAATGCAATCAATCTTCAATTACAATACCCTATGTGCAAAGCTTGAAAAAAAGACTCGAACTTTATTTATAAAGCTAGATTCAGACAGGAAAAATCACATTAATATGGAGATGCTTTTTGAGCTAGAATCTTTACTGGCCTGGGTAAGTAATAAAGTTGAAATCCATTCAATACTTTTTAAATCACAAGAGGGCTCATTTAGTGCCGGTCACAATCCATCAACTCTCAAAAACCAAACACAGCAACAAATACAAAAAATGACTCAAAAACTTCAAACAATTGTTCAAGCAATGATCCATCTACCACAAACAATAGTTGTGGACCTTGGCCTTGGAGCAAATAATATTGGAGCTGAACTTAGTGTTGGTGCTGATCTTAGAATCTCAAATAAAAACTGCCAAGTCGCTTTTGATCACTCAAATATAGGCCTAGTCCCCAGTTCATGTGGTATGTCAGCTTTTTCAATATTAATTGGCCACACACATGCTAAGAACTTTCTTTTATCGGGTAGAGCGCTTAGTAATGAGCAGTTATTAAGAACTGGTTTTGTAATAGAAACTTACTCAGATAATAGAGAGGAAGTTACAACTGATCTTTTAAAATCAATTCATGCCCAAGCACCAGTGCAAAGAATACAAACAAAACTTGGGATATTTGAAAATATAAGGGAATCATTTGAGCATGCGATGAAAATTGAAAAACAAGTTTCAAAAGCGGCCTTAATGACTGAGGATTGGAAAAATATCAAAACCGATCAGTCGGAATCAAAAGAGAACAAAAATAATTTTATGCCTTCGAAGAGCATGTCTTATTCGGTAAAATTGAGTCTTGTTAAAGACGACCATGGAACAATAAATTAATACATTGAACTTAGTTCTTCAAAAACATCATTAAAAAGTTCAGACTCTTTAATAAACTTAACACCTACTCGAAGTTGAGTTTGTCCAAAATCATCTTTTTGTGGAGTAATATGTCTTACAACTCCAAGAATAGGAACAGGAAATAAGACCTTATCTAGTTTAGTGAAGTTAATCTTAGTATCTATTCCAAACAAAGAACCGCGTCCAGCTGTTACAGAAAAACAATAACCTGCTTTAGAGACATTATTAATTTGTGCGATAAACTTTTTATTCAGTTCTTTTTGGGTATTATGAATTTCTAATTCAGCGGTAAAAATAACTTGTTTAAATATAAATCTTTTATTAATTCGTTTTTCTTCTAAAAATAACTTCGATTCAAGTCTAAGTGTAATCGAGGTTTTATCTATTTTTACTACAATACCTTTGAATAAAAATTTTAAATCAGACTGGTACAAATAAATTATTTCATTTTTAATAATAAAAGACGTATCTTCAAAACTTAGCATTGCTAGAGTATTTATATTATTATGAAAATAATCAATAAGAATCGAATTTTGTTTTAATCTAGTATTTGATTCGTTTTTCCATATAACAAGACTAAGAGCTTCTGACTTACAAGTGTCTAGCGCATTTTTCACCTCAGAAATATCTAAAACTTCTCTTAAATTTGGAAACATAAATCTATCTTATATTAAAATTTTATAAAGTTAAGTTAACTTAATTAATGTGTAATCAAGTGGAACCTTGCCTGATAGTGAATAGATAATAAAAAATCCACCACCACCAGCACCACAAAGCTTCATATAAAACTCTTTAGTCTCTAGACCAGAAAGCCAAATATCTTTTAGTGCATTTGGTATCATTTTCTCAAAATAAAGATATTGTAATCTAGATAATTCTTTAAAGCGATTAGAAAAAGCTTCTTTATTTTTATCAAGAAGATCATCAATAATGAGATTAGTTAAATTCATATATTTATTAATACCGTCTGAGTATTTATCATCTGAGCAATCTTTTAAAAATTGATGAACAAGTGGTGATGTTTTTCTTTGAGTTTTAGTATCAAGTAAATAAAACTGTCCTAAATCATTCAAATTAGGTTTATCAATAATAGAAACTTGTTGTGAATTTTTAATTAATACAGGTGTATTGATATAACTAATTAGTGGATCTAAACCTGAAGATTTACCATGAAAAAATGACTCCATCATGGCCAATAGTTCTTGAATAAAACCTAAATCATTTGAGTCATAGCTCTCTTCTCTATTATAATTTTTAGCATAAGTTCCAAAGAAAGCTGCACAAAGGGCTCCAGAACTACCAACTCCATAGCCTTGAGGTATGTCTGATTCAAAAACTAAACCAGATTGATAATCGTTTTCAAGTCTATGTAAATCCAATTCTCTGTTAAGAATTTTTGAACGTTTTAGATGTTCAATAAAACCAGATAAGGTAGAATTTCCATCATTGGTATTCTTTAGACTTCCGCTAAAAGTGTTTAAAGGAAATGCGACTCCTTTAGAGCCTTTAACTATTCCGTATTCACCAAAGAGTAATATTTTTGCACAATAAGTATTAATCAAAATATTTCTCGATTAGTTTTGGACCAGTACCTAGTTTATCGTAAATAATACTTAAACAAGCAGGCTGGATTTTCTTTTTTATAAAAAGATCAACATCATCTTTTATACTTTCTGGATAAATCATATGGATATTTGGACCAGCATCAATTGTAAAGTACAACGGCAAGCTCGTTTCCTCCCTAAACTGTCTAATTAAATGGATAATAGCTAAACTTGCAGGCTCTAACAGAATATAACTAGGACTAGAACTCATCATAAGGGCATGTAAAGTTAGGGCTTCAAGTTCTAAAATCTCTCCAAATGTTTTCAGGTCATTATCTTTCATGGCCTGAACCATATCAACTAAATTATCTCTTGCTTGATCATACCTTGCTTGGGCAAAAGGGTGAGCATTCATTAGATTATGACCAGCACTACTGGAAACAGTTTTTTCTGTTTTAGAAACAATGACTATCGTATCTAATAGACTTGGAAAATTCTCAAATTCATTAACACTTACAGCATACTCATCTGATGAAAATTCTAATGAAGAACTCCCCCAAGTTGTATAAGCCCCATAAACACTTCTAGAAGCACTTCCTGAAGCGAGCCTAGATAAGTAAGATGCCTTTTTCAAGTCTATTTCTTTATTAATTATACTTGCTTCAAGTTCTAACAAGGACATAACTATTGCAGACATCCCACTTGCGCTTGAAGCAATTCCAGAAGAGTGAGGGAAATTATTTGAAGTAGAGATTTTTAAGTCAAAACCATTTAAAAATATAAATTCTTCTTTATTACTATCTATAAATTCTTCTATTCGAGCTGAAAATTTATCGTTTTGAATTCCATCTAGCAAAAATTCTAAGATTTTAAAGTCAGTTTTATTATTTTTAGTAAATTCAACACTCGTCTTTGTATAGCATTTATCAAGAGTCATACTAAGAGATGGATTCATTGGTAACTGTTTATACTTCTTCCCCCAATACTTTATAAAAGCAATATTTGATGGAGAAGTATAAGTAATATTTAATTTATTGAATTCTTTGTTCGGAGTTTGCACTCTGTGACACCTTTACTTCTAGGTTTTGTTCTTTAATTGGTCTTTGAGAAATAAGTTCATCAAAAGTTAAAAACTCTTCAAAACCTAAGTTCTTAAAATATTCACGTGTTTCGTTTTTCGGTTTATCTGAAGTGACCATGACAAAGTCACCTCCCCAACCTCCTAGAGACTTAACACTTCCCCAGAAGTCTGGAAACAATTGATCTTTTACACGTGGATGATCAATTGCATTTGAGATAATATTTTCGTGTTCAAAAACTAACTCTTCAAATTCTTTGAAATCGACGCAATCAATAACTTTTTCACTTATAGTATTTATTTTTTTTACAATATTTTTTCTAAGGTTTTCATCAGTCACAAGATCTTTGTACCTTTTTATACTCTCCCTCGTATTTTGTTTTCTATTTAAATAAACAAAGAATATTTTATCTGCAAAATAAGGAGAAAAATTACATGCTTCCCATCTAGGGCCTCGAGATTGAACTTCATAGACGATGGGCCCAACACTTTGAGCACAAGCTATATCATATCCAGAGCCACCGAATGTTTTTTGCAATAATTCAAAAGGGCTAATGTATGCCCACTGAGCTATATTATAAATTAGTGTAGAACTACTACCTAAACCCCAACCAAGAGGAAACTCTAGCCTTGTTTCAACAACAACATCCTCATCTTCTCTTAAAAAATGTACATTTTGCTTTCTAGCTTGAGTTAATATTCTTTTTAAAGTTTGTGCTTCTTCACAAGTATTATCTAAACAATCAAAATGCCACAACTCATAGCTTGCTTCAAACCAGCATCTACCAGTAGAGTCATAACTTTTCCAAGTTAGTTTTGGATCACTTGATCTTCTATATTTAACCGAAAGTGTTTGTCCTAAATTTGTGGGTAGTGCTACCGATTTAGCTCCATCCAAAATAAAATACTCTCCCGTCAGTAAAAGTTTTCCATGTCCGTAATAAAATTGTTCTTTCATTAATTATATCTCTCTATCAACCGTTCTCTCAAAACTTGTGTATAATTCGTATTTTACTGTAATGGTCCAATTTTCAAAAACTCTCTAACTGAACTGTATGAAACCGTATTGTCCGAGAAGTGAGCTTTAGCATTTTCAATTTGCTCTTTATTTGCACCTAATTGATTTAGTATATTTAAAAGATGCATCTTCATATGTCCTTTTTGAATTCCCGTCGTCACCAATGAACTAAGAGCACCAAAATTTTGAGCTAACCCAACCACTGCAGCAATTTTCATCAAATCTTGTGCGCTAGGATTATCTAAAAGTTCCAAAGACATTTTAGACATTGGGTGAAGGCTCGTAAGCCCTCCAACTGTTCCAAGGGCCAATGGGATTGTTATTTCAAATCTAAAAATGTCTTTATCAATCGTACAACTCGAAAGTCCTCTATATTGTCCATCCTTAGCTGCATAAGCATGTCCACAAGCTTCTATAGCTCTAAAATCATTTCCAGTAGCTAGGACAACTGCATCAACGCCATTATAGATACCTTTATTATGTGTTACTGCCCTATTTACATCTACTTTTGCTATTTGAACTGCTCTTTCAAATTTATGAGCAAACTCTTTTGAAGAGATTTCTCCAAAGTTTCCAAGTTCGGAAATTGGACATTCAACATAGGCCCTAACAATACACTCAGGCGTGTAATTTGATAAGATCGACATAATGATCTCAATATTTTTTTCAGCATTAGAAAATGCTGTATATTCTGAAGCTAATATTTTTAAATTCTCAGCAATATTTTCAAGAACAGAATTTATAAAATTAGCCCCCATTGCGTCACATGTTTCAAACTTAACATCAATTTGATAAAAATTTTCTAGAGTATGCGTCTTATCTACTAGTGTTAAGTCTTTGATCCCACCACCACGTTTTTCCATATTAATAGTTATAGATTTAGTAGCTGCCAGTAATTTTGCTTTATTAACAGTAAAGAAGTTTTTAAGCTTTTCTGTATCACCAATATACATAAAGTGAACTTGCCCAGACTTTGTCGTTGAAATAACTTTAGCCTTAAAGCCACCACGGCTTAACCAAAACTTTGCAGCCTTACTGGCCGCTGCAACAACAGAGCTCTCTTCTATAACCATTGGCACTGTATATACTTTATCATTTATTGAAAAATTAGGAGCAACACCGTAAGGGAAATAATAATTACTTATAGTGTTTTCGCTAAAGTCATCAAAGATCTTTTGTTCAGCTTGATCCTCGTGCCAAAACCTATTAATACGAATAAACTCCTCTTGAGAGTTTGGATCAATTTGAGAAGCAAGCCATTCAATTTTTTCAGTTTTATCTAATTTTGAAAACCCAGAAATTGTTTGCATTATTTCCCCTTTAAAAAACATTTAGCAAGTTTTAAATTTTCAATCTCGCTATGTGTAAAATCTTTTAATAATTCATAATCATGTGCATGTTTTAAAAAACTTGACGCCATTCCAATTATACTTTTTGCTTTTAAATTTTGTTGTAATCTATAGCCGTTTATTGAGTTTTCAACACCGCCAGAAATAATAAATTCCTTACAGCGAATAGAACTATTATCAATAGTTTGATTAACCCAATTAATCATCTCATCACAAGTATGACCAATTAGCGAAAGGCTTAGATTAGAAGGTCTTTTATCAGATGATTGTGCGTTATGTCTAGTCTGTTCAAGAAGTGTGAAGTTAGTTCCACCAAAACCTGCAAAGTCAATTGCCGCAATTGGTAAGCTCATAAGGCTTAACAATGAGTTAGGGCCAAATCCTTGCCCAACTTCTTTTACAATTATATTTAAGCCAAAATTATCTAAAATAAATTTTATTGTTTCTATTGGTGCTCTTTTGTATCTATCACCTTCTGTTTGTGCCCATTCTTGCATTGGATTCACATGAATAATAAGTCCATCAGAAAGTAGTTCTTCGTGGATTTTTTGAATTTTAGATACTTTATTATTGTCAATTAGCTCCTCTAACTGAGCAATTCCTAGATTAAGATAAAAAGCTTGATCTCCAATTAGATCTCGTAAATCAAAGTCTTCCTTTCTATTAAAACTATCAAGAAGAGGCCTACATGAGCCTAAGCCCATTCCAAAGCCAAACTCATTAGCTACTTTTGCTAAATTAGTATTAAGCAGTTTAGCTTTTTGTGTTCCCCCAGTCATACTAGATATCCATAATGGGGCGTTGAAAGTCTTACCTAAAAATTCTAATGAGATATCAGTAGACTCATTTGGATGTGAGCTTAAAAGTGGCTCATAGTACATATCTAAATTTCCAGACTTAGTTTGAGACTCAAATGCTAATTCTATATGATCTTTTTTCCTGTCTTCACTCATTTACTTATCACTCCCTAAAGGTCCGAGTATTAGAATGAATTCTTTCTTTTCTTTTTGCATCGTTTTAGAAAGCTCACTTGCAGTCTTCCTAATTAATCTTTCATTTTCTTGATTTAATTCAAGGCCCAAAAATACTTCTCTATCAGGAGCAAACTTTGCTATCTCATCAATAAGCTTTTTCATTCTGTAAGGTGTATCCATAAGCACAGACATCACAGGGCTTTTACAGATTCTTTTAATTTCCCTAGACCTTGTATCTGAACTTGCTGGAACAAAACCTTCAAACATAAATCGATCATGATCAAAGCCACTTAAGGCCACGGAAAGTGCAATTGAATTTGAAAATGGAGTTGATGTCACTTTAATATTTGATTTGTGACACCTATCAACTAGAAGTCTTCCAGGGTCACAAAAAGCTGGCAGTCCACAGTCACTCATCATCACTATGTTTTTTCCAGCTTTAAGCTTACTCATTAAATCATTTAAGATATCGCCGCGTGTATGCTCATTATATAGTACAAAATCCTCAATAGATTCACGAGGAAGTCCAAAGCGAAGCCACCGACGGCGCCCCTCTTTTAATTCTTCAACACAAATAATATCTTTATTTGCTACTGCATTTAATAAGACATTCTTAGCAGTAGATTCAAGAGAAGATACATCATCAATTGGTGTGGGTATTAAAGTTAATTTACCTTTCACTTAATCTCTCCAAACTCTATAAATAATTCTGGCCTATGAAAATCTGGCAAATCTTCATTATTTATATGTAGTGCATAATAGCTACGTGTTTTATCACTTCCAAGGCATGAAAAACAGTTACCATATAATATATTTCCACTACCTGGGATGTCAGAAAGAGGGATAGAAATAGACGTAACCCATGGTTTTTTCGAAATTATCTCAAAATTTGTATCGAGTTTATTTGGAAACTTAGTTTTTAGCCTCGGAATTTCAACAACAAGAGCAAATGGTTGATTTAGTGGAGAACACTGAAGCTCTAAATATGGTGCTCTATTTGACCTTGAGATAAACACTTCTACAACATCATAGTCCCATAAACCACTGTTTTTAGAGTAATCGTTTGAGAAACTATCTTTTGTATTAAAATCACAGTATCCAGTTACTTTAAATAAAAAATCAATTTGATTATTATAGATATTCCATTCAACTTCAATTTCAGCATTAGAGAATGCGTTCTTATGGTGTGGTTTGAGTTTTTGCATAACTTCTTATAAATAATAACATAGTAGATGACAAGTAGTTGTAATTGCTTTCAATATGATTTAAATAGACACATGGAAGATTTTTTTATTATTTCGCCTCTTGGGCTTGAAAAAAGTGTACTCAAAGAGCTTAATCGAAAGTGGAAACTATATTTTGATTCTGACTACGAAGCAACAATAGTTGATGGTGGAATTGAACTTAGTGCTCAACTCGATCATGGCCTTGAGTTAAATAGGATTTTGAAAACCCCTACTCGAATTCTACTAAGAATAAAAAAACAAAAATGTAGAGATTTTCCAAAACTATTCAAAATTATCCAAAAGGTGAATTGGAAAAAGTTTTTAAAAAAAGAGGAAGTTCTTTGGAAAATAACAACAAAGGAATCTCGATTAATAAACACAACTAAGATAGAGAAAAGCTGTCATGATGCTTTGAAAAAGTACTTTAATGCAAATAGACTACCAATAAAAGTACTAGAGAATGCTCATAACGAACCAACACAAAAACTATTTCTAAGAGTTGAAAATGATGATTTAACACTAAGTATCGACACTAGTGGTGACTCTTTACACATTCGTGGGAATGATAGTTTTAGAGGCCTAGCTTCAATTAGAAGCACTCTAGCAAGTGTCATTATTCAAGAGACTCTTTCTAATCTTGATGAACAGATTACTTTAGTAGATCCAATGTGTGGTTCTTGTACTTATCTAAAAGAATCAAGAGATTTTTTCAAAATTAATAACAAAAGAACCTTCGCTTATGAAAGTTGGTCACCAAAGATAGAGTTGAAAGAAACAAATATAAAATTCAATATCAAAGAATTCAAAGGCTTTGATATTGATAAGAATATTATAAATAAGAATAAAGAATTCAACTTAGAAGTCTCAGATGTTTTTACAAAAAAACATAAGCTCACTAACCCTGTTATAATCTGCAATCCCCCTTATGGTAAGCGTGTAAAAATCGATATACCCAGAAGACAGTTTTTCAAAGAGTTAATAAGTTCAATTGAGCAAAACTATAATCCTAAATTAATAAGTATAATAGTTCCAGCAGATATCAAAATAGATAAGTTTTATTCAAGAATAAAAATATTTAATAGTGGTATATGGGTTTATAATTATTTAATCAAATAATTTGCCTACCGTTAAGTAGGCAAGTCTTTATTTAGATTTCAGAACATTTATCAAGTTCTACTGGCTTTCCATTATTAATAGTTTCATAACGAACTTGTGCTTTCATCATCACAGCATTAAAAATAACACCAACTGAATCAATTACTTTTTTAGAGTTTGAATTTCTAAACTCGAAAACTCCACCACTTAGTGACTCTATAGCAGAAGAAGTAAAATCGATGTCATTAACA
>CAKZUQ010000054.1 GCA_937923325.1 uncultured Bacteriovoracaceae bacterium
CTTCGAACCAGTTCCCTCCATTTCGTTGATTTTCAAAAATTCCATTAATACCACCTATTACAGCTCCTACTATTGCTAATGTAATAGGATCTATAAATTCACCTGATGGATCTCTATATTTTAAAGGATAATTTAAAGTATAAATATACTTTGAATTATAAGTTCCAGGAAACTCAAGTCTCCCCGGATGTGGATCCTCAGATATAAATCGCCCAATCTCAGGCGAATAGTAACGTGCCCTGTAATGCATCATCCCCGATTCACTATCATGTTCTCGATTCGTAAACCCATACGACGACTTAACAACAGGATTACTCGTAATATCCACCCCAGAATTATCCACTATTTTCAAAATTTTACCAAAGCTAGAATAGGTATAGTGCTGGATGAGGTTCTCTGTCTCGCGAAAACACAAAACAACGAAAGCTTATGATTTCAGGTAGTTTAATATAAAACTTAAAAAGAAAATTTCTGAAATTTTGCAGATAAAATAAAACTTTGAGGCAAGGTTATGGCAATTAGATTTTAATAGTTCAATTTTATGGCTGGCCGCTCACAGAAACATTAATTTATCTATCTTTTACTCTAGTTCCTTTAGTAAATCCTCAAATCCTTTGATTGCTTGAATTATATCTTCCCATTTAGGAGGTTCATCAAAAAACATTTCACTCATTTGCTTATAATCATTCTTCATTGCATTTAAAATTTCTTCCTGAGGAACAAGCTTTAATGTCTTTGGGTTTTTAGCACTTTCATAGTCCGCCCAGCTAGAGCGAAAATACAGTTTCTTGTGCTCAGAAACCTTTTCTAATAGATCAATTTTTTCAAGAGCCTTTTCCTTAGCGTCTGAAATCAACAAGCAATAGGTATCATAAAAATGTCTTGATTGCCTTATAGGTACCTTCTTATCAAGTGGAAAATTCGCAAAACGATGTAATATTGTTGCTTTCTCCCAGAATGTTCTTTCTATACTTAGCACTTTAATTTCACACTCTTTGTTTGCAATTCCTTGAGGTGTTCCTTGTGCTACATATGAAGAAATTTTTCTCATCTCTACTGGCCAATGATCTGCTCTGGCACCTACTTCAATCTTAACGGAAGGACGCACATACGATGATACTTGATTACTTTCAGTTGGGTAATAAAAAAGAAGTGTTTGTCCGTCTTTGTCATCATCATCAACCTCTAATGACCAGTCTCTATCAATCTGATATGGCCAGGGCTCTTGAGAAAACTCTTCCTGAATATAGTTTTTTAGCTCTTCTCTTAGTTTTTTTTGAACAAAGCCCTTACAGGCATCACCTAACTCTTCAATTAACTTCTTTGCTTTTTTATTACTTTCTGTACTACTAGGGTTTTTATCGCCCTCAAAACCTAAGTATGACTTCTCTACAGATATATCAACATCCTCAGAAAACCTTCTAATCGTATCATAAACTTTTGATAGTGATGTACCTCCTTTGAATGTTAAATGATCCTTAATCTCATCTAAAGAAAACAATAAATCTAATAGCCAACAAACCCAAAAATCTTTTTCAATAATATGAGTAGGTAGACCTACTTCAGATGCAGCAGCATCAAAAAATAGCTTCTTCTGACCCGGTGATAATCTAGCAAAATCTCTCATGAAAGAACCTTTTCCTTTATAACTTTTGTGATCCACGCAGGGGCAAGGGTACTATCAAGAAGTAGACGTTTTTTGTCTTTTTCATCAAGTTTCCTTTGAATCTTACTAATCATTTCAGGGGTAATATTATCCTTTCCAATATACTTTAATGCTTGAACGACAAGACCTGAAATTTTTCCAGTCATTTTCATTATTTTAGGTGTTGTCTTCTTAAAATTTATTTCCAGATTTCCCACTTTTAACTTTTTACTTTCACCATCTGTTAAAAACACAATTTTGCCCGGAACTTGCTCAGACAGGCCAAGTAGATTTGCTGCATAAGCCCCAGAAGGCTGAAGCCCAACCCCGAACTTTTTAGAGATCGCTTTTGCAATCATTTCGATATCGGGTGGTAAAACACCTAGTTGTTCATGGATTCTTGGATATTCATAAAGCCCGTGAGATAGCCTAACAATAAACTCTTTCTCTTCAAGTCGGTGCAGACAAGTGTTTATAGCGGACTCGCCTCCAAGGTCGGAAAAGTCTTTCGGAGTAAACACCCAGCCCCTTTTCTTTCCATAGAGCCTATTTCTTACTTTATTTTCAATAGTTTGTGACATTTTCAATTACCTTCCTTGTAAGAATTTTACCCTATTTTTTCTTACAGTGAAACGTCTTTTTCTCATATGTAATTACAAATAGTTACAAAATCAAATCATGCTCTAAAGGCTAATTTTGTAAACACCTTTGTAAACAGTTTTCTCTATATAGTAAGGGCCTTCTTTTTTTAAAGGCTGTTATTTACTAATATGCAAAGGAGCAAAAATGGCAAAACGAATACGTAGAGTTATTATTAATGTACGAGACAACAGACTTTTTAATTATCTCTTTGAGTTTAAAGTCGCCACCGCAAAACAAATTCATCGTGATATCTTTTCAAAGGGAACTTTAACAGTTTTTTATCGGAGAATTAACAAACTTATAAAGATGGAGTACATCAAAAGAACTTCTCATTTCAATGGTGATCGTAATGTTTCTATCTACAGTTTAACTAAAAAAGCATTACACAAATTTATCCTTGTAGATAAAAAAGAATGGTCAACAAAGAGATGCTACAGTGATTCAGTTGAACATGATCTACAACTAGTTGATATAGCCCATAAATTTTCAAAGCTAGAAAGCTATAGTGACTACTTTACAGAAAACCTACTTAAAGCAAACAGTTCAATTGTAAAAGAAAAGGAATTAAACTGTCACAGACGATTAAACTCTGATGCTGTCTACATGCATGAGCAATTTGATGTTGAAACAAAGGAAAATCACACCTTACCAATAAGCATTCAATACGAGCATACATTGCTGAATTGGCCAAATGCCCACAACTTAAAAGCTTTATTGATAACTATGTAGACTCAAAGCTCTACTTAGTTGTTGCTTCTCCATTTTTAAAAAATCCAGCATCTCTTTTTGGACATAACTTCTTATTATTTTCAAAAGATGCCACTCAGGACTCAATTAATGGAGTAACGCTAAACTTTGAAGCTGTAGATGACTCCACAAATGGACTTGATTATATTTACAAAGGACTTTTTGGAAAGTTTAGAGGCCAATACAACTTAAAGCACTTCTATAAGAATATTAAGATTTACAATAACCTTGAAGATAGGGATTTGGTTATTTATCAACTAGAATACACCAAAGATGAAATATTTAGATATCTACTTAAGGCGTGGGAGTATTCGCAGAATAAGTCGGAAATCAAGTATTACTTTCTAAACGGTAACTGTGCCTTTTATATTACTGATTTTTTGAATAAATCTGAACCAACACAACAACTACAAGGTTTATACTATTCTCCTAGAGACACAATTATAGATGTTGAAAATCAAGTAACAAAACCACGAATACTTAGAAGTTCAATTAAGTCTAAGATTAAGTTATACTCAAAAAGAAATGAGCAAATCTCAAAGCTGTATGCAGAAGCACAATATCAGACCTACCAAGCTCAGCGTGGACAAAAATCAAATAAATTAAAAGAATCTTTACTTGCTTTAAATGATTATAAATTAAAAACTAATGAGAAAATCCCTACCATAAAATCAAGTCTCCAAAGTGATACTAAACTGCCATATGGTAGAATTGGTTTTGGTTCAACTGGACCAAAAAGGTGGTCTTTTAATGGTGCGATTGTGAGGAACTTGTACACTTCAAATCACGGAAGTAATAAGTTAGAACTTTTCTCCTTTAGAACTAATAATTTTAATCAAAGGGAGAATGAGTTCACTCTTTTAAATATGGAATCTAATCAAGATTTTGAAAACAAGTTTAAAGATATGTCGTGGAAATTAGCATTTAAACATCAAAAAAAGGACTCTCTAGGCTTTACAAGCTCAAATATAGATATTGGTATGGGTTTATCTAAGAAGCTCTTAAAAACGATTTTGATATCACTAACATATAACTCAATCATTGATTCTCAATTTATTAATCTATATCCAAGTGCAGATTTCTTGGTGATGCTGGATAATTGGCAAATTGATCTTGAACTTAGTCAAAAATTTAGAACGCAATATTTAAGTTCTTCAATTTCAAAAAGAGTTATGTCAAATATTCAGATATCTCTGAAGTTTGAGGATTTTAAAGATCATGAATCAAGGACCTTCATGGCCCTTGAATATACTTTATAAATATTTACATTTTTGAGTTTTCAATACTGAATCAATCACATTTGAAGGCTTCTTAGAGTCGTAGATTGATTTAAAATTTTTCATTAAGGATTCATTTACCAGACTTGTATCTGAGCAACCATAAATTGAACTTAGCTCTGTAAGATAAGCACCTTCACCTTTGGCTATATCAAGTTGTAGCTCAAGCTCAGTTTGAGCATAGAACATGTCTTTGTTTTCTCTTGAATGATAGCCGATTGCTGCACATTCACCTGTTGAAGTTGTGAAACTTGAAGTTGATACAAGCCAACGGTCTGAAAAAAAGTACTTCTTGAGATATTGATTACACTTCCTAGAGTCATAACTATGACTCAAAGTTGATATGCTAAAAACGACCATTGCTAATATGTATTTCATTCTAAATCCTCTTCCGGTGCATAAGTACCAATTAAGACTGACAACATTATCTCTCTAATACCATTTTGCGTTGCTGTGATCGCAGAGTCAATACTTGCTCCTACCTGATATACGTCAAGAGCATCATTTAACTGTCCAGCAGTCCCTAAATCTCCAAATGTCCTATGTCCATAACCATATTCTTGTTCTTGTTTATTTAAATGTTTCCTAGCACCTATTAAAGCCAACTTAAAACCTGTTTGGCTATTTAATCCTGGATTAAAGCCACCAATTGAAAAAAGTGCGTAATTTAAAGCAAAATTTTTATAGAAACTCCCCTCATTAGCTTTACCTGAAAACGGATTTCTAAACTTTCGTTCAAGGTTCTCAAAGAAAGACCCTCCTTCAAAAGATGCTTCAACAATAGATTGAACCAATGTAAATATCAAAACAGCTGTGAAAAGTTCCCTTCCATCTGGATCAATAAATCGAATAGGATTATTACCCGAATAAACATACTTGTTGATAGATGATAGAGGCACCAAAAGTTTTCCCGGATGCGGATCTTCCTGAATAAATCTACCAATCTCAGGAATCATGTATCTTGCTCTGTAATACATCATTCCAGTTTCAACGTCATGTTCACGGTTTGTAAAACCATAACTCGTTTTAACAATAGGATTTGCCGTTACATCATTCCCCGAATTATCCATTATTTTCAAAATTTTCCCAAAAGAACTATAGGCATAGTGCTGGATTAGATTCCCTGAATCATCTGTAACATCCACAACCGAACCAAGCGCATCCTTCAAATAAAAATAACTCCCTATTGTACTTGCTAATTTTGTTGACTTAATATCTACTGCTAACACATCATCTGTTCTTAAAGTTGAATGTGTAAAAACTGCTAGAGTAGAATCATCTTCATCAAGTTCTGCTAGGATTTCTTGACCGTCGTAGATGTATTTAAAAACTGATTTTACAGATATTTACAATCTTGATTTCGTAAAATTTGATCAATCCTATCCGAACTATTTTTTACTCTATAAATAAATTTATAATTATTCATCAAAGATTTTTTTGTTTTTACTAAATCTGTGCAACCATAAATAGAAGTAAGCTCGGAGAGATATACTCCATCTCCTTTTGCAATATTCAATTGAAGATCCAAATCATTTTCAACATAAAATAATTTTTTATTCTCTTTTGAGTGATAACCAATTGCGGCACAGTCTCCAGTTGAAGTTGTAAACTGAGCAGAAGAATAAACTCCACCCGTTCCAAGAGTTCTTGCCAAAACCTTATCATAGCATTTAGAACCATTAAATGCTTGAATAGGACATGAAAAAAGTAACACAAAATATAACAATATAACTTTCAAGCCGTGAACTCTTGTTTATTTATAATAAAATATTAATTAAGTTTGGTCTATCACATACACTTCGACTTGCCTGTGTACCTGTTTCTTCATCACACGCTGAATCAAGTATATCATCTCCAAGTAACCCTAAACCCAATATAGTCTCACCAAGAATAATATTAGTGTAATTACCCATTACTAGTAAATCCCCACCTACTCCAGTAAGCATACTTGCAAACGTATTTTCTTGTACAGACGATATAAAGTTATCTACAAAGCCTCCCTTCCTATTAAGTGCTGATTGATAACCTACTTTAAATAATAAAGATCCTCCACCAACTGTACCTCCTAGAGCAAAAGTTGCTGCTATTGCTCCTCCTGCAACAGCGCCCTTAGCAGCACCTAATAGAACATGTTCTAAGAAGTTACCATCACTTCCTTCATAGTTTAGAGCTGCATCTAGACCGCCAACAATAGCACCAATTACAATCCAAGTTACTGGATCAAAAAATTTTCCAGTAGGATCTCTAAACTTATTAGGGTTATTGAGCACATAGATATAACGAGAATTATGTGTTCCTCGTAGTTGAATAATTCCTGGGTGAGGATCTTCAGAGATAAACCTCACAATCTCAGGCATATAGTGTATGGACCTATCATCATCTCAATAATGGGTCTGGATATTTATCGAAACAAGAATAAGATTAGTTGAAGTTGTTAACATTAAATTTTAAAAATTTTCTCAATTTAGTCGGGTTTGCCACTAAAATGTGAAAAGTGGCAAAGGTCACTTATAGCAATTTGTTTTAGGTTCGCTATTCACTAAATTTTTTAAGCCTGTTTTTGTACTTCTAATTTGCTAATTTTAGATTTTAGTTTTTTAATTTCTTTTAATATTTCAGACTTATCTGATTCAACTAGCTGTCCTGTTGCAACTTTAAAAAGAACACTATTTATTAATGTTTGATAGGGTATTCCCTCTTTTGCAGAAAGGTCTTGAAAGTAATTTAAGACATCCTCTTGAAGCCTTAAGTTGATTCTTGAGTCTTTTGTCTTGGTTGCCATGGCCTTTAAGTCCAAGTCGTCTTTTTTTCTTTTAAAGGCACCTGAAGCAAAGTCATCTGCTAGCTTTTTTTCATCTATAGTACTCATTGATCCTCCTCAATAAACTTCTTAAAACGTCTATCGGGTATTATTGTTTTTTAAAATATTTCCGTATCATTTTCTACAAAAGGAACGATACAGGGATAATCATTTATCTTAACTAAAAAGACTTCTTGATGTGGAAAATTACTACTTGGGTTTTCAAATCGTCCAAAATAATTTCCATTTTCAAAACAATCTAAAACATCCTAAAACATCCTCAAAAGAGAGATCTCTAGTTCCTTTCAATAATATGTTCTTATCTTCACTCCAGTTAAACAACTTCATATGTACATTGTACACCATGTTTAACATGTAATCAATCGTATAATTTCAAGTAGATAAATACTCGTAGTACTATTTACTAAAGTTTTTCAAAACTTATGCTAGATCCTCTTTCCATGAAATACGCAACAGTTAGCGAAGTCGCTAGAGAATACAAAATATCAAAATCGAGTCTTTATAGACTTAGTAAATCAGACCCTTCTTTTCCTTCAATAAATATAGGTTTTAAGAAAAAACTCGTCATCGACATAGTTAAATTTATAACCTGAGATTCCCCACCAAAAGTTTTTTGAATATGCACATTCCATTTTTTAGAGTGAGGCTTTTGAAAGAAGTCGAGTAAGGAAGCTTCATTGTTTAATTGATTCGATCATTGACTCTAGATTTGTTGATGTATTGCCAACAGCGACTGCCTTGTTTACGAACAATAACTTTATCTTTGAAAGTAAATTCTCTCAAAAATATCGAC
>CAKZUQ010000055.1 GCA_937923325.1 uncultured Bacteriovoracaceae bacterium
TGTTAAATTTAAGGCTTAATATCATGCCCCTCAATACTAGGAAAAATAATGGCAAAAATTGAACTCGATACTCTTAGACACTCAACTGCTCATTTAATGGCACAAGCTGTAATGGAGCTTTACCCCGATCAGAATCCAAAACTTGGGATCGGACCAACCATCGAGCATGGCTTTTATTATGATATTGATATGGAAAAAAGAATTTCTGATGATGACTTAGCCGAAATTGAGTCCAAGATGAATGAGATTATAAAAAGGGCCGATGAAATCACAAGATTTGAAGTTTCTAGAGAAGAAGCAGTTAAAATCTTCACTGAAAGAAATCAAGATTATAAAGTTGAACTAATCAACGACCTTCCTGATGATGCTGTTATTTCTTATTACACTCAGGGTGATTCATTTATTGATCTATGTAAAGGGCCTCATGTTGAGACAACGAGACATTTAACACCATACTTTAAATTACTACATACAGCTGGAGCTTATTGGAGGGGTGACGAAACAAGGCCTATGCTTCAAAGAATATATGCTGCCTGCTTTAATGATAAAAAACAACTAAAGGCGCATTTAAATTTTTTAGAAGAAGCTAAAAAAAGAGATCATAGAAAATTAGGAAAAGAATTAGACTTATTTCACTTTGATCCACATTCACCAGGAGCACCTTTCTTTGAACCAAAAGGTACTATTGTTTACAATGAGCTAACAAACTTTATGAGAAGAATTTATAATGTATTCGACTATAAAGAAGTTATTACACCTCAAATCCTTGATGTATCTTTATGGAAAACATCTGGTCACTATGAGCATTACAAAGAAGATATGTTCTTCTCAAAAGATGAGCATAGAGAATACGCACTGAAACCAATGAATTGTCCTTGTCACATGCTTATGTTCTCACACAAAAAATACAGCTATAGAGATTTACCTTTACGTTTTGCAGACTTTGGAAGACTTCACAGAAATGAAAGAAGTGGTGCCCTAGCTGGACTTACTAGAGTTAGAACATTTTGTCAGGATGATGCTCATGTATTCATCTCTAAAGATGAGATACAAGAAGAAATCTCTAAGCTTCTTGAAATGTTTAATGTTTGTTATGACCACTTTGGTTTTACAAATATAAAAGTTGGACTTTCAACTAGACCGACAAAAAAAGCAGGTAGTGATGAACAATGGGATCTAGCTGAAAAAGCTTTAGATGAAGCCCTTAAAAATTCAGGTATGGACTTTCACATAAATGAAGGCGATGGTGCATTTTATGGACCAAAGATTGATATTCAAATATCTGATGCGATTGGAAGATACTTCCAATTAGGAACAGTTCAACTAGACTTTGAACTTCCGCAACGTTTTGACCTTAGCTTTACTAATAAAAAAAATGAAGATGAAAGACCTGTTGTCATCCATAGAGCTTTACTTGGTTCACTTGAAAGGTTTTTTGGTGTTTACCTAGAGCACGTAGCTGGAGTCTTCCCTTTTTGGTTAGCACCAGAGCAAGCTGTAATAGTTCCTGTTAACAATGATATTCATATTGAGCACTGTGAAAAGCTTTGTAAGGACCTTCAAATGAAAGGTTTCAGAGTTAGAGTTGATGACAGAAAAGAAACAATGGGACTTAAAACAAGACAAATACAAAAAGCAAAAGTTCCATATATGATCGTTATTGGTGATAAAGAGCAAGAAGCTAACTCTTGTGCTCTTAGAGCTTATGGGACAAAGTATACAAAAGTTTTAACACTAGATGAAACTGTTAATCTATTCAATGAACTTAACCTTGATAAAGTTCCTAAAAAGATAAGAGAAAGCTAATGAAAAATATTGCTTTAGTATATGGAGGTGAAGGCTCAGAGCATAGTATTTCTAAGCTTTCTGCTAAATATATTGAAGAGAATATTGATACTAATAAGTTTAATTTAAATATCTTTGAGTTAGACAAAGGCCTAAACTTCTTAAAGGACAGTAAGGCCTACTCTCTTTTACCCAATAAAACTCTGGTCCATAAAGATGAATCTATTGATATTGATTATTTAATTCCTTGTATCCATGGATACCCAGGAGAAACAGGAGACATTCAATCAATACTAGATGCTTATCAAATAAAGTACTTAGGGTGTGAGTCTGAAGCTAGTAAAATTTGCTTTAACAAAATTCTTACGAAACTATTCCTAGAGCATATTGGAGTTAAGACAACACCTTTCATATCTGTGACAAAGGATGATTTTTCTAACTCTATGGAGTTCTTACAAATTCACAAGACTGTGTTTGTTAAAGCAACCAATCAAGGTAGTAGTATTGGGTGTTATAAAGTAGATAATCAAGAAGATCTTAAAGAAAAAATCGATATAGCATTTACCCTATCTAAACATGTAATACTAGAAGTTTTTGTAACTCCAAGAGAGCTTGAAGTTGCTGTATTTGAATACAAAGGTGAAATTCACATAACTTCTCCTTCAGAGATAATACATGAAGGTAAGTTTTATGATTATGACGAAAAATATTCAAATTCTAGCTCAGCTAAAACAACTCTAACGCCAAAGCTATCAGAAAAACAACTTCTTCAAATAAAAGAGATATCATTAAAAGTATTTAAAGAATTAAAACTTAAAGACTTATCTCGTCTCGACTTTTTCTTAGTAGAAAATGAACTTTACGTTAACGAAGTTAATACATTTCCAGGAATGACTTCAATCTCTCTTTTTCCAAAAATGATGGAGAGCTATGGAGTAGAGTTCAGATCATTTATCGAGGAGAAATTGAGTGTTTAAAGAGGATCTTTCTCCGCCAATAATAAAAAGACAAAAGCTTCCTCTTAAGCTTGTTCCTATATTTGTCACGAAGCTGGCATTAATTGACTCTCTCGAAGAGAATGCATATGCATTTCACGAAGGTTTGTTTAGAGTAGTTTTAGAAGAAGATGAAATTATACTTTCTGACTTTATTAAAGAATATATTTCTGAAGTCGGAGAAGAAATTTTTATATCCTATAAAGACTATGAAATACTTAAAGAAGAAACAACAAAAGAGCTTACAAGATTAACTAGATCACTCTCTATTGGTGATATTGGAAGAAACTCTTTAAAGCAAACAAACCTTTTAACTTTTCAAATGGATTCTCTTTACGCTGATCCATTTAACAACACTCTTTTAAACAATCAGTTTCAAGGAGCTCAAAATCTAACGAATGTCTTACTGAACACAGATTCTCTTGATAAAACTCTATATCAAAAATTTGATAAATTAGATCATCATTATATCTTAAAGCAACCGATGGTTTCATCAATAATGCTTTTAGCATTTTTAAAAGAAATAAAGACTTTTTCAGACAGAGAAAATGAAAGTTTGTTCCTAACAAGTTATTTTAAAGATATAGGAATGAGTTTTTTATCTAGAGAAGTATGGAACTCTTCAAACCTAGATGAGTTTAACCAATCAGCTCTTTCAAATCATGCTGAGAACTCTTTAAAAATACTTGAAGGTCGAATTCCTTTAAATAAAAAATATCTTAATATTATAAGAAATCATAATCACTTAAATGCCAAAGTTAATAATAATATTTCAGATGAAGAAGAAATAATTTATGGTGCAGAAACTGTAATTGTAAATGCTATTGATGTTCTTGTTGCAATGATCAATAGTAGACCATATCGTTCTAGTTACTCACCATTCAAAGCATTAGAGTTTTTAAAAATACTCATGGCCGATGATTACCCTCAAGAGTACAAAGCTATTGTCAAATTTGTTCTTAAATTTTTACAAAAATAGCGACTTTTTACTTCTCAAAGCATGATAATTATTTAAAAATTAATGTAGAGCAATGATTGCTCTTTTTTAAATATATTCTAAGGAGGGAATACATGGCATCTAAAGACTTAAGTCCACTAACTGGTGTTATCGCAGAAGATAGAGTTGTTATTGACTTTGGAGAACACATTGGAAAATCTGTACTCCAATTAAACGAAGAAGATCATGACTACTATGATTTTTTATTAGAACAAAAATCTGAAGGTAATTTCTTTATCAAAAGAAACAGAGATAAAATTTTTAGATTATACGTTTCAAATACTATCCACTAAAAATGAATACAATCCTAATTGGTCTTTTTGGTTTTCTTGGAGTTATTTTAAGATATCAAATTGGCCAATTTTTTAAAGCTCCTCACCCTATTTTAAATCCAACTTTTTTTGTGAATATTTTAGGATGTTTCATGATAGGTATATGCTTTCACTATCTTAAATCAGGAAGCTCTCACAAAGTTTTGGTTTCAAGTATTATAATAGGTTTTTGCGGCGGCTTAACCACTTTCTCAAGTCTGGCCTTAGACACTTTTAAATTTATTACAACGAATCAAATCCAAATGGCGTTAGCTTATATATTAATATCTATTACTTTTGGACTTCTTTTTTTATTCATTGGCTATAAACTAGTTAGCTAATTTTTTGTTCGAATTTTAGTTTATCTAGATGTGCTTCTATATTTGCAACAGCATATGGCTTAAGCTTTTCATCTAATCCAAAATAAATTTTTTCATAAAGCTCGTCCATCTTTTTATGATGCTCATATAATTCTAAAATTTGCTTCTCTCTTCTTTTTCTGTGATTAAGATTCTTAAGAATAATACCAACACCACCAAGAGCTATACCATGGCTAGGTATTACACACTTTGGATTTAGTTTTATTATTTTTTCAAGGCTAGCAAAGTATTCTCTCATTGATGCATTTTCACCACCTACAACAACAGTTCCTACACCTTGAAATAAGTCTCCAGCAATAAACCACTTAAGAGATTTTGGAGCGATAGCAACATGTCCCTTAGCATGCCCATCAACAGAATGAACAATTACATCTTCATCTTTCCATGTTGTTATTACATCCAAATCATTTATAAATTGAATCTTAATCTCGTTAAAGTAGTCCTCTCCCCTATGCTTAAGAATTAACTCATATGTACTCTTACTCATTAGAATTGGAACATTGAGACGTCTAGCAATAAGGTCTGACCTTTCATAATGATCTCTATGATAGTGTGTAATGAGAATTTGATCTACAGGACCAATTGTATTTAATAACTTTTCCATTTCAGAATCATCTTTTGGAGAGGGGTCTAGAATTATTCTTTTTTCACCATTAACATAAAAGCAATTTGTACGTGTTGCTGGTGGTAAAGTATTAGATAGTGGCATATATTGAATTAAATCTGAAATAGTCTCAATAAATGGAACTTTATTATCTTCATTGCTTCTTTTGTACGTAAGCTTTTTATTTAAATGAATATTTTCGATGAAATATTTAATTGGAGGAACAATAAGATGATCTCCTTTTTTCCATTCATTTAAGATGTCACTTGGCTCACACCATCTTCCTTCAAACACTTCGCTTTCATCTAACGAGAACTCTAGTTCTTTTTCAAGTTCTACTCTAAAAAAATATGTATTAAATCTGATAGGATTAAATGAAGGAGAGATTGCATTTCCAATATAGTCTATAGTCACATCTTTCATTGAACTTAAATCGACTCCAGTCTCTTCTTGAACTTCTCTAACTAATGCATTAATAATACTAATGGAGTGTAAATTGTTGTAAAGATGACTATTTCCATCAAAGTGCTCATCATCCTCTTTATCGACTTTACCTCCAATAAAGGCCAGGTATCCAGGAAAGCTTCTTAAATGATTTTGACGAGTAATAACAAAGATTTTACTCTTACATGAAAATATGATGCTTACAGCATCTCTTATAACTTTTGACATATTTACTTGCAGCTATCAGTAAATTCATAAATCGGAAAATATTTTTTCAACGATTCACAAATATTTGCTTTTTCTTCCACTTTATTTTCAATAGCAATTTCAGCAAATGAATTAATAACGCTCTTTAGGTTGTGCTCAACAGATTTAGATTCAGAAAGAGATGTTGCAAAATCTTTTGCCCAATCAATAACGAGATTTAAGCTTAATAAGTTTGATCGTTTCATAGTTTGATATAAGCCGAAGGCAATATTTGCTCCAAAGTGATGGATTTGAGAAAACTGAGTTTGATTACAACTATAGATATTCCTAGACTTTGGATTTAAAAAATTATCAAGAAACAATCCATTAAGAATTTTTCTTGTTCCATCATAAAAGGTTGGACTATTTAGATCTCTAGTTTTAGCAAAACAATTAATCTGGCTAAAAGAAAATGTATCTCCACTTACTAACTGGCCAATAAGATCTGCGAAGGCCTCATTTAAAGAGCTTATAAGTTTATCATTAGTTGCTTGTTTTTTTGTAGACTTAACTGCATCAGCAGTTGATTTAAAACAAACATGAACTTTTTTACTAACTTTACTTCCAAGAATTTCATTAAAAATATGATGTCCATACTCATGAGAAACAACAAATGGAATATTCCATAACGGAACTCCACTAAAAGGAACTCTACCATAGCTGTCTCTTCCTTGTGGTAGAAATATCAACTCTCTATTACCAGGTATAAAAAAAGCATTATTTACTAAATATTTATTTTTTCTAGTCACTATTTTACCTACGACTTTTTGAGTTTTAAAGTTAATTAGCGGAGCAATTCTAACTTTCACTTTTGGTAAGATTAACCTAGTTTCTTTTGAAATTAATTCTTCTGTCTTTTTTAAATAGTTCATAACTGTGGATGCTGCATGCTCATAAGTACCTTCTTCGGCATATTCATCACAATTCTCATAAGAGTAAGGTATAGCTGGTGTTATTATTTTTTGACTTCGCTTTCCTCTTTTAGAAGTCCAAACAAAAATTCCAGACTTTCTAACAGTATCAACAAGTACGTTTTCTTTTGTACAATCACTTAAACCTTTAAAAATGGAATTATTTACAATTACATTGCTGCCACTCAAACTTTGAAGTGATTCTTTTGACCTTGAGCTATCATTTAAAAGTATAGGATCTCCCACACTTGGCTCTGTAATAAATTTGTAATCGTTTTGAGGCACTTTAATTCCACATGATGAACTCAGTACAACTAACAGGGTCAATGATAAAAGGTTTTTAATCATAAAAGTATTATAACGCTACAATACTTAAAACAGTGAATTTTCATGCTTTTTTGAAAAGATTATAGTTCTATAAAGGTTATTTATAAAATAAATCATATATATAAAAAAACCCCCATTTTATGGGGGTTAGATTCTTTTTAAGTTAAGATGTTTTATTACCCTATTAATCTCAAAGCAGACTGTCCACCGGCATTAGCTTGACTAAGTACGGCTGTACCAGCTTGATTAAGAATATTATTTTTAGCATTTTCAGCAGATACTTGAGCGTAATCTACATCTCTGATCCTAGAGTTTGCAGCACTTAAGTTCTCGATGCTTGTC
>CAKZUQ010000056.1 GCA_937923325.1 uncultured Bacteriovoracaceae bacterium
TTCGGTTCTTGAGTATGAAGACAAGAAAGATGGCGTAAAATGCTATATTGCACACACTTCAGGGAATATCAGTCCAAATACTGCTGCAGTTTCTGGTGCTTTAAATCCTAATATTTCTTGTGTCAAAATTAAATAACTAGAATCTTGACCGATTCTTAAATGATTAAGTAATAAAATTATGATTAAGAATAATGAGAGGCTAGAAATAGCCTCTTTTTTTTTGATATCTTATAAACACAGACATTGTTATTTATGAGTGAAATACAGCTTAAAAAAATAGGGCCAATTCTGGCCCTAAAATTAACCCAAGGAGGGAGGCTATGCTTTTTTTAGAGAGGCTTAATATCTAACGACTGAAATTGGAATAGGAGGTGGTTCAATTTCTTTCGTCGCAGGAGAAGATTTTAATATTGGATTTTCTAACTCTAATTGAATTTCATTACTTAGGTCTTTGCTTTCAATTCCTTCTTCTTGCTCTTTTTTCCATGCTCTCATTTCTAGAGCAACACTGCCCTGACTACAGTTTGCAAGATTCGCTATTTCTCTAAAAGTTAGTCCTTTAGATCGAAGCCTGCGAATGAGTGCCGATGGTCTTGTTTTCTTACGGCCAATTTGAACTCCACGCTCTTTTGCCGCTTTCAATCCGTTTATGACTCTTTCTCTGATAAGGTCTCTTTCGAGCTGTGAAATAGCTGAAATTATTGAGAAAACAGCTACTCCCAAGGGGGTATCGGTATCAATATTTTCAGTAATACTAACAAAGGCGACTTCTTTATCTTTAAAAGTTGAAAGAGCCTGTAGGAGATGAGAAGTTGATCTTGCATATCTTGAAAATGAATAAACAATTACGCGATCAATTCTTCCTTCTTCAACGTCTTTCATCATTCTATTCAGAGCTGGCCTAGATTTTTTAGCCCCTGAGACACCATCATCTTCATAGATTACATAATCTGTAATATCTCTATCAGAACAATATCGTCTTAATGCTCTGACTTGTGCATCGAGGCCGGTTGCCTGCATTATTGTGGAGGTTCTTGCGTAGCATGCTGTCACCTTTTTAGATTTATTTTTAGTTTCGTTATTCATTAATATTTACCTTTATTTCATATTTCTTTGTGTCTTATCTAAATTGAGACTTGATAACGATAAGGGCAAAGGTTATGCCAAAAATAAAAGTGAAATGTCGTGGTTTTATAATTGAAATTTTAAAAGCTTAGGGAAGAGAATAAAAAGAAGTATCGCAGGCGTGCAACAGAAAACCATTGCACGCGATAATTTTTGCGATACTTTTAGAAATTTATTTTTTTGGCGAATCAGTCCATGACTTTTTATGGCCTGTTAATAATCGAGAATATTCACCGTATTTAGTAAGACCTTTTTTATGTGCATCTACTGCTTTAGATGCCATTTTCTTAACTGTAAAAATATTGCTGGCCATAGCAATAATAGATAGAGCAATTGCTCCTTTAAAAAGATCATTTAAAATGTTCATGCAAAACTCCTTGCTAATGGTTAATTACTCACAACAAGTTATATGGATGATTGATGAGGGATTGTTATATATTGAGATAATTCTGGCACACACCCATACTCACTATACTCACCAAAACCGTGAAACAAAGTGAAATATGATGAAATATCGTGAAGTTTGAAAATGCTTGAAACGACCTTTAATACTGCTATCTAGCGAATATTCTTGGTTTTTGTTTTGTGGATGTCTTTTCCTCGGGTAGTTCGGGCACACTGTATCCTCTTGATATTATCAACGATTGTAAAGATTAGTTCTGTTCTGGTATATATATTAATGTGATAATACAGATATTGAAACTTATATTTATTGAGGTATGAAGGATTCACTTTGAAGTTATACATAACAGGTCCAAGTGGTGTTGGAACGACTACACTAGGTAAGAGCCTTGAAAAGATATTAAGTGTCGAACAAAAAGATACTGATGACTTATTTTGGTTGAATACTGACCCTCCTTTTACTAAGCAGAGGGATATAGGTAGTCTTCATAAGTTATTCTATAGGATCACTAGTAATAAAAAGTTTATTCTCTCCGGAGATTGTTTGAATTGGGGTGTTCCAAAACTTGATCTTTTGAACTGTTTTACACATGTAATCCATCTTTATCTTCCATGGGAGATTAGAGAGCATAGAATAAGATCACGTGAAAAAGATAGATTTGGCCATAGAATAGAAAGTGGTGGAGACATGTATCAGACTCATGAAGCTTTTATACAATGGGCAAGTAAATATGAATCTGACCGTCAAGTTGGTCGAAATCTTCTTTCTCAGAAAAATTTTATTAACCAATTTAAAGGGAAGTCGATTTTTATTAATGAGCAATTAAATGAAGATGAATTAATTCGTTTGGCCTTAAAATTTTTAGGAGAGATTTGATACTGTAGTATATCTTTAGTGGGTACCAACTTCGAGTAGCTAATAAGATAAGCTGGGACGTGTGGCTGAACATACAGAATTTGCAATAATTAGAAATACGATACGATAGGTTATAAGAATAGGATGTTATAATGAACGATGGCTATAAGGTTGTTAGAAATTTTTTAAATGATGATCATATTAAAGAATTGCAGAGAGTGCTTTTAAATTATCATAAAAACTGGTGCGAAAAAAATCAGAAACTATATAGAGAAAGAGCTATTAACAGTGCTTACCTTACAAAAAAAGATGATTGCCCTGAAGAAGATCGTATATTTTTGTTTAATTTGATCTGTTCAGAGAAAATAAATAATGAGTTAGTACATATATTTAATAAAAATGATGCTTGCTTTTTAAATACTCAGTTGTTTTTTGATCCTTATAATTCTGAACAAAAGAACTATTGGCATAGAGATATTCAATATACAGGGCTTTCCTTAGATGAACAGAAAAAGTCGATTGCAGATGATTCAAATAATGTCGTACATTTTCGAATTGCGATTAAAGATGAAAATGGTATTGAACTTATTCCTGGAACCAATAAAAGATGGGACTCGTCTATAGAGTATAAAACTAGAATGAATAGTGAAGGAAGAAAGGCTTATGATAATCTTCCTGACGCAAAAACAATTGCTCTAACAAAAGGAGATTTGTTAATTTTTTCAGCAAATATGATACATCGAGGTTTGTATGGGAAAGATAGATTCTCTTTTGATATTCTCTATTGTAAGCCAGACCCAGATATTCTATCGTATGCTGACCTGTCTTGTTATCCAGATTTAGAGACTATAAAGACCTTGAAAAATCCTTCTGTTTTTGAAAGGCTATATGAATTTAATTCAATTAGCATTGAAAAATAAATTTAAATTAGCTTATGGTAGAGGATATATCACTATAGAGATATTCTTTGTGAAATTGATAAGGTTTGTTAAAACCAGTTAAGGCTGTTGAAGTATTCTTTTTTTTTTTTTTTTTTTTTTTTTTT
>CAKZUQ010000057.1 GCA_937923325.1 uncultured Bacteriovoracaceae bacterium
ACAATTCGTAGGTTGATGGAAGAACGAAATGAATTTACAGAGAAGATGAAAATGTATAAACCTGCTTATGACCGTTGTATTAGAAGATTGGAAGAGGGAGAATATAGACTAAGTTTGGATATCGTTGATTTTTACAATGAATATGCGAACTGGAAATATATTAAGTCGGTGAAAGAAGGAAAACCAAAGAATAAATTTCTTGTTACTAAAATTAAAAAAAGTGATTCGTTATATGAAGAAATGAAAAATGAACGTTTGAGTGTTAAAGTTCAAAGGAGAGAATTGCAAAAGGAGAAATTGGAATTAGAGCCTTTTATAAGAGAGATACAAGCCGAACTAGATGATATAGATAATGAAATTAATCATATGCAAAGTATAGCCAATCAAGATGCAGAACGCTTAAAGTTGTTAGATAAGTATTGTTTTGGTGGTGGATGAATTATTAACTTTTATCCATATTTAAAATTAAAGTGTTAAGCAATCACTTTTTCTCAATATTTGATATAACATTTAATCAATTAATAGCTGCTCTTAAAAAGTAATATTGGTGTTTCCCTTATTACTTTAGATTCTTTGAAATAGACTAACGCAGACGTTTAAATAAAATGAGGGGCTTATTTATTCCTAGCAATAAAATGATATTTTTGTAACCTCACTTTTTGGTTATGCGTTACTTTTCATTTTTTCTCTTACTTCTTTTGGGTTCTTGTGACATGCATGAATTAGCCTACATCCATGAAGAAGGGGAGTATATGAAACTACACTATTTCCCTGATTCTGATGACGAAGTGAGGAATCGTTTTTTACAGTACTATTCTACTAATGATCTGGATTCGTGTTTAATGCTTGTCCATTTTGGAGTGGCTAGATCTTATGGTTTATATGCCTTTTTTGAATTGCCCGAAATGTTCATTCTAAGCGAAAAACCTATTTTTAAAAGGTATTTTAAAGATTATTTAGCAGATGTGTTAAAGGAAAAAGAGGTAGAAGATCCTTACCTGCATTTGGAGTTGACCAAGATTATGATGTTAGAGGAAGAGGTTAGTTTTAGGTATAACCTTTCGTTTGCTCATCAAATCTTTAAAGAGGTAAAAGATAGCACTTACTTTACCCCCCGTTTTTACAATCGACAAAAAATCTATGCTCTATTAGATACAGCAGGGCATCCTACTATTGCAAAGGTAGGTAAACGTGTGATTCATACGCCTTTTATGGTATGCTTAAATAGTCCTTATAATGATATAAAACGGTTCAAAAAGATAATTTTAGAATCTGAATTACAAGATAGTTTTAAAGCTATCTTTAAAGAATCCATTAAACAAGATGCTCGCTTGGATTCATTGATAAGACGCAATTCTATGATAAACAAGGAGAAATTCTAAGAGCAAAGAACCCATCGAAAGAGAGAAGTTAAGTTAGGCAACTTTCGTAAATTTCTAAACCCTAGAATATCTCCTTTATTTATTGGTTAGTGAAAATCTGTAATACTTTTTGGTGTATAGATAACAAGTCAAAAGTACTAGCTAAACAAATCAAATTTCCACCTTATTTCTTTCAAATCAAAATATTTTCTACTCGAAGATAAAAGAATTTTCACCTAATTTGTTAATCATTCTTTTCACACATAGATAGTGTCTAAAAAAGCCATCGAATAATAGGAATGTGTGGTTTTAGAATCACTTCCATCCCCTCTCCTTTGGAGCTTTTCATTTTGATTTTTAAATCGAGTGCTACTGCTCGGCTTTCTACGCTTTTTAAACCAATTCCTTTTGGCATGTTTTTCACATCAAATCCAATTCCATTATCCTTGTACCGAAGGGTTACTTTTCCCTTCTTCATTTCCATTAAAAACAAACTCACATGCGAAGCTTTTGCATGGGCTATAGTGTTTGTAAGTAAGGCTTGAATGACTCGAAACAAATGAATTTCTTGTTGATAAGGCAGTCTATCTATTCGGTTAAGATTCGTTTGTACATCAAATTGAATTCCTTCATGATACCGATTAAAATGAGCAAAAAGAGATTTTATCGCATCACCTAATCCAAACGTTTTTAAATCCATTGAAAAAAGTTGGTAAGAAATATCTCTGGAAGTTTTAGAAGCTTGGTTAATGAGATCTACCACTTCGTTGTATTTTTCTTCCGATAGTTCCTTAAAAGGAAGAAGGGCATATTTGGTAAGGGTATTGATTGTGCCTAATTCATTATACAACTTATCAGATATTTCTTCTTTGGTCTTTTCTTCCGATTCCAACATTAAAAGTACCGTTTGCCTCTGGTACTCGTTTTCTTCTTTTTTTCGTTGTATACGCCTATATAGAATCATGAAAAGAATGGTTATGGCTAGTAAGGTTCCTAATGCATACATTCCATATTCAGCCATTTTTGCTCTTTGGCTTATTAACTTTAATTTTGCTGCCATAATTTCCCTATCTTTCTCCATCTCCAACTGTTCATACTTTAGCTTTTCTTCCTCTATTCGTTCAACTGTATTTTGACTTTTTATAGTATCTTTTATGGCGGTGAATAATTTAAAATACACCAGTTCTTGCTTATCGTTATCTATAGAGCCGTAGGTTTCACTAATGGCGAAATATATTTCCATAAGCTCCTTTTGACTATTTAGTGAATCGGCTATCAGACTAGCTCGTTTATAGAGTGGTAAAGCTTGGGTGTACTTTTCTTGTTTGCGTAGGATATTAGCACTGTTATTCAAATTAACCATGACTCCTACTTTATCATTTATTTGCCTACTTATCGCTAATGCTTTTGAAGTGTAGATATATGCAGATTCAAGTTGATTCATTCTTTGATAAACAAGTCCTATATTACTGTTTGCTATTCGTACTTTTTTTAAATTGGATGAAGGAATTAAAGACAGGTATTCAAAAAAATGACTAAGGGCTTTGTCATACTCTTCAGTTTCTAAATATACAATGCCCAAAGCATTGGTTATTTTGACTATTCCTGAAGTATCATTATATGAAGAGTAAATATTAAAACTTTTTTGATAATATTTAGTAGCATCTTCATAGTTCTCCATAATTCTATACACCACACCAATATTATGTAATGTGCTTGCTCGTATCTTCCCTTTTTTTAATTGAAGGCTTTTATAGTAATAAGCAATAGCTGTATCATATTGAGATATTGACTGATAAGTAAACCCTATATTATTGTATACTTTAGCCAGTAATGCCGTATCGTTTTTGATAGCAAGCGGAAGTAGTTTATTGTATTCAATTAAGGCTTTTTCATACTCGTCATGTATGAGGTAAGTATTACCAAGTGTATAATAGGTTCGTGCTTTCAAAGAATCAGTAGAAGCAAATACCAATGCTTGTTGCGTAAGAAGTATTGCTGAATCCGCATGTGTTCGCTTAATAGCATTTGCCTGTTTTAGTAAGTCTATTGCTTTACTATTTTTAGCAATGGCTACCGTTAATAAAAATAAAGCCCCTATAAGGCAACCTATTCTTTTCATGTCTTAAAAAATATCATTTCCAAAAAAGGCTGCCTATTGCTTACCTTTTTTTAATCATCTATCCCATCCTCTTCACTCACAATCCCATCTCCTTTTCTTTCCAATACACCGTTGTTATCTACAAAAATGCTTACTCTCAAATACGTGTCCTTCTCACCAAATGTCGCTCCTTTAGGAATCGTAAAATCTCCTTCAAAAGTAGTTCCTATCCCTTCTAAAGGTTGTAGAATTACTTTTGCTAGTGTACCCCTCATATCTCCATCAGTTAGATCAGAAATTCCTACCTCTTTCTGTTGAT
>CAKZUQ010000058.1 GCA_937923325.1 uncultured Bacteriovoracaceae bacterium
GGATTTTAAGGTAGTAATTGATTCCGCTGACCAATTGGCATGTGCAACTGTAATATTACAAACCACAAAAAGTATCACTGTTTTAATAGATATATATTTCATTTTGTATAAATACTTCAAATTTTCATTAAATTGAAGTAATTTATCGAGATTACCCGATCAAACCCATCAACTACGGGACAAATTAACAAAATTCTAACTATACCCTACCCCTTGAGTGATATATAATTTATTGGTGAAAAGGCTTATCGGAAGTTTACTTTTACTAATCCCCTTGATCGGTCAATCGACTGAGTTCAAAATAATGTCATTTAATACAATGTGTGACTTTTGTACTGGAGATCAGTTTGAATCATTTAGTAAGAGAAAATCTACTATTAAATCAATAATTGAAAAGCATTCGGCTGACCTCATTAGTCTTCAGGAAGTAAGAAGTGGCTCACAAGTTAAAGAGTTTTTTAAAGATAAACCAAACTATGAATTGTTTTACTCCGAAAACTTTATGTTCTCCTATGCCGATCCTGCACTAGCTGTGAATACAAACAGATTTGTAATTCTAGAAAAAGGAAAATACTGGCTTGGGCCAAATAACGGAAGTTTATCATTTGGCTGGAAACCAGCACTGCCAAGACTTGCAGTTTGGTTAAGACTTAAGGATAAAATAAGTAAGAAAGAGTTTATTTTTTCTGGTTCACATTTTGATAACCGTGTTGAAAACTTAATAGGAAGTGCAAAGTATATAAATAAATTTACAAAAGAATCAAAGATTCCAGTAATCTTTGCAGCTGATACAAATTGTACTCCTGACTTCGAGGGATATAAAATACTAACTGATAGTGTTTTTCACAATTCCTATGACTTACTTA
Organism: uncultured Bacteriovoracaceae bacterium; assembly: GCA_937923325.1. The sequence continues at coordinate 867 of CAKZUQ010000058.1, forward strand.
AAGAAAAACGAAAAATAGCAAGCTCTGAGCATGAAAACCTTTGCTATTATCGAAAAGGTGATTCATTCCCAGAGTGTAGAGTTGATCATATTCTACTGTCTAAGCATGCCAACTGGAGTGTGACAAACTGGCATGTTGATACAACGACTTATGGAGAAAATAAATTTCCATCTGATCACAGACCAGTAGTAACAACAGTTAACTTTTTAAGCGATCAATAACCGCCATAGTTAAGCTTGTTGTCGAAGTTAATTGATTTGCTTCATTAAATGACTTTATTTCCCAAACTTGTGTTTTTCCGCCAATATGAACAGGCTTTGCAACCCCTTTAATTTCGCCGTTTCTTACAGCTTTTATATGGGAAGTCGTTATACTTAGTCCCACTGCATGTGATTTTTTATAATCTAGAGTCAAGTTTGCGGCCAAAGATCCAAGAGTTTCAGCAAGAACACAATTTGCTCCTCCATGAACTATACCATAAGGCTGTTTGACCTTATCACTAGCTGGCATGATTCCAATAAGAGAGTCTGGTGTTCTTTGCGTAATCTTAATATCTAAAAAACTAACCATTGTGTTATCACATGACTTATTAATATCTTCTATTTTAACATCTTCAAACCATATACTCATATTTCTATCCACCTTCCATCTAGAGCACTTTTATTACACAGCTCTAATATTTCCATTATAAATAATGCCTCTTCCGCAGAGACCTCTAGAGAGCTATTCTCTTTAATTGAATTTCTAATATTTTCATAAAATAAAGAGTAATTCCCTTTAATTGTCGTAATTATTTCTGATTTATCAGACTTAACGAGCTCTCCATAATTTTCGTGAGCATCAACTCCCATACTTAAATCGGTAGGCAAAATTCCATTTTGCAATTGATTTTCTTGTGGGTCAAGACCAAGTTTATTAAAACTTCCTTTATCACCATGAAGGCTGAATCGATTACCTGGATTCATAGTGAGAACAGAAGCATTAAGATGAACCCTTAGCTTTTCATAAGCAAATATAATATGAAAATAATCATCATTAAGGGCGTTATCTCTTAACTTATCTATATCAGCAAAAATTTTTAATGGTGGCCCAAATAAGTTTATTGCCTGATCAATTAAATGAGGGGCTAAATCATAAAATATTCCCCCTGCAGTTTTAGTACTTTCTTTCCATTTATTTAAATCAACTTTGGGTCTAAATCGATTAAAGTTAGATTCAAAGTGTTTTATTTGCCCTAGCTCACCACTAAAAATAAGGTTCTTCACTGTCAAAAAGTCACCATCAAATCTTCTATTTTGAAAGACTGATAATTTAACATTTTTTTGACTTGCTAAATTCACTAGTTCTCTTGCTTGTTCTAAATTTGCTGTAAAAGGCTTATCTACAACAACATGTTTTCCAGCAAGAAGAGACTTTTTACAATGTTCAAAGTGAAACTCATTCGGTGTCGCCACTATAACCAAATCAATCTCATCAGTTAGTACGTCATCAATACTGCTTGTGACTTTAACATTTGGATAATCTTTAAGTATTTCACTCTCCCTACTAGACACTATTGAGTGAAGCTTTAGTCCATCTACCGATTCTATTACTGGGGCATGAAAAGTTTTTCCAGCTTTTCCATAGCCTACAAGGGCGATATTAATCATTTTTACTCCAAATAGGGAAACGTTCTAAAATAAACTGATATATCTCAGATATTAACAGCTTAAACTTTAATACAATAAACTATACTTAGTAAAAAAAAATGGAGAAAAGATGAGGTATTTTTTATTAACTACAATCAGTTGTTTTTTAGCCTTTAACTCAGCTGCAACACCTGAAACAAAAAAACTAATGCAAAAAGCATTGGATTCAATTATTCACCTTGTCCCCTACATGTCCAATGAAATGAAATTTAAAGACCCAAATAATGAAAAAAAGATCTCTTTGCATTTAAATAAAATAGTTAAATCTTTTAAATCGGCCAATCACGTTACAGAGTTAGAGCTTCCAGGCTTTAAACCAAACTTTAGAATCATAAAAGATCATCTTAATGATACTCTAGACAATTTTAACAATCATAATAAATCTTTTGCTAGACTAAGGCTTACGGCCACGACATCTCTATGTCTTTCATGCCATACCCAGCTACCAAAAGATAGATTAACTTCTTATATGCTCAACAGTGAGACTTTAAAAGAAGATAGTTTTGAAAATAAGTTTGAATATGCTAATTTCATGTTTCTATTAAGGAATTACAGAAAAGCGATTAAAGCTTATAAAGTCTCAATCGTAGAGAGATTTGAAAAACAAAAAGAGCTAAAAAAGATTCAAACGATCTTAGGAGAGAAACCTGGGCATTATGATAAAGTTCTTTATAACTCTTTTAAAAATATTTTAATTATCAATGCAAAAATATTAAGAAGCCCTCAAAAGGCGATTAAAACTTTTGAGTCCTATTTATCTAATAAACAAACACCAAACTACATGAAACCAGATTTAAACTTATGGATCAAAGACCTAAAACGTTGGAGTAAATCGAAGGACTTAAATATTAATTTAACAACTGATGAAGAAGCCAATAGCTTTATAGAAAAGTATATGTCAAAGCTAAACTCTGAAGATATGGGCCTTGGAACTGGTGAATTTGATGTTGATTTATTAATAATCTCAGGGATACTAACAAATTATCTCTCTAAGAAACCAAAGACAAAAAATGCTGCAAAAATACTTTATTGGGTTGGTATTTCAGAAAGTAGATTAAGTAAAAATATGTTTTATACTCTCGGTGATCTTTACTTAAAAGAGTGCATTACTAGATACCCTCAAACAAAGATCGCCCATAAATGCTATGATGAATATGAAAATGAAATCAAATACCGATACACAGGCACAGTAGGAACAAAGATTCCAAAGTCTAAACAAAAAGAACTAAAAAAGCTAAAAGCAATGATTAAGTAAGTACGGCTTACCCTCTATGATTACAAAGGGTAAGTCTCAAGAGGAGGAGGAGTTTCTTCCACCTTATCTCTTAGATCTCTAAGTGCAGTTCTAAGCCCTTCTTCGATAACTGGGTGATAGAATGGTAATGCTAAAACTTCATTAACAGTCATCTTCATTGAGATAACCCATGAAAGTAAATGAGCAATATGTTCATTCTCTGGTCCAAACATCTCAGCACCTAAAATTTTCCCTGTTTTAACATCTCCATAAACTTTAAGCATTCCAATTTCTTTTAACTTAACAATAGACCTACCTTGGCCTTCGAAAGAAACCTGCCCTGTTGCAAAGTTAATACCTTGATTTGTTAAATCCTCAAACTTCATACCGGTCGCTGCAATATTAGGATCGGAGAATGTCACTTCTAAAGGAACCCTCGTTTGAAAAGGAGTATGATCCTTTGCTACTGCATTAAAACCTGCAATTTTTCCTTCATCACTTGCCTCATGAAGTATAGGTCTTTGTCCTGATACATCACCAACTATATATAAATGATCTGTATTTTTTATTTTAAAAGTTTCAAGACAAAATTCAGGAAGTCCTCTGCTATCTAGTTTGACTCCAGCTGCCTCTAAGTCTAGATGATCTAGGTTTGGCCTTCTCCCTGCCGTCATAAGAATTTTATCTGCCATAAACTCAATATCACCAGATTTAATTTTTAGTTTCCCATCAACTTCTTCCACTGATTCAATACCTTTAAAGGTTAGATTCATTTCTTCACTAAATTTTTTTACTACATATGCCCTTAATTCAGGATCACTTACCCCTGCTATTATTTCTCGTCTAGCAATTCCTAGAACATTTATTCCTAGTCTGTGTAGCGCTTGGCCTAGTTCAATTCCAATGACACCTAAACCTAAAACAGCCAGATTTTTTGGGATATCCTCTTGTTCAAATAAAGTATCTGTTGTGATCATATAACTTTTATAAGCTTCTAGGTTTTTAGGAATTGTAGGAGTTGATCCCGTTGCTATAATAATTTTATCTGCGTAAACTTTTTCACCTTCAAGATCAAGAGTATTAGCATCTATAAATTTAGCCCTTTTACGGATAAGGTGTTTATCACTCGCCCATGAACTCATTCCTGAGTCGACACCTCGAACAAACCTGTCTCTGAGCTTTCTTACATGCTTCATAACACTTGGAATATCCGCTGCTAACTGGTCACCACCACTAATACCCTGTTCATTGAGCTTATGCCTTCTATGAAAATCATTTGCGGCCTGAATAAGGACCTTAGAAGGCATACAACCAACTCTGGCACATGTAGTTCCAAGAATACCATTATCAATAACTATATAATTATCAGTTTTTTTTGCTACTTCGCGTCGTGCTGAAAGACCTGCTGAACCAGCACCTATTATTGCTACATCTACTTTTTTCATATTGTTTTCCTTATTAACTTTTAAACAAATCCTATCATATCTGTGAATTATACTACTAGATTCTTACAATTTTTAACATATAACGTGATTTATTTTACACCTGATTCTCTGAGTTCTACGATTAATAAAAAAAAATTAAAAAACTTTCGCTAAGGAGAGCATATGAAGTTATTACTAACGCTACTAGTTACTATTAGTGGCATTGCCATGGCATCAAATTCGCCATCAAACTTTATAAATGGATCAGACATGGCCGTATTCGTAGATTTTACAAAGGCCAACTACTCAATCAAATATGATATTCAAAATGATATTGCATCAGCTTACTCAAAAATTGAATTTACTCAGTCCGAAATGGGATCTCCTATTTTTGATATAAAAGAGAATATTGAATTTATTTCTATCAATGGTGAAGAAACAAAAATTAAATCTATTATGGCACCAGGAAATGCGACTAAATACAAAACGATCACAAAGGTTTTACCTAAAGGAACTCATACTTTAGAAATCAAGAATAGAATTATTGAAAATCTTCGTTTTGAAAAAGGTGGTGTCCAGTCAGCATTTTGGATGAGTGACTTGAAAGATAGAAAATATCTTGAACAATACCTTCCAACAAATATTGAGTATGATCAATACAAAATGGACATCAATATTAGATTCATTGGTGGAAAATCAAAACAGAAAATATACACAAACGGAACTGTTACTAAAGTCAGTAATACTGAATTTGATATATCTTACCCAGCTTACTTCACAGCAAGTTCAATGTTCTTTCATACAGCCACAGAAGGAAGATTTAAGGAAAAAAAATCTGAATACAAATCAATTAATGGAAAGATTATACCTATAACAGTTTACAGTAGATCAAGTTGGAATATAAGTTCAGCAATGAGTAAGTCTAAAAAAATTCTTGCTGAACTTGAGGGAAAACTTGGAGCATGGTCTCATCCATCACTAGTAGTCTATGTTGCTGGACAAGGTGGAATGGAATACTGTGGAGCAACGATTACTTCAATGTCGGCTCTTGGTCATGAGATTACTCATAGCTTTTTTGCAAGAGGTGTAATGCCAATCGACGGTAACTCAGGATGGATGGATGAAGCTATCGCATCTTGGAGAGATGGTGGCTATAAGTCTACAAAGAAACCTAACTTTAATTCTACTTCAATGGCGGCTCACTCTCAGTATAAAAGAACAACTGATAGAAAAGCATACACTGAAGGTGCAAATTTTATGGCCTACTTAAACCATAACCTTGCCAACCTTGGTGGTTTAGAGAAGTTCTTATCAAAGATGTATGAAAAGTATGTTCACACGAATATTCACACTGAAACATTTAGAAGTGAATTAGAACAATTTTCTGGATTAAACTTTGAAGCTGACTTTAACAAGTACATCTATGGAAAAGGAAAGGGATCTAAAAAGATTTCAATCGCTAAAGAAAATCCATATCACCCAAATTTAACAAAAGCTCAATTACAAGATTTATTATAATTTAGATGAAAGTTTGGGCCTAATCGATAGGCCCAATTTTTTACACAAAGTACTACAAACTTTCTAACTAATCCTAAAACTGATATTAAACATACTATATACCGAACTATACTGTTAGAAAGTTTTATTTTCTTTTGCAGTAGTAACCAAAATGTTTCGTATTACAAGCATCCCACATACAAAATGCTGCAGGTCTATCAGTTATAAAAAGCCATCCATTTGATTTACCTTCAACTAGTCGACTATCAAAATAATAATCATCTTTGCCCATTGAGTAATTGAAATATTCTAAAGATTCTATTTTTGATGATTCAGATAATGAGAGTCGTGTAATCGACTTGATACCTTTAGCTGTATATTCACTAGCTCCGAGAATCATTTCATCCATAGTGAAATAAGTGTCTTCATTAATAGTATCAGTAAATTTTATCCCTTTAACGTCACTTGACCAAAAGCTATGCTTGATATCCAGCTTAACATTGAGGTGGTCATAGTACCCCACTCCACTACAATTATAGTCTGTAGCAAAAGCTGAAGAAGTAAAAATGGTAAGAGCTAAAATTGGCAGTGCTTTAGTAATCATATGAACAGTCCTCTAAAAAAGTTTGTTCATTTTTTCTATCACACAATCCGTGAGCGCTTCGTATAATTGAAATATTTACACTTTAAAAAAGAGCGTCAATTCCCTTTGCCAAAGCAAAGTCCTTATCAGTAAGAGTATTCCCCTCATCGTGAGTCGTTATATTGATCGTACATGTATTGAATGTCACTTCCATATCTGGGTGATGCATTTGTCTATTTGCTTCCCATGCTACAGCGTTAACAAATGACATTGTTTTTAAAAAACCTTTGAATTGAAATTTTTGACGTAATTTTTTACCTTCAATTAATTCCCATGCTTCACTTAATTCACTCATTTTATCTGACATATAATTTCCTATTATTTTTAATTTTTAAATTAACAACCCATTGAACTCATCGGACTACCAAGATCATTTTTTTCATCTTCAGATGATGCTTCTTTAGGTGGATACTTGGGAGCAAAATCTCCAAGCTCTTTGGCTTTTTCCATTATACTTAGAATATCTTGGTCAAGAATTGTAAATAGCTCATCAAAACTTTCTAAGTAAAAATATAGTGGTTGCATGATATCGATTCTATAAGGCGTTCTTAATACACGTAAAGTTTCAAATCTTTGTTTTTCGTTCTCATCTGATAGCGCATACTGAGTCTCACCTATAGAAGAAAGAATTCCACCACCATAAGAAGTAAAGCCTTCATCTGTTTTTAAAAGACCAAATTCAATTGTAAACCAAAAAAGTCTAAAGAGTCTTCTTCTATCTTTTGGCTGAGCCTTAAGTGCCAACTGTCCAAATTTTTGCATAAAATCAGCGTAGGCTTGATTTGTTAAAAGAGGAGTATGCCCATAAAGTTCATGAAAAATATCTGGCTCTTGAAGATAGTCCATCTCCTCAGGGATTCTTATAAATGTTGCAGCAGGAAACCTTTTATTAGCTAAAAGTTCAAAAAACTCTTTAGGTTGAATTAAAGCTGGAACAGGATGAACTCCCCAACCAGTGCACTCATCTAATTTTTTATTTAATTCGGGAATCTGAGGGACTCTATCTTTTGGGAAATCTAAAATCTCAAGGCCCTTAACAAATTGTTCAGAGCATCTCCCTTTTATAATTTCAGATTGTCGAGCAACTAGTTTAGCCCAAGTATCATTCTCAGTAGCACTCCACTCAACATATCCATTTTCATCTACTGGATTTGAAACGTAAGTATGTCCTTTCATATGACCTCTTTTCTCTATATATCATGTTTAGTTTTTACGCGGATTAGTCTACAATTAGATATGGAAGAATTAAAGCTTAATCCAACTTATATAAGATTAAACAGTAAATCGAGACTCTATGGTCTTGATATTCCAATCATTGGTCTAACTGGAGGCATCGCAACAGGAAAATCGAGTGCTTCAAAAATCCTCAGGCAATTAGGTGCTTCCATTATTGATGCAGATAGACTTATTAAGCATATATATTCCTTACCACAGACGATGAGTTTTCTTCGAAGTATTTCTCCAGAGTCGATTAGTGGTAATCATATTAATTTTCAATATCTCAGAGAACAATTCTTTAAGCATAGAGATTTAAAGTCACAACTTGAAAATTTCTTATACTCAAAGCTGCCTAAAGCCTTTGAACACTTTTTAAAAGAGTTAAAAGATCCTGAATTCATCATCTATGATGTGCCTTTATTATTTGAAAAAAAACTTGAGTCCAAAATCGATATTACAGTTCTTATCTATGCTCCAAAAGAGACTCAACTTGAGCGAATTATAAAAAGAGATGGCTGCTCTTTGGATACTGCTAATAACATACTCTTGGCCCAAGACCCTATTGATTCGAAAAGATCAAAGGCAGATTTTTGTATTGATAACTTAGACAGTCTAAAAGAGCTAGAGCTAAAAGTCACTGAACTCAAAAACCATTTATTTCAAAATTTACCTTAATACTGCTTTGGTATAACACTTTCCTTCTTTTTCGTATGAGTGCGTAATTGTAATTTCTCTATTAGGCATCAGTAATACTTCATCCTCATTATTTTCGGTTATTAATATACCTTTTTGTGCACTACTAAGCTGTAATGTTAACAAGACTCCTTTTCCTGACTCTTTATTAAAAGCAAAGTGATTAGCTATTTTTTTATTTAGTGTAGTCGATGTGAATGCTTTATCTTTTAAGATCTCGCCTTTAGAAAAACACTTATTTTTTCTCCACTTTAGCTTAAAACCTCTGTAAACAATTAAGCCTTTAGGAATGCGTGGGAGTTTATTAGCTGTTGAGTAAATATCAATTATTAACTTTGAAACACTTTCTGTCGTTTGATTATATAAATCATAATTATCACCATATCTTAGATGGCCATTAATATCTTGATAGTCTGTTTCATCAGTAAAACCATAGGATAATACAGACCACTTCTCATCGGCGGTTAAGGCAGTAAACTCATCATAATTTCTATAGCCAAGCTGTGAAGCCAGCTGTTCAATATTCCAATTAAAACCAGCAATAGATAAATTAGCTGCAAAAAAGGTTAGGACTAGTAGCATTTTTTTCATTTTGCTCCTTACAGTTCTCATTTTTCGTGATCACCCTAGCAGTTTTATAACTTCTTTCCACCTTAAAGTGTAAATATTTCAAAACATTATGAGATTATACCAACAGCTGCTATATTTCCCGCTACAACACACGTCTAATTTGGAGAGACTATATGACTAAATCAAAGATTGGGAAATCAAAGTTATTGATTTTAATTCCTGCTCTATTAAATATCAGTTCAGCAATTGCAATGAGCCCAAATCATGTTTTAAAGATGGTAAAACATGCAAAGTTCACACAGAACGCGATGGCACAAAAATCTGTAAAGATGAATGCAAAAGGAACTATCCTTGAGTCAACAAGTGGATCTTTTTCTACACCAGAAAATTGGTTTAACTTAGACCCTGCACTTGATGAAGTACAAGGTGTATCTAGTGATAAGGTTTACACTGATATTGGAGAGCCTACAATATCTGAAGATATAGTTGTTGCCGTTATTGATAGTGGTGTTGATGTAAACCATGAAGATCTACAAGGAAAAATTTGGATAAACGAAGACGAAATTGCTGACAATGGAATTGATGATGATAACAACGGATATATTGACGACGTATTTGGTTGGAACTTTATTGGTGGTTCAGATGGAATGGCAAAAATTGTTCAGGATGGATCTTCTAAAAATAGCTTAGTTCTTGAACAAGGAGATATGAGTAAACAGATTAATGCTGACTCTCTTGAAGTTACTCGAGAGTATGCAAGATTACTTAAATTAAAAGAAGAACTCTCAACAATTGGTTATTACCTATTTCCAGAAGAAAGAGAATTACTTAAAAAAGTTGAAGCTGAAGTTGTTGAAAAAAAGACTTCTGCCTTAAAAAATTTAAATTTTTATAAAAATACTTTAAACCAATTCAATATTCACTCTAAAGTGTTAATCAGTGCTGGAGTAGATATTGATGACTATGACTCTATAGATGAATTCACTCCAACAGATACTGAAACAGCAATTGCAAAAGATAAGATTCTAGAGTTTTTAAATAGAGGTTTAGATTCTGATACAATAAGTGAAGAGATCGCATATTACGATATCCATGCAAATTACTACTATAATGAAAAGTCAGATGTTAGAGCTAAAATAGTTGGTGATGATCAATCAGACCCAACACAAAGATACTATGGGAACAACAATGTGATTGGACCTGATGCATTTCATGGTACACATGTAGCAGGAATTATAGCTGCCGATAGAGAAAACTCTTTAGGTATCAAAGGTGTTGCTAAAAAAGTAAAAATCATGGCCTTAAGAGCTGTTCCAAATGGTGATGAGAGAGACAAAGATATAGCAAACTCAATTAGATATGCTGTTGATAATGGAGCACAAGTTATTAATATGAGTTTTGGAAAGAGTTACTCTCCAAATAAATCTGTAGTTGATGAGGCAGTTAAATACGCTGAAGAAAAAGGTGTTTTACTAATTCACGCCGCTGGAAATAGTTATGAAAATAATGATTATGCTGCAAATTTTCCAAATAGGATCATTTCCAAAACAGGTGAAGAAGTTAACAATTGGTTAGAGATAGGAGCAAGCTCATTTAAGTTAGGAAGCTCTTTCGCTGCTGGTTTTTCAAACTATGGTAAAAAATCGGTAGATATATTTGCTCCAGGAGTAAATATTTTTTCAACTGTGCCTGGAAATGATTATTCAAATGCTTCTGGGACATCAATGGCAACTCCTGCAACTGCTGGTGTCGCGGCATTAGTTCTTTCATTTAACCCTGAGCTTGACGCAAAAGAGTTAAAAGACATTATTATTTCAACTACTAACAGATACTCTGGACTAAAAGTATTTAAAGCAAGAGTTGGAGAAGTGTTATTCTCAGATCTATCTATTCACGGAGGAACACCAAATGCTTACAACGCTGTAAAGGCGGCATTGAATATGACTCCACAAGTAAAGGAAGAACCTACAAATATGACTCCAAGAAGAGGATGGTTAGGTCGTTTATTTAGACGAGGTGAGAGTAAATAAGGGTGAGGTTTGATTTAAAACAAACTAAAGTTCATCTAATTTCACTTCATACTCTGACTCAATAAGACTTAATTTATCACTATGCTCTTCTAATTTTAAGAAGAGCTCTTCGATTTTATCTTGATTTACAGATAACTGCTTAGAGTATTTAACAATTGCATCTCCATCATCGCTTTCAGATGCTTTGATTAATAGCTCATTTGCTTGTTCTACTAATGCTTCTGCATTCATAATATCGTTTTCTAATGCTTCAATTTTTTGTCTATGTGGTTTAGTCGCCCTAGATCGTTCCTTTATCAGTTCACTTCTTTGATGTTTGTATTCTTTTCCACTGAGTTTTACTTTTTTCTTTTCAGTTACAATCTCTTCTTCCCAGCCAATTTTATCTAGAAAGTCATCATAACTTCCAATAAACTCTTCGCATTTATCATGATGAAAGATGACAAATTTCTTAGCTAGGCTTCTTAGAATCAACTCACTATGGGTAACAATTATGACTGCGCCTTTAAAGGCATTAAGTCGATCTATAAGGGCATCAATTGATTCTTGATCAAGGTGGTTGGTTGGCTCATCAAGCAGCAATAAATTATTTTCTTTCGCAAGAATTTTCCCAAGCAGAACTCTACTTTTCTCTCCACCGGATAAAACAGAGATTTTCTTTTTTGCATCTTCCCCACTAAACATCATTGTTCCACAAATTGACCTAATCTTAGTTTGAGATAAGCTAGAATTTTCAGATTGAATCTCTTCTTCAATAGTGTATTCATCATGAAGCGTATTAATATTTGTTTGGCCAAAATGTCCTATTTCAACGCTTTGATGACTCTCGATTTTACCAGTATCAGGAGTTAGTTTGGATGCAATTAAATTTAAAAGAGTTGATTTTCCTTTTCCATTTTTTCCGATGATCGCAATTTTATCACCTTTATTAACGTAAAAGCTTAACTCTTTAAATAAGGGATTACTTTTGTCATAGCCAAAAGACAAATCATTCGAACTAACCATTGTCTTAGCTTGAAACTCTTTATAAGCAAAATCAAAATCGAGTGAATTAATATTTTCAAGAGCATCCATCTCTTCCATTTTATCTAGCATTTTCTGACGAGACTGAGCTTGAGCAGCCTTACTGGCCTTTGCTTTAAATCTTGTCACAAAGTCTTCAATTTCTTTTTTCTTTTTCTCCTGATTTAGACGTGTGCTTTCATATACAGCTTCTTCCTCTTCAAGTTTATTTTTATATTCAGGAAACTGCCCTTTAACTTTTATTAGTCGTTGTCTATGAAGTCCCATGGTGTGAGTACAAACCTGACGCATAAACTCTCTGTCGTGACTAATAATTATAATTTCACCAGGATATCTTCTTAAGAAATTTTCCAGCCACCTCATACTTACAATATCTAAATAGTTAGTAGGCTCATCTAACAGAAGAAGATTTGGTGATTTTAATAAAATTTTAGCTAGGTTTATTCTTATTTGATATCCACCTGAGAAGCTTGTAGGCTCTTTATGTAAATCTTCATCAGAAAAACCTAAACCGAATAATATTTTTTCAGCTTTGTAGTGGTCAAATTGCTCCTCAGCACTCAATACTTGCATACACTCTTCAAGGACAGTTGCTTTAGAAAACTCAATATACTGTTTAAGAACTCCAATCGAATAAGCCTTTGGTATACTTATCTCTCCAGAGTCAGACTCAACATCTCCTGTAATAATTTTAAAAAGAGTAGATTTTCCACAACCATTTCGTCCTACGAAGCCTACTCTCTCACCTTTATTAATGGTAAAAGTTATATCATTGAATAAAATTCGAGAGGCAAATTCTTTACTTATCCCACTTACTTGAATCATTTTTTCCAGTCTTGTTTAAAACGCTCTTCAATTAGAGTTAGCATTTGTTCTTTATACGATTTTTTAATATCTTGAGCAACCTCTACAAATCTAAAAATATATTCCATCATCTCTTTAGACAGACGGCTTGATTCTTTCACGAGATCCGATGATTTATGACCAACGTCTTCACGTTCATCTTCCCATACAATGCCTGTCGATAAATCACCTTCACTATATGTAACTATTTGCCCATGATAATTAATCTGAAATGTCGTAACTTTCTCACCTGCAATTGTGTAATAGATCTCATGATTATAATCTCCATATAACCAATAAGGCTCGCCAAATTCATTCTTCTTAATACTTTCACTTGATATGACTCTAAGCTTCAAGCCTTCTAATTCAGATTTAAAATAATTTTCAACATATTTTCTATACACTTCACAAGATGTCAGAACTTTACATCCAATCACTCCATTATCATTATGCTTTATATCTATTTGGATATCACAAAGTTGATCCACAACTTTAACAACTGCATTTACTTTAGAATTTCTTTTAAACTTTGGATCTTCCTCAGGGTCAGTAAAGCCAAGTCCAGTTACTGATACATTTTCAACTGCGTAATTCTTATCCTCAATTAGGAGTTGGATTTTATGAAAGTGTTGGACCTTAATTCTATCATTTCTTTGTTTAGTCTTTTTTCCAAATAATCTAGACACAATGCCCATTTGACCTCCAAATTTATAAAAAAAATGATTATAACATATACATTCACTAGACTTAGTTGAGCTAATTACTTTTTCTTCCAAAATATTCATTTTTTATGAGAATTGACACCTCGCAAACTGTTAGAATAAAATTTAAAATTTTTAATTAACAGATATATAAAAGGATAAAATTGTGGAAGATCAAAAAAGAAATCAAGCGCTAGAATACCACTCTAGCGGAAGACCAGGTAAGGTTGAAGTTGTTCCAACTAAACCATGTATTACATCAAGAGATTTATCATTGGCCTACTCACCAGGAGTAGCTGAACCATGCTTGGATATTGCTGCAAACCCAGAAGATGCTTACAAGTATACTTCTAAGGGAAATTTGGTTGGTGTTGTTTCAAATGGTTCTGCAGTTCTAGGTCTAGGAAATATTGGAGCACTTGCTGGAAAGCCAGTAATGGAAGGTAAAGGTGTTCTATTCAAAAGATTTGCAGATATTGATGTTTTTGATATTGAGATTGACTGTAAAACAGTTGATGAGATGGTTTCTGCAGTAAAGGCCATTGCTCCTACATTTGGTGGAATTAATTTAGAAGATATTAAAGCCCCTGAATGTTTTGAAGTTGAAAAACAACTTCAATCTCTAGATATACCAGTATTTCATGATGATCAGCACGGGACAGCTATTATTGCGACAGCTGGTTTTATCAATGCAATTGAATTAACTAAAAGAGATATCACAAAAACAACTGTCGTTTTTAGTGGAGCTGGTGCAGCTGCAATGGCGATTGCAAAACTCTTTTTTAAAATGGGTGTAAAACCTGAAAATTTATTAATGTGCGACTCAAAAGGTGTTATCTATAAAGGTAGAGCCGAAGGAATGAATTCTTACAAAGAAGACTTTGCAGTTGAAACTGATTCACGAACTCTTGCTGATGCTTTAAACGGTGCAGATGCATTTATGGGTTGTTCTGCTAAAGGTGTTGTTAGTAAAGCAATGGTAAAAACAATGGCCAAAGAGCCAATTATTTTTGCAATGGCAAACCCAGATCCAGAAATCACTCCAGAAGAAGTAGCTGAAGTAAGAAATGATGCTATTATGGCAACAGGTAGAACAGACTACCCAAATCAAGTGAATAATGTTTTAGGATTTCCTTTCATCTTTAGAGGAGCTTTAGACATTAGAGCAAAAGCTATCAATGAAGAAATGAAAATTGCTGCTGTAAAGGCATTGGCTGACCTGGCAAAAGAAGAAGTTCCAGAAGACGTTAAAAGTGCCTACGGTGGAGAGGACTTCAAATTTGGTAAGAATTATTTAATTCCGAAGCCTTTTGACAAAAGAGTTCTAACTCGCGTTTCTCCAGCTGTTGCAAGAGCAGGTGTTGAAACAGGTGTAGCAAGACTTGAAATCACAAACTTTAATCAATACGCACTAGAACTCGAAGCAAGAATGGGCCAGGCTGATGCATTTATGCGTTCAGTAAGGTCTAGATTAACAACAACGAATAAAAAGAAAGTTGTTTTTGCTGAAGGAACAAATATGCGTATCCTTCAAGCTGTTTCTATTCTAGCAGACGAAGGTAAAATTGAGCCAATCTTACTTGGTGAAAAAGAAACAATTAACAACAAACTAGATAAGGTTGGATTAAGTCATCTTAAAAACACAATCGAGATTATTAAGCCAAGTGAAAGTAAAAATTTTAAAGATTACTACTTTGCTTACCATGAAGATAGACAAAGAATGGGTGCTACTCTTTCTTTATCAGAAGACTTAATGAAACGTGGAAACTACTTTGGAACAATGATGGTTAAACAAGGCCATGCTGATGCTCTTATTACTGGTGCAACTCAAAACTACCCAGATTGTTTTAAACCAATTATGAGAGTTGCTGGCGGACATAAAGCCCAGAAAGTCTCAGGTGTTATGATTTTAGTTTTTAAGCATAGAGTTCTTTTTCTAGCTGACTGTACTGTTCAAAGAAATCCTGGGGCTGAAGACCTAGCGAGAATTGCAGAGTCTACAACTGCTTTATATAAGCAACTGATGCAAAAAGATCCAGCAGTTGCATTTTTAAGTTACTCTAACTTTGGATCAAACATAGATGCTGAATCTAAGAAGATTAAAAAAGCAGTTGAGATAACTAAAGAAAGAATGCCAGAATTAATGGTTGATGGTGAAATGCAAGCAGACGTTGCTGTAAATGAAATCATCAGAAAGAATCTATTTAAGTTCTCTTCTTTAGATAGAGCAGCAGATATTTTAGTTTTCCCAGACCTTCAATCTGCGAATATTAGTTATAAACTTTTAAGTCAATTAAGTGAGTGTACTGCAATTGGCCCAATCGTTGCTCCAACAGATGTTCCTGCTAATATCATTCAAAGAACATCAACTGTTGAGGAAATCATTAACATGACTCACTTAACGGCTCTATTAACTAAAAATTAATCTATAAGGAATAAAAAATGAGTTTTAAAAAGAATATAATTAGTACAGATTTAGCCCCAGCAGCCGTTGGTACATACTCTCAAGGTTGTGAATACAATGGTGTCTTCTACTTTTCTGGTCAGATTGGAATGGACCCAAAAACAATGGAGCTTGCAGATGGATTTGAGGCACAAACAAAACAAATTATGAGCAATATTGATGGACTACTAAAGAGTTGCTCAATTACTCGAGAACATATAATTAAAACTTCTATTTTTGTAACTGATCTAGCGAATTTTGATAAGGTAAATGCTGCTTATGTTGAGTTTTTCTCTGAGCCCTATCCTGCAAGAAGCTGTGTACAAGTACCAGCTCTTCCAAAGGGTGCTTTAGTTGAGATCGAAGTAATTGCAGCAAAGGCATAGAGCAATAAATGTTAAGTCGTAAATATACATTTGAGACGAAATACACAAGGTCTAGAAGGCTAGCGAGAAATATTGTTTTTGCTGCCGCTACCTTTTGTGTTTCGTTTGTTCTTCTTTGTATTTACTTACCTATTTATGCAAAAAACCAAAACGTAATGGCCACTCAAGCCTTTTTTCAAAAAAGCCCTGATCTTATCGCAGTCTACACAGGTGACTCCGGAAGACTAGACTACACATTTAATAAAATCGAAAAATACCCTTCTGCAAAAGTCTTTATCTCTGGAGTCTATGCCAAGAACAGTTTAAAAACTTTAATTGCAAGACAAGGAACAAACCTTTCAGTCGAGGAATTTATCGAACAAGAGAGTCATCATATTGAATTAGACTATCTAGCGAGAAACACTGTTGAAAATGGAATTTCTACTTACAATTACCTTAGGACATTAGGCGCACACAAGAATGTTCTTATCATTTCAAGTGATTACCATATACTTCGAATAAAACTAATTTTAGAAACTCTTCGTGATGATGAAGACAAATATAAATTTTATTTTGAAAGTATTGAAAGTGATTATGCACAAATTAGAAATCTCAAAAAACTTGTAAAAGAAGTCTATAAGCTTTTAAAGACATCTACTTTTTTACTATTTTGGAATGAATAACTTTTTTATTTAAGGACAGCTAAACTCTGATAACTTGTCACTAGGTGCTCCTGAGTTATTAAAGCCAGTATCAATACTAATTGTACAACTAGAACCGGCCTGAGCATTCGCTTTAACGTTAGAACAAGTTGTATCACTACTACAAGAGTCTGTTACTTCACTAATGGCTCCAGTCGCATAAGACCACTTTGTTTGAGTTCCTGTATCTTTAGAGTCAAATGTTTCAGCTTGTTCAAAACGAGACAGAAAGATAGGATAACCAGCTCTAACAGTAACAGTCTCAGTTCTTGTTGTATAATTATCATCATCTAAATAAGACGTTCTACTTGGATTGAACCTTAACCATGACGAAGCAAAAGTAGTCGATCCTAAAACATTATCTGTTGAGCAAACACCTGTCGATATTGTACTTCTCATATCACTGTTATTTGTTGCTGTATATTCAAAGTAAAAATTTTGAGGTTCAGTAGTATCTTCGTGAGCATAATTAGATGAAACATAAACCTTTAAGTTTGCAGTGGGATTAGAGGCATCTCTTTCAATAAGTACGTAAGTAATCATGTCTTTAGTATTGTTTTCTTCAGTAAAAGTTCTTGTAAATTTAAATGTTCTAGAACTTAAGTCTCCAGTGACAAAACTATCAAATGAGTCTGTTTCTTTAAGTGAAGTTAATATTTCTGTTTCACTCTCACATACCTCTGAGTACATTGCTGCAACGTTTTCATAGTCGGCATCACCTTCTTTATAAAGGTACTTCTCAGTATTTTCAGTACAGGCAACCAAAGTAGTAAAAAGTAATAAAAATCCTAAAAACTGTTTCATATAATTTCCTTAAAACAAAAATCCAATCCCTAGACTTGCTGATAAAACTTCTAATGAGTCTTTTGCTTGTGAAGAGCCCTGAGCATCAACTTCACTATTACCTTGAGTCCTTATGGATCCAGATGTTTTTCGAGAACTCACTGCAAGACCTAATCTTGAAGCCTTTATATAAGAAGTAATCCCTCTTAGAGAGATAAAATTCACCCCTAATGAGACCTTATTGTAATTAAACTCTTCATCCACTACAACATCGTATAACTCTGGATCTGGAGAAATAGAACTTCCAGTTACACCTCTAAATGAATAATCCCTCTTCAAACTTGAAGCTCCAACACCAGCACCAAACTCAGCAAAAGGTTGAACATTTATGACTTTGTTTTCAAATAAGTAGTTAATTGAAATTGAAATATCAGAACCATAAGCAGTATTAGTAATTTTATTTTCTGATAATTCAATATCTACGTCTTCAGCCCCTTGACCAGTATCATTTTGATCACTCTTAGAATAAAAAATATTTGCTTTTAGAGCTGTTGAGAAACCAGCACCCAATAGAAATTCTCGTCCAAAACCAACTGTCATCCCATAAATCTCCGACTTAGAGTCCTCTTTAACTGACTCATGAGTCCCCTCAAATGATGGAAGACTTGTAGGATACTCTATAAAGTTAATACCTGTTTCAAATATCCATTTATCTTTATGCAACTTGTTTTTTTTGAAGTCCTTAGAGCCATACTCCATAAATTCAGCAGCACTTACAGATCCAGCAATTGAGTTAACTAGCAATGATAGCAATAATAACTTTCTCATCTCTTTCTCCAACTTTTGAACGCATGTCTAAGTATTAGACAATTATTCCACGTTAAACACAGTATTTTAAGAACTTTTACTAGATATTTAGCAATTCATGTACCAAATTGATAAAAACGTAGAATGTAATGAAAAAAGTTTCACTAATGACTCTATAAATTCTTCTTTGACAGCAGGAATTAGGTTCTAGTTACTGAAATGACTTCTTCCATCGCTTCAATAATAGACACGACCTTTAGAAATTCGGCGTAGTCTTTAACTTCTATTTCAAAAAGGAAACTCCCTTTTAAATCAGGAAGACTCTTTGCAATAGCCGATTTGATATCAACATTTTGTCCATTAATATTATTAGAGATTCTTGAAAGAATACCAGGCCTATCATGAGTAATAACTCTCAGACTTACAGGGTGTCTAAATGCATAATCAGCATTCCATTCAACAAATACCTTTCTTGCATCATCAATTTCATAAACTCTTGGACACTTTCCTGTATGAATAGTAATACCTCTACCTCGAGTTATAAAACCAACTATCGGATCTCCAGGAATTGGATTACAACACTTCCCCATTCTTACAACAATATCATCAAGACCATCTACAATCACTGCATTATCTTTATTTGATTTATGCTTAGCAGTTGAGGATAGTTTTTTATAAAGAGTATCAAACTCTTTTTTCTTAGCTTGTTGCTTTTGAGAATCTTCTTCAGCTTCAAATGTTATTGATGGTGCATATTCTAAAACTCTATTAACAGGAATTCTCCCTGCTCCAATATTTTGAAAGAGCTCATCCATACTTTTAACTTTTAATTGATCAAAAACCTCTCTAAAGTCTTTTTTCTTCTCTAGGGCCTTAATACTTGATTGATAAGACTTAAGAGTTTTATCAAGCATCTCTTCACCGATTTCACGGTTCTTTTCTCGCTCTACTTTTAGAAGGTGCTGTTTAATTTTTGTCTTTGCTCTAGAGGTCTTTGCAATTTTGAGCCAGTCTTTCCCAGGAGTTTGAGTTTTACTTGTTAAAACCTCTACAGTATCTCCAGACTTAAGTCTGTACTTAAGTGGAACCATCTTTCCATTAACTTTTGCTCCAACACACCTATTTCCAACATCAGTGTGAACCGCGTATGCAAAGTCTAGTGGTCCAGAGCCATACCTCAGTTCTTTAACATCACCTGTTGGAGTAAAGATAAAGATTCCCTCCCCCTCAAGGTCATTTTTAACGACATCCATAAATTCAGAGCTGGCCGCAATTTCGCGGTCATACTCCATAAGCTCTTCAACCCATTTAAGTTTATTAAGATCCTTAGCTCCACCACCTTCTTTATATTTCCAGTGAGCAGCAACCCCAGTCTCTGCAACTTCATGCATTTCATGAGTACGAATTTGAATTTCAATTCTTTCAGCTTTTGGTCCAATAACTGTCGTATGTAATGATTGATAATTATTTACTTTTGGAATAGCTATATAATCTTTAAATCTCCCAGGAACAGGAGTAAATGAAGAGTGAATAACCCCTAGGGACTTATAACATTCAGTTATATTACTAACCATTAATCTAAATGCTAATAGATCCTGAATCTGATCAAAATCGACACCGCGATTACTCATTTTTTTATAAATGGAATAAAAGTGTTTTGGTCTTCCATAAACTTCCCCCTTAACTGCAAACTCTGAAAGCTTCTCTTTCATCATATCAACAACATCTTTGATATAGGCTTCACGTTCATGTTTTTTCATTGAAACTTTTTCAGCCAGCCTATAATAAATTTCAGGGTGTAGAAACCTAAGACATAGATCTTCAAGTTCACTTTTTACAGAGTTAATACCTAGTCTACTAGCTAGAGGTACATATATATCTAGTGTCTCTTGAGCTTTCTTAACTTGTTTTTCTTTTGAGACATATTGAAGAGTAAGCATATTATGCATTCTATCAGCTAATTTAACGATAATAACTCTTATATCTTTTGCCATTGCAACAACCATCTTTCGAAAGTTTTCAGCTTGGGACTCTTCTTTAGTTTTAAATTTGATTTTAGATATTTTTGTACAACCAATAACAATATCAGCGACACCTTGGCCAAACCTATCAACAATATCTTGTTCAGAAACATCACAGTCCTCAACAACATCATGAAGAATACCACCAATAATACTCTCAACATCCATTTGAAGTTTAATAAGAGTTGCCGCAACATTTAAAGGGTGAATGATATAAGGTTCACCAGAGCTTCTCTTTTGAGGTTTATGATGATGATCAGCAAACTCAAATGCTTTATAAAGAACATCTAGCTCCTCATCTGTAACATCTGGCATATTATATTTTATACGCTTTGCTAATTCTTCAACAGTTAAATCACCTTCATGTGAGAAATCTATACGATGATACAATCTTTACCTCAGTAGTTTATATGGAGTTTATTTAAGTAGTTTTTCAACTACAAATTTCAAATCAAAATATGCTTTTTCTATATCGTCATTTACAACATTAAAGTCGTAATCATCTTTTCTTTTTAATTCTGAGATTGAGTTCTTTAATCTTTCTGCAATAACATCAGCATTATCAGTACCACGTCCAGTCAGTCTTTTTTCAAGCTCTTCAACACTTGGAGGTTCAATAAATATCACATTTGCTTCATCGCCATAAATCTCTTTAATCTGATCACAGCCTTGAACATCTAAATCAAATAATAAATTGTCACCACGTTCAAGACCTTGTTCAACAAAAGCTTTTGAAGTCCCATAGTAGTTTGAATGAACTTTTGCATATTCAATAAATTCATTATTTTCAATTCGTTTTTCAAAATCTTTTACCGTTATATAGAAATAATCAATACCTTCAGTCTCTCCAGCTCTTTTAGGTCTCGTCGTGCATGACACAGACCACTTAAGAATAGAAATCTCATCCATTAAGCGATTGATTAAAGTTGATTTCCCCGTTCCACTAGGTGCAACTATAACAATAATTTTTCCTCTTTCACTCATGTTAACTACTTTTAGTTTTAATTCTTATTCTAAGTTTAACGCTTGTTCTCTTATCTTTTCTAACTGAACTTTCATCTGAACAACATGGCCTGAAATTTCACTATTTCCAGACTTACTTCCAATTGTATTTGTTTCTCTATTAAGCTCTTGCATTAGAAAATCAATCTGACGCCCAACTTCTCCAGGCATCTCAAATACACTCGTGAGTTTTTCAAGATGAATAGCAATTCTATTTATTTCTTCATCTACATCTAGTTTCTCAAGGTAATAAATTACTTCTTGAAGAAATCTAGGTTCATCGATATTCAAGCCAGAAGCATCTGTTTCAAATCTTTTTTGAAGTTTTTCTTTCACTCCATCTTGGTAAGTATTTCTCAACTCTTTAACTTTCTCGTAATGAGATTCATAAATAGTTTTGTGCTCATTTAACTTTTTGATTAGTTTTTGACCTTCTTCAACCCTGGAGTTCTCTAGAGCAATGATAGCTGAGTCAAAGGCCTCTAACATCAAAGTTTCTAACTGTTCACCTTTATCTTCATCATCAACATAAAAGTCAGATCTTAAAAATTCTGTTGGTGAAAACTCTAATTCAACTCCAGTTCGATCTGAGATTTCTTTTATTTGTTTTAAAAAGTTTTCAATTTTTGCATTATCTAAGTCTGCAATACTTTTTGCTTTTTTAGACTTTTTAAAGTTAACAAAGACTTCAAAACTACCTCGAGAAAATTTTGACTCTATTTTCTTTTTAAGTGGAATTTCTTGAGAGTTGAAAAGTGAACTCATTTTAAAACGAATATCTTTAAAGCGGTTATTAACAGTTTTTAACTCTACAGAGACTGTGTACTTTTCGCTTTCAACTTCGCCCTTCCCAAAACCTGTCATCGACTGAATAGGCATTTAATTTCCTTTTACTACTATTTCGTAGTGTCTGGTGTATCTTGAAGAGTTGAGATTGTTTGATTCCCCATTGCCCTAAACTTTTCGAATCGTTCATTAAGTAACTCTTCATCAGTTTTCGAACTAAGGATTTTTAGCTCTCTTTCAATTACATCAGATATATTTTTAGCTGCTTTTTCTAAATCTTTATGAGCACCACCAACTGGCTCTTCAATTGTCTCATCGATAATACCAAGCTCTAGTGCTTTCTTAGGTCCAAGTTGTAATGAGTTTGCTGCAAACTCTGCTTGCTTTGGATCAGACCACAAAATAGAAGCACAAGACTCTGGAGAAATAACGGAATAAATAGAATACTCCATCATAAAAACTCGATCGGCAATTGCAATCCCAAGGGCTCCACCGGAACCACCTTCTCCAATGACAACTGAAATAATTGGAACTTTAATTCCAAACATCTCTTCAAGGTTTTCAGCAATTGCTTGCGCTTGACCTCTTTCTTCAGCACCTATTCCAGGGTATGCTCCCGGAGTATCAACAAAAGAAATAACAGGAATATTAAATTGTCCTGCCATTTTCATTATTCTAATAGCTTTTCTATAGCCTTCTGGTGAGGCCATTCCAAAGTTTCTTTCAATTCTATCTTGAGTCTTACGGCCTTTTTCAATACCTATCACGGCCACTTTTTGGCCTCTAAAATATCCAAAACCAGTGATCATTGATTTATCATTAAAAAATCTTCTATCTCCATGAAGCTCATGAAAGTCTTCAATCATAGTTTCGATATAATCAATTGTGTGAGGTCTTTTTGGATGTCTTGAAAGCTGAACTCTTTCCCAAGAACTAAGATTTCCGTAGATTTCATTTATCATTTTATCTACTTTTTTCTGAAGAGCTTTAATCTCTTTAGAGATATCAATTCCAGGTTTGTCGTTTGCTTCTTGTAGTTCCTTAATTTGTATTTCTAAATCAAGAACTGGTTTTTCAAAATCGAGTGTATAATCCATAATAATACCTATTATCTTCTCTAACTATATTAAGTTTGGTTTTTAATTAATTAGATGAATATACCCCGTTTTTATTCAATTGATAAACTCAATTGGTAAGTTTTTACAAATTTATTAAGCTTGTTACTGCTCTGTCCAACCCTCAACAGAGCCACCTGTGAAGTAAACATACTTCACCGTTCCATTACGACTATATGCCCAACGCTCATTTTCTAACCTAGGATTCCCTGAATAATCTTTGCGCTCTGGCTTTCCCCAGCTTCTAATAACATCTTGTTTCTTCATTCCTAAGATAATCTCATTTGAGAAGGCGGCCATCCTCGACTCTTTAACAGTGTAATACCTAGGAGTTTCAATGTTTCTAATTCTTAAGTAATCATTTCTTTCTCTTTGGCTTAAATTTAAGAAATATATTTTTTCGGAGTCATTACCTAATTGGTTTCTCACTTTTTTATAATCATTGTATTCGGCCTCAGTTAACCTATTTTCGAGGCTATAGAGCTCTTTTTTTATCGAGTTATGATATTTCATTTTTTGTGCTGACTCAAGTGTAGCGGGAGTTCTAGACCTAATAGTACTAGCGTCTCTATAATGCCTACCTTCATCTCCGGCCGTCACTTGAAAATCTCTCCCTGCAATAAACATTGGGTCATCATTTCTAAACTCACTCATCTCATTTTCAAAGTCTCTTCTTTCTAAAAAAGCACAAGATGTACTCATCACTGATGAAATAAATAGTAAAATCAATAACATAGAATTCTTTTTCATAAAATCTCCATAATTCCCTATGGTCTTTATCGACAATCTATCTCGAATCTTTGATATTTCTATATAAATTCAATGTGTTAGGAACTTTTTGCCCAAGCCCGACAAAAAGACTTAAGTATTTAATCCGTTATGGCGATAAGCTTACTGAGGAATAAATCATGTTAGATAAATTAGAAAAACTTGAAGAAAAAGTTAATGAATTAATTGATAAGCTAAAAATTTTAGTTATTGGATTCATTTATAAAATAATTCCTCAAAAATTTTTGGATTTAATAGCTTACACTAAATTAAAAAGTAAAACTAAAATCACCCATGCAGCTACTAAAGCAAAAAAGAAGCTTGTCTCGGGTAAAGAGAAGGCCATAACTGCGAAAAATAAAGTAGCAACGGGAATAGATACTGCCCAAAACTACCCAGTTAAATCAAAACTATTAGAGTTTCTTGAAAACCTAAAAACGCTCTTGTTAAAAACACCTTTGAAAAATCATGCTCAATTTATTAGCGATAAGCTTAAAGGATATGTTAACGCTATTGATGCGTTAATGGATAGATTTGGAAAACCTCAATTAGCATTTACAGCAATCGTCTTCTGTGTAATGAGTATTGGTTTTTATGGAGCATATCACTCTGCAAACCAAATAATAGAAGAAGAATTCCCTAACAGAGCACCTGCTAGTGTCCAGGAGTATGCACATAGACCTGAGTATAAGGGTTATAAAAAAAGAACAATGCAAGTTCGAAATATTCAAGTTCCAATTTTCAAAGAAAATATTAACTCTGTTCGCTCTATTACTATTGATTTTACAGTAAGAACTAGCACAAGGTTTGCAAAGCAATATTTAGAGTTTTATGAACCTGAACTAAAAGATTACTTCTTTACTAATGTAGAACCTGTTGTTTCTTCTTTTCCTCTTGAAGAGGAAGGGAAACAAATCTTAAAAGAGAAAATCATTTACGAACTTAATCACTTTCTTAAACATAAAAAGGTTGAAGGTGTTGTAGAGGACGTAAGGATAGTCTTCATAAATGCTAACTAGCTATTTTATTTGTATCTAAATAGTTTTTTAAGCTTCTAATACTTATTCCAAGAATTCTAGCTGCTCTAGTAAGATTCCCTCCACACTCGTAATAGACCTTTTTAGCATAAGTATTTTTTATGTCTTTCATCGTTATTAATTTTTGCTTTTCAATATCTAAAAGCTCAGAGCTCATACTCATTAATTCGTGATCAAGCTCATCAAAATTCATCTTTTTTCCATTTGTTAGAATTGTCTTTTTATCCAGATGGCCTTTGAGCTGCCTTATATTTCCTGGCCAAGGTAGAGATTGATAAAACTCAATTAATTTATCAGGAATACTAATTGAGTTCTCTATAGAATAGATTTGAATAAACTTTTTTATCATTTCAATATTATCTCTCAAAGCTGGAATTGAAAGGTTTGCTCCACTAGCAACCCTGAAAAAGAAGTCTTTTCTCATCAAGCCTTTATCCACTAATAAACTAAGTTTTCTACCAGCAGCACAGATAATTCTTGTAT
The DNA here is from genome assembly GCA_937923325.1 of uncultured Bacteriovoracaceae bacterium. The sequence continues at coordinate 26,742 of CAKZUQ010000058.1, forward strand.
TAACGACGACTGGCATATCACCGCCTACTGCTGTAACCTCCATCGAGTCAAAGAATAACAATAACTTGGTTTGTATTTCTAAAGGTAGTGAATCCATTTCATCAATAAATAATGTTCCTCTATGAGCTTGTCTTAGAGCTCCTTTTTTCTCATTTAATGCTCCAGTAAATGCTCCCTTAACATGTCCAAAAAGTTCAGATTCAAGTAGGTTTTTTGAAAAGGCTGAGATATTAATATGAACAAATTTTCCAGCTAAGCCACTTCTTGTATGAATATCACGAGCCAGAGTCGTTTTACCTACACCTGTCTCACCTTCAATAAGAATAGGTAACTTTGACTTTAAAAGCTTATCATTATTTAGAATATCCTTAGAGAACAATTCAAATTCATCTTTAGCATGCGATTTTCTTTTAATTTCAAACTTATGAAACCCTATTTCACAGACATCTCCGACTTCTAAGAATGCTGCGGTTACAAAACTACCGTTGAGTTTAAAAGGAGTGCCACATTTTGTTTCAAACTTGTACCTTTCACAAAAGCGATTATTTTTCCCAATAACTTTCACTCTAGAGAGCATATAACGAAATTGCTCACCTTGAATCGAATCTAATATTTTTACCCAGTGTCTTGGCTTTTCAGGATGAGTTGTAAACTCATAAGAGTTATGTTTAAGCCTAATATCCCTCGCATTCAGACCAAAAGGCCGTAAAGTAAGAATATCACCCTCTCTCAGTCCTTTATTGTCTAAAATGTCTGTCATGTAAGTAAGTTCTTTATGCATAATCCCCCTCATATCTAAGTTTTCCAGGGGTTTCTTTACAACTTTAATGCCAATAATCATTGACAATATACGCAGGATTTACGAAGTACTAAGTTAAATTAATTTACTTTTCAGTCTAGGACTTTATATGCAGCAAAACGACTTAATTAATCGCGGAGAAACAAAATTCATCATGGCCATTGAGAGCCAAACTCAAATGCTTGAATGGTGGCAACATAATCAAGACGCAATTGGTGTTGCTATGGTTGGAAGATCAAACGTTGGAAAATCGACATTAATTAATGCCATGTTTGGAAACAAAGTAGCCAAAACATCTAAAACTCCTGGACGAACTCAGAAGATAAATATTTTTACTTTTAAACTTTTTGGATCAGATCAGAAATACTTTCTCTTTGACCTACCTGGTTACGGACATGCTGAAGTTGCAAAACAGATGAAAAAAAGCTGGGAACAATTAATGGGAACATTCTTTCAAAACCTAAATGGAAAAACTCTATTGTTTAATATCCAGGATGCTCGTCACCCTAATCAAAACTCAGATCAAGGTTTTTATGATTATATTAACCCAGCTCATAATGAAATATTCTTAGTTTTTAATAAAATTGATAAGCTAAAAAAACAAAAAGAAAGAGCGGCTTTAAACAAATTAAAGCCTCTAATTTATGAAGAATTTAAAGCTGTAAAACAAATCTTTTTTGTCTCTGCAGAAAAGAAAACAAAAACTGACACACTAGAGATGTCTTTAAAAAGTTTTTTACTTGGAAAGCAACAAGCTGTAGATAGCCTAGCTTCAGAAGAATAAATTACTCATCTGCTGTTTTTAAATTTTGAACTTGCTCTTCATAAGTATGAAGTTCTTCTTTTAATTTATCAATATTCTCTATAATAGACTTTACTGTTTCATTGCCCCAGCTCAACTCACCACTTTTAATCGCCTGAACAACTAACATACCAAGGGCTTCGTGCTCCTCATGCAGTTGCGCATTAGATTGAGATGCAGACAACATTTTCATACCAATTTGAGTCGTTTTCTTTAGCTCTGTTTGACAAGCTTGTAATAATTCCTGGAAGCGGTTTCCCCACTGTTGACCGTTATGATTTCCATTATTTGTTGCGTTCATTAGATCTCTCCTTAAACATACTCTTGGGTGAACTTTTCTCTCTTTAAGTATACACATAAATACATTATAAAAGATATAGAGTAAAAAAACGGAAAAGAAAAATGTTTGAGAAATTTAGTCTAGGACTTACGGAACAACAGAAGCGTGAAAAAGAGGTCGTAATAGACGCTCTCAAGGAAAGATATAGAGACTACAGAGACCCATGGGGCTTCAATATAGATAAAATCTCAGACACCTTTGATATCGTCTATCCTATTTACAAAAAGTATTTTAAAGTGAGGGTTTTCGGGTCAGAAAATGTCCAAGATGAACCCTATATTTTAGCTTCAAACCATACAGGTCAAATTCCTATTGACGGTATGATGATAACAACTGCCTTTGCATGTGAAATGGATAAACCCAGAATGTTGCATAGTATGGTTGACACATTTTTAGCAGGGTTTCCATTTTTAGGCTCATTAACAGCACAGACAGGTTCAATCTTGGGTGATCGTGGAAATTGTAATTGGCTCCTTGATCAAGGTGAGTCGATCTTAGTCTTTCCAGAAGGAATGAAAGGGATAACAAAAAGTACAAATGAATTTTATGAAACTAGAAAATTCTCAAATGGATTTTTTAGAATTGCGCTTGAGAAGAAGACAAAGATTTTACCCATTAGTGTTGTTGGAGCTGAGGAGATGTTCCCATTTGTCTTTCATGCGAAAAAACTAGGAAAAATTTTAGGCTTACCTACTCTTCCACTTATGACTAATGTCATTCCCCTACCATCGCCAATAGATATTTATATTGGAAAACCATACGAGATACCTGAAGGTTTAACAGTTGATTCTCCCGATAAAGATATTAGAAAACATGTTTATCAAATCGAAAAAATCGTAAAGTCCCAATTGGCTGAGGGACTTAGAAACAGAAGACCATTTTTTGATAAAATTAGAAAGCCATTGCAAAATATATTTTTGAATAATTTTAAATAAAGAGATAAATAATCATGAGTACAACTATAATTGATGATATTCCAGCAAAAAATAAAATTTTAATTATTGGTATCGCTGGTGGTTTAGCTCAAATAACGGCTCGAGTTTTACTACAAAATAATCCACACTGGGATATTGTTGGAATAGACTCCAGAGACGTCACTCAAGATGTACATATAAAAGGATTAACGACACTTAAGATGAAGTACTCTAGAGGAAACTTTGAAAAGCTTTTTAGAGAACATGAGTTTGATGTTGTTTATCACCTTGCAAGATTGAGCCATAGCTCTATGGCCCAAGCAGATCTTAGGAAAAGACTAGAATTAAGTGTTATGGGTACGAATAGAATCTTAGATTTAAGCCTCAGATTTGGAGTAAAAAAACTAGTTGTCCTTAGTACTTTTCATGTCTATGGAGCTTTAGCTGATAATTCAATCTTCCTTAAAGAAGACTCTCCACTTAGAGCAAGTATGAAACATGCTGCTCTTAGAGATGTTGTTGAGATGGATCAGATATGTACAAACTGGATGTGGAAGTATCAAGACAAAATGAGTACTGTTGTATTGCGTCCATGTAATATTATAGGCTCACAAATATCAAATACCATGAGTAGATACTTAACAAGTTCAATGGCCATTAGACCTATTGATTACAACCCTGTTTTCCAATTTATACATGAATTTGATATGGCCACTGTTCTTGCGAGAGCTGCAACTGAGCTCCCAACAGGACTCTATAATGTTGCCACAGATGACTTTATCTCCTTAAAAGACGCTTTGGATATTGTTGGCTCAAAAGGTATACCTTTTCCAATTTCTGTTGCAGCTCCACTGAATAATTTATTAAAGAAGGCAAATTTAGATATACCTGAATACCTAATTGATTATCTAAAAAATTCTTGTTTGATCAATAACTCGCAGTTAAAAAGTCATCTCGGTGAAAAATTCTATCGATTTAGAATTGAGCAGGCTTTAAACTTACTTAAAATGTAATTAATTTAAGTCTACCCAAGTATAAAGTTCTTCGCTTTCTAAGTAACTCTCATTAAAGAAATATTCTTCTATTTGAGCATTAGATTGAACAGCCTCTTTTTCTAACATTTGCGGAATACTAAAAGAAACAACAAATAGAACACAAGCAAAGCCAACTAGATTTGGTAAGGAAAAATTCACCTTATTTCTTTTTTGCAACTTAAGTTGAGAGTATATTGAGCTCCACTCTCCACTTGGAGCTTTAGGAGTTGATTGATCTTTTTTCAATAATCCTTTAACTTCGTCATCATTCATCATATCCTCCTATTTTTCCAATAATTTTCTCAAAAGACTCTTTAGCGTAATATAGCCTAGATTTTATTGTTCCTTCTTTTTCATTTAAAGTACTCGCAATCTCTTTTACAGTGTATTCAAATTTATAATATAAAATAAAAACTTCTCTATGCTTATCTGTCAGACTTTTTAAAGCAGTACTTATCATGTCCTCAAATTCAACTTCATCATTACTATAAGAATCTTCATTATCGTCAAACTCAACATAAATAGGATTCTTTTTTAAATAATCGTAAGTACAATTCATAGCAATTCTATAAATCCAAGTTTTAAAACTAGATTCTCTTTTAAATTTTTTATAATTTTTCCAAGCCTTTAAAAATGTTTCTTGAACAATATCATCCACAACTTCAGAACGTACCATCCAATATATACTTGCTCTAACAAATTCATTTGTTTCAAAATAATTTTGTTTAAATTCACGAAGAAGAGAGTCCTCACTCGCCTCTTCATGAACAAATATATTTTTTAGAGATTTTATCAAAATTATTCACTATCCTTTTGATTTTTGAACTTTTCTCGTAGCTTTTTCTTCTTAAGTTCCATAAATTTCACTCTTTGTTCCTCAGTTAAAATACTTTTCAACCCTAACATTTTTGAAAACTTTAAGTCTGCCATTTTGGATTTTAAAGCCTTAATTTTTGTGTGAACAGCCTTAAGCTCATCATCGGAAGCATTAGCAATAAATTTTGTTTTCAACTCTTCGTGAAGATTTTTCATCTGCGAACGAATCTCTTTATTATTACCTTTATTACTTTTTCTGAACTCTTTAAGTTTATCAATCTGTTCATTAGATAAATCTAATTGCTTCATCACTTTTTTGAAGTGCATTTTTCCTTTACCCTTGTCGGCAAATGTCACTCCTGAGGCTAAAAGAATTGATAATGGTATAACTTTTAGTAAATGCATACATTCTCCTTGGTATAATTTTAATACTATCAATCTAGTATTATTACTTAGACCTAAAAAGTGCTCAAAAGGTTCAATTTTATTTAAATAAAGCCATAAAAACAACAAACCTCTTGTTTTTTCAGTATGTTATTAATAAGATTTAACTTATAAGTGGCCGAGTGGTGGAATGGTAGACACAGTTGATTCAAAAGAATTCAAACTTTGTGATTCTGTGGCCCAAGTGATTATAATGATTGAGTAAATCATTGAATTGGTAAAAGATTTTGAAAGTGATCATTACCAAGCTAAAAAATGAAATAAGTTATTAATTTAACAACGCTTTCAAAGACATTATTAACTGAATTGGTAAAACAATTTTAATAAGTGGCCTTATGGTGGAATCGGTAGACACGAGTGATTCAAAATCACTTGCCCTCGGGCGTAACAGTTCAAGTCTGTTTAAGGCCACCACTTTTTAATCAATACCCATGACTACAGAAACATATCCAGAACGCTTTTATTCACTCTCAATTAAGGATAACTTAGGAAAAGAAGATCCTTCTTCTAGAGCATATGTGAGTGGCCTTATGAGTATTAGTGCAAGACGATCACTTAAAAATAATGAAACAACTTCTAAGAATTATCTTAATCCAAAACAGAGATTAGGGATTTCTAAACAAATTGATGACCACATGATTAGTGAATCTAATGTTTTTTATTTAAAATCTTATATTAAGAAGTACTATCCAGAGATGCTAAAATCTATTAACTTTAAGCAAGTTTAAAAAGCTTTTAACTCTAGCCCACTTTTTTGCTTCTGCTTTCGTTTTTGAACAAGGCCCCATTGAAAGTACCTATTAAATACTTCCCTACTAGACTGACCATGGAGCATACAACACATATCGATAGAGTTTGGAACTTTAAGGTCAAAAAGTTGGAGCGTAATATTTAGTCTCCTATCATCATGAAGTTTATATTTATGAAAATTAAATTTGGAGTAATCTACTGGCATTTGTTTTTTGATTCGATAAACGTCATCTTTGGATAATTCCTCCAAATGTTCACCATCTTTAATCATTTGAATTATAAAGTTTGCTATTTCTTTATTTGTACAACATGCCGTATATGGGCCTGATTTTGGATCAAGTTCTTGTTCTCCTAGTATTTGAATAAGATCATCTTTTACTTTCTTTTTATCTGCTTTATTTACATGAAGAAATAGTTTACCAATTCCATTATCCTTGAGTATTTTAATGTAATCATTTTTTTGATCGATTTCACTTGATGATTCTGCTCCAAAAAAATCAAATTCATTAACTAAAGATGCCTCAGAAATCCTAAGTCCAAAACCTTTCATTATAGCTCTAATAAATCTATAACGTCCTTTAGGTAAGTTCTCTAACCATGTCAATACATCACTCCATTCAGGTAAATCACCAGGTATCGGAGTTTCTTTAGTTTTTCGTTTTTTACACTCATTATAAATCTGTGGAATTCTTTTAATTTGATTTCTGAATTTAAGATATTTTAAATAGCGTCTAAATCCAGTTCTAATTCTATTTCTTGTACTTAAAGTTTCAACATTCTTAAAAAGGAAGTCATTCCACCTAGAAATTGCATCATCATCCCACTTAGATGGAAATTTTAACTCTAGTTTATCTACAAAAAATGGAAATATATAGATTCTAAGAAATGATTCATAACTTGTAATAGTTGAGTGCCTAGCAGTATTCCCAAGCCACTTTATAAAGTTTTTTCTATCTCGAAGATAAAAATCTGGCAAAAGAGACCCTTTACCTAATTGATTAGGTATTTTTATTTTTCCAGTCTTGCGCAATTTTTTTAGCATATTCTAAACTATACTCATCTAGCCACACTGACTTTGACCTTGGTGTTCTAAATTGTTTTTTATTACCTGCAATTTTATATAGAATTGATATTTGATTATTTTTTCTAACTGTAGCATCTGCCCAAGTTATAAACAACTCAGCATGTTCATGCTCTTTTTTGAAGAAGTTTTTTGGCTTCCCTGCCGCCAACCCCCTCTTTGAATTTCTATATGGACCTCTTTTCATTCTAACCTCAAAAGTAATCAGCTTATATAGAGTTATCAACCTCTTGTACATCTTCAACCTGCTCAACAGATATAGCCTCAATATATCTTGAAGCATCTCCTTTCGAGCGAAAAGGTTGTGTTATTTTGATTTTATCTGGATACCTATTTGCAAGATCCATAATTTTTCTTTGCCCTGGTGGTCTTCCATTAGTTGATATAAAAGAGCTACAATCTCTAATAAAGTCAGATAGTTTCAACCTTGGTTTCCCAATGTTTGCAACTGCCCATATATCTAAAATCCAACGTTCCCATTCATGTGTAGAATCATTCTTAATTTCATTAAACCTTGATGAATCCACAAACGGTTTTAACATATCGTGCTTAATTTTATGGCCATATAAATATTGAGCAAGCTCTTTTATATTTGAATCTTTGAAGTACTCACCACTAGTTACATTTTGAATTAAAGCAACATCCCTGAGAGGTGTATCTGTTAGCTGAATTATTGAGAATCGACGATTGTCAGCTTCAATCCTTATGCAGTCTGTTCTATTAGATGAAATTAAAAAGTTAGCATAGTTCGTAGCATTTTTTGCATCTAATCCTTTCCCTTCAATTTCTATATAATCATTTACAAGGTCCTTGAGGCGGTCATATGCTGTGGTATTGTTCTTTATATCTATTTCATCAATGCTAACAACAATCTTATTACTAATTTGTTTATTAAACTTATTTTTTAAAACTGTATCTCTAACCTTGGAAAAGTTACTTTCACCAACTAGTTCCTTTATGATGTCCCCTAGAACGCCTTTTCCAATACCTTGATTACCAATCAAAGTTAAAATTGTTTTATTACGACTCTGGAATATATTGGCAAGCCAATCGATTAAATATTCATATGACTTAAGATCATTTTTAAAATCAGCAAAGAATTTAAAAAAGTCCTCATATATCTTTGGCATAGAAGATATTGCTTGCAGAGAGCTTCCTGAGTAAAAATACTCTTTAAACCAATCTGCTGGATTATATGAATTAAAACAATCTATATAATTATTATTTTCTAAAAAAATTTGCTTATTTTTGGGGTTATATTCAAACTCACAGTACTTAACTCTTCCATCTCTTTTATATTTTGCATAAAGGTCTGTACCTAAAGACTCTTTTACTCTTGTCTGGGCTACGTCAGACTTAATGAAACTTTCAAGATTAACAAGATAAGCTTGCTTAGTATCTTTCACATTCACTACAAGTAAAGAACTTAAAATAAATCGAGAAAATTTACCTAATGAAGCCTCTCGGTCAAAAGCGGATTCAATTGTTCTTAAAGCCTCTTCTTCTAAAAAGTCCTCTCCAACTACAATTGGTAATAGATTATCGATACACCAACGATTATCTTTTCCTCTATCTCTTGCGATACATGAAGCACGAAACAGATCATTATTTCTTTGTCCCTCTATACTTCCATTTGAAATGAAATTATGTAGAAAATCTCCTGTTGTCTCTTGAGACTTAATGTTACTTTTAATAAGTGCACCTTTAATAGTAACTTTCTTGCCAAAGTCTTTTGAACTAATTATTTCAGTACAAGGATAGTAAAATCGAGATGAATCCTTACATGCTTGATCAGCTTCAGAATACTTCTCTAATAAAGACTTTAATGTACGTTCATATACAACAGACTCAATACACTCTTGATCTAAAAAAAGAATTACTCTAAATCTATCTGTAATGAGCCCGTTTTTCTCTCGCTGATGATTTCTCGATGTCCCGATAATGTGTTTATACTCTTTAAACTCTTCTATTGCATCGTTCAATAAAAGTCCTGAATCAAAGTCTAAAGCTATAATTTGAGATTTTTCAAAATTAGATTTCTTTCTTTTACCTCCTTCAAAGGTCGAAGGTGCCCAATTTGACTCAACAACTAACTTTTTTAACTCGTCAAATGTTACTTTGAGTGACTCGCCATCTGACAGACTACTCATTTTAGATACTGAATACATCATTCTCTTCTCCTCTATATAAGTTTGTGTTCATTGTGTTCTTGTGTGTAAATTTGGTGAGAGTAAAAAGTCTACTCTCACCGAAATTAGATCTATAGGTCAGCTTCGACTTCTACTATAAGAGTTGGCTTTTCCCTTCCAGTATCTTTTTCACCTAAAAATTTAATTCTGACGAAAGTTCCTAATGGAACTTGGCTTAAGGCCTCGTTAAGATAAGAGGTTCCAGCCAATTTCACATCACCAGAGGTTTCAGAATTAATGATGTAGCCTTTTCCATACTTTAAATTTACAATTTCTTTAAAAGTACCTTCTAAAGGCTTAGTTAAATCTTGTACTCTCGTAAGTGGGGTAACATTAATTGTCTTCATAAACATTCTCCTAGTTGGTTTTGGTTATTAAGCTGCCCTTTTAAGGGACTCAAATTCTTTATCATCAAGTTGAAAAAATTTATTACTATCTATATCAATTAATAGGACGAGATTATTATTTGGGTCAGAATCCAAAGAACTAAGCTTGATCTTCAATAATTGCTTATTACTAAATTCAACTGGTATCTTTTTGATCTCTAAGACTTCGTCAAAATCTTCTTTTGCACTCAATTTAATGAGAGATCCTTCTGGAAATGATTCGTTTTTCTTTTGAATATTCCTGTATAAGTCTAGTGATCTTTCAATTCTGTCGATTCTATTTTTTGTTTTAAATAACCTGATCGAATCCTTATCTGCATGAAGAACTCTCTTTCTCCAAAAATAGATTTTGGCCTCTTTAATTCCATTCTCAAGGCAGTAATTGTTCACAAATTCTTTCGTTTCTTCTCTGTTTAAAAATTGCTTTTTCATTTCTTTCCTTTGGTTACAAAAAGACCAACCCTTTTTGTCTTGTATTGAAGTATTGCGCAATTCAGCATAGGACACAACGCAAAACAGCAATTATCTGCAATAATCAAGTAAAAACAAGTGGTTCAACAGGGAAAATAAGAGCAAATTTGCATATCTCTTATAGAAAAATCTAATTATTTTTGGAAAATAGCCGATAATTATGGCAGCTACAAATAAAAGGATAGAAATTATGAGCAAGATGAAATGGAGAATTCTAGGACCTGAGGGTGGTGAAGAGACAAGGGATTACATTGACTCTATTAGAATTAGACTAGGTATCAGCAGAAGGGCCTTATCTGAAGAGAAATTAAATATAAGTAATAGGACGCTTCATGGCTGGATGACACAAAATAAAATTCCTAATAAATATTTTGAAGCTTTAGAAAGATTAACTTCTGAAATTGAAAATATCTCCGAAAAGAGTGACATAAAACAAACTGTAGATTCGGGCTTATTATCAAACTATTCTGACGGAGAATTGATAGCTGAGCTTGTTAGAAGAGGACTAAAAATAAACTTTGGAGGTTAATATGGAAAATAAAAACTTTATAAAAAACCAAAAATATACTCGTAATGAAATAAAAGATATACTTGGTGGAAACCCAATGGTTTCTGTGGCCACAAAAGATAACTGTATTTTATACATGTGTGTTGACCCAGAAATAAACCCTAGCTTCACAGTCATGGATCATCATAATTACAATCTAGAGAAAAATGAGAGAGCTTATCTCGCCGGAAGAGGTGAAGTGATTCAAAGAAATGCTCACACAATCTTGAACTCTGATCATACCTTCCCCGTATTCCTTAAAAATTCTAAACTTAGAAAGTGGGGTTACCTTGGTGAGTTTAAGTATAAATCACATACTGACTCTCTAAAAGAGATAAAACACTTTGGGAAGGGTGCCAAGAATGAAACGGGAAATATCGATCTTGTGATAATTATAGAACAGGTTGAAGATAATTCAGAAGGTGGTGATGTTCTAGCTGCTTAATCCATATCTGCACACAGCACATAGCTTCTCACAGTACTCAATTTATTATTTATAGAACTGTTTAAATAACTTTGTACAACCTGGAGCTTCCATATAGCCTTCATTAGGGACTTTGACTGCCGGAAGATTTGCAAGATATTGCCCAACCTTAAGGTTCTGTGTTAATGGAGTATATCTCGCACTTACAAAGTTATCCCTATATCTCCATCTTGAACAAGGTGAATTCCTTCTAGCTTTTTTTAAACACTTATCTTTACTTCTACTTTTTAATAGTTTTACAGGATACCCATCCTTGGAGAAAGGCCCTTTAACTGTAAAAGAAGACAGGACTATACATCCGAGATTTTTAAATTTTTTAACTAGATTCTGTTTTTTTGTGAATTTAGCATTATTCTTAGCATTAATTTTTGAATACCTTTTGTCTTCAGCTTTATTGAAGCGATCCCATCGACCTTGAATTTTTTTTGCCCTAACACCTAGTTTTGATAAGTTTTCTTGATAGAAATCATTATTTTTAAATTCAACTCTAATTTTTTTTATGTAAGCCCCAAGTTCGCCATACTTTGAACATTTCAGCTTGAATTGCTCTAAGATGTAATCCGTACCCTCTGGAAGCTTCTCTCCTTCGGCATCCTTAAGTTCTTCGTCACAAGATCTTGATTCTTTTTTAATTTTAGTAATTATCGATTTTAATTTATCCGTCTTATCTACTTTTTCACCGAACTCATTTTCAGTTTTTAGGTTGCCTTTATTTTTATGAATAAGTTTACTGGCTTTTCTATATTTGTGTTGTCCAACAAGCTCTAAAATATCAAACGTGGTATTGGCCCAAGTATTTGAGATTAGAAAAACAAAAACTATCATATATTTACTCATTACATGCGCCTTCAACAAACTGTTGTCCATTTTTCCAAGATTCTCCAATGCTTGAACTTAACATGAGGCACATAGATGACATATCATCGCAAGGAACAGCACAATATCGATTTAATTCTCTGTCTAAGTCCTCTTTTTGAGCGCTCTTATATTTACTGATCTTATCTGGAAAAATAGACTTATAAGATTTATAGAAGCAAGCCTTGGGATTTTTTGATTTACCACATCTATCCACTATTAAAGACTCCTCTATAAAAGTCTTGATAGCGGCTTTCTTTGAGCCATAACGAATAATACTTCTTTGTTTATCATCAATCATAACAGCGAAGCCATTGTTTTGAGGTTGATTGTATGAATCGCTTCCCACTGCAATATTTTCATTTAAAATATTGAATGCTCCTTTCTTATCTTTCTTTGAAATGAACTCAAAATACTTTGGAAATACTTTCTTAGATGTTTTAAGCGTCGGGTATCCAACCATTGATGCACACCCTGTAAGTGTAATCATTAAAAGTATCGCTTTCATTCCAACCTCTCTATATTAATTTTGTAAGTTTTTCCATTATCAAAAAATGTTGTGGTAGCTATAGTATGAGTATCCTTACTACCTCCAAATAAAATTTCTTCTAGAGTTAGTCCTAAGTAATCCGCTAACTTTTTAAGATGAACCATATTCTTTGCTGACGGCTTTCTCGCAGAAGAGTGCCAATCATGTAGTATCGCTGTACTGATACCTACTTCCTTTGCAACCTTGGTTAGCGTTCTACCCTTTAATTCCTTTTGAAGGACCTCTGATAATATAATTTCGTTTTTACTCATAAGTTAATTATCCATAAGTATGAGTTAAATACCCTCAAAATCTGATTACTGTGGGCAGATTTACGATCATTGTGGGTGCAACATCAGACTGATTTCACTAAAAGATCATTTTAACCTTATCTCTATTCTTCTTTGTAAGGTGAAGATATTTTGATGTGGTTGAAATACTAGAATGCCTTAATTGGTCTCTTACAAAAGTAAGGCTTAATCCCTTATCCAGACAAATAGTTCCATATGTATGCCTTAAAGAGTGAATTGAGAAGTGTTCAGGTAGCCCACATATATATAACCAGTATTTGAAGCGAGTATGTATATAGCTTCTACTTAAAACTCTACTTTTTGAGTGCTTTGATGGAAAAAGTATAGTTGTATTGAATCCTGAAAAACGACAACTTCGAAAGCTTAAGTATTCATCTAGGAGCTTTCTTGTTATTTTTCCAAAATACACACTCCCATCTTTCCCATTTTTTGAAATATATTTAGGTATTTTTATATAATCATCGCCAACGTCTTCTAATTTAATTTTTAATAATTCTGAAATCCGTAAACCAGTATTGGATAAGATAGAAAACATATAAAAGTCCATAACAACCCTAGCTTCACTCTGGAGTGATAGCTTCGGAGAACCTTGAATAATGAGAATGGACTTATCTTTTTCTAGCTTTAACTTATTAAAAAGTTTCTTATATTGGGATTCACTAAATATTTTATCGGCTGTTACCATAAATTAATCTCCACAGAACATTTATGGCCTTTATCTTAATTTGAGTTTAGTTATGAAGACATAAAAAAACTAAATATTCCTAGATTTTTTTAGTTTTCAAACAATTTTAAACAGTTGGAATTCAACTGAACACTTTGCTAATAATGTTCTCTTGTTAAGAAGCATAGTTCAGGAAATGTTAAAATATCTCGAAGTAAAAGGCATTCCCATAGTATAGTTAATACACTTATCTAACAAATCAAAATATAGCTCTGAAAAATTAAATTATACCTGTTTAAATTAAAATGCTATAAATAATGAATATGAATAAACTAAATAAATATCAGGACAAAATAATTGTATTTATAGACTCCGACTGTATGGTGTGTAATAAATTTGTCTTATATATAATCAAACATGATCCAGGTAAGGTCTTTCTTTTTAGTTCACAAAATAGTACTTTTTTTAAAGAAAAAATAAAATCCCCCAAAGACTCCATTTTCGTGTTAGCTGACGACATAATTTTAAGTGAGGGACGAGCTATACATTTTATCTTTAAATACTTAAAAGGTTTTTCTCCAATTATTTCAAAGCTTTTTCTAAGTATCGTACCAATAAAGTTTTCTGATTACTTTTACAGACTTTTTGCGAAGTACAGACTCAAATTCAATAGTATAAATTCTTGCCCACTCCCTTCAATTGAAGAAAAGTCACGATTCATTGATTAAACATTAATCTGAAGTTTTTCTCTTCTAAAAAATCTAAACATATTTATTAAGAGTTGCTGTGGTATCAAAAACAAAGAGTTCATTTTAAGAAAATTCATAATTCTTTCCCTCATACTATTTGATTTCAAGATAGTTGCCTCTAATGGCAAATGATTAGAAAATAATGAATATGATGTAATCATCATCATACCAAAAAAGAAAAGACCCATTACGATTGAAATTTGCAAATGCAAAAACATTCCCATTACAATAATCCAATTTCTCGTTTTATAATTCCATATAAAGAATGAAAACAATAATTGAAAGACAAGAGTATAATAGTTACCTAAAACTAGAAGCCAATCGCTATCTAAAATAAAATTTGAGAGGAACGGATTAGAATAATTAGATAATGATAAAGAGTAATATAGACCAACTCCTTTTTGCCACATTGGTCCAGTGAATTTAGATAAACATGCTGTCAAATACAAGAAGCATATTTGCAGTCTAGAAATCAACAGTGCCGTATTCCTTAAAGATATACCTATCCTCGAGCTCCCCAAGGTAAAACCTAGCGCCATAAAGACAGAGTACACTAGCAATAATTCTTGTAAATTATTGCCTCCATCTAAAATAACATATGCTTTATTATGTAAATTTATAATCAAGAAATAATATAGTACTAGAGCAATTAATGATTTTGGAGAACTAAGTAAGTAAACGAGTGAAATCAGGGCTCCCCACACAAAGAATGAATAATATTGCGTATATGCATCATTCACTAAGAACCTAAACAGCCAGTCAAATATATTTCCTTGATCAAAGTCAAAAGTAGAGATTAATGATGTCTCACCAAATATTAAAGCTGAATAAGGTGTTAAAGTTAACAAATGAAAAAAGTTCCAAATATAAAACACTCTTAGAAAAAATATAATATTTGAATCGAATTTATTGTTCTCTAAGTTCTCAGAATAAAATATATTTACTTTTTGAAGTATGTCTTTAACATCAATCATCATAATCCAATATCCATTTTCAGCATCGTTTCAACTCTATCAAACTTCTTCTTCATGGCTCTATCGGAAAATTTTTTTGCATACACCTTAACAATCTGGACTTGAGCTAATATAGACTTGGGACTTACTATAAAACATAAGTTCTTTAATAAAATTCTCATATTCTTATATTCTTTTGTTTTTTGAAATTCTCTTTCTCCAATATTCTCTTTCGAAGCATCTAAGCTAATTTTCTCCCAATAGAAATCTTTTCCAACATTGTTAAATACATATAGTAGCTTTGATACTCCACTAGGTAAAACCTTGTAATGATAGTTATTAAGTGAATCAAATGGATCAAGGCTAGGTGTCCACTGATTTCCATCATGACACTTATAAAATAGCTTCGTTGAACTACTGCCTGGCTCAGGTGCAAATAATTTCCAGTTTTGAGAAAATACTCTTCCTATATAAATATCTGTTATCTTTTTAAACTTTAGCGATATCGGATTCAGTGGCATTAAGTGAAATGCTGTTAACACTACATGTATAACTATAAATCCAGAGAAGAATAGCCTTAGCCACCATTTAAAAGTCAAAGTTTCTCCTCTCTAACTCTCTTAGTTCTTGAACCTCCCCACATAAGTGGACTCTAAGTTAAGCGTGTTATAATCGTTTAATTAAGGAGTCAAAAAATGACAAAAAGAACAAAGTATTCACATGAATTTAAAGCAGAAGCCATAAGAATGGTTTTAAATGAATCTAAATC
>CAKZUQ010000059.1 GCA_937923325.1 uncultured Bacteriovoracaceae bacterium
GTCAAAGAGCATCTTTAGGGGCGATTCAAAATAGACTAGTAAGTACTTCAAATAACTTACAGATTACGAATGAGAACTTAAGTGCAGCTAACTCTCGAATCAGAGACGTAGACTACGCTCAAGCATCAGCTGATAATGCTAGAAATGGTATTTTAAACTCTGCTGGTACTGCAGTTCTTGCACAAGCAAACCAAAACGGACAAAACGCATTGAGATTAATTGGGTAATTCATAAGAAGTTATCAAAGAAATTAAGAGAGCAATTTATTGAGTTTATAAGGGTCCTACCGAATGGTGGGACCTTTTATATTTTTATACTGTAATATTTACAATTCTTAGCCATTTCACTCATGATTTAGAGTCTACTTGATACTATTAAATTAATGAGAATCTATATGTTACTTATTTTAGTATTTTTAATACTTTGCTCCTCATGTGGTGTGAAGATTGATAGCGAGCGTGGGCTCGATGTTGCCTATACTGATTCAAGTACAGGTACTCCCATTATCCTTTCAAGTGCTAGTATTTTTAGCCATTGCGTTGAAAGTAGTGACTCTGATATCATTGCAAGAATTTTTACGGGGAGTGAGTTTCAGGCCATTCCTTTTAAACCTACTTCTAACCTAATTAGTGAAATTAGATATGGTGGTGAAATAGAGATTTTTGAAAGTAAGATAGCTGCTAAACGTTCTAAGACCAAAATAATTGATAAAGGGACAATTTTTAATATATGCCTAGGTACTAATTATAGTACAGAAAAGTCATATCAATCAGCAGCGGCAAGTGTTTTGTATTCTTTTAATCAAATAGAAAGTAAGCTTTTAGAATTAAATATTAATCTTTCAGCAATTAAATTAAAAATTGCTCCAAATATGTCTAGAGTTTTAGAGTATAGAGATGGAAACTCTGTCGTTCAGGACAAGAAATCCCTTGTTAATAATGCTTATTATAATAGTAAAGATCAGGAAGTTGTCTTTTTGCCACAAGGGACACCTAAAGCAACAGGAATTATTCCATTTAGTGGTGTTCCAATGTGGGAAATTCCTTTTGTAGCGACTCATGAATATGGACATCATTTATTTGCATCTTTATTCCCAAACTACTTCAACGATACTCAAATCCATTCAAAGGTAAAACTTTGTTTTGATAATTCACATAAACATCACAGAAAAGGAAAATCAAATCATAGTCATTTAATCAAAAATAATTCAATTCGAAAGATAGGTTTAAAAAGTATTGTAACAGTAATAAATGAAGCCACTGCAGATATGTTTGCTCGTTATATTGTAGATGAACAAATTACATTAAGAAACTTAGGCTGTCTAAAGCAATCAAGAGATATCTATTCAAAGCATTTTACTAATGGTTCTAGTAAAAGATTAACTTCTAAAGCTCTTAGTATCTTTTTCAATAAGAAGAAAATTAGAAGTTCTAACTGTTATCGCAATGTAGACTATCAAGATGTCCATATCATTGGAGCTTCAATTGCTTACATGTTTGAGCAAGCACTTTCACAGCTTAAATTGAGTAAAAGTGAGAAACTTATTTTTCTTCAAAAGTGGATCAAAAATTTAAACTTAAAATACTATACTTATAAACATCTCTCAGATAATGAAATTTTAGAACAAATGGTCGTAATTGGTCTTGATACTCTAAAAAGTTCTCATTCTTATTCTCAAGCAAAAACCTGTGCTCTAATAGGCATGAATTATCCTTCACTACATCATTATTATTCATGTAAATAACCAATTTTTTTTGATACTCTGAGTTTATGAATAAAACTAAAAAAAACATTAGAGATGCAGTATCACTTGTCTTTGTATTAGATAATAAAATCTTCTCAATAGTAAGACAAAATTTTTTAAGGGCTTTTCCTGGGTATACGGCTTTTCCTGGTGGAAAAGTTGATAGAGAGGACTATGAAGATTTAGGTTTCTCAACTTCTTTATTAAATAAAATTCCAGTTCATCTTAGAAATACAATTGTACGCGAAGCAAATGAAGAGCTTGGTATTGAGGTCGATAGACTTATAGAATCTGGGGCCATTTCGAGTATTGAATCAATTGGTAGGGCACTTACCCCTGAATTCAACCCTTATCGGTTTAACACTCACTTTTATAAAATAGTCTTAACAAGAGATGTATTATTCAATGTCGATGAAAATGAAGCAAAATCCTATGAATGGACTGAGCCATCTGATATTTTAAAAGATTTCAATCAAGGACAAAGGTTGATTGTCCCACCCGTTAGGTACTTTATTGAAGCCTTAGTAAAGGATATTTCTTTTAAGGAAGAATTAATTTTTGAAAATAGATTTGATTTATCTAAAGTCGTTCCAAGCATAGAGTCTATTAAAGATATTATTCAGGTTATGCCGTTATCTAATACTGTACCACCTGCTGATAGAACCAATGCTTTTATAATTGGGGAGAATAAGAAAGTCTTGGTAGATCCAGCTCCAAGAGATCAAGCAGAGTTAAATAAATTTTTAGAAACAATTAAAATATATGAGATTGAAAGAATTTTTTTAACTCACCATCATAGAGATCATCATAACTTCTCTCCAGATATTGCTAAAAAGCTAAATGTATCTATGTCGATGAGTAGTTTTACCTTTAATCGATCTAAAGAAGTTTATGGAGAAGATTACTTTTCAGGGATCAATGTTGATATTGTTAAAGAGGGTGATACTCTAACTAAGTGGCTTGGAGCTGATGTGAAAATTATCGAAGTTCCTGGTCATGATGCTGGTCAACTTGCTCTAATGCCAGCAGGAAAAGAGTGGTTTTTAGCAGGGGACTTATTCCAAGGAGTCGGAACTGTAGTTGTAGGTGGCCATGAAGGTAATATGACAGATTACTTTAATACTCTTGAAAAAGTTATAAACTTAAGTCCTCAGTGTGTTATACCTAGTCATGGAATTGCTTTAGGTGGAACAAATATACTAGAGAAAACTTTGGAGCATAGAAAGTTTAGAGAAGAACAAATTTTAGAAATGTGTGTCAGTGGTCTAAGTATTGATCAAATATTATCGCAAATTTATTTTAATATTCCACAAAAAATTCTAAAGTATGCAAAGGCCAATATAGAATCTCATATCGATAAACTTAAACTTGAAAAAAAGATATAAAAAAAGGACTCAATTAGTATTGAGTCCCTTTTTTACATTATGAATTATTAAATTAAAATTATAATTTTTTTGGAGCAAACCAACAAAGTGGTCTAACACCAGTAGTATCACCATTTGCTCTATAGCATGTACCACTTACTTCATTTCTTTGATCTACATCATCAGTATCATGAAGGTCACAGATTGCACCTGCATAATAAGTATCTAGACGACATTGAGTCTCTGGGTGGTTATGATCAGTTCTTGAAACAACTTTAGCTGACGGAGTTGTGAATTTTGGAGCGTCTGGTTGTTTTCTTAACTCTTGAAATAGTCTTGCCGTACTCATTCCGGCCATTGCACCTCTTTCACATAATGCTTGGTCATCAGCATTGTTAAATTGAGCTGCACAAGTTGCAGTTACTTCACTTGGTACGTTTAAACTAGCAACAATCTCTTTATTATTATCATTTCTAAAAACTTTTCTTAAACATTTTAAAGTTGCGAAATAATCAGATTGACCTTCGTTTGAAGCCCATGCAGATGACCATGAACCTTTTTTGGGTGCTCCACCAATATGGTGACCAATTTCATGACAGACAACTAATGCAAATCCATCTGGAGTGATTGTGTTGTGACGAGCAAGTCCACCAAACACTGCAACATTCCAAGATCCACCTCTTCTATGTGCATAAGCATTTACAGTTCCGTCATTCCAATTTCTTTCAACTTTAAGTTTTGCTCCCATTGCTTTTATGATTGGCTCATAAACATCAACAACGCTATCAATAACTTCGTTAAACTTAGCTTCATCTATATTAGAATTCATCATACTTTTAGCATTTGCAGAAATCCACATATCATTTTCTGGTAATAGTCCTTCTTGTCCATCAATAGTACAAGCAATCGATTGTCCTGCCGCTAGTGTAGATAGGGCACAGATTAGTAGTAGTTTTTTTAACATATATCCTCCATGAAATGTTGTTATGTATTCAATGATTGAATTTGAACATTATTAATTTTTGCTAATTTGTTGTAACCTGCCAATATAAATAAAATAATGTAAGAAGTTGTTTGAGTAGATTAGGAGAAGGTTTTAGTATGTATAAGTTGATCTTTTTTGTTCCAAAAGATGATGCTGAACGCGTTAAAAAAGCAGTTTTTAAGACAGGGGCTGGCAAGCTTGGAAACTATGATAACTGCTCTTTTGAGACAACTGGTGTTGGGCAATTTCGACCTGTTGAGGGCTCTAATCCTAGTATTGGTGAACTTAATAAGCTTGAGAAGGTTATAGAGCTCAAGGTTGAGATTTTAGTAAGTCCTGAGAATATAAGTAACTCTATCAAAGAGTTAAAAAATTCACACCCTTATGAAGAACCAGCTTATGAAGTTATAAAACTTGAGTTATTTTAACGACTAAAGTAATTCCCTTACAAACCGATAAGTTTACTAAGGTATAACTAATAAACTTAGGAGTTTTTGTGAAAAAGTGCCTCTTATCCTTATTATTTTTGTTTGTTTTTCCGATAAGTTTAATAGCTGATAAAGCTTTGGCCGATGATAAGGTAAAGTACTTTAAAAAGCCACTTAGGGAATATTCAATTATTCTAACAGAAGAAGGTTACTATCCTAATAGATTAGTTGCTCACGCTGGAGATAAGGTTAGGTTTTTTGTTACTTCAACACAATCAAAGCCAGAGTGTTTAATAGTTCAAGATCATAAAATCTTTCTCTCTGCTAAAAAGGGAGAGGTAAGTGAGGGTGAAACTATCTTTAAGTCTGCTGGAAAGTATAAATTTTACTGCCCTTCTAGCAAGCATAAAGGTTTCATTACTATTCTTGAAAAGAATGATGATGTAGAAGAGCAAACTCGTAAAGTTGCTAGTGAAAAACCAAATTACTGGCTACCGAGAGATTATGATTGATAAATACAGTTTATAAACTGATAAAGGAAATAAATGAGTTCAGTATTTCAGGACGCCATTGCCACACTTCTTGGACCAATTAAGGATCTACTTGATAATCCAGATGTGTCTGAAGTAATGATTAATGGCCCTCATGAAATATTTATTGAAGAAAAAGGCCTTGTTTATAAATCACCAAATAAATTTGCAGATGAAGAGTCACTAATGGCCTCTATGCGTGCTATTGCTCAATCTGTTGGAAGAGTAATAGATGCTGATAATCCAAGACTTGATGCTCGTCTTCCAGATGGTTCAAGAATCGCAGTTGTTATTCCACCTATGGCAAAGAACGGAACAACTGTAGCAATAAGAAAATTCTCAGAAGAAAAGCTAGGTTTAAAAGATATGATTAACTTTGGTTCTCTATCACCAGATGGAGCAAGGTTTTTAGATTGTTGTATGTACCTAGGAAAAAATACACTCGTCTCAGGTGGTACTGGTTCAGGAAAAACAACAATGCTAAATGTATTAGGTTCAAGAATGCCTAAAACTCAACGTCTTTTAATCATTGAAGATGCAGCAGAGTTACAAATTAAAGCTGAACACGTTGTTAATTTTGAAACTAGAAAGGGTGATCCAGCTCGAGGTATTACAGATGTATCGATTAGAGATTTAGTTGAGTCTGCACTAAGACTTCGTCCAGATAGAATAATTGTTGGGGAAGTAAGAGGCCCAGAGGCCCTTGATTTACTAAATGCAATGGGAACAGGTCATGAAGGTTCTATGGGAACTGTTCACGCCAATACTCCACTTGATGCATGCACTCGTCTTGAAACTTTATGCCTCATGGGCGAGACAAGAATACCCGCTGATGCTATTCGAAAGATGGTAGGTTCAGCCTTACAATTAATAGTTCAATGTAATAGATATCATGATGGTGGACGTAGAACTTCACATATCTCTGAGGTTCTTGGAGTTGATGAGCATGGTAGATACATAACAAAAGATATTTTTCGTTGGGTGCAAACAGGAAAAGATCCTGACACTGGTAAGTATATTGGGGAGATGGTTCCATGTGGTTATGTACCAACATGGTTTGAAGAATTTGTCTCGAATAAACTTCCATTTCCAAAGTCAAAGTTCAGGCCACCTGAGTGGGCATTACCTTACGTAAGGCCGGATAAGTCTAAAAAAGCGGCCTAGTCTTATTTTGTTAAATAGATCTGTATTGTTTCTTCAGGGATAGAAATTTTAGCCATTCCTGTTGTACTAACTTTAATTTTCTTATCTGACAAAGCATCGAAGTAAGTTTGGTTATTAAATTTTTTTGGAAAATTAATTTCTAATCTTTTCGGATTATAATTTTTATTAACGACTATAATCATTTTTTGATTTGTCTTTTTTATCAATTTTGAAATAACAAAAAAATCTTGCTGGTTGTGAATTTCTTCGAATAACCCTTGTGAAAAGATAGGATTTGTACTTTTTAGGTGGATTAATTTTTTATAAAAATTTTTCATTTCTATATCTGGGTGTAAGTCGTTATTTGGCTTGATACTTTTGTCAGTAAATCTCATTGTAGGGTGAATATTTGGGTAACCACGTGATTCCCTCATTATTTCATCTCCCATAGAGATGAGGACTGGACTATTGAGAAGAATATTAAATGCAAAAGCTATTTTTGCATAATTTGGGTTTTCATCATAACTATAATATGGAGATGCCCCTCTGATATTTGAAATATTAGTTAAAGAGTTTCTAGCTGCACTGAAGTAGTTACTAAAACTAATTAAATCATTAATTTGATTGAAGTTGTTCTTTGACTCCACTAAATAACTTCTTAAAGTATAAAAAGGATAAAAACTATAATAGTCAGTTCCAAGTTTGTTTTTGATATGCTCTTTAATAATTTCAACTCTTTCTCTTTGATAATTAAAAATAAGCTTTGTTCCCTGTGGTCGCTTATCTGTTAAAAGTTTTAAAAAACGATCGTCATATAAGTGAGCGTCATCTAGGACGATTCCATCTAAGTTGGTACTCGATACAAAGTCAAAAATAAAGGAAGCTAGGTCATTGATCACGAGATCACTACTGTGATTAATATTAATATAGCCTTCATTAGTGCAAGTTGTATTTCTAACGTAGGGAATTGTGTATTCACAAGGCTTGGAGTCTTTTAGAAAAAAGTCTTCGTAGTTTGGATCTGAAAGTAAGCTTGAAGTTTTCGCTACATCATTGGCATTAAAAGTTAAGTAAACCTTTATCCCATTATTATGGGCAAGTGTGACTAATTGCTTTAAGTCATCTTTAGAACCAAACCTAGGATCAATTTCTTTAAAGTCATCAACAACATTCCCATCAAATCCAGAAAGTTCCATCTCAAGATCCCCAATTTTTTCTTTAAAGGGCCTATCAACCTGCTTTTGGATAGATGAAAGGATAATATTGGACACTCCTAAGTCTTTAATATAATCGAATTGGCCTATAATCCCTTTTAGATCTCCACCTTTATAGCCTTGGAGCCCAGAGGATGATGAGTCTAAGTTATTTGAACTGTCTCCATCAACAAATCGATCCACAACAATGTAATAATAAGCCTGACTTGGATTGGTAGTAAGCTTTTTTATTTCATTTTTAGGGCTATCTATGGGAACAATTGTAGAGATTAGGTTCTTGCCTTTATTTTTAAGACTTACCAAATCATAGGAGTTCCTAAGATTTTTATATGAATACCCAGCAATAACTAAGAGAGCTATTATAATAATGTATAGTTTCGATGACATATTTATCCTTTTATTAATTCTATAATTATAACCTAGATCCGAGCTTATAAAAGAGAGAATTATTAAAATCTATAATAGATAACCGCACCTTTACAAAGCCTAGTAATTTTATAGAATACTTTAGATTATTAACTGTATTAGGAGTAAATTATGTCAAAAATTAAGTCGATTATTGCAAGACAAGTATTAGATTCAAGAGGGAACCCAACGGTTGAGGTGGATTTACATACTGAGTCAGGACAGATCGGTAGAGCATCAGTGCCTTCTGGAGCATCAACTGGTAGTAGAGAAGCTTTAGAGTTAAGAGATGGCGATAAAACATACTTTCTGGGAAAATCAGTTAGAAAAGCAATTTCAAATATTAATGAAAAAATCTCACCTGCTATAATCGGTATGGAAGTATCTGATCTTCGTGCAATTGATAATCAAATGCTTGAAATTGATGGAACAGATTTTAAGAAAAATTTAGGTGCTAACGCCATGCTAGCTGTTTCAATGGCCGCAACAAGAGCTGGAGCGCTAGAAGCAGGTAAGCCGCTATATAAATATTTAGCTGAAGACTTAAAGTGTCCAAATGCTGTAGGTTATTTACGTCACCCTGCCCCTTTAATGAATATTATCAATGGTGGAGAGCATGCATCTAACAACCTTGATATTCAAGAGTTTATGGTTGTTCCTCACTTAAAAGGAAAATCATTTTCAGAGAACTTAAGAGCTGGTGTTGAAATTTTCCATCATCTTAAAAAAGTCTTAGATGGAAAAGGATACTCAACAAATGTTGGTGATGAAGGTGGTTTTGCTCCAAGTTTAAAATCACACGAAGAGGCGATGGACTGTATTGTTGAGGCCATTAATAATGCTGGATATAAGCCAGGAGAAGAAATTTCTTTTGCACTAGATTGTGCAGCTAGTGAATTCTATAATAAAGAAAAAGGTGTTTATACAATTGAAGGTAAAGAATTAACAACTAGTGAGTTAATTGCATACTATGCAAAGTTAGTAGAAAATTACCCAATCTATTCAATTGAAGATGGTCTTGATGAATCAGATCATGCTGGTTGGACTGAAAAGACAAAAGCTCTTGGTTCTAAGACTGTTCTTGTTGGAGACGATCTATTTGTAACTAATGCTAAAATTTTTGGTGAAGGTATTAAAAATGGTGAAGCCAATTCAATTTTAATAAAAATTAATCAAATTGGAACAATCACAGAAACTTTCGATACTCTTCAATTAGCTTACGATAATAATTATAAAACAATTATTTCTCATAGATCAGGTGAAACAGCAGATCATTTTATAGCTGACTTAGCTGTAGCTTGTGGATCTGGGCATATTAAAACTGGTTCTGCATCAAGGTCTGATAGAATTGAAAAGTATAATCAATTAATAAGAATCGAAGAAGACTTAGGTTCAGCAGCTAAATTCGATTTAATTAAGTAATCGAAATTATTATGAAAATATAAATGATGCGAGGGGTAATTTGTTACCCCTCTTTTTTATCTTGTAAAGCCGTCTTTTAATCCTCTACAATAGTTATTGAGATAACCTCATTCAAGGAAGGAGGGGTTAAAATGACAAACAGTACGCATGAGAAACTATTTGTAGGTCTAACTTTTCGAAGTGATAGTGTACTATCCCGAAAAATTGATGGCTTTCGCCGAAGATTTGATCCAAAATATCGCCAACATTCATTTCCACATATGTCGATGCTCGCTCCATTTGAGGTTGATATAAAAGATATTGATGATGTTAAAGAACAGTTAAAAGAAGAGTTAGAAACATTTTTTTATGGAGTTGAAACATCGCCAAAGCTTGCTTTTACAGGTGTAGACTTTAACCGAGGTAAGAAGTTTAATACGCTTTATCTAAATCCTATTTATACAACAGATCTAAACTATTGTATGGAGCTAGTGCAGGATATTTGTAAAGCTTTTATCCCTAGAAGTGTAAAGTACAAACCAAACCCTAAGCAGTTTTTACCTTTGGGGCACTTTAAAGATGACGAACCTTTATTAGAAGTTATGGATGCTATAAGAGAGGAGTTCTCTTCTAATAGTGAGTTAACAATCACAGGGATTAGTCTTTTTAGAAAGAAATATGGAATTTGGAATATTGAAGAACAATTAATTTCTTTTAATAGTTTAAAAGACAATTTTTTACATTCACAACAAGCTTCTTTATAATAAAAGCATGTTAAAAAATATTCTTTCTATTCTTTTTTTATATCCAACAATTGTTCTTGGGCAAACATCTTATTTGTCCAAGACTCAGTCTCTAGTAAAGGGTGGAAGTGAAATTGGAATTGTATCCAAAAGTTTCTCGCCAACAATTCATGCCGACTCAAGAGGTGATTTGATAAAGTTTGAACAAGGAGAGAGCTACTTTAGAAGTGAGCTTGAATTTCAAGGTAAGTATGGTTTTACAAATAATTTTCAAGTAAGTTTTGGAGCAAGAGGTAGACTTAATCAATCGAGTCAAACATATAATACTCAAGAACTATCATTTGTTGCTTCTGGTATTGAGTCTGGTTTTGTTCAACTTCTATATTCATTTGATATGGATGATGGAGTTCAATATTCCCTTGAGGCCAATTATAGAAATTCTTTTTATACAAATGAAGCGTACACTTCAGATGTAGAACCTGATCATATCGTTTTAGGTGATGGTGGTTCTGATGTATCAGTTGGTTTTGGGTTTACTTATTATACTAAAAGCCAAAACTTTTTATCTTCAAAGTTCTTATATAGAAATCCATCAGAGGAACTCTCTAGTGAGATTTTAACTGAGGTAGAGGGAGCAATTGTTTGGAGATACTTTGCTATGATCTTTGGAGTAGAAAATGTTTACTCATTAAATGGAGATCCATACGCTAGTGATCCCACTAGTAAGCCAAAAATATCTACAGGTTCAACATATGATTATAATAGTATCAATAGGAGCTGGACTGCTCCTTATGTTGCTATGAATTTCGCTCTTGGAGATAAGTGGAGATTAGAACTTGGAGCAAAGTCAAAAGTCTATGGAGTTTCCACTGATCTAGGGAGTGAACTTTTAATTTCACTCCATAGAAGAAATTCAAAAGTCGATAACTTTAAACAAAAAAATGATGCCTTCAAGCAATATAAAATAGATGGTGTTGTAAAAAAAATTTCAAAGAAAAGAACAGCTGCTGTTCTTGATGTTGGGTTACAAGAAGGTCTAGAGAAGGGAATGAAAGTTGACTTTTATCACTTTGATTATCTTGGTGGTAATAAACTTATTGCATCTGGATTTGTTGTTAAAGTCAGTCTCTCAAAATCAATCGTAAAAATAACAAGACGTTTCTCAAAGCTAAGAGTTGAAGAAGGAACTGTCGCTCGTGCGGGGCTTATCCGTTAAAAAAATACTATGAGAAAAACGTTCTAAGCGCTTCTAGGCTAATTGCCTGTGCTCTGTCGCTTACAGACTCGTCAGGCTTTGGGTGCGCTTCTATCATCAGCCCATCAAAATCCATGGCCATTGCAGCATGAGCTAGTGGTAAAACATACTTTCTATCTTTTGCTCCATGTGAGGGATCAATTACCACTGCAAACCCTTGAGCCTGAGCTTTTAGGGCATTTATAAAGTCTAAGCTTACACCTGTAGGACTTGTCATTGATCTACTTCCACGTTCACAAAGAATTATTTTATCTTTGGGAACACCACCTTTAATCAAGTATTCAGCAGAACTAATCCACTCTTCATTCGTGTTTGCAAATCCTCTTTTTAGAAAGACAAAGTCATGTTTTGTCTCATCAAAGTTTTTAGAAACGTACTTTAGTAATTCAAAGTTTTGCATATTTCTTGCACCAATTTGAATTCCTTGGGCGATATTAGATACATTATCAAAGTGCTTCTCGGAACAAACTTCACATACAAACCTAATGTCTGAAGGAGAGTTCTCTGCTCGGACTCTTTTTAGGACTTCAATACCTTCATCTCCCATTCCTTGAAATGAATCAGGGTTAGTACGTGGCTTATAAACTTGAGCTCTTATGTATGTAATGCCCAGATCTTTTGCCAGTGTGACAACTGAGTTAATTTGATCATAACTCTCAAGTGAGCATGGTCCTATAATAATGATTTTGTTTGTATTTATATCCATTTACGTACTTCTCGGTGTGACCGGTAAAAATTTAATAGTTTGTAAGTTTTTAAAATTATATTAAAATAGGGGTATAAATATTTATTTTTTCTATGACAAGGGTTTTTATCTATGAAGTTGTTAAAAATGAGTTCGACATGCATTATTTTCATGCTATCTGCGATCTTAATCACAGGTTCTGCATTCGGGAAGACATTTTCGAACCAATATATTCAATTTGATCTACCATCTGGATGGCAATGTTCTATCGAAGGTAGTGAGTGGGTATGTCAGTCTGAAAATAAAAATAGAAGAAAAGAAGCCATTATTATTTTGGCCGCAAAGATCAGAGGAGCTCAAGACTCTCTTGCTGCATATCAAGCTTATTTGAATAAAGCTAAGACCTATCAACTTCCAGGTGGAAAAATGCAAAGGTCTGAAGCCAAATATACAAAACTTAAATCTGTAAATAATCATAAATGGGCCGATGCTCTTCACTTAGCTTCTGAAGTACCTGGTTTCTACACAAGATACCTTGCTACAGTTAAAGAAGACCTTGGTGTTGCAGTAACGTTTTCTGTTACAAAAGATATGTATACAAGTTACCAAGGAATTTTCGATAAAGTTGTTGCGACTTTAAGAGTATTCAGACAAAAAAAGCAAAACCTAGCAAAGCTTAGATTAAATAAAAAGAATGCTAACGCTGGATTTGATGATGACGTTTTTGCTCCTCAAGATGATCTGATTGATATTGGAGCGGGTAAAAGAAAGCGTAAGAAATCTAGTGGTTCAAATGAGGACCTTATGCTTTACGCTGGTATCGCAGTCGTTGGTTTACTAGCGGCCATGAAGCTTAAAGGTGGCAAGAAAAAGAAAGGTAAGAAGAAAAAGAAGTAAATATTGAAAACTGCCAATAAAAATTGACAATATATAAGAGCTATCCTGCTATAAATCACAATGATTTCAGTATGATAGCTCTTTTTGATTAAACTAAATATAAGAATTCACATAAAATAGATATTAGTACTAAACACTACTGCTAGGAATAAATTATGAAAGAGATTTTAAAAAGATTATCAAGTGGCTTTATTTCATCACTTATGGTTATGAGTTTTGTTCTAATGCCAATTCCTAATGTGTCGGTTGTTTATGCGGAAGATGCGAATGTTGGGACTGATGGTTTGCCTTGTCCAACTGAAGATGATTATAAAAAAGGTGCTGTTTATAAAGCGGGTTGTGAGTTTAGTGCAGCATTGTCTACTACTACTTTTGATTCATCAGCAAGATACCAAGATGGTAAAAAAGTTTTTGGAGTTATTCCTGAAGAGTGGATATCGCAGTATATAGTTGGATTAATGGGTGTCGTACTTATCAACTCTTTAAGTTGGACTAGATTATCTAAGTATAATGTAAAGGTTTACGGAAATGATTGTCCAAAAAATATTGGACCTCTAGTGACAATGAATACATCTTTAGTTTCAGCTCTTCTTTACATGATTGGAGATATCCAATCTAATATTCAATTTAAAGAAGCAGCTCAAAAAGCTGCTGATGAATATGATATGGAGCTTAGTGACTTACAATCTTTTACAGCAAAAGAAAAAGTTTGGGAGGTTGATACTAGCTCCGGAGCTGACTCTGATGAAAAAGCAGCTTTAGAGCAACAGTTAGCTGAAGCAAAGAAGCAGAATAATGCTCAGGAAACAGGGTATGATGCTTTGGCAAAAGTTTTAAAAGGTCAATTAAAAGCCTTGAAGACGAAAAGGAACTTGGCTGGAGCATCGGCAATCGGGTATGGCTTATCTGATGTTCTTGAATTGGCAAATATGGGGTGGATGCACTCTATTTGTGCGAGTCAATGGTCATCAGAAGCTGTTGCAGAAGCAAAGGAAATAGCAGAGTTTACAAGTGCAATGTCAGCAGCTACTACTGCGGCAGCAGGGGTATACACAACAGCTATTTGTGCTGATGCACCTGCACAAATAGGATCTGGTGAGGCTCAGAAAAAAGCTGCTAAAGTTGCTAACATGGGAAAATCTACAGCCTACAGTTTTGAAGTCGCAAAAAAATCTGTAACACTTATGGATGCTTTCAATAGTATCTTTAGTTCTATAAAATCTATATTTCCTGGAGCAAAGACAGCTTCAGAGCTATCAAAAGTAACTAAAAGTGTAGGTGACAAAGCCTCTGATATCGCTAGTGAATCTATTGAAGTTACTGAAAGAGTCGCTAGAGATTCTGCAGATATTTCAGCAGCAACTGCATATCTTGTTGGAACTAGGCTTAATGATACTGCTGCAGATAAATGTGTTCCTATTAAGATGGTTGAAGATAATGCAAGTGCAAACTTCCCTGCTTATATGACAACACCGGTTGTGTGTTGTGGAGGTCCTGGGGTCAATGAAGTTACATTTGCTTTTGCAAATTCTCAAAAGCTCGCAGGTTCGAACATTGCTGCACTTGCAAAAAATGAAGCAAAAGGTTTACTAAGAAAAAAATTGGTTGATGAAGGTTTTAACGCTCTTCTGAAAGAAGTTACTGGAGGAGTTAGTGAGCTTGCAAAAAAGTTAGTTGATAAAACAGTTGATAAAGAACTTAATGATAATAAGAGATATGAAGGTTCATATTTTTGGCAAGGTGTACCAACTGGTTATGGTGCCTTTTCTTTACAAAAAGATGTTAAGGTCAAAAGTTTATTTGGTGAAAGTTCTACAACTTCTACAAATAATTCTCCGGAGTTAAATAAAAAACAAAAAATAAAATTAGAAAATTTAAAGTTTTATGCAAGAAATATGTTTGAGTCAAATCTTCGAGGTTTAATGATTAGGCTTGCTCCAAAAGTTGATAAAAAGAAACCTATGGAGAGTCTAAAGCAAATAGTAGATACAAGTAAAAAGATTGATAGAGTTATGCTTGAATTTGATAAGTATTTAGACTCAGATTTCTTATTTATGCTAAGAGATGAAAAAGTTAATAATAATTCTTTAGCCTTTAAAAAAGTGATCAATAAAGTGATGAGTGAACTCTTTATACCACAAGCAAATGCTGGAATGTTATCTATCGCAGCTGGTGCTGGACTTAGTATGGCCGGAGGAATGGTTGATGGTCCTTGGGGTGAAGTTCTGAATGTTGGTGGTAAGGTTGTGTTACTCCATGGAATAATTGGAAAATTTGCTAAAAGATATGCTCTTGTTAGTCCTGTCTCTAGAGCTGTTACTTGGACAACATTAGGTTTAATGTCTAATTGGAGCAAAAATCTTGCTAATAATGCATACGCTCAAGTAGAGAAAAATTTAAAAGTAGTTGAAGCTGAGAAGAAAAGGTTTAAAGAGTCAGGAGCAAATGCTTCTGGAAATCTTCTTACTGGCACAGGGACTGGAGAACTTAATTTAAAATCAAATGAGTCAAACGCAAATAAAAAAGGTTCTATGAATATTAAACAGTGTGCTGTTGCGAATGGAGATGAATTTCTTCCTGCTCCATGTAATCAAATCACACCAAGAGAAAGCTTCCAAGTTAGTGGTGTCTCTACAAGTGGTAGTTTAGAATCAAATCCAATTGGATTTGCTCATAGTGTAATGACTGACACAGCATTTGGCTCATCAAATGATCCAACTTATGCTTCTTCTCTGACATCTGGACAAACAGCCAACTTAGACAAGGCTCAAAAAGCGATGGCAGACTTGGCAGATAAAAAGAGAAAAATTTATGATGATATGATGAAAGAGAGTAAAGCTTATAAAGATGCTGGAGGTGAAAGCCTTCAAGCACAAATTGGAAAACTTAAAAAAGTACTTTTTAATGATGGAATAACAGGTGGAAGTAGTGACATCATTGGTGGAGCAAACTCTGCTGCTATTGATGATACTATGGCCAGTGCGAAACCTGCAAATAAATTAGGAACAGGAAGTAAAGTCGGTGGAGACTCTTCAAGTGTAAGTGCACAAGCAGTTGCCCCAGCTGTTCCAACTTTCGATCTGGATTTTGGTGATACTTCTGTTGATGATGGAACAAAAGCAGCGAGCGGAAAGTCTAAAAAGAAAGAAGGTCGATTAGATGATTATGTTGTTAAACATAATGATATTAATAAAAGAAAAGATGTATCAATATTTAAGATTCTATCTAATAGATATATTTTATCTTACCCGAAGGTTTTAGAGGAAGTTAAGCAATAAAAAGATATTAAACTGCCCTCAAATAATGGTGTTAAACTTTAGAATTTCAAAATTATAATAATGAATAAATATGTCGAGGTGCTTTTTTAACATCTCGACCTTTTTTGTTGTACACCAAGTTTTTCGAATCAATCGATTTATATTTGCTCTTAGCATCGCCATCGTGTGGTTAATAATAAATAAAGGATCATGAGCAAGTTTTTTTAGTTCTCCTTGTCCCGCAACACATCCTTTTCCTCCTTTGTAAGTTTTATGCTCGCAGTCTGGGATATACTTTTTTATAAACTCAGGATAAATTTTATGCTCATCAGTT
>CAKZUQ010000060.1 GCA_937923325.1 uncultured Bacteriovoracaceae bacterium
GAAGGGTTTAACAATGTGGCAAAGTCAATGATTAAGAATGCTTATGGATTCAAGAACGTTGAAAACTACAGATTAAAAATATTAAATGTCCGATCTAGTGGTTAAGAGTGCAGTGCAAGACACCATGAAAGAAGAAGAATCCTTTTAAGGGCTTACTTAGATTAATGTTTCGAGAAATTGTACTTGGTGAAGAAGATAGTGAGGGCAACAGAGATCTGAAAGCCGTCTTCCACACTTGTGATCCAGAGAGTGACAAGTTGGAGGACGTTTTCAGTTCTGCTTTAAAAATGGTGGAGCATGCAAGACTTGAACTTGCGACCACCCGGTTATGAGCCGGGGGCTCTAACCAACTGAGCTAATGCTCCAAAGTGATTAGGTTAAAAATATTATATAAAAAGACTCGATTTGTGAATCAATAAATATTCAATTTCATTTGTTTATGATAAAAAAATGATTGAATTAGGTATTTAGCATGGAGTCAATTATGGGATACCCCTTCTACAAGTATTCTGGATCTGGAAATGATTTTGTATTATTTGATAATCGCGACGAGTCAATTCAATTAACACCAACACAAGTTCGCAATCTTTGTAAAAGAAGGGAAGGAATTGGTGCAGATGGAGTTATTCTTTTAAGTAATTCAAGTAAAGGTCATGATTTTTCAATGAGAATTTGGAATGCAGATGGGTCTGAGGCTGAGATGTGTGGAAATGCATCACGATCAATCGTTCATTATGCTTATCATATTGCAAAGGTGAAAACTGATACGCATTTCGTATTTGATACGATGAATGGAGTTTATGAGGGTGATATTATTGATAACTCTAGTGAAGTTAAAATAAAGATGACTGAGTTGTATGATGTTGAGGCCATAGATGTAAATGACTTCTCTCAAAAATTAGCAATGTATTTGAATACAGGTGTTCCACATTGTGTATTACAAGTTAATAGTGTTGAAGACGTAAAGGTTGAAAGGTTTGGTAGTGTCGTTAGGAATGATGTTCGTTTTCCAAATGGAACGAATGTTGATTTCTTTGAGGTTGTTGATAATGAAAAACAAGTTTTAAAGTTACGTGTATATGAAAGAGGTGTTGAGGCAGAAACTCTTTGTTGTGGGACTGGAATTATGGCCACAGCTGTAACTTGCGCAAAAGGTTTAGGCTGGAGTGGCGAAATAAAAGTCCATGCTAAGGGTGGTTTACTAAAGGCCATCGTTAATAAAGAGTTGGATGAACTTTATTTTCAAGGTGAAGTTAAGATGATGTTTAAAGGAACAGTAGATTGTGGCAGATAGAATTGATAAGGCCTTAGTTGATAGAGGAATATTAAAAACTAGATCACAAGCTAAGATGTTAATCGAACAAGGCTGTATCTTTTGTAATGAGAAGAAAGTTGTAAAGTCTTCAATGAAAGTTGAAGAGTCAGATAAGTTAGAAGTTAAAGAAATGAATTTATATGTAAGCCGTGGCGCTTACAAGATGGAAAAGGCGTTAGTAGACTTTGATATAGATCCTAGAGGTTTAATTGTTGCTGATGTTGGTGCTAGTACGGGTGGCTTTACACAAGTGTGTTTGGAGGCTGGGGCTTCTAAGGTGTATGCAATTGATGTGGGACACGACCAGCTTTCAGATTTAGTAAAGAATGATGCTAGAGTAGTGAATCTAGAAGGAACTAATATAAAGTACCCTCTAGAATTAGATGAAAAAGTTGATCTATGTGTAGTTGATTTATCTTTTATTTCTATTAGATTAGTTTTTAAAAATATCTATAATTTATTAAAGTCTGGTGGAAAGGCAATGGTCTTAATAAAGCCACAGTTTGAAGCTGGTAAAGAAAGGATGGGAAAGCAAGGGCTTATTGCTGATGACGTTCGAGTTGTTGTGTTAGAGGAAGTTAAGCAGTGGTTTAGTGATAATGATTATCATATCGAAAAGATAACTGAGTCGCCTATAAAAGGTAATAAAAGTGGTAATATAGAATATCTTTCTTTAGTTACTAAGCCTTAAATATCTAAATTATATCTAAGATTAATTGTATTGATTTGATTGACTGGATTGATGTTGTAAACAGTTTTAAGAGTGCTGTCGTTGGTATAGGTATAAACGTATTCCATATCTAATACATTATTTAATTCCCATGTGAAAGTCGCATCGGCTTCTGTCATAGTGTCAGAGAAGTCTATTTCTTGCTCATCTAGATTCATTAAAGGTTGATACCATAGATCAAAGTTAAAGACTGAGTTCTCAGACATTCGAGTATTGAAGTCTATATGAAATCCGTGACGAATATTTCCATTTGAGCTTTCTTTTAATTCTCCGGTAAGAGAATCATTGTATTGATAAACATGATTATCAATTAGAGTTATATAAGTTAGATTGAATCTTTCGTCTTTTGTTTGTTCACTTAAATGAAATTTAAAACCAAGTACTCCAATTTGAGTATGATCTTTGGGGTAAGAAATTTCTCCAACTGAGCCTTGCTTGTTTCTATATAGCATATAGTAATCTGTGTTTTCACTTAAGTTTTTCAAAGTGAAATCAACCATTCTTTTGGACTCTTTAGATGTGACTTCTAACCCAGTGAACTTATCTGTTTTTGTCGATTCTTTAGTCTCCATCTGTGCACCGAGAAGATATTTTTTTCCAATGTTTTTTAAGGATAAACCATAGTTAACTTGCTTTTCGTTTGTTCTGCTTTCAACAGAGTAGGGTGAAGTATAAAAACTAAACTTATAACTAGAAAGATCATTACTCATCTGTTTAAGGTTGAAGTTTTTATCTATAAACTTTTCTCCCTCGCTTTTTTTAGACTTTTCAATTAGAGGGTCGTACTCCATATCTTTTGGTAAATCAAAGCTAACAATTCTTTCTTGTTGCATCCCAATTATTTTATTCATGTCTTTATCAGAAATGTCGTTATAATCATCATTGAATAAAGCTTTTTGATAGGCTTTCATATGTGGGGGGATTTCACTTTGGTTCATTGAAGTTAATGAGTAGACAGAGTCATAACTCATAAGCTCTGGCCTAACAACTCTATAGACTTTCCAATGAGAAAGCATCATGCTGGCCTTAATACAAATGGCCCTAGCAATATAACCTTCTTGATTTGTAAGCTTAATATGATCAGCTTTGTAGATGCCATCTTCAAGGCCTCTGTTTAAGACAAGAACATTTTTATCATAGTGCTTAATGACACTGACATTTAATATGTCGCTTGATTCGATGGCCATTAAAGTTGAGCTGAGTAGTACACTAAGTAAAAGAGTTATAGCTTTCATATTAATAGGATAATGGAATGAACGATTTTATTGTACTGGGCAGGAATTTTCTAAAAATTATGATAGGGGCAAATAAATGCCCCTATAGGGACTATTCGTAATTAAGAACAGATTTAATATTATGTTTCTCATCAATAAGAGTGTTTAAAAATTTCAAATTGATTAAAGCTGAAACAGCTTTCACGTTAAAATTATTTTTTTCACAAAGTTGAATAGTGGCCTTTAGTGTTCCACCTGTTGCAATAACATCATCGACGATAACAACATTTAGTTGTTTATCATTAACGGCCATCTCTAGTGTATCAGAGCCATACTCAAGTTCGTAGTCAACACCAATTACTGGTGGAGGTAGCTTGCCCTTTTTTCTAACTGGTAAAAAGCCTTTGTTATTTTTAAGTGCTAAAGCAGAACCTAAGATAAAGCCTCTAGATTCAATACCTAGAACAAGATCAATCTCATCCCATTTTATTTCTTTGCTCATATCGTCAATAACTTCTGGAAGTTTTTGAGCAAGTAGTGGTGAAAAATCTTTAAAGATTACTCCTGGTTTAGGAAAGTCAGGAACTTTTTTAATTAGGTCTTCATAAGCTTTGTTGTTCATTTGAATAGGCCTTTTAAATTTTTGAAAATTTTAGTTAGATATAATTTGTAAAACTAATTAGATGGAATTTCAATAGGTTCATTTTTAATTTCATAAATTTTGAAATTTTTAATTGTACTTGCGACACCACGTGTTTGAAGTTTGAATTCTTCTTGGCGTTTTTTGTGGGCATGAATCTGCGACAATTGCTTCTTGGCAGATTTTTCACTAATTAAACCTAGCTCTATCATTTTTTTCATTTTAATTTCATGGATAGAAGTTTGCTCATTCTCACTTGTGAATGCACTAAGGCTTATTAAGGAGAAAGTAAGAAGAATAGATGTGTATTTTATTGCTTTTTTCATCATCTTATTTATCGGCTAATACTGCATAAAATGTAGTCATTTTTTATTAAATGAAACGATTTCCTTTAAGAACTTTTCCTGATATCAGGTGGTTATCGTTGTTTGTTTGGCATTAAGCTTGCTCCTAATATAGGTAAGGATTCGGGAGGATTATATGAGAACATTACTAATCTTATCAACTTTAGCAATAGCCCTATTTTCACAAGTAGCATTTTCTAAAAATTTGATTCGAGTAAAAGCATTAGGAAAATCTTCTAAGGGGCAGTATGTTGCTTTTGAAGAGTATGGATTTACTAATAACTCAAAGACTCCATTTTCAAAAATTCGTGTGATGAATGTTTGGAAAAATAAATACGTTACAAAAGAAATCAAAGTTATATCGACTAATAAGAACTCTAACTTAGAAGAAGTTAGGGCAAAGGCGAAAAAACTGGCCAAGAAAGACCTAATCTCATTTAATATCTCTGGGTAAAAATAACTGGAGAGTATATGTCTATCGATTCAAACGCAAATGAGTATGTTTTATCAAATGATCTTGCTGAGGCAATTAAAATTGCTGAGATTACAAAAAGGCCGCTTTTAATAAAAGGTGAGCCAGGAACAGGTAAAACCTTACTAGCTTCACACTACGCTACGACAAAAAACATTCCATTGTTCAGATGGCATGTTAAATCTACAACGATAGCCAGAGATGGTCTTTACTTTTATGATGCTGTTACTAGGTTAAATGATTCTCGCTTTGGGGATAATACCGGAAGAGATGTTAATAACATAAAAGATTATATACGAATGGAAGCAATGGGGCAGGCATTTACTCACAATGGTCCTTGTGTTCTTTTAATTGATGAAATCGATAAGGCCGATATTGAATTTCCAAATGATTTATTACTAGAATTAGATAGAATGGAGTTTGTAATAAATGAAACAGGTGAATTAGTTAAAGCTAAGGAAAGACCAGTTGTTATAATTACTTCAAATAGTGAAAAAGAGCTCCCTGATGCATTTTTAAGACGATGTATCTTCCACTTTATTCAATTTCCAAGTGAGATTATGATGAAAGATATTGTGAAAGCTCACTACCCAGATATTGATAAAAAATTACTAGAAAGAGCGCTTACTATGTTTTATCGAATTAGAGAAATTGACGACCTCAGAAAAAAACCTTCAACATCAGAGTTTGTAGACTGGATCAATATGCTTCTGCATCAAGGAGCTGATCTAAAAAAAGATATTTCAATCCCTTATATTGGTTCTTTATTAAAGAGTGAAGAAGACTTAGAACGTTTTAGAAAATAGAGACTAACCATGTTTTTAGACTTCTTTTACACATTAAGAGATTATAAAGTTCCTGTTTCTACTAGGGAGTACTTAGATCTAATCTCTGTTTTGAATTCATACTCAGAAGGTAATGAAAGTATTGATCCTGAAAGATTTTATCAAGTCGCTAGAAGTGTTTTAATTAAAGATACTAAATACTACGATTCTTATGATCTTGCTTATACAAATTGTTTTAAAGACGTTGTGAGTGCCGGAGACTTTAAAGATAAACTAAATGAATGGCTTCAAAATGCTCTTGAAAAAGAATTAAGCGAAGAACGAAAAAAACAAGCAATGAATCTACCATCAGAAGAACTTATGAAAGAACTTCAAAAGAGGATAGATGAGCAAAAAGAACGCCATGACGGTGGAAATAAATGGATTGGAACAGGTGGAACATCAGCATTTGGACACAGTGGTTTTAATCCTAGTGGTATCCGAGTTGGTGGTATTGGACAGAGTAAAAGTGCATTAGCAGTTGCTGGTAGAAGAGAGTTCAAAAGTTATAGAACAGATGAAATCCTAGATGTTAGACAGATTAAAGTCGCTTTAAAGAAACTTAGATCCCTAAAGGAAACAGGTCAAGCAAAAATAAATATAGATAAAACAATTGATAAAACATGCCAAAATGCTGGTGAGATCGAAATCGTTGAAACCAAATCTAGAAAAAATAATTTGAAACTTGTTCTTCTTATGGATGTTGGAGGAAGTATGACTCCCCATTCAAAAAGGGTTAGTCAACTCTTCTCTGCTGCTCATCAGACAAATCACTTTAAAGAGTTTAAATACTTTTATTTTCATAATATATTTTATGATGATCTATATGAGACTAGCTCAATGAATCCATATGAGATAACAAGCTTCTCTAAGTTAAAAAATATGTTTAACCCAGATACTCGTTTTATTATCGTTGGTGATGCCTATATGGCGCCTTACGAGTTATTTCAAATGACTGGGAGTATGAGAGAATTTTATTATAGTTTTGTTAAAGATAATAAAAAATCGACTCTTACAGGCATGGATAGAGTGGAGCTTCTTAAAAAAATGTATGAAAAGTCAGTATGGCTAAATCCTGAGCCAAAGAGACTATGGAGTGCTCCAACAATAAGTGCTGTGAAAAAAGTTATTCCAATGTTTGAATTAAGTGTTGATGGAATATCTCAAGCGATTAAAAGGCTTGTTTAAAAACTTTTTGGTCTTGAGTAAATTAAAATACTAGAAAAATTTCCTGCAATTCCAAATGTCTTTTGTGCCTTAGAGCTGATCTTGTTTTTATTATTATCGATACCGATGTAAATTCGATCCTCAGTTACCGCAAGTCCCTCTGCTAATCCATAAGGTTCACCTGTTTCATAGATTTCACGCAAATGAATTCCTTTCGTATTCCCAAAGTTGAATGTTTTTACTTCTTTTTTAGTTTTAAGGTTATATTTTGTAATTTGATGAGTATTTCTTTTTAATAGATATAAGTGATCTTTCTCATAATATAAATCTGCAAAGTCTTGAGAGCCATGTTTTGTATTACTGTTATCAATTAAAAACATATCCTCAACTTTTGATGTCTTTAAATTGACTTGTATGATTGCTCTTGGAGATCTTTCTTGCGCTATATAGAGTTTTTGATTTTTACAATCAGCAACAATCCCTTCAAAACCAGCATTTGTTGAAATCTTTTCAAGTGGAAAGTTATTTTTTTTAAATATTTGTTCAAAGTTAAGTTCAAGTCTAGAAAGTTTATTTTTTTCAACTTTTAAAATATGCCTTACTTGCTCATTAACTAGATAAAAAGTTTCCTGACAAAATGTAATTCCTTCTAAATCAAATGGTGACTTTACTAATTTACCTGCATGCTTAAATAGTAATGACTTCGCAAAATAGGAGCTATGTCCATTAAGTTTAGAAAGATCAATATAGTCTTTATAGTAGAATCTATCTTTTTCAAAAATGATTTTATAAATGGCCCTATTTGAAAGCTTGTCCCCAACCATTAATAATTCATTTTTGTACTTAACAAGGCCACTGATTTCTACGGTGTCTCTGTTAAAAAGTATATTTTCAAATTTAAGATCTTCATTTGCTTCTATATGAAATGAAAACAAAACAATAGTTAACAAGATTATAATATTTTTAAACATATATTTCCTTTGAAAGTATTTTATTAGAATAATTACAAAATTTCAGTAACTTATAATTTTACCTAGTAAGCTTTTCGATGTGAATATAACTTGTTGAAATTATTCAGTTTTGGGTGTTCCAAAATAAAATGACTTGTTATGAAACAATTTGAAACAATGTGTTCCTAAAATTTTTACAACTTCTAGTGCTTTTTTTTGAAACAGGCTGTACATTCCTTTCATCGAATCATAGGGGAGCGAAACACATTGTGTGAGAGTGGTGTGTAAAAGAAGTTCAACCAAACTTCTTCGCTTGATTCATGTTAGGGAAGCAATTGAGAGTAGAGAGTCATTGCTGAGTGTAGAGAGTTTCATAAAATGTTGGCCGATAACTTGAGGGCGTTCAGTTGTCGGCCAAACTTTTTTCAACGGTTATTTCAATTCACCTTGTTTTGAAAGATAACTCCAAAGACGTTTTGTATTGGGTCCCATTATTTTATTTGTATTTCGAAGTAAAAAAATTTGAACAGGCATTGATTGAATTGTTTGTATTCCTTTTATGATACTTAATTTTCCATTTTCGATATGTTCTTGAACTTGATGAATGGGAAGTCTTCCCCAACCAAGTCCATTGAGAATTAGCTGCTCTTTCATATACATATCAGTTGTAAACCACTGTTTCATTCCTTTGGCAGCTCCAAAAATTTTTCTCTTCGAAGCGTTGGAGCTACTTTTCACTATAATTTGAGGATGTCTTTTAAGGTCCTCTAATGTACCTTTATTTGCTTGATAAAATGAGGATGCAATAACTGGTACCATTTTTGTTGTCATAAATGGTATGGCTTCAATTTGGGCATGAGGCTCCAGTAAAACTCCAATAGCAAAGTCTATATCTTTAGAAATTAGTTTTTCTTGAAGGACTTCGAGCATATCTACATTTAAGTTCAGTGAAGTTGTTATATGAGGTTCCAGAAATGACTGAAAAGTTTTACTGAAATTTTTCAAAGAGCAAACAGCATCAATACTAATATTAATCTCAGCCTCAACTCCCATACTTAATTCTCTTGCAAATGTTTCTAGATCATTAAATTTTTCGAGTGTTACTAAAGACTTATTATAAAAGGCCGAACCTTCTTCCGTGAGTGTTGGCCTGTAACCTTCTCTATTGAAGAGATTGATTCCAAACTCTTCTTCGAGCTTCTTGATGGCCATGCTGAGACTCGGCTGGCTTTTATGCAAGAATTCAGATGCTGCCTTAAAACTACCATGTTTTACGATTGCATCTAATGTAACTAGTTGATCATACGTCATATTATATAAACATTATAACTATAATTTATATTGTTTATCAAATTAAAATAGTTTTTTCTTATCTTTGTTTGGTTTATCATACTTTTAGAATAAAAACCTATTAAGTATTGAACTATTACTGGAGGAAAATACGATGAAAAAATTAATTCAATTAGCAACACTAGTAGCTTTAACAGTTTCAACAGCATTTGCTGGAAACTTAGACACAAAATCGAGTGTATTAAAGTGGAAAGGAAGTAAAGGAGCAGCAGGCTTTAAGTTAGGTTCTCATTACGGAAAAATCACTATCAAAGATGGAAATCTTGTTGAAAAAGATGGAAAACTTGCAGGTGGAGATTTCACTGTAGATATGACAGATTTTACAGTTGATGATTTAAGTGGAGAGTGGGCGAAAAAATTTATAGGCCACATGAAAAGTGCTGACTTTTTTAAAGTAGATAAACATCCTACTTCAAATTTAAAAATAAACTCTGTTAAAGGTAAAACTGTTTCTGCTGATTTAACAATCAACGGTGTAACTAAGCCTGTAACTTTTGATTATAAAAAAGTTGGAAGTGCATACACTGGGAAATTAATTTTCGATAGAACAAAGTTTAATATGAACTATGGATCTGACTCTAGTTTAGGTGATAAATTTGTTCACCACGAAGTAGAATTAGAATTTTCTGTTAAAGCAAAGTAATTTTTTCTAGGAGAAAGTTATGATTAAAATTAGGCGTTCAAAAGATAGAGGAAACTTAAATTTTGGCTGGCTAAACGCTAATCATACTTTCTCTTTTGGATCTTATTTTGATCCAGAGAATATGGGGTTTCGATCATTAAGAGTTATGAATAATGATCGAATTGCTCCAAATAAGGGTTTTGAAACACATCCTCACAAAGACATGGAGATTATTACCTTCTTAATTAAAGGTGAGTTGTCCCATAGAGACACCCTTGGGAATAACTCTATTATTAGGCCTGGTGAAATTCAAATCATGTCAGCGGGTTCTGGGATCTTTCATAGTGAGTTTAACTCCAGCGAAGACCAAGAGAGTTATCTTTATCAAATTTGGATTCAGCCAAATGTGTTTTCAATTGCACCAAGATACGAACAATATTCATATGAAGATAGAGTCAACTTAAATGGACTTACTGTTTTGGCAAACTCTGTTGGTGGAGAAAAAATAGCTAAAATATTTCAAGAGGCAAGCCTATCACTGGGCAGATTTGAAAGTAAAAAAGAATTAGAAGTTAAACTAGACTCTTCAAAGGGTTATTGGTTACAAATTGTTAAAGGATCATTTGAAATAAATGAAAAGAATCTCTTTGAGGCCGATGGTATAAGTTTTGAAGAAGAGGGTCTTTTGAACTTAAAGTGCCTAGAGTCAGGTGAATTTTTATTATTTGAATTGACATAAAAAAACCGGTTATTTCTAACCGGCTTATTATTCATTAATTTTTTTATTATTATTCTGATGCTAAACAGGCTTTAATAGCTTTTATTAATTTGCTGTGACCAGATATGATTGTTCCCATATTACTTCCACCGTATCTTGAACAACCGCCGTGAGTATGAATTCCCACAATCTCCTGTGTATCAACTCTAATTATAGATGAGCCTGAGTTTCCACCCATTGTGTCTGCTACGTGCTCCATAGCTTGGCTTGAATACATATTTCCAATCTTCGTGATTTTTCCATTGTGTACTTGTTGAGCAAAATGCTTATCTAGGTCACCATCATCTTTTCCGTATCCAGTGATTTCAATCTTCATACCTTTTTTGATCTTATCAAATGAAACATCATATGTTCCTTGAACTACACCTGGAAGTTTTCCAGTAATTGCATTTGGCTTAAACTTAAAGACAGCCCAATCATCACCAGGGCCACCGTTAACAGCGTTGATAGTATCTTGGTCAATTTGATAAACGTCTTTAAGATCTGAGCCTTGAGGTACATTATCTACAGAAACTGGAGTGTTGAACTCAGCTCTTATTAAAACTGACTCACAGTGACCAGCAGTTATTGCACATGAGTTACCTATCATAGTAGCTGTACAACCTTTATGCATTCCTTCTTCAGACAGTCTTCCAATTTTTGAGTTGAACGAAAGAACTCTATCATCTTGTCCACAAATAGACTTTACTCTAGCAAAAGAAGATGCTGCAATGAGCAAGCTTGTTGAAATTATTATTCCTTTAATCATATAAACTCCATCTTGAGGTTTTTATTTTTATCTATTCTTAACACTAGCTTAACAATTCTAGATTGTTGACTAACATCCTCTGACTTTTGTAAATGTAAGTAACAAAGTATAGAGTATGCTCATGAGAATATTTGCTATTAAAAGTACGCATTTTATAAAGTTAATAGGAAAACTAGTGGTTGGAGTTCCGTTTTTAACACTTTCTTTTCTTGGAACAATAATTGTGACTGCTTTTGCGACTGCAATGTATTTTATTGAACACGATGTTAATCCACAAATGGCAACTTTTTTAGATGCAATGTGGTGGAGCTTTGCAACAACTACGACAGTAGGCTACGGAGATTCTGTCCCAATTACACCTCTTGGCAAAATTCTTGGTATTGCTTTGATGTTAGTAGGAGTGGCGATTTTTGGTGTATACACAGCGCTATTTGCTAGAGCAATTCTCGATGACGATGTCTATATGGAATAGGTGAGTCTAAAAAAGTTTTTAATATTTTTTTGAACTCACCACTGTTAAATTAGAATGAGCCCGTAATTACTTTTCAATAATTGCAGTAATACCCATACCACCTGCGGTACAGATAGAAATTAAACCACGACCACTTCCTTTTTCATTAATCATTTTTGCCAGAGCACCAACAATTCTAGCTCCAGTTGCAGCAAATGGATGACCTAGAGCAAGAGAGCCGCCATTAATATTTAGTTTCGAGTGATCAATCTCTCCTAGAGCTGAATCTAACCCTAGTTTTGTTTTACAAAACTCTTCAGATTTCCAAGCTTCAAGAGTACAAAGAACTTGAGCTGCAAAAGCTTCGTGGATTTCATAGAAATCAAAGTCCTGTAAAGTTAATCCAGCTTTTTTTAACATCTTAGGAACAGCATATGCTGGGGCCATAAGAAGTCCTTCATCATCAATATAATTGACAGCCGCAGACTGACCAATAATAAAATGAGCCAAGGGTTTTAGGTTGTTCTCTTTTGCGTAATCTTCTGAGCAAAGAAATACACAACTTGCTCCATCAGATAGGGCGGTACTGTTAGCAGCAGTTAAAGTCCCATTGCCACTGGTTTTGTCAAAAGCAGGTCTTAATTTTCCCATCTTTTCTAGTGTTGTATCTGGCCTTAAAATTCCATCTCTATTTGTGCCTTTAAATTCAATAACAAGGTCATCATAAAAGCCATTGCTATATGCTTTTGCTGCATTTTGCTGACTTGTATAGGCAAGCTCATCTTGAGACTCTCTAGAAATACTCCAAGACTTAGCCATATCTTCACAA
Organism: uncultured Bacteriovoracaceae bacterium; assembly: GCA_937923325.1. The sequence continues at coordinate 12,435 of CAKZUQ010000060.1, forward strand.
GATTCCCCCATACTTTTTCCTGTGCGGGGCTCTTTAACTGCTGGAATATTTGGTATTAATTCTTTTGGAGAGAACCCTTTAAGAGCAGAGAGTCTTTGCCCTAATGTTCTTGCGTTGCTTAGAGCAAGTAATCTATCTGAAAACTTCTTTTTAAACTCAATGGGTACATCACTATTTGTGTCGGAGCCACCAGCAATACCACAATCTATTTGTCCAAGAGCTATTTTGTTTGCAATTTGAATTGTCGCTTCTAATGAAGTTCCACATGCTTTTTGTAAATCTGTTGCTGGTGTTGAAGGACTAAGTCCACTTTCCATTACGCACTCTCTTGCAAGAGCAAAGTCTGCAGCGTGTTTGCTTACAGCGCCTAAAGCAACTTCTCCAAGCTCTTTTCCTTGTAGGTTTAACTCATTTACTAAAGTTTTTAATGCAGGAGTCATTAAGTCCCTGTTTGATAGTCCAGTGTAGTGGGTACTTGATCGCATAAAAGGAATTCTTTTACTCGCAATAATACAAACTTTTTTAATTTCACTCATGTAATCTCCTTAATTAATTTATAAGGTATTTTACCACGAGCTAGAGATTAAACAAACGAGTTATTAAGTACTTCTCCTACTCCTCCAGCTCCAGGAACTATATATTGATTATCATTTAAGCCTTTTTCTTCATTTGGAAATTCTCCTGGAATGGAGGCGAGGGCTTTTGAGGAAGATAGTCCTCTGTCTAGTCTAATAGTATAGACTTCACAGTCAGGATGAGCTGACTTTATATTTTGAATGTACTCGGGAGTGACAATTAAATGAGCACTAATGTACTTTACTGCTTTTCCTTCAATATTTTTTTTATAATGAGCAATAGCTTCACAAATAGTTCCTCCAGTTGCACCCATTGGATCTGGAAAAATAACAACAGCGTCCTTTATATCTCCACCTATTTTAGAACCACTAATATCAACACCAGTTACTTCATTGTTTTCATTGACTACTCGAGCAGCATAAAAATGATCTTGTCTTATATTTTGGGGATCAAACAAATAATTCAATTCTTGATAGATGAGCTGAGAGGGGATCATTCCAGCTCGTGCTAAATCAACACAGACAACTTTTTGGTTTTGATCTAGAATCTCACCTTGGTACACACCCTCTTTTTGAATCTCTATCATTCTTGTTGGAGAGTTTACTTGCTGACGTGGAAAACTATAGCTTAAAATTTGTGAAAACATATGGGAGTAAGCTTTCTTAACATACTCAGTTAAAAGAGGTTGTGTTGTATCTTGTCTACATATTCTCTCGAGTACCGTCATAAGGTATGAGTCCTTAAGTATATGGATTTTGTCTCCATAAAAATGTTCAACTTCAGATAGTTTGTAGTTATAGTCTTGATATTGCTTGTCTAGCGTCATAAAATCTCCAGTATAAAAAGATATAATCAAAAGTTGTAAATAAAGAAAAGAGGTTTTATGAAATTTCTTCATATAATGATTAAAGTTGAAAACTTAGAAAAGTCTTTAGATTTTTGGTTAGAACAGATGGGCTTTATTGAATTCGAAAGAAATGAACTTGATGAATTTAGAAAAACAACACTTCTTCTTTCTAAAGAGGGGTCTAATTTAAATATTGAACTTGATTACAATTGGGATACAAACGAAGAGTATAGTAATAATCAAAGCTTTGGGCATATTGCATTTGAAGTAGATGACCTTTATAAAACTTGCTCTTCTATGATCGACTCTGGTGTCTCGATAACCTTTCCACCAAAAGATGGAAAATTAGCTTATGTAATTTCTCCAGATAATATTGAGATCGAATTGTTCCAAAAAGGTGATGCATTACCACCAAGTGAGCCTTGGCTATCTATGAAAGAAACTAAACAATGGTAATTATCTATTTCCACTTTTCATTGTAAAGCTTAAACTATATTGAGTATCATACTGTTCTGAGACTTCAGCATTTTTATTATATATTAAAGTTGCTCCAGCACTAAGGGCAAAACTATCATCAAAAGCAAGTGTCAATCCAGCCCCGCCGTAAGGGTCTAAACCTATAGGAGCTTCTTCTTTAGTTGTGACATTCGATTTTGTTATTTCAGTTACTTCTTTTTGAGCACGAACTCCTGTTCTAAAATAAAATCCAAAATACTTGCTGGCAACCGGATAGGTTTTTATCCCAAGCATTGCTCGTTGTGTATTATATTTTACCTTTTCTCCAGTCTCAGGAAAACTATCTTCAGATAATGACTGGCTTAATTCCAACTCAGCAGATAATAATGGAACTCCATATGTGGCCCTAAGACCATAGAACCCTTTGGTCTTATAGGTAGTAGGTTTAGGATATAATCTAGCACTTCGCTCTGTTCCATACATAGGTTCAAAACTAAGTCCGGCTGCATAAAGGTTTAAAGAGCTAAGTGATAAAAGAATAGTTATTAATTTTTTCATAATATAATTATAACAGAATGCAAAAGGATTAAGTATTTAGGTATCTTTTTCCTGTTATTTTAATAAATAAGCTTAAGTGCTTTAATAATATTATGAACTTATATATCCGATTTTTCTACATGATCTTTAAAACACTCTTCTCTACTAGGCTATTGAAGAAAACTATTAGTGTAAATGATGAGTACAGAAGTAAAATGAGAGTTTTACCAAATGACCTTGATTTAAACTTTCATATGAATAATGGTCGCTACTTAACTTTACTAGATATTGCTAGGATAGAGTTTTTGATTAGATCAGGAATGGATAAAGTTTTTTATAAGCAAAAATTAGGTGGAGTGACTGGTGGAGTTCATATTACTTTTTTCAAAGAATTAAATCTATTTGATCAGTACTATATTAAAACTAAACCAATCTTTTGGGATGAAATGTGGTTTTATATCGAGCATGAATTTATAAAGGATCAAATGGTTATGGCCCATGCGGTAGTGAAAGTAACCTTTACCAAAAAAGGTAAAAGAGTTGAGCCTCAAAGTGTTCTTGATCAACTCGATCAAAAAATTTCTAAACCTGAAGCCCCAAAATATTTAATTGAATTAATTGAAGGAGAGCGCGATATGGTTGAAAATGTAAAGAAACATAATAGAGAACTTCGAAACTCAAAGGCTTAATCCTCTTTGAGAATATCCCAAGTATGATCGGCCAAAAGTCTTACCTTGGCCACAAAAGATTTAAAAGGAATAGTCTCACCCCACTCTTTAGGAGAAACTGGAGATAAAACTTTTGAATCATCTTTCTTTTCATAAAGATAATAAATCTCCCCAACTACTGGTTTGAATCTCATCTCAGCATTATAAATTTGTAGTGAAATCTCTGCTCTGTCTTGAAGATGTTTTGCTTGAGTTGCAAGTAATTTCATCTGATCATAGATTTGGTCCATTTGCATTTGTGTTTGTTGTTCCATCACTTTTAAAGCATGACCTTGTATGGAGCCTTCTTTAGTTGGTACAATTGAAAAGCCACCAACTGAGTGAGCATATTCAAGAAGGCCTGGAATATCAGTGGTCTTCTTTTTCATGTGATCAAGATCGATGTTTTCAATATCTATTGGTTTAGGTTTTTTATCTTCTTTCATAGTTTAAAAATTATATCTAGCACCAAGGTATATGCTTAGGTCTAGGTGAGTAGAGTTACCTAGTAAAATACCAGCAGTACCATTTGCCAAGAGTTTAAAATTAGTATCGTCAATTTGATGTTCAACACCCGTAAGTGCAGAAGGTCCAATTAAAAAGTCATCACCTGTCCTCATTTTTGCTCCTAGGCCATATTTAAAATCTAAATTATATGCTTGAAGCATAAACTTATCTTTTTCTTTTTGAACATAGTAAGCGTCAACATTTCCATGATTTCCAGTAAGGGTCCAGCCAAACACTCCTTCTATAGATCTATTATTATCTAGCTGATAAGAATAGTTAAGACCTGTTGGTGTACCAATTGCTAGACCTAGTGAAAAGTTAGAGGCTGATGATTGAAATGACAAAGTTAATGTAATTAAAATTAGTAGTTTTTTCATAAGAGTATTCTACGGTAAATATTTATATTTTACTATGCCTGTACAAACGTGATCTTATCTTTTGGCTTTATTTAATTTATTTTGTAAGAGACTGTTTAGCTCAAGTGGAGTCAATTACCTTCATAGCTCTTGTAAATCTTTAAATAGCTCCTTTTTTAAGGATTCTTGGTGTGGGTTAAGTCTGTTTTTATTAACTCTATTTGTCATATTTACAGAATTTAAAATATTACCAACATAAGTAATAGAGAAAACTAAGTATGCAGCATTGGCGGCATTATATTGATTTCTTTTTTCAAAATCTTTCGCAGTCATATAAAATAATGAATTAATAACAAATGAAATCGCTGCGCTTTGATAGGCTCCAAGATAAGTTTGTCCAAGTCCTGG
>CAKZUQ010000061.1 GCA_937923325.1 uncultured Bacteriovoracaceae bacterium
TTTTTAAGCAGACGCTAACCTTAGTTTCTAAAACACTACATTCCTGCTGCGTTATATAGTTCTCTGATATTAGCTCTGACCCTTTGTAAGTATCAAACTTATGAAAAAAACTCTGACAGTCTAGATTTATTTTATAATTATGCTTTTTAGATGTTAGTTCATAATTAGTTGCAAAACCATCTATAAGCTCTATTGCGTCGTATGAGTGATTGGCCGTTGCGTTAATGGCTAACGTAAGTAGTAGTATAATTGCTTTCATACTTAACTTATCGTCCTAAAGCTCTACAAAACTTAAATCACTATAACTATCTAAATTTATTGCACTAAATTGCCGATCAGTTTTTTACAAACCTATATTTTTAATGTTAAAAGTTAGCTTTTAAACTTATATAAAATTGAACCTTTTAAGAGGAGATAAATACTGTGAAAGTAGCAAAAACACATGATCTAAAAAAGACATCAAAAAAAGAACTTAAAAACTGGTATGAACTACTAGTTCTTGGAAGAATGCTTGATGAAAGAGCACCTAATTATTTAAAGCAAGCTTTAGGTTGGTCTTACCATGCACCATACGCGGGTCACGATGCAATTCAATTGGCCATCGGACAAGTATTTGATAAAGAAGTAGATCATTTATTTCCTTACTATAGAGACATGCTGACAGCTTTATCTGCTGGATGTTCTGCAACTGAAATTATACTGAACGGTTTATCAAAGGCCGATGATTTAGCTTCTGGTGGACGTCACATGTCTAATCACTTTGCCAAGCCTGAATGGAATATTCATAACGTATCTAGTTGTACTGGAAACCATACTCTTCACGCTGTTGGTGTTGCTCGTGGTATGAAAAGGTATAATCACAAGGGTGTTGCAATCTCTTCTCAAGGAGAGTCATCTACTTCAGAAGGTTATTGTTATGAAGCAATTAACGGAGCTTCAAATGAAAAGCTACCTGTTGTTTTTGTATTCCAAGATAATGGTTATGGTATTTCCGTTCCTAAAAGAGATCAAACAGCAAATGAATTTGCTGCTGATAACTTTTCTGGATTTAAGAACTTAAGAATTATTCACTGTGATGGAAAAGATGTTTTTGATTCGATGAACGCAATGATCGAAGCCAGAAAGCACGCTTTAGAAAAACATGAGCCTGTAATTGTTCACGCTCATTGTGTAAGAATTGGAAATCACTCAAACTCTGATAAGCACGAGTGGTATAGAGACGATGCAGAGATTGCTGAAGCGAAGGCTCAAGATCCTCTTCCAAAGTTTAAGGAACTATTATTAAGTTCTGGTCAGTTTAAAGAAAAAGATTTAGAGAAAATTGAAGTTGAATGTAAAGCTAAGCTTATGGAAGCTCACAAAGCTGGTGTAAAAGCTCCTCATCCAACTCCTGAATCTATTTGGGATCATATTATTCCAACTCCATATGCTGGAGATAAGTTTAATGATGGAACACATTCTGAAGACGGTGAACCAATTAAATTCATCACAGCTTTAAATGAAACACTTAAAGAGGAATTTAGACATAATGAACATACTTTTATTTGGGGGCAAGATATGGCCAACAAAGAAAAAGGTGGAATCTTTAATGTTTCTAAGGGAATGCAACAAGAGTTTGGTATCGAAAGAGTATTTAATGGTCCAATCGCTGAGGACTATATCTTAGGTACAGCGAACGGAATGAGTCGTTTTAGAAAAGATATTAGAATTGTTGTTGAAGGTGCTGAATTTGCAGATTACTTTTGGCCAGCAATGGAACAAATGGTAGAAACTTCTCATGATTACTGGAGAAGTAATGGAGCCTTCTCTCCAAACATTACTATTAGACTAGCATCTGGTGGTTATATTGGTGGGGGATTATATCACTCTCAAAATATCGAAGGAGCTCTATCAACTCTTCCTGGTATTAGAATTGTATCTCCATCTTTTGCTGATGATGCGGCTGGATTACTTAGAACTTCAATGAGAAGTGAAGGTCCTACTGTTTATCTAGAACCAAAGTGCTTATATAACTCTAAGGATGCCATGACTGTAGTTCCTGAAGGTTTTGAAGTTCCTTTTGGAAAAGCAAGAACTAGAAGAGAAGGGACTGATCTTTCAGTTATCACTTATGGTAATACAACTCACTTTTGTTTAGCTGTAGCTGAAAAGTTAGCAGAAGAGGGAATAGAGATTGAAGTAATCGACTTAAGATCTTTAATTCCTTTAGATGAAGAAGCTATTGTTGAAACTGTTAAGAAAACAAATAGAGCTATTGTAATTCATGAAGATAAAGTATTCGGTGGATTCGGTGGAGAGATTGTTGCAAAAATCAATGAACTTGCTTTTGAGCATCTTGATGCTCCTGTTAAAAGAGTTGGCTCAACGTTTACGCCAGTTGGATTTAATAGAATATTGGAAAAGGCAACTCTTCCAAATGCAGATAAAATTGAAGATGCAATCAGAGAAATTCTTAAATATTAATAAATTCATCCTCGCTTTTGCGGGGATTTTTTTTGGTCTCAACTCTTATGCTTTAAAGCTTCCAGAGGATTTTTTATTTGGTGTTGCAAATGCACCAGCACATGTTGAGGATGAATTAAATGATCCTTGGATGATGTTTGCTAAGCAAGGTAAGACCAAAGCCTTTCTAAATCAGTATGCTCCTCAAAAGAGGTTAGAGTTTTGGACTAAACCCGAAGTTGAAATCAATTTGGCCAAAGACTTGGGTGTTAATGTATTTAGACTTGGTATAGATTGGCAAAGACTCGTACCAAGTAAATCAAAACAAATTACAAACCTTAAAGCAGTTAAGAAGTATCAAAAAATTCTAAGAAAATTAAAAGCTAATAATATAAAAGTTATGCTTACTTTATTTCATCACTCCTTACCAGATTGGGCCATTGAAATGGGAGGGTGGACTAATAGTGAACTTAATGACTATTTTGTCGGCTTTGCAAAAGATTCTATAAAGTACTTCGCTGAAGATATTGATTTTCTCATTACTTTTAATGAACCAAATGTTTACTCAATGTTTAGTTATGTAACAGGGATGTGGCCTCCTGGTAAGAAAAATCACTTTGCTATTATGAATCCGTATTACGGAGATTTTTATTCTGCCCTAAACAACATGGCCATCAGTCATAAAAATATATTTAAATATTCAAAAGAAAAGAGTATGAAGTTTAAAACCTCTGTCGCTCACAATATTGCTAATTATAAACCAGCTAAATGGTATCACTTTTTAAATGTTTGGTGGGCCGATAAATATATGAATTACTACTTTTTAGATCTCATTAGAAAAGAAATGGATTTTTTGGGGTTTAATTATTACGGAGCTGAATACTTAAGTTTTTCTGGTCCTGTATTTAAAGATGGAGTTTTATATAGTGATGCTGGTAGAGCAGTAGATGCTAAAGGTCTTCTAGAAAAAATGGAAGAACTCTATTTTAGATACGGAAAAGATCTATTTATTACTGAAAATGGAGCAGCAGATTCAAATGATTATTTTAGATCATATTATTTAATTAGGCACTTAGAAGAAATTCAAAATGCGATAAAAAAGAAAATTCCTGTGCTCGGTTATATTCATTGGACTCTTACCGACAACTTTGAGTGGAGTGATGGGTATTGTCCTAAATTTGGTCTAGTTCGAGTTGATAGAGAGAACAATTTAAAAAGAGTTAAAAGAGAAAGCTTCTATGTGTATAAAGATATAATCAGTCGTAAATTAATAGATAAGTCTAAAATACAAAAAAGTTATTTTAGTAATGATAAGAAACTTAGAGATATATGCAGAGATGTAAATGGAGTAGATGCTTTAAATAGTCCAGTTAAAGAACTATTTAAAGCTTATTCTTTTTAATTACAAGATTTTGAAAAATTTATTTTGAGTTCTAAATCAACATCATTCCATGTCTTACCTTTATGAAGAGTATCACACGCTTTGTTAATTGCTGAAAGATTAGAAGATAAAGCAAAATCAAAAACATCAATTGTACCCTTTGCTGACATTATCGAATCAGTTAAAGAGACCTTCATAGGAACATCTTTAGTAATACCATTCAAATTGATATGAAGAAGCAAGTCTTCGTCATCATATTCTTTTACGAAGCCAGTAATTAAAGAGTTATTTTTCATCTCTGAGAAAAAGTACTTTATTAACTTTGCATCTCTAGATGCATTTCTAGTCCAAACACTTTTGGCATTAATGTTAAAAGTAAGACCTTTAATTGTTGTTTTTAAATTCTTAGATGTAAATTTTTCTTTTTTTAGTCCTAATTCTCTAAAACGTCCACCAACACCAACTTTTGAAGGGGTTTTAAAAGCTGTCCAATTGGCCGTTATATCTTCTTTTCCAATAGTATATGTACAATCAGCAAGAAGACTAAATGATAGAAGTAAAGATGCAAGTATTAATTTATTCATAGTTATAACCTTTTTTTACAGTATATTTTTAAATGTATAATCACTATGAGATAAGTTTATCTCTTTAGATGTATTATTCAAGACCTTAATAATACTTCTTGTTGATTTAGGACAAATTTGAAGCTGTTTTTCTAATTCCTTTGCTCCTAAAGTTGTATGAATAACAAAAAAACTTTGATTAAAGCTTTTTGATAAAAATAAGCTCGTAGAGAATTTGATTTCTTGCTGATCTTGTAATTCATTTAAAATAAGTCCATCGAGAAGATAGTCTATTTCTTTAAAATAATCTTCTTTAGAAGTAAGAGAGTTTTCGGTGATCCAAATAAGTCCTGCTACATTTTGATCTATATTTAGTAAAAAATCGTTATTCATATTTTTTTGAAATATTATCTAAGATACCATTAATAAAAGAGGCTGATTCAGCATTTCCAAATTTTTTAGAAATCTCTATTGCTTCATTAATTACAATATTTTTTTTGTTATCTCTCATAAAGCAAAGCTCATTTGCAGCAAGAAGAAGAACAGTATTATCGACTCTTGAAATTCTATTTAGTTTCCAATTTTTCAAATGGTCTTTTAAAATTTCTTCAATCTTCTCATAATTAACTAGCGTACTTTTGATATGACTAAGAATGAATGCATTTAGTTCATCACCTAAAAGTGTATTTGTAGTTTCTTTGAATTCATCAATTGATTCTATTAAAGACTTCTCATCCTCAATTGTACGTAGTTCATCTTTTAACTCTCTAAAAATAGGAAGTTGAAGATGAAAGAAATATTGAAAACAAAATTCTCTAGCTTCTCTTTTTTTATTCACTTGTATTTACCTCAAATTATTAAAATTTATTTCATCGTCTTTTATATCGTTTACAAACTCTTCTACATCTTGGAACTTTCTATAAACAGAAGCAAATCTTATATATGCAACTGGATCTAGATTTCTTAAGTACATCATTACAAGGTTACCAATTTCTTTGGACCTTATTTCTTTTGAGGCCATATCCAAAATTTGTTTCTCAATATTGTCTAGAACTCTTTCTATTTGATCTGTTGATATTGGTCTTTTTTGACATGCTTTTTCAAAACCTAAAAAGATTTTTTCTCTTCTATATGGTTCTCTTCTTCCATCGAGTTTCACCACTGATGGCATTTGAAGTTCAATACTTTCATAAGTCGTAAATCGTCTTGTACAAGTTTCGTCTTCACACTTTCTTCTACGTCTAACAGAAAAACCTTCTTTTAAAAGCCTTGAATCTATAACTTTTGTTTCACTGTTATTACAAAATGGACACTTCATATTAATTCCTTAAAGACGCAAACTAGCTTTTTTAAGGTTAAATGGCAATAAGATTAGGAAAATTAGGTATGTGATTACAGAAACTTATGGGTGCATGAGTAAGCTTTTATCACTTAGGTAATC
>CAKZUQ010000062.1 GCA_937923325.1 uncultured Bacteriovoracaceae bacterium
TCATGTCCCTCATGGAACTGAATTTAAGATGTTTTTTTAAATGCACTACTAACTCTCAAAATTAGTTTACAATTCTTGATAAGGAGAATAATATATTTTTCAGTATTTGCTACAAAATATGTCATTTTCTCTACGAAAAAACTTTTTATGACATACCTAATTTAAAGGGGTGACAGCCATATTTGGATTTGCTGGCAAGAAACATGCATAAACAAGATGCTTCCTTATTAATAATCCTAGTCAATGGTAAACCTGGCCTTAAGACTTTAGATGAGGAAGAATATTACTATTACTTTGATCAGGCTGGAGTTTACAGTAAGAGATTTGATATCACGAAGGTACCAAGCTTAGTCTATCAAGATAATGCTGAGAAACTTCTTATTATAAAAGAGGTAGCTCTACAATGATAACAACAACAAACCTAAGGACATTAGAGCAATTTAATACCAGCCAGGAGAATACCAGAGAATGCTATCATAGTACCAATCATCCATTTGAGAGTACTGATATGCATATCTTTCAAATCTTCTTTGGTAGCCATGGTTTTTGCAAGCGCTTCAACTTGTGTTTTAAGAACATTGACTTGCTCCTTAGTCGCCAGATGCGAGATATCAGTTTCTCTGCTATCAACAAGAGATTTAATGATGACAGCAGCTTGTTTTTCATCAAAGCCGGCTTCTTTCAAGTCATTTATATGTGTGTATGTATCAAAAGTACGCATTTGTTGTCTCATTTTATTAGCTCTTTTATTCAGTATATACTGTTTTATGGACGAAAGTCTATAACGGGGTTATTTTTAGCATTTTTTATCTTTTCTGTCAATGCAAGCCATGCTGAGGAGGGCAAATGCACAGGCAAATTCTTAAACCCGATAACAGAAGTGTGTTGGAGTTGTTTATTTCCTATTACCATAGGCAGTATACCAATTACACCAAAATCACAATATAAGGACACCAAGAATCCATCAATGCCAATATGTGCACAGCAAATCCAAATATGGAAATTTTTCTCTACGAAAAATCAAACACTATGTTATCCAAGGAGTTGAGAGCTATTTTAGCTTTTTGATATTTTCATTTGCTCTCGACAAAGTGCTCAAAAAACACTATGATAAGCTTGGATTTTACTAAAAAATCTATGTTTTTTTTGAGAAACAAAAAAATGTGTAAAAACAGTACATTTTCTGCGAAAAACGATTTTTGAAAACCAAGAAAAACCAGGGGTCTAGTCCATATTTGGATTTGCTGTATTAGGGGAGCAGATCGTTATGATTTAGAAGGCAATATTGTTGCCAAGGTAACAGATCACGAGTTTATAAATATTAGAAAGTTAGATGCACTAAGACAAAAACAGACACTCTTTCTACAAGCAAAATCCTGTAAAACAACAAGTTCTAGAGATAAATCACAAGATGGAGATTGTCAAAATATGGTCCTGTAAGATTGACTAATAACTTTACATTGTATATATTTTAACCATGTTAAGTGGATCTCTGAGTGCATATAGGTTAAAGAGTAATAACTCACAGAGTTATTCAGGAAAATTGTGGATATTAATAATATTCGAAAATAAGAAGAAATTACGGTAATTCAATGAATGATAAAATCACCCCTAGAGTTGACATCGCTTTTAAGAAAATCTTTGGAGTTGAAGAGAATAAAGATCTTTTGATTTCATTGATAAATTCTATAGTATCAGCAGAAGATCAAGTGGCAGATCTAACTCTGCTTAATCCATATAATCCTAGAGATTTTAAAAATGACAAGCTATCTGTATTAGATATTAAGGCTAAGAATGAACAGGGTGTGCATTACAATATCGAGATGCAAATCAGTGATGAAGCGGACTATGACAAGCGAGCGTTATATTACTGGGCAAAACTCTATGCAGAGCAAATGCAGAAATCATATAAATATGAGAAGTTAGAAAAGACTATAGGTATCCATATTTTAAATTTTTTAAGTATTCCAGATAGTAAGCATTATCATAATAAGTTCCAGCTCAGAGAAGAAACTACAGGTTTGCATTATTTTAAAGATATAGAGTTACATACAATAGAGCTTAACAAGTGTATAGCAGATTCAGGGATAGGAGATTCTAAATCAGAAGCACTAATGTCATTCAAGAATATGTTAGATGTATGGACCACATATCTAATAGACAATGACTTATTAAAGACAGCTGATCTTCCTGATAGTTTTCCAAAGATGTTAATTAAGAAAGCAATGTCTGTTTTAGATGAGTTGAATTTCTCTAAGAAGGAACGAGATAGTTATGAAGCACATTTAAAATGGTTAAGAGCTGAGGCAAGTGGCATAAAGAAAGAGGGAGAAAAGAAATTTGCGGCAGGTAAAGCAGAGGGAAAAGCAGAGGGAAAAGCTGAGCTAATCAAAGTAATGTTCAGTAGCGGGACATCAATTGAAGATATTTCTCGAATGACAAAATTATCGGTTTCAGAGGTTGAGTCATTGCTATCGGGTTCGCAATAGGGGCTGTGTGGGGAGCACCAATATGCTTGATTTATAGGGTGCAGTTGATTCTGCTGGTTATGAGCTAGATATATTTCTAAGTCAGCCACTGAACAAAGAGAAGTTTTGCAGAATGCGAAAGCAATCTGGCATGATGCATCTCAAAGTAACTTGGCGGTGCCCGACAGAGCCCTATGGAGAGTTTTTTCCATACATTAAAAGTTGAATTATTACATGATATGAAGTATAAAAGCCGAGCAGAGGCAAAAACTTCTATTGCTGGTTTATAGAATGTTACTACAATAGAAAGCGTCGTCATTCCGCAATAAATTATTGCATTCCAGAAGAATACGATAATTTAATGAGAGCGGCCTGATGCAGAAAGTGTCCTGCAAAGTGATACAAGATCAAAAAAAATAAGGAATAAGTGATGATACCGAGATATTTGAATCCAAGGAATGATATAGCATTTAAGAAGATATTTGGTACCGAGAAGAACAAAGATATTCTGAAGCATTTTCTAAACGATATCATAGTTAGTAATGATAAGAAAGTGATAGAAACAGTGACATTGCTTAATCCAATGCAGCATCCTGAGATTATACATAGCAAGCAAAGTACAGTAGATGTGTTATGTGAGGATGAAGATGGTATTCAATATATAGTAGAGATGCAAGTAGCGAAGGTAGGGGGTTTTGAGAAAAGAGCCCAATATTATGCAGCTAAAGCTTATTCGTCACAGCCACAGGCAGGTGGTTCTTATAAAGATCTGAAGGAGGTTGTTTTTTTAGCTATTACAGAGTATGTAATGTTTCCTGAAAAAGAAGACTACAAATCAGTACATGTGACGTTAGATCAGAAAACACATGAGAGAGATTTAAAAGATTTTTCATTTACATTTATAGAGCTGCCAAAGTTCAAAGAAAACAAAATAGAGAATTTAAAGACCTATGAGCAGAAATGGTGTTATTTCTTTAAGCATGCATCGGATCCAGATAACATAACAGAGCTCTTAAGAAACAGTGATGAAGTAATACAAAAAGCCTATAGTGAGCTTGAGGCACATAATTGGACGAAAGAAGAGCTTAAGCAATATGAAGCTAATGAAAAAAGAAACAGAGATGCTAAGGCTAGAGAAGAGTATGTGATAGAAGAGGCATTAGCCAAAGGAAAGGCTAAAGGTAGGGCTGAAGGCAAAGCGGAGGGTATAGCCGAAGGAAAGGCCGAGGGTAAGGCTGAAGGAAAGGCTGAGTTAATATCTATAATGCTAAATAATGGAGCTACTATTGCTTCTATTGCATCAATGACAGGATTGAGTGTTTCAGAGGTTGAATCACTTGCACCGGATTCGACACAGTAAGGTTAATATTTTAACTTTGCCCTGTTATTGTGTTTTTCTCAGAAAGGATGCATGAGTTGTTAATGATACTTTGTCTCTATATTCGTTTTTGATCTTCTTCAGTCTCGCAAACGGTCGTTTAAAAGATAACAACAATACTAAGATAGTAGCAAAGTTGTAATAACCGTTAACTTAGACTTTTGCTAGTTTTGGACATTGTTGCATAACCCCCCTAAATATATAATTTGTAAATAACTTTGTAAAATATTATTCTACTAAAAAAAATAATAACACGGATTAAATGGCAGCGAAAGTTGAAGTCACAAAAACACCTCAAACACACAAAGTTAGTAATTGGCGTCAGTATAATAATAGCTTAAAGCGCAGAGGAAGCCTAGAACTCTGGATCTCTAGTGATATTGAGACCCAATGGTACGAACTCAACAGAATAAATGATGGCACAGGAACACCACACGAATATACTAACGCCAGTATAAGATTAGCCTATGAGCTCAAGTTGTGTTTTAAACAACCATTACGCCAACTTCAGGGCTTCATAAACTCACTATTCAAAATGGCTAATCTGAATATTAGATGTCCAGATTACACTACATTATCTAGGAGGTGTAAGGCCTTAGATTTAAAAATCCCTACCGTTCCAAAGAGCAAAACAAATGATGATGAAGAGAAAATAATTACCATCGATTCTTCAGGTTTAAAACAATATGGAAAAGATGAGTGGCACCAGAAAAAGCATAAGATAACCCGAGTTCGGAGTTTTTTTTAACAAATAAAGTATTGCAGAATCTTGCTAAACATGTTGTCCTACAAGAGTTTTTAACACCAAAATATAGGA